>NZ_JBFBLH010000003.1:0-626310 GCF_040702585.1 Rhodococcus sp. NPDC079359
CCTCAGCTCGAAAGCGCCTAACATACAACACAACTCGTTGATCATGAACCGGATGGTTCACCGATCCGAATTACACCACCCCATGGGGCACTATCATCTTCCACTCCGAACTTGCCGTATGTACCTCGCGGGCTTACCGGGCTTACCGGGCTCTCGTGAGCTCTCCGCGGATGCGGTCTTCGCGGGGTGTTGTGGGGCAACAGTATGGCCGAAAGTTTCTTCGCTGATTTCAAAAACTGTCAATGGACATCGGGAAGTGACCACAGGCGGTCACGAGAACTGCCCATGGGTGGCCAACAAGAACTGACCGGTGGCGGACACGAATCTGCCCATGTCGGGTTTGTCCGCCACCGGTCGAGCATCATGTCAGGTCAAGGGTTTGACCCCCTGACCGTGCAGGGCTTGGGCGAGGCGGACCGAATCGCCGCTGGTTTGGCATAGGTGCGCGTGGTGCAGCAGCCGATCGACCGTTGCAGTGGCGAGGGTCTTGGGCATCAGTTCGTCGAACCCGCTCGGGTGAAGGTTCGAGGAGATCGCGACGGACTTGCGTTCGTAGGCTGCTTCGACGATTCGGTACAGCCCTTCGGCGGCATCGGTCCCGACGGGCAACAGCCCGACATCGTCGATCACGACGAGTTCGGCGCGCACGATCTTCGCGATCGCTTTGCCGAGTGAGTCGTCGGATCGGTGCGCGCGTACGAGGACCCCGATCTGCTCGAGGGTGAACCACGCGACCGGCATCCCCGCTTGGATCACGTTCTGTCCCAACGCTTCGAGGAAGAATGTCTTGCCTGTCCCGGCCGGCCCGCAGACCACCAGATTCTCGCGGCGATGCACCCATTCGAGGGTCTGCAGGGCATGCTGGGTGGGAAGCGGGATCGATGATGCGTTCTCGTCCCAGACCTCGAAGGTCTTCCCGGTGGGGAATCCCGCTGCTTTGCGGCGGGCGGTCAGCATCGATCGTGCCCGGCCGGCGGATTCCTCTGAGAGAAGCGCTTTGACGACCTCGGCGGGGTCCCAGCGTTGTGCTCGTGCGGTGGCGAGGACTTCGGCGGCGATGGACCTGGCATGCGGCAGGCGGAGTTGCCGCAGCAGCGTTTCGAGGTCGGTGGGGAGTTCCGCTGTGACGGTGTTCATCGCTGACCTTCGTTCGTCTCGTCGGCGGTTTTGTGTTCGATAGCGTTGCTGCCCAACAAGTTCCATCCTGATGTGCCTTGCGTGAGGGAGGTGGATTCGGATGCGCCGCGGCGGGTGAGGTCCATTCCCTTCGATGCGAGGATCGAGTCGAGGTCGCCGGTGGCGAAGCGGCCGTGCACCGCTGCGTGCCCGAGTGCCCAATCGACATCGCCCCGAACTCCGAGTCGCGCGAGATCGACCGCGTGCGACATTTTCAGGTATATCCGTTCGGTGCCGACCGCGGCGGCTTCCTTGAGCCATGTCGCGGCACCTTCCCCGATCGCGAGGAATTGCTGTTCGGATACTGTTCGCGCGCGGACGCTGTAGTCGCCGGGGATCCTCGGGTGATGTCCGGGGAAGTGGGCGTCGTCGATGGCGGGGCTGCCGGGTGTGGTGCGGGCGTGCCGGGCCACTTCGATCGGGCCACCGTCATCGAGAGCGCAGATGACGACCTCATCTGTCCCGTCGTGCAGTCTGACCCACACGCTCTGACCCAATAGTGTTGCTGGTGTCGAGTATTGGCAGTGATCAAAGGTGACCATCGGTGTGTTGTCGGGGACTCGGCGAGCGACTCCGAGGACTGCGGTGTGCGGCATGTCGGGGATACCGTGCAACTCGGGTCGTTCCTCGGCGAGCATCTCGTTCGGGACGCGGCGGGTGGCCCGATGTACTCGGGCGTTGATCTCGGTCATGAACGCCGTGCACGCGATTTCGACGTCGGCGAAG
Organism: Rhodococcus sp. NPDC079359; assembly: GCF_040702585.1. Lineage (NCBI taxonomy): Bacteria > Bacillati > Actinomycetota > Actinomycetes > Mycobacteriales > Nocardiaceae > Rhodococcus > Rhodococcus sp. NPDC079359. The sequence goes on from NZ_JBFBLH010000003.1 coordinate 1,903, forward strand.
GTGGCGTACTGCTCGAGCAGGTTCGTCTCGGTGGGCACGATGTCGGCTTTGGCGAGTTTGACAGCGTTCTCCACTCCGCCTTTCGATGCAGGGTCCGCCGGTTGGCAGGTCAGCACGGTGATTCCGTAGTACCGACCGAAGGTGACCGCGGTGCGATTGCGGATCGGGACGCCGGCGACGTGGCCGGCGGTAACGGTCTTTTCGTTGTCGGTGAGCAGGTAGGTCGGTGCGCCGCCGATGATGCGGAAGACCCGGTCCAGGCCAGCGAAGACGCTCGCTGCGGTGCGGTCGCGTAGTGGGACCACGATGCGGTAGCGGCACCAGGCCAGCCAGGCGACGAGGAGCACGATCTTGCGGCCGTCGACGACCGGGCCGTCTCCGAAGTCGTACTGCAGCCACAGTCCTGGTTCGGTGATCCATGGCCGGTGCACTCTCGTATTGCCCAGTCTCCATTGGGTTTTGATTTCGGCGAGGGCGCGTCGAGTGGTGCGGTCGGCACCGGTGTAGCCGAGTGCGAGAAGTTTCTCGTGGGCTTTGTCGCCGCGGATCTTGCCCTTGGATTTGGAGACCCACTCTTCGAGGTATTCGAGCCAGTCGTCGGTGATTTTGGTTCGGTGGGTGGCCGGTGGCAGGCCGGCGTCTCGGTCTTCGACGGCCTTTTTCACGGTGTTGTGGGAGCAGCCGCACAAGTCTGCGGCGGCCCGCAATGATCCGGTCAGGTCGTATGCATTGAGTATGTCCATCAGTTCTCCGTCAGACTTCACGTGGTCTCTCCTGCGGTGGATTCGATACGGACTAGGCATCGGTATCGAAACCGCAGGAGAGGCCTCCTCGGCGCTGACGCGCCGAGAGGATGGGTGTGGTCTGGGCAGATTCGTGGCCACAGGCGGTCACATTCGTGGCCGCGAGTGGTCAGTTCTTATCGGCCGTCAGTGGGCATATTCATGGCCGCCTGTGGTCAGTTTTTCATGGCCGCCGACAAAGAACGAATGCGTCTACCGAACGATCTACTCCACCAAAAGCAAAGCACGACAAGACATCGTCAGATACATCGACGGCTTCTACAGTTCACAACACCGCCATTCGGCGCTCGGGTACCGAACCCCGAACGCTGTCCACTACAGTTACGGGCAGTCCGCAAACGCGGCTTCAGAATAGTCATCTCCAGTGTCGGAAATCCTCGCGGCAGATCAACCCCACGCACGGCATCCGACCGTGATCGTCGGCGAACGCGGGTACAACCGCTGCCGTTGGTACCGTTGGGGTGAACCTCACGCCTCAATAACGTGTCCCTATGGTTTCTGTCAAGCTGCGTGAGCTGCGGGCGGTTGGTACAGGGTCTTGTTCTTGAGCATGGCGTACAGGACGTCGCATCGGCGTCGAGCGAGGCAGATGAGCGCGGCGTTGTGTTTCCTGCCTTCGGCTCGCTTGCGGTCGTAGTAGGCGCGACTGGTGGGGTCGTGCAGCGCGGCGAAGGCCGAAAGGAACAACGCGCGTTTGAGTTTGCGGTTTCCTGATCACGCTAAATGCTCACCTCGGATCGAGGTGCCGGATCGGTGGGTCACGGGTGCGATGCCGGCGTAGGCGGCCAGGTGTCCTGCTGATTTGAATGCCGATCCGTCACCGACTTCGAGAAGGATGCGTGCGGCAGTCCTGACTCCGACGCCTGGCATCGAGATCAGGAGCGAGGAAAGAGGGTGGGCACCGAGCATCCTCTCGACGTCCGAGCCAACTGTGTTGCGTTGCTGCAGTGTCTCTTTGAGCGAGTCCGCCAGTTTGGGTAGAACAGTCTCGGCAGCCGCAGACCCGGGCACTACTACCGTCTGAGCCTCGAGTGCGGCGTAGATCTCCGCAACCAGTCTTGCCCCCATCCTGAGCGCGTTTTTGGCGGCGAAGCGGTCAGTTTCCGCTTACCAGCAGCGCGGATGCCGCCGGGGCTACCGCAGCGGGACAGGATCTCGAGCACTGCCGGGTGTGTCACACGCGGTCCGAGGACTCGTTCGAGCGCGGGGTGAATGCCGGTCAGCAGTCCGCGGATTCGGTTGCTGACGCGGGTTGCTTCACCGGCGAGATCGTCATCGAAACCGATCAGCACACCGAGCTCGGCGAGTGTGTCATCACCGGTATCGACTCGTCGCAGCGTGTGGGGCATGGTCCGGGCCGTGTCGGCGATGTGAACGCAGGCCCGCGCATCAGTTTTGGCTTGCCCTGGATACAGATCTGCGATGCGGCGCATCGACAGACCCGGTAGGGACGCGAACTGGTGCTCGCAGGATCGGGAGACGGTGACCGGCAGGGCGTCGCCGATCGTATTAGGCTGATCGACGACGATCAACAGCGGCCCGCGCGTGGCGAGGCGGTCGAACACTGTGCGCAGGCGGGCCTCGTCATTGGGTAGGGCTTTGCCGTACAGACGGGTTCCGTCGACGGCGAGACCGACGGCGTGATGTTCGGATTTTCCCACGTCGATGCCGCAAAACACGGCGTAGCTCGTGGCCATGAAGCAGTCCTTCGTCCGGTCACCGATCCGACGTCAACACCCGGCGACAGCCCCCCACCCCCCCCCGGATCATCGATGACAGGGGCGAGAAGTCATACCGGGTCTGGCTACCGTAGCCCTCGGTTTCAAGTATCAGCTAGAAGATAACGGGCCTGGCCCGATAGCGCACACGACGCGGCCGTCGAGCCGAAAACGGTGACCGCGAACATCGAAGGCTTCCGTCGGCGGCTGAATTGTTGTCGGCGCGGGGCAGAGATCAGGGTCTGTTGCCGAGCAACGACACGGCATCGATGCAGCGTCCACCGAGAGGCGTTCGACTGTTCCGTCCGGCAACTCTTCGGTCGTTCGGTGCCTCCGCACGCCTGCGGCGATCCGGCACGAGAGGCTGCAGCACAGTGCGATGCACCGTCTACCGCGCGCCGTCGAACGACGATGGGCATCATCTCGTGATGGCGGACAGCGAGCGTGAAGCAGACTCCAGGGACTCCACCAGGATCAGCTCGAGTGCAGGCAGTTCGGCAGCCGACACGGCCACCGCAGCTGCGCGTGTTCGCACATCGAGACCGCGTTGTGTTCCGGCGCGGGCAGTTTCGGTCCAGGCCTGGGCGCAGTGATCGGCGGCCACCGCGAGGTCTGCGGTAGCGGGATCCCCGGTCAGACGTGCAATCTCGGTACAGCCGTCGGCGAGAAGCCGACGAAAGAGCCCGCCTCCGGTTCCGGCCTTTTCGATGAAGATACCGAGACTGAACAGCAACGTCTCGAGGTCATCGGGCGGAAGGTCGACCCAGCTCTTGACGTCGGTTGCCAGCTGGTCGACCGCGGCCAATCCTTCGGCACCGGCCGCTGGTACGTGGTCGGCTATTCCCGGTGTCGATGGGGCGCGCATGCTGGCGGCGGATCGGGCAAAGGCCGCGGCCGCGGCAGTAGACACGGGCGGCAGTGTCTGCGGCCATGTGATTCGGTACGTGCAGTGACGTGTCGGTTGCGGGAACGAGGTGGAAGATCGCGCCCGAGCGAGCGCGTCGAGCGGGATCTCCTGCACATCGGCCCGATCGTTGTCGACGACCGAGGCAGTCCCCCCGATCTCGTCGTAGCCGATCACCACGATGTCGTGACGACTCATCTGCAGTTTCACCCGTAGGTAGGGCAGCTCAGCGATATCGGCCCAGACCAGACTGGGTCGTCCCGCATCGATGTCGTCGCGAACCCATGACCATCCCTCAGCGGGATCGTCGGTCGTGAGAACCTCGACTTGTCCGCCGAGCCTGCGCGGTAAGTCGATCTCGAAGTCGGCACCGCGGCCGACCAGGTACATCGGTGGGACCAGGTCGTCCGATCGCAGGTAGGACAAACCCAGATCACCACCCAGTGCGAACACCAACCCCTCGTCGGGTGGTCCGTCCCATCCCAGACCATGCCACTGGAGAAGGTCTCGCATTGCACCTGACCCGCAGTGCCCTCCCATCCGGTGGGGATAGTTCTCGATCAGAGTCGTGTGGGTCACTGTGGCTGCCTTTCGGGTGGATGGTCGAGCGCGCGTGTCGGCACGCTCAGCTGTTCCGGATTCTGTCGAGATACGTTCGGCGAGCAGCCATGTCGACGTCCGCGAGGAACACCGAATCTGTGTTCAGGGCCGCACCCAGTCCGGTCGCCAGACGCCGGGGGACGAATTTCACCGCCGCGACCATTGCGCCGGCGAGACGGGTGACGCGGACGAAGGGGCGTGGATTCTCGATCAGATCTGCTGTCGCGCGGGCGATCTCCTCCGGCTCGGCGTTGCGTAATCCCTTTGCGCCGGCGGTTCCGGCGACGAGTTCGGTGTTGGTGAACGTCGGGCGGACTGTGGACAGTCGAACCCCTGACTTGCGGTACTCCAGTCGTGCGGCCTCTGTGAATCCGATGACTGCGAACTTGGTAGCGCAGTAGGTCGCCAAACCAGGTACCGCGAGCTCGCCGGCCAATGACGCAGTGTTGATGATGTGTCCGGTGCGGCGCGGCAGCATGCGCTGAAGAGCCAGTTTGGTCCCGAAGATGACCCCCAGGACATTGATCTCGACTTGCCGCCGGGTTACTGCATCGTCCTCTTCGTGGGCGTGGCCGGTAGGCATGATGCCCGCGTTGTTGATCAGGATGTCGAGGGGTCCGAGTTCACGTTCGACCAGGTCCAGAAACGTTGTGAACGAGTCAGGTTCGGTGACGTCGAGTCGGGTGACGACCTTCACCCCGAGTTCGGCGGCGGCCTCCTTCGCACGTGCCTCGTCGATGTCGCCGATGGCGACCCGGTGGCCTCGTCGAATCAACTCCTTCGCTGTCTGATAGCCGATGCCGCGAGCTCCACCTGTGATCGCCACGGTCCTGGCGGGGGTGTGAGGTGCGTTGTTCATCATGCTGCGCTCCTTGCATAGATAAGAGACATCGGTAGACGCCGTTCGGGCCGCTCTCGCGGTAGCGGCTGCGCACACAGGAGAGGGATATGGGTATCGCGCGGCGTCTCGTGCCCGGGGAGGCGTTCGGATCGGTCGTTCATCGGCCGCAACCCCAGCGGCAGAACGGGTCTCGTCTGTTCGGTGCAACTTCCGGTGCCCGGCCTCAACACGGCCGCGCCGACGAGACAGTCATGTGGCACAGCTCTGCCAGCAGGTGTCGGCTCACCCGATTCGAAGGTGTCCGAGGCGGTCCGAGTGTTCACGATCGCGATTGTTCGCGGAGAGAGCTCCGACCGATCGGCAGTCGGCCGCGATACGGGGTTCGGCGCGTATGTTCTCACCGCTTGTGTTCATCGAGACTCCCGCGGCGAGTTTCGATCCCCGGGAGTTTCGCCCGGCCGGGTGCGGCCGGTGAAAACATCATCGAGTGGGTGAGCGCCCGTGAAGATCGTGGGGCCGTAGGCGTGCCGAAGCACCGTCAAGATCGCGTTCAAGGGTAGGTCATCGAAGACTCCTCGCTCGCGGACATACTCCATGTGCTGAGCTCCGTCTGCGGTGAAGGCATGCATGAGAGCATCGCGATCGCCGTCGAATTCCACTGGCGGCACGCCGAAACGAGCGCACAACTCGACATTGAATGCCGGCGTGGCCTTCAACCACCGGCCCTCGATGTAGAGGCGACTGTAGCCGTGGTAGACGAACAGATCGGTGCCGCCCATCAGCGCGCGCAACGTCTCGGTCTGCAGGTGATTTCGGACGTCGGCGAAACCGAGCAGTGCCGGGATACCCGCCGCCCGGCACACTGCGGTCAACAGCACCGCCTTCGGGACGCAGTAAGCGCGCCCGGTCTCGAGGACGAAGCTCGCTCGATAGTGGGCAGGATCGTCCGACACGGTGTACGGGTCGTACCAGATCCGGTCGCGGACGGCGGCGAAGAGGCGTCTGGCCTTGTCACGGTCGCTGCTCGCATCCCCGATTGCCGCGGCGGTGAACGCCCGCACGGATTCGTGCTCGATGTCGAGGAAGTCCGTTGCTCCCAGATACGCGTGCGGTGGCTGCGTCGTATGTGCCCCGGGCGGGCGGTCTGTCATGGTCATCGCCGATGTTCCCTTCTCTGAGCAAACCGGTTGCTGTTGTGTGCACAACGACCGAAGGATCGGTCAGTTGCGCGCGAGTCCGCCGAGCATCAGGTCTTCGCGTTGGACGGAGAGTCGCTGGGCGATCACCCGTTTGCTGTACATGAACTCGCGCGGGCGACCTATGCAGTCGGCGGCAATGAGCTCACCGGCCTGGAGATAGAAGCAACTGAAATCACTGTCACGGGTGGGATCACCACTGAGAACCACTTCGTCGTATCCAGTGTTGAGGCCGGCGATCTGCAGCTTGAAGTGATACTGATCTGACCAGAACCACGGCAACGCTTCGATTTTTCTGGACTTCCCGCAGGCGGTCGAGGCAGCGACTTTGGCCTGCTCTCCTGCGCTCGAGACGGACTCCAACCGTAGTCGACGGCCGTAACGGGCCATGTCGTGGCTCGCGCAGTCCCCCGCCGCCATGATGTCGGGGTCGTTGGTCCGAGTGTGATCGTCGATCACGATGCCGTTGTCGATGACAAGACCCGCGTCGGCGGCGAGGTCGGTGTTCGGCTCGACGCCGACACCGACGATGACCAGATCTGCGAGGATCGATTCCCCGCTGGCCAAACTGACTTCACGAACCTCACGGTCACCGGACAGGCCTTCGACCATCGCGTTCGTTCTGATGTCGACTCCCTGCTCGCGATGTATCCGCTCGAAGAACGTCGAAACCTCGGGAGCAGTGACCCGCTCGAGCACACGCCCAGTTGCCTCGAGAACTGTGACCTGCACGCCCAGTGCGCGCAGCGATGCCGCTGTCTCGAGTCCGATGTAGCCGCCTCCGACGATCACCACCCGCCGGCCAGGGCCGGTGGCCATACGGATCCTCTCGACGTCCGCTGCGGTACGTAGGTAGTAGACCCCGTGGAGATCGGCCCCGGGAACGGTGAGCCGACGAGGGCGGGCTCCCGTGCACAGCGCGAGCTTGTCGTAAGCCAGCTTCTCCCCGGTGTCGAGAACGACGTTGCCTTCCGACCGAACGATGGCCTCCACCTGCGCGTTCAGGAGCTGAATACCTTGCTTGGAGTAGAAGTCCGTGCTGCGAATGGCGATATCGTCGAGTACGCATTTGCCCGCCAGGTATGCCTTCGACAGCGGGGGGCGTTGATAGGGAGTGGCAGACTCGTTACCGATGAGGACGATCTCGCCTGTCCAACCTTCTTGGCGCAAACTAGCTGCCAGTTGTGCCCCAGCATGGCTTGCGCCGACGATGATCGCCCGTTGCGATGTCATGCGCTGGAAGTAGGCGTCAGGCGCACCATCATCTTGCTGATGCCCCGCACGAAATTCGACTGAACATACTCGGGGTCGCCGACGACCTCGATGTTCTCGAAGCGGGGAAGCAACTCCTCCCACAGAATCCGCAGCTGCATTTCGGCCAGCCGATTGCCCATACACCGGTGTACACCGAATCCGAACGCGATGTGATTGCGCGCATTGGCACGATCGATGATGAAATCATCAGGATTCTCGAAAACGCGTTCGTCGCGGTTACCCGAGGCATACCACATCACCAATTTGTCACCCTTGCGGATGAATTGTCCGTTCAGAACGGTGTCGGCTTTGGCAATTCGGCGCATGTACGCCAAGGGTGTTTGCCATCGGATGATTTCCGAGTTCATGTTGGGGATCAAATCGGGATTGGCCTTCAATTTCTCGAACTGGTCGGGGAATTGGTTCAACGCAAGAACGCCACCGCTCATCGAGTTACGCGTCGTGTCGTTCCCACCGACGATCAGCAGGACGAGGTTGCCCAGAAATTCCATCGGACGATCGATCAGATCCTTGGTGTCCTCGTTGCTCTGCAACATGGTGATCAGATCGAAACCGGACTCTTCCCCTGCAGACCTCCTGGCTGCTTTGTCATGCCAGAGAGCGCTGAGGCCACGGGCCATGTCACGCATGCCCTCGAACACCTCGTCGTTGTCCGAGGGCCCACCGTTGGCTTGCTCCATCGAGGTTGCCAAATCGGACCAGTAGACGAGTTTGCGGCGTTGTTCGTAGGGGAAATCCAGAAGAGTTGCGAGCATCCGAGCTGTCAACTCGATCGAGACATTCTGCACCCAGTCGAACGGCTCGTTCAAGGGGAGGTCGTCCAATACCTCCCGTACCCGCGATCGGATCAGTCCCTCCATCTCCCGGAGGTTCTTCGGTGCGACAACCCCCTGGACGGCAGCGCGCTGCTTGTCGTGGCGTGGCGGGTCCATCGCGATGAACATCTCGATATCGAGAAACCGGGGCGGGACGCCGATGACGATGAACGGTTCGGCCGAGAACACAGCGTGGTTCTTGTCGACGGCCACGATATCGGCATGGCGCGTGACCGACCAGAACGGGCCGAACGGACTGTTGGGTTGGTAATGAACCGGTGCCTCGTTCCGCACGCGCTCGAAGTACGACTGCCACCGCCCTTGTCTGTAGAGAAAGGGGTTACTGAGGTCGATGTCGGCGAGCTCGACATCCTCGACCGGTGGGATGGGACTTTCGACGAAGATCTTCTTGCCATTCGTGCCAGTCACCCACCGTCGGGTCTTGTCGTACAGATGAGCGCCCTGGATCTGCAGCCCTATAGGGATGGTCGACTGGACCTTGTCGGTGATCGACTCAGAAACTTTCATGCTGTCGTGCCTGCCTTTCACACATCACAATTGGAATTCAGGTGTTCGAACGATCAGGCCATCCCACGCTTTTGAGGCCACCATCTGGCACGACAACCGAGACGTGGGTTCACGCTCGGGGTTCATAGCCAGCATCTCCTCCTCGTTGGCACCGGACAGACCCACCTCTCCTGACCACTGCGGGTCGACGATCACATGGCAGGTGCCACAGGCCGTTTCGCCCCCACAGTCTCCATCGATCCCCGGCACAGCATTGTCGGTTGCAATCTGCATCAACGATCGACCTTCGACCAAGCCCGCCTCGTGCTTCCCACCATCGTGGGCGACGAAAGTTACAACTGCCATGTCAACTCCTCAATTTTCTTCGCGATTGATAACAGTGTCGCCGCAAACGTGAATGGCGGCCATGTTCCGTAGAGTCAAAAACTTGTGAATTCGGGTCAGACGGTTCGCCCCAGAGATCCGACCTGAGTCCACTCCAGATGTGGAGTGCGACAACTCTGCGCTCCGCACGAAGGCATCGAGCGGCTGGGCTCCTGTTTCGAAATGCGCGCTCACCAAGTACTTCTTTCACCGCGAAGCCGTCTCACCGGCGACCAGATGGCCATTTCGGATCTCGACGATAGGCAATCTCAGCCCACCCGGAGCGTCCACCGGAACAACGGGCGAGTTGGGGGCGATGGGATCGAGCCGCTGATACGGAAGCCCCTGTGCCGGACGAAGATCGAGCTCGCCCTTGTTCGGCCACAATGCGGCGGACCGCTCGGCCTGCGCGCTGATGGTCAGCGACGGATTGACCCCGAGGTTCGCCGACACAGCCGCCCCGTCCACCACGCTCAGCGTCGGGTATCCGTGGACGCGGTGGTACGGATCGATGACGCCGTGCGCCGAATCCGAGGCAATGGCGCACCCCCCGAGGAAGTGCGCGGTGAGCGGGATGTTGAACAGCTCTCCCCAGGTGCCTCCAGCGACGCCGCCGATCTTCTTGGCGATGCGCCGGGTGGCGTCGTTGCCCTCGGGGATCCACGTCGGATTCGGCTCGCCGTGGCCCTGCCTGCTGGAAATCTTGCGGCCGAACGGCCCACGCTTGGTGAATGTGGTGATCGAGTTGTCGAGGTTCTGCATCACCAGCGCGATGATGGTGCGCTCGCTCCAGTGCCGGACATTGACGACGCGAACGAACTGAACCGGGTGTGCGATCAACGCGAACACGAACTTGAGCCAACGCGGGATCTTTCCGCCGCCGTCGGTCATCAGGGTCTGCAGCATTCCCATCGCGTTCGAGCCCTTGCCGTAGCGGCACGGTTCGATGTGCGTGTTGGGGCTGGGGTGGAACGAGGACGTGATGGCCACTCCGCGCGTGAGGTCCATGTTCGGATCGACCGCAAGCTTGGCCGCTCCGACGATCGACTCGGAGTTGGTGCGAGTCAGTTCGCCGAGTGTGTCCGACAGCTTGGGCAGCGCGCCCGTGTCTTTCATCTTGTGCAGCAAATTCTGGGTGCCCCAGGTGCCCGCGGCCAACACGACATTGGCTGCGCTGTACGTCTTCTTGCCCTTGCGGAGCCGAGCGCCGGTGCGCTCGGTGTCGACGTCCCAGGTGCCGTCGGATCGCGGAACGAGACCGGTCACGGTCGTCATCGGCACGATCTCGGCTCCCGCGCGCTCGGCCAGGCCGAGGTAGTTCTTCAGCAGGGTGTTCTTGGCTCCGTGGCGGCAACCGGTCATGCACTCACCGCATTCGATGCATCCGGTGCGCTCGGGACCTGCACCGCCGAAGTACGGGTCCGGGACGGTCTTGCCGGGCTCGTCTCCGAAGAACACTCCCACCGGCGTCTGAATGAAGGTGTCGGCGACGCCCATGTCCTCGGCCACCGACTTCATGACCTCGTCGGCCGGGGTCATGTGTGGGTTGCGCACCACGCCCAGCATGCGGGTGGCCTGGTCGTAGAACGGAGAGAGCTCACTGCTCCAGTCGGTGATGTGCGCCCACTGCTTGTCCTCGAAGAACGGTGCCTGCGGCTTGTAGAGAGTATTGGCGTAATTCAGGGATCCACCGCCCACTCCGGCACCGGCGAGGATGAGGCAATCGCGCAGCAGGTGCACACGCTGGATTCCGTACAGACCCAGCTTCGGTGCCCACAGGAAACGCTTGAGATCCCAGCTGTTCTTCGCGAAGTCCTTGTCCTCGAAGCGTTGCCCGGCCTCGAGGATCCCGACGCGGTACCCCTTCTCCACCAGCCGCAGCGCGGTGACACTTCCGCCGAAGCCCGAACCGACGATCAAGACGTCGTAATCGATTGAACTGCTCGGTGGCGTCGCCATGGCGTCTCCTTCTGGTTCTTCAAACCGGATAACTGCTCCTCGCCCCAGGGGCCGGGACCCAGCGCGAGAGTGCGCCCCCTCGACGGTGAGACCAAAGCCGACCGCCTGCCTACCCGGGCACACTACTATACAGACGATGACTTTTTGTCCAATTAATTGACAGATGCAGCCTGCGTGTACAGATACTAGTGGTGCAGCTCATTAACCACAAGCCGCTGACGCTTCCGTCACCGGCGAGCCGAACCGAAAGGAGCCGGTGCGTCAGAAGCCAGCAAGGAGGGCTCTGACGAGAAGCCGAGGTGCACAGGCGGCGGGGCAAGCCCCGAGATCGACAAGGTAGATCCGCAGCGATCGTCACCGAAATGGCGCGCCGCTCCAGAATTGAACTACCAGGATAGGTATGACACTAAAATGATATCGACTCATTTGATGGAAACACTTGTGGACGAGATGGAGGACAGAAAGGCAGAGTTGACGGAGAATATCTCTTCATTCATAAGTGCATCAATCCATGAAATGAACGGCAATGCAGACGCAACCGGACTTCTACACACCAGCGTGAAAGCCAACATCAATGCGGCTATCGACTTCCTGGCCGACAGGACTGAGCACGACAACTTGCGAGCTCCGCATGCCGCCCTGTGCCATGCTCGCGTTCTCGCACACACGCATGTCCCGCTGACGGCGCTCGCGCGCGCTTATCACCTGGGCCAATCGAGATTTCTTGAGCATGTCCTGTTCTCGCTCTCGCGTGCTACGCACACGTTGGCCGCGAATCAACTTGCGCATCTGGTCAGCAGGTCTGCCGTCTTCATAGACCGCGTGCGTCAGGACGCATGTTCAGAATACGAAGCGGAGAAATCGAAGATACGTGAAGAAAATAGTTCTGTAAACACGGAACTCGAACGCGCAATGTCGACATCATGCACAGATTCTTTGGGCGCATACAAAATCGATTCATATTACAATCTCACAGGAAACCATATTGCCATTGAGTTTTGGACGAATGACCGGGAACCATTCCCGAGAAAGTCCTGGCACCAGCTCGTAGATACCGTTGGCGTCAGACTCGGTACGATCGGTCGACCGCAAGTCAACAGTAAAGGCGATGCCCGATCCCTGGTTTGGTTTCCGATAATTCACGCCGGAAGGATTTGCCTTGAAAGCGTTACAGACGTTCTTCAGAAGTACGGCCGAATTCGAGCAGCAATTGGAACCGTGCAGAGTGGTGAAAATGGTTTTCGGAAGACAGCCAGGCAGGCAGAGCGCGCGGCCCGCGTAGTTTCGGACGGCAAGGTCGACATCAGTCCGGTGGTAACTTTCGAGGAAGTTGCAGCCATCACTCTTCTGCTCGAAGATCCGGAAATCCTAAGGGATCTAGCGGAAGACTCACTCGGAGGCTTGCTTCTGGACAGTGCGCGGAACCGCAGGCTCCGCGAGACCTTACGAGTCTACCTAGCAAACAACTGTAGCGTTACCGCGACCGCTCACGATATGACGATCCATCGAAACACGGTCAAATACCGCATCCGACAAGCAGCGAAAGAGTGCGGTTGCAAGCTGGACGATGCCGGCATCCTCATGAACCTCAGGATTGCGCTGGATGCCGCGTGGTGGACACCCAGCACAGTACTCAAGTTACCCATACCGCTCGGCTCAGCAGACGCACGGTTGACGGTTTGAGCAGGGTGGCTGCGACCCGGCTCAAACCTTCCAGGTTTCCAGCGTCACGTTCGTCAGACTCCATTGCCATGCTGATTCACGATTGTTGCTATCAGAATATCGAATGCCGCATTCGGTGAAAGCGACTTGATTCGGTCATTCATATCCATTTCTTTGCCCTCGATTCCTTCACCTGTCGCAATGTTCGCCGCATTTGATTCGACAGATCCTTCGGACGTCTCCAAGATTCGACCGGCCCACACTCCGACTGGCGAAGGATCAGTAGCAAGATACTGCTCGCAGTCGGTCAGTATATGACATTTCATGCAAGAGTCTGCTGCAGTTTTATGACGCGCAGCTCGCTGAGCAACCGTCTCGTAGGGTGGATCGGATTCGTAGTCCCACAGTTCGGGCTCCCCCTGGCAGGGTGTGACCAGCACCCGACCACGAACTGCGAGACGGTCCAATGCTCGATTCAAGGTTGATTCCTTTAAGTACGGGAGCGAACTCGATACGACCTAGTTGTACGATAGCTATTCCTCATGTGTCAAAGAGGGAAGGATGATTTGTGCATAAAGAACAAGGACTCCTTGCGACTTTGGCCAACTTGGACATATCACAGAACGGTGCCGATCCAGTACGATCGACACCACGACGACGGCCCCTTCAGGCCTCCATGGCTGCAGTGGAAATCGAGGTATCGTGCTGGATTTTGCATTCTTCACATTGACACCGCTCCTACTGTTCATGTTGGCACCCTCGTGGAATCCGTTGACCTACCACGGTGCGCGAGTCGGATCGAACGCCGAAATATTCGCGACGTGAAAATCAGCCAGATGTAGGTCGAGCTACGCAGACGAGGGGTGTGCGTAGCCGACCTCTGCAATGGAGAGCTTTTCTGACGCCACACGCCGGCAGTTGTGCCGAATTGCATGCTCTGCGTTCGCTGCACGCCGCTCGGGAAACCTACCGAAAGAACAGATGAGTTCTTCGTAGGTGTTCGGCTCACCGCTGCGCCTGGTTCGTTCGCCCGCAGATAACGCCAATGGTCGCATCGCTGGCAGCATCGACGCGCTGGCGACAGCGACATCATCTCCCACCACCAATGTCCGAACGCGCCTAGACTTCTATTCATGAGTTCCGTCCACACTGCGCGCCCTGATGGTGGCTACCGGACAGCGGCAAGCACTCTCCTTCGTGCGACCGCGTTAGACGCATTGAGCGCTCTCCTGCTGCGGCAGAGCTGGAAGTCCGTGACCATGTCCGAGGTCGCGAAGGAAGCCGGTTTGTCTCGACAGACCATCTATAACGAGTTCGGGTCCCGGCGCGGTGTGGCGGAGAGCTACGCGATACGACTGACCGATCAGCTGGTCAGTGTGGTGGACGATGGCCTCTACACTTGCGTTGGTGATATCAGATTGGCGCTCGGCCGAGGCTTGGCTGCGTTTTTCGCCGTCTCCGAACGTGACCCATTGGTCAGATCGCTACGAGAAGAAGACGCATCCGCAGACCTCCTGCGGCTCATTACTGTTCACAGCACCCAGCTTGTCGAGCGAGCCGCAGATCACCTCTCTGCCACATTTCAGCGATGCTGGGTGCAAGCCCCGAAACGCCAAGCCGATATCCTGAGCACGTCCATCGTTCAGATGGCCTTGGCGTATGTCTCACGGCCCCCGACTGACGCAGCCCAGACCGCCACCGATATCGCAGACCTACTCGCTCCGTACATCGAGGGGTTCCAAGATTTTCAAGCCAATCCAGAGTTGAGCAAGACGACTCGATTCGGTCGACCGTAGCGACAGCGGTGTAGCGCCGCTAGCGTCGGTGTCACGCAATATTCCCATTCTCAAGACAAACGAACTTCCGGACAAGAATCCGTCCAGCTTGCCACCACCTCAGTTCCTGGCGTGATCGACGAAAGTGTCGTCGCAAACGTGGGTGACGGCTATGTTCGGTGGAGTCATAAACTTGTGAATTCGGGTCAAAGGAATCACCGTGAAGCTGAGCGACGAGGGCGTGCCACCGCTTGCGTTCGTGCAACTGCTCGAACGCCGCGCACTCGACCCTGACGCCGCCGCGCGCCTTCGTGCAATCATGCACCGCGAAGGAACCAGTGAAGCGACGCTCATTCAGCATGACGTCCAGGCACCGATACGGTGGTTTCGGGAGGTCTATCCCGAACTCGATATCGCCCACGCCACTCGACTCGGACTTGCGTTTGCCGAGCAGGCCCAGTTGACATCGTTCGGGCCCCTGAGTTCACCTTTGATCAGCGCTGGTTCGGTCGCCGAGATCGTCGATCTCCTGACATACCTGCCATTGATCTCCACGGCGTTGAAATCGCAGTTCCACACTGGCGACTACGGTCTGATCGTCGGGCTCACTGCGCACACAGGCGATTCCGCACTGGACTGCTTGGTCATCACCTACGGCGGGTCGGCGTTATTACGACTGCTGGACATGCTCGCCGGTGACATATCGCCGGTGACACTCCATCTGAGCTGGCCGGAGCCGACCGAGGTGAGCCACGACAAAGGTCCGGGGGCGAATCGCCGGTTCTTCGACGCTCCGATTTCCTTCGTCCACGTACCCGAGGACACACTAAACAAGGCTTGTCGGTTCTCGGACCCTCTCGCATATCGACTCGCTATCACTGATCTGCAGCGGACACTCGCCCAGCGGAGTGGGTCCATGTCATCCGCCGAGAAGGTGAGGCAACTGTTGGAAAAGGACCTCGGACAGCGAACCAACCATGATGTTGCACAAGCATTGTCGATGTCGAGCAGCACGTTGAAACGGCGGCTTGCCGAAGAAGGAACCACCTACAGCAAGGTCCGCCACACGCTGCTGTACGAACGCGCGATGCTACGGCTCCTCGATCGCTCGGTTTCGGTCAGCGAGATCGCTTCCGAACTCGGATACAGCGACCTCGCCAACTTCTCTCATGCCTTCAAACGCTGGACCGGGCGCTCTCCGAAAGATTTCCGAAACCCACGACTCTCGGACGACCCGGATTCGACGTAGACCACAGACGGGGTCAGATCGATGCCTCGTTCGTTCGCGGCCTGGTCGATCTTCATCTCGGAGATGTCGGAGACGTCACCGCCTCCCTGCCGTGAGAAGAAGAGTGTGTGCAAACCCGAGTACCAACCACTTGTCACTCGACGGTGTCGGCCGGCACGCGTGCGGTCTCCGATTCGAGAAAGTCGACGAGAGCTTCCAACAGGCTGTCCGCGCGGGTTTCGACATCGGCGAGGACGGAGTCCACTTCGTCGAGAAGACCGTGGGCGTGTCTACGCGCAAGCGTTCCGCGTTCGTAGTAGCCGGGGTCGAGTAGGACCCGCGGTACTGGATCCGGTGCCGCGATCTGCTCCGGATGTTGTGACCGCGCAGTGGGCTGCAGGTGGGTGGGTGCCCGTCCGTCCAGGTGCATTCGCACGATGCCCGCTACCGCACGGGCGGTCAGCGGGGTCGCAGCCAACGGGGTGTGGCCCCACCGGTCGATAGGAGTCGACAGCGGCTGTCGATCGGCCGGATCGAAATACCGGTCGTATCCGCCGAGCCCGGTACCGTCCACGGCATCGAGAGCGTCGGCGAGCATTCGGGTGCTCGCATACCGGGTCTGATGGCCGAGCACCTCACACCAGCGCTGGAACACCGTGCGCGGAGAAATGCCCGTCCCCGCCAGCGCGAGGGAGGTGAGGGTACGAACGCCGCGGCCTGTCTCGACGCGAAAGGCGTCGAGACCCGCATCGGCGGTGACATCGCATGCCCGCAGGGCCGCGATCTGCGTGTACGGCATCCGCAGGTGCCCCAAATCCTCAATGGACGACTCGGCGGGTTCTTCGCCACTTCCTGTCTATGCGGTCATCGCCTCACCATTCCTCGATGTCGCTGAAGACCGGCGTGGCGGTGCCGCCGTCCGCTCGAGGCTCCACCGGCGGGTGGATCGCCGGGATCGGTGCACACGCGGCGGCACCGGTGAGATGCATGCGGCGGGCACGGTTGCGCCGGGCTTTGCGGGTGGCTTTCTGCGAGCGGTCGGTGACCTCGCGCATCTGCTCGATCATCGAAAACAGAGCGCTCTCATCGACGTTCGACCGACCTTGTTCGCGGAGACGGGCGATAGCAGCTCGGTGCTCCCACAGTGTCACCGCGGGATGTGACATCGTCCGGTACGGCACCTCGACATAGCCGGCACCGTCTGGTTCGAGGACCCAGATTCTGCTCAAATCGCGTGGGTCACGTCGTATCACGAACCGCCCCAAATCCTCTCGCCGCGCAACCCACGGTTTGAGCGCGTTCGAGAAGTAGTGCACGTGATCGAGAACGAAGCCCGTCCGCGTCAGACGTCGCCGGATGACGGGAAGAAAGTCCACCAAGAACGCGGTTTCGCCGAGCACCACACGAGGGGCATGACCAACTGCGGCGACCCCACCGGCCCACACGGCGGCCGGAGTGTTCCCGATCCCTGCGTGAACGCTCGCGTGATACGAGGCTATAGCCAGGACCAGCCAACGCTCCAACTCACGCAATGTCAACGCCGCGTGCTTGTCCGAGTCGTAACTTCCTCGGTCCGCTGGGTTCGAGAAGGTGGTCCCAGGCAGCTCGTGCACCGCCGTCATCGCCGTTCCGATGATGCGTTCGACGATCCCGCCGTAGTGCGGTCGGCCCGGAGGACGGTACTCGAGGGTGATGGCGTGCTGGGCGCATCCGCGGCGCAGCGCTTCGCTTTTGAACTCGGAGGCGTTGTCGAGATACAACTGCTTCGGCTTCCCCGCCATCGGCCACTGCACCTGCTCCGCCAGCTCGCATGCCTCCAGCCACGTCTGCTTCCCGCAGCACACGCGGCCCAGGCACAACCCGACCGATATCGACGACGGCGGCTCCAGAGTGACGACGAACCCGAGTACGGAACGGCTGAAGACATCAACGGCGATCGTCAGGTAGGGGCGGCCGATCGGTTACCGCTCTTACTCGTCAACGACCATCAGATCGACGACGGTGTGGTCGATCTGGACCTGATCGAGAATCCCCGAAACCGTCGGTGGAACGTCGCCGGCGGACTGACGTGGGCGGGCGGCATCGGGTCCTCCGCCTGACCTGGCCACCGATGCCGGAGGGAGCGCGGCGATACGCGCAGTGACGGTATTTCTGGCCGGCACCGGCAAACCCGCGCGATGACACGCCAGTGCTATACGTCGGTGCAGCGCAGCGACACTCAGCTTCTGGCGGTGAAGAAAATAGCGGGTGAGATGATCGCCGATCACTTCCTCGACCTCAGCCGCTACTCGGCTGCGGCCACGCCCTCCCGACGAGACCTTCGTCAGAAGATCGGTGACTGTCCCCGTCCCGTTCCTGAGCCTGCCGACCAACGTGTAGACCTGCCGCCTGGACAATCCCAACCGTTGCGCGGCATCGTCGACCGCTTCCGAACGCACCGAATGCATCTCCAGCAAGGGAGCCAGGACAGCGAAACGGGCCTCGGCCTGGGACCACCGCTCCCCCGACGCTGTCAGCACACCGGTCTCCACGACGTCGAGCTTGTCGGGGTCCACCACAAGCCTCCCTGTCACCGAGAGCCGAACGTGCGACCGTGCACCGCACTTCTGACATCAGAATGTCAGAAGACACGTGCACTCACCCTCGAAACGCCTGCAAAGAGTGCAGCCGTCTTCTGAAGTTGACACCTCGGGACAAACAGGGTCGTTCGACGGTCTAGTCGACGTTCATGACTGCCGTGCAGCCCCACCCCCTACTGCAACCCGTACGCGACCCCAGCGGCGGCGACGCGGCAGCGGCGTGGGCGGCGATCGTGCGCGAGGAACCGCGGTATCCGCGAGTGTCGGTATCGGCGAACGTTCGTATCCCGATGAGCGACGGCACAGCGCTGCGCGCGTACGTCGTCCGCCCCGCCGACGCATCGGGTAAGGCGGTGACGGGGAGTTTTCCCACCGTCCTGAATCTGACGCCGTACAACAAGCTGCTGATCAAGAGCATCGACACGATCCTCGAGACCCCTGTTCTCGGTCGTGCGATCAGAGCCTTCTCGTCCGCGTTCGACCTCACCGGAACCCGTTTCGACGGCATCACCGAGATCACCCGAGTGGTTGCAGGCGGGGCGGCGGACCTGCTGTCGGTCAACCGGCACCTCGTCCGCAGCGGGTACGTTCAGATGATCGTCGATGTCCGCGGCACCGGCAGTTCCTCGGGCACCTGGGACGTGCTGGGCACCCGCGAACAACTCGATTCCCTCGAGGTGATCGACTGGGCCCGACGCCAGTACTGGTGCAACGGCAGGGTGGGAATGGCCGGCATCTCGTACTCGGCGATCAATGCGCTGCAGGCCGCAGCCAAGCAACCCGCCGGGCTCGACGCGATCTTCGCCGTCGAGGGCTCGGTGGACATCGTCCGCGAGATCTTCGCAACCGGAGGGGCCACCTCGGCGTTCATCCCGCTGTGGCTCACCGCCGTCAACGCATTGAAGTGGGCACCGGCCATCGGCGGCATCGACACGTTCACCTGGCTCCGCGATCGCACCCTGTCCCCCGCCACCAACCTGTTCGATCTGGCCAAAGGCTTTGTCACAGGACGAGATTCACGAATCTACGACGACGAGTACTACGACACCATCGACGCCGCCATCGAGGACATCGCGGTGCCGACATTCTTGTACGGCTGCTGGCACGACATCTTCGGCGGCTCCGCCCCCGACATCTACAACCGGCTGTCCCTCGAACGCGGATCGAAGCAGTTGCTCGTCGGTGACGGGTACCACGGCAACCCCGGAATCGGGTTCGGCGAACCGGGCTTTCCACCGCGTCTCGATATGCTCGAGCGAGCCTGGTTCGACAAGTGGCTACGCGACATCGACAACGGAATCGAGAACTACGGCCCCGTCACGTTGCGTCAACAGGGCGGCAATTGGACTGCGCACGGCCGCTTTCCGGCTCCGCGGGCGCAACCACGCAGGCTGTACCTGTCGGCGACGCCCTCAGGAACGGCAGCCCACGCCGTAGCCGACGGCAGCCTCACGACCGAACCGGCCACGTCCCGCGACATCCTGACGGTGCGGCCCTCGTTGCGGGCCGTCGTCTCGCGTGACACCACCCAGGTACTCGCCGGCGTGACGGCAGTGTTGGGGGGCGGATTCACCTACGACAACCGGTTCGCCGAAGGTGCCGCAGTCACCTTCACCACCGGTCCGGCCGAGTCGGACGCCGTTCTGTCCGGTCCGATGAATCTGCATCTTCGAGTGGTCTGCCACGCACGGGAAGCGTTGTGGGCCATCATGATCTGCGACGTCGCTCCCGACGGGACCTCGACGGTGCTCAGCAACGGCGCTCTTCTGGCCTCGCGTCGAGCCGTGGACGACGAACGTTCCTTGTTCGCGCCGAACGGCGACTACACCCGGCCCTACCACCCGCTCACCGAAGCGGCGCTGCTTCCGGTACCCATCGGCGAACCCATCGTTCTCGATATCGACATTCTCACCACCGAGGCCGTCATCGCCACTGGCCACCGACTCCGGGTCGACGTATTCGCCACCGACACACCACGGTTCATCCCGATCTTGCCGGACCTACTGCGCACTCGACTACGCAAACAGGACATCAGCATCGACCCGGAAAGCCCGAGCTACCTGGTGGTGCCCATACTCGGTGAGCCGGGCTGGTAGGAACGACATCATGAGAATCGAACAAGGCATCGCGCCGGCGAACTCCGTCGAGATCGCGTACGAGGACATGGGTTCGGTCGATGACCCTGCGGTCCTGCTGATCATGGGCCTGTCCGCGCAATTGACGTTGTGGCCCATGGATTTCTGTACCCGCCTCGTCGATGCGGGATACCGAGTGATCCGCATCGACAACCGCGACATCGGACTGTCCACGAAGATGACCGGGCAAAAGGTGCGGGGATCCCAGATCCTCCGAATGATCCGACACGAGCTCGGGATGTCTTCCGACGTGCCCTACACGATCGTCGACATGGCCGCCGACGCCGTAGGAGTACTCGATCACCTCGGCATCGATACCGTGCACGTCGTCGGTGCATCGATGGGAGGCATGATCACTCAGGTCTTCGCCGGTAGTTACCCCGAACGAACCGAATCGGTGGGCATTCTCTTCTCGAGCACCAACGAGCCGTTCCTGCCTCCGCCGGACCCACGCGCCCTGCTGCCCCTGCTCGGTGGCGTCGGGAAGGACGCCACGAAAGAGGAAATCATCGCGCATTCGGCAAAGACGTTGTCCACCATCGGCTCTCCCGGCTTCCGCACTCCGCTCGAGGAACAACTGGAGATCGCGCAGGTGATGTACGAGCGGAACTACAACCCCTCGGGCGTCGTGCGGCAGATGGCTGCGATCACCGGCACCGGCAGCCTGCGGCCGTACGCGAAGAAGATCACCGCGCCGACGACCGTCATTCACGGGACCGCCGACAGACTGGTCCGACCGTCGTGCGGCAAGGCCATCGCCCGCGCCGTTCCCGGTGCCGAGCTGACGCTGATAGACGGCATGGCCCACGACCTACCCGCCGCGTTGCTCGACCGCATCAGCGGCATCGTCCTGGCCAACTTCGCTCGCGCGAACGCGGCCTAGATCCTCGGCAAGACCCTACGACGAAGGCCGGCCTCCCTGGGGAGACCGGCCTTCGTTCGCAGATACGAAATTACGCGTTCGCGTCGTCCTCGAGGAGGTTGCGCGTGCGGTTCGGATCGACCTGGACGCCGGGTCCGGTGGTGGTCGAGACGGTGACCTTCTTGACGTAACGACCCTTGGCCGACGACGGCTTCGCACGCAGGATCTCGTCCAGCGCTGCGCCGTAGTTCTCCACCAGCTTGGTCTCGTCGAACGAGGCCTTACCGATGACGAAGTGCAGGTTGGCCTGCTTGTCGACGCGGAAGTTGATCTTGCCGCCCTTGATGTCGTTGACGGCCTTGGTCACATCGTTGGTGACCGTGCCCGTCTTCGGGTTCGGCATCAGGCCACGCGGTCCGAGGACACGGGCAATGCGGCCGACCTTGGCCATCTGATCGGGGGTGGCGATCGCGGCGTCGAAGTCCAGGAAACCGCCCTGGATGCGCTCGATCAGATCTTCTGCTCCGACGACGTCGGCTCCTGCTGCCTCGGCCTCTGCAGCCTTCTCACCAGCGGCGAAAACAATAACCCGAGCGGTCTTGCCGGTGCCGTGGGGAAGGTTGACGGTGCCGCGCACCATCTGATCCGCCTTGCGGGGATCGACGCCGAGTCGCACTGCAACCTCGACGGTGGGGTCGAACTTGCTCGACGCGGTCTCCTTGGCCAACTTGGCGGCTTCGAGAGGAGAGTAGAGATTGTCCTGGTCGATCTTTGCGGCCTGCTCGAGGTAGGCCTTGCTGCGCTTTGCCATGTCTTGCTGTCCTTCGTTCGAGTTCAGTGTGGTTGACGAGCCTGGCCGGCTCTCCCACGTGTACTTCGGTTACTGCAGAGAGCTGGTAATCAGCCTTCGACCGTGATGCCCATCGAGCGAGCAGTGCCGGCGATGATCTTCGCGGCCTGATCGATGTCGTTGGCGTTGAGGTCTTCCTGCTTGGTCTTGGCGATCTCGCGCACCTGATCCATGGTCACCTTGGCGACCTTGGTCTTGTGCGGCTCGCCGGAGCCCTTTGCCACGCCTGCAGCCTTGAGCAGCAGCTTGGCAGCGGGAGGAGTCTTGAGCTTGAAGTCGAACGTGCGGTCTTCGTAGACCGAGATCTCGACCGGTACGACGTTGCCGCGCTGCGACTCGGTCGCGGCGTTGTACGCCTTGCAGAACTCCATGATGTTGACGCCGTGCTGGCCCAATGCGGGGCCGACGGGCGGTGCCGGGTTGGCGGCACCGGCCTGGATCTGAAGCTTGATGATCCCGGCTAGCTTCTTCTTCTTCGGGGGCATTTCTTTTTCCTTGTATTCGCTCGGGTTTCTTGCGGTTGCTACTGCAAGTCTGTGCGCGCGGCTTCTAGATCTTGGAGACCTGGGTGAAGCCGAGCTCGACCGGGGTTTCACGGCCGAAGATCGATACCAACACCTTGAGCTTCTGCTGCTCTGCGTTGACCTCGCTGATGCTGGCGGGGAGAGTCGCGAACGGGCCGTCCATGACGGTGACCGACTCGCCGACCTCGAAGTCGACCTCGATGGTCGGCTTCGACGTGGTGTCGCCGCTCTGGTCGCTTGCGCCTGCGGTCGCTTTCGCGTCCTTCTTGGCACCTTCCTGCGGCATGAGGAACTTGACGACTTCGTTGATGGTCAACGGTGACGGACGCGACGTCGCACCGACGAATCCGGTGACGCCGGGGGTGTTGCGCACCGCGCCCCAGGACTCGTCGTTGAGTTCCATGCGGACCAGGATGTAGCCGGGCAGAACCTTGCGGTTGACCTGCTTGCGCTGGCCGTTCTTGATCTCGGTGACCTCTTCGGTGGGAACTTCCACCTGGAAGATGTAGTCGCCGACGTCGAGGTTCTGCACACGGGTCTCGAGGTTGGCCTTGACCTTGTTCTCGTATCCGGCGTACGAGTGGATGACGTACCAGTCGCCGGGAGCGCGACGCAGAGCCGCCTTCATCTCGGCGACGGGATCCTCGGGCTCTGCCGTGACGTCGGCGTCAGCGGCCTCGTCGCCTTCGGCGGCAACGTCGTCCCCGGCGGCAGCGGCCACGTCGGCCTTGATTGCTTCGTCGGTCTCGCGGTCCTGAGCGGCCTGCTCCGCTTCGAGGCCCTGCTTGGTCGCCTCGACATCGGCGTCGAATGCGGCCACTTCGGTGGCGTCGTTGTGCGGCGTGCTCACGTCAGCACCCTTTCTCTAGTTTCCTGCTCGGTTCGATCGTCGAAAAGTCGGCCGTCTCGGTCAGCCGAACAGCCAGCCGACGCCCTTGATGAACAACACGTCGAGACCGCTGATGTACGCGACCATGAACGTCAGGAAGACGAGCACGACGGTGGTGTAGGTGACCATCTGCTTCTTGTTCGGCCAGATGACCTTGCGCAGTTCGGCAACAACCTCGCGGAAGAACTGCAGCAGCCGCAGAAAAACGTTGGGCCGCTTGTCTGCCTTGGCCTTGCCCGAACGTCCCTTGCCGGACGTGGCTTTCGTGGACGCGCTCGCAGTCTTCGTCATCGACACCGAGGCAGCACCGGTGCTGCGTGACCTGCTCGACGATCGCTTACCAGTGGGTACGACAGCCTCCGCAGAAGATCCACCGGCAGACGTATCAGCATCGGAGAGACGGCCCTCGGAGCCAGGTACGACGTCGTCTGGGGCCGAAGAGTCCTCGAACTCCCCCGATCGACCGTCGCGCTTACCGCGCTCCTCGCTCACGTCGTTCCTCTCAGTTGCTGACACCTTGGGCAGGGGCGACAGGACTTGAACCTGCAACCTACGGTTTTGGAGACCGTTGCTCTACCAATTGAGCTACGCCCCTTCGGCCGAAACTTCTCAGCCGCTCTGGTGTCCATCCGACTCACACGCACGAACCCACGTAACCTCGGGAAGAGGACGCGGGCAGCGCAGAGCGCCGGATTACCCCAGAAATCTCAGTGTACTGCACACTCTTCGGAACAGATAAATCCCGTCGTCCCGGCCACGAACTGCTTCTGCCGGATCGACATGCTCAGGCCAAACGTACCGTTGCGGTAGCTCGCCCGAAAATCTTCTTGCCCTCGAACTTCGCCACGATGGCAATCACGGCAGTTCGCTCCTCGGCGTCCATCGTCTTGATCTTGCCGGTGAACTCGACCTGCGCCGCCGAATCCGCCGGGACGAACACCGAGCTGGTGAAGCGCACGTTGTACTCGGTGACCGCACCCGGATCGCCGAGCCATGACGTGACGAAACCGGCACCGAGGCCCATCGTCAGCATGCCGTGCGCGATCACGTTGTCCAATCCGGCCAGCGCGACAACCTCGTCACTCCAGTGGATCGGGTTGGGATCGCCGGACACACCTGCGTAGTTCACCAGGTCGCCGCGGGTCAAGGACACGACTCGCTCGGGCAGCTCCTCGCCGACGGACACGTCGTCGAAACTACGAAGCGCCATGCCTGATCACTTCCTTGACCGCATGGGCGATGTTCTCGTCGATCTCCCCGCCGGTCCGCGCCACGATGGTCGTCCACGTGGTCTGTACGAGATCACCGTTCTGGTCGGTGATGATGTTCTTCGTGGTCATGATGTCGCTGCCGCTCATCTGCCGGAAGGACTCGAGGTACACGTCGCAGAAGATTCGATCGCCGACCTGAATCGGGCGATGGAATTCCAGTCGTTGGTCGGTCTGCAGAATCTGGCTCGGGTCGTAACCGGTGATGACCTCTTGCAGCATCCGGGTCTGCGCACTGATTCCGAGCAGGGAAATGAAGGTCAAGGGCGCGAGGAGACCGTCGTAACCGAGGCCCTTCGCTGCGTCCTCGTCGTGATGCGCGGGATGAAAATCCTGGACGGCACGCGCGTATTCACGAACCTTCTCGCGGCCGACCTCGTAGAAGTCGTCGACGCGGAAATGAGAACCGACCATGGACGCCGCGTGTGCGGATGCATCCATGGTCGGGACATCGTGTGGAGCTTGTGACACGGAAAACCTTTTCTACCCTGGACGCAAGAGCCGTTAGGGGGAGAAAATGTGACCTAACGCCGGGCGCCGACTAGAGATCGGAACTGCGAACCAGCGAGCCGTGCAATCTAGCGAGATTCGCGGTGAGCCCGGTGCGTTCCGCAGTTGGAGCAGAACTTCTTCAGCTCGATGCGGTCGGGGTCGTTCCGACGGTTCTTCTTGGTGATGTAGTTGCGGTGCTTGCAAACCTCGCAGGCCAAGGTGATCTTGGGCCGCACATCGGTGGAGGAGGCCACTGGACGCCTACTTTCGGGTAAATCTGATCTGGGTCAATCAGGACTGTTCATGGGTGCTACTGGTCGTGCTTGCCTACTGTGTAGCGGTGACCGGACTTGAACCGGCGACGCAACGATTATGAGTCGTTTGCTCTACCAACTGAGCTACACCGCCTCAGGTGCTCATCGTCTACCATCCCACGTGAGGAACTCGACGTCGAGCAATCCAATCCAGCGAGCCCCCTAACGGAATCGAACCGTTGACCTTTTCCTTACCATGGAAACGCTCTACCGACTGAGCTAAGGGGGCGGGATCAGCACTCGCATGCCGTGCGCTGAAGCCTCCAAGAGGTTACACATTCCGAGCGCCCAGTACCAAATTACGTGGTCAGCGGCCCATGCATGTCCTCTTCACATGGAAACCCCAGCGAGAGAAACACTCGCCGGGGTTCCAGGTGTGGCAGATGTAGGATTCGAACCTACGTAGGCATAAGCCGACGGATTTACAGTCCGCTCCCATTGGCCGCTCGGGCAATCTGCCGTGCTGCGATCGAAGCTCGTACTGCTCTTCGGCGCGGTGAGAAGAATACAACGAACGTCCCCCCGGAACGCAAACCGGGTGGATACGGTCGGTAGCGGGCCGATAAAGTCCCTGCAGGATGTGGTCCGACACCATCGCCACATCAAATATTTCGATTCGACTGGAGAGTGTGAGAAGTGGCTGATTCGTCCTTCGACGTAGTGAGCAAAGTCGACCGCCAGGAAGTGGACAACGCTCTGGGACAGGCCGCGAAGGAGCTGGCGACCCGCTTCGACTTCCGCGGATCCGACACCAGCATCGAATGGTCCGGTAGCGGCGAGGCGGAGACCATCGTCATCACGTCCGAATCCGAGGAGAAGGTCAAAGCGGCCCTGGACGTGTTCAAGGAAAAGCTGATCCGCCGCGACGTCTCGCTCAAGGCGTTCGAGACCAACGATCCTGCCGCGTCGGGCAAGGTCTACAAGGTCACCGGCAAGCTCGTCCAGGGCATCAGCACCGAGAACGCCAAGAAGATCTCGAAGAAGATCCGCGACGACGGCCCCAAGGGCGTCAAAGCGCAGATCCAGGGCGACGAGCTGCGCGTGAGCAGCAAGAAGCGCGACGACCTCCAGGCGATCCAACAGTTGCTCAAGAGCGAGGACTTCGGAATCGCCTTGCAGTTCGTCAACTACCGATAGAGCGGCTTCTCACCTGGGTCGTTCGGCAGGCTCCACTCCTGTGCCGCATGTGAACGGAACCTCGTAGTGGACTACGAGTTTCTGCTCACATGCGGCGCGGCCGCTCAATACGGCCGGTGGCCGGCCATCCGCTCGAGTCGCTCGATGCGGTCGGCCATCGGCGGGTGGGTGGCGAACAGCTGCCCGGCCTTGTCGCCCATGCGGAACGGATTCGCGATCATCAGATGCGACTCCGCCGCCAACCGCGGCTCGGGCGGCAGCGGTGCCAGCTGCACTCCCTGCTCGAGCTTGCGGAGCGCCGACGCCAGCGCCAACGGGTCACCGGTCAGCTCGGCCCCGGACTGGTCGGCCTGGTACTCACGCGACCGAGAGACCGCGAGGCGAACCAGGCTGGCCGCAACGGGCCCCAGCATCGACACCAGCAGCAACGCGAGCGGGTTCGGGCCCCCGTTGCCACGTCCGCCGAAAATGTTGGCGAAGAAGGCCAGGTTCGCCAGACCCGAGATGACCGATGCCATCGCACCGGCCACCGACGAGATCAGGATGTCGCGGTTGTAGACGTGCGAGAGCTCGTGCCCGAGCACCGCGCGCAGTTCCCGTTCGTCCAGGATCCGCAGAATGCCCTCGGTGCAGCACACCGCAGCGTTGCGGGGGTTGCGGCCGGTGGCGAACGCGTTGGGGTTGTTGGTGGGACTGACGTACAGCGCAGGCATCGGCTGATGAGCGGCCGTCGCCAATTCGCGCACGATGCGATACATCGCCGGCTGCTCGAGCTCGGTCACCGGCACCGCA
Source organism: Rhodococcus sp. NPDC079359 (assembly GCF_040702585.1). NCBI lineage: Bacteria > Bacillati > Actinomycetota > Actinomycetes > Mycobacteriales > Nocardiaceae > Rhodococcus > Rhodococcus sp. NPDC079359. Next base: position 29,412 of record NZ_JBFBLH010000003.1, read on the forward strand.
TGCATCGACCGCAGGGCCATCTTCGCGCTGTTGAAGTACGCGTAGCCGTTGACGCCGACTGCCAACACGATGGAGCCGATGAGAATGGTCGCGTTACCGAACAGCGAACCGATGAACACGATGAGCGCCGACATCCCGACCAACAGGCCGAAAGTCTTCGCACCGTTCGCGTAACCGTTCATGACTGAAGATGCCTCCTCGTACCGGGTCTTCCTACCCGATTCAACGAAAACACCTGGACCGGCAGTTCCCGGCCCGAAGTCCGAGCCGACTACCCGACGCGCTCGACGGTGTAATTCACCAGGCGGCCGAGGGCATCGTTGGCCGGACCCTGCGGCAACAGGGCGAGTTCTGCGTGTGCCCGCGCGGCATATTCACCGAGTGTCTTCTTTGCCGAGACCATGCCGGGTGAGCGCTGCAGCAGCTCCAGAGCCTCGGTGACCAGCGCGTCTTCGGTGACCGGACCGGCGAGGATCTCGCGCAGCCGATCGCCGTCGGAACCTTCCTCGCGCAGCGCGAAGAGCACCGGCAGAGTGTGTACGCCCTCCCGCAGGTCGGTACCGGGAGTCTTTCCGGACTGCTCGGTTGCCGAGGAGATGTCGATGATGTCGTCGGAGATCTGGAAGGCTGTTCCGACGGCGTCACCGAGGCGCTCGAGGCGTCCCACATGTTCGGCGTCGCCGCCGCTGAACGTTCCGCCGAAGCGTCCGCACGAGGCGATGAGCGATCCGGTCTTCTCCCACACGACCTTCAGGTAGTGCGCGACGGGATCGTCGGTGCTCTTGGCCCCGATGGTTTCGCGCATCTGACCGGTCACGAGTTCAGCGAAGGTCTCGGCGATGATGCGGACGGCGTCGGGTCCGAGGGTGGACACCAGACGAGACGCATGCGCGAACAAGTAGTCGCCTGCGAGGATCGCCACACTGTTGCCCCAGCGTGAGTTCGCACTCTCGGCACCTCGACGCATCGACGCCTCGTCCATGACGTCGTCGTGATAGAGCGTCGCCAGATGAACCAGCTCGACGACCGTGGCCGCGGTGACGATCGCCGGATCGGTCGGCGACGGTCCCAGCTGACCGGTCAGCACGGTGAACAGGGGCCGGAAGCGCTTTCCGCCGGCCTTGGCCAGGTGCAGAGCGGCCTCGGTGAGGAACTCCTCACCGTCGGAGAGCTCGCTGATCATCAGTTCTTCGACGCGTGCGAGGCCGTCGGCGACGGTTCGCGCGAGCTCCGGGTCACCCAGGTCGACTCCGGCAACGACCGTTGCTACGGCAGCGTCGTCTGTACTCACGATGTTGGTCCCTGTCCTGTCGTCGACATGCCGGCGGCAGCGGCGAAGCGCCACTGCTCGCCTTCTACCGTAGTGAACCTAGCGTGCACACCGGTGGGACGGTGTCACCGACCACAGGTGACGCTTCACACGGCGTCGACCGGAGACCCTCGGCGCACCCGTTCGTCGAAATCGGGATACTGGAACACGTGACCTCTTCCCACCCCGCCCCACCCACCGCGACCGACGTTCTGGTCGTGGGCGCGGGCCCCGCAGGATCGTCCGCTGCGGCATGGGCCGCGCGATCCGGCCGCGACGTCGTCCTGGCCGACGCGGCAGTGTTCCCCCGCGACAAGACGTGCGGCGACGGGTTGACGCCGCGTGCCGTCGCCGAGCTCGATCAGCTGGGTCTGGGCGAGTGGGTGCGGGGCAAAGCGCGCAACCGAGGACTGCGACTGAGCGGATTCGGGCAGGAACTGGAACTCGAATGGCCGAGCAAGTCCCTTCCCACCGTCGGAAGTGCAGTTCCCCGAACCGAATTGGACGACAGAATTCGCGTCGCCGCAGTCGAATCCGGGGCCGTGATGGCCGAGGGAGCGAAGGCTGTCGCCGTCACCCGAGACGGCAATTCGGTCCGCTCGGTAACCCTGCAGACCGCCGCCGGCGCACACGAGATCTCCTGTCGCACACTGATCGTCGCCGACGGTGTCCGCTCGAACCTGGGCAAGCAACTCGGGCGGCAATGGCATCGCGACACCGCATTCGGCGTCGCCGCTCGCGCGTACATCGACTCGGGCCGTAGCAACGACGAGTGGATCAGCTCGCACCTCGAATTACGTGACGCCGCAGGCACTCTGCAACCCGGCTACGGCTGGGTCTTCCCGCTGGGCGACGGAACCATCAACATCGGCGTCGGCACCTTGGCCACCGCCAAGAGGCCGGCACCCGGAGCGCTGCGGCCACTGCTCGACCTCTACACCCACCAGCGCCGCGGCGAATGGGACCTCGGCGGGGAGCTGCGTTCGGTGGCGTCGGCGCTGCTGCCGATGGGCGGCGCGGTCTCGGGAATCGCAGGCACCAACTGGGCCATCATCGGCGACGCCGCAGCCTGCGTGAACCCACTCAACGGCGAGGGCATCGACTACGGACTCGAAGGCGGCCGCATGGTCGTCGACCTGCTCGATCACCCCGACCTCACCGACGCCTGGCCGACCCTGCTGCGCGAGCACTACGGGCAGGCCTTCTCCATCGCACGACGCCTCGCCGGACTGTTGACGGTGCCGAGATTCCTACCCGCAGCGGGACCGGTGGGCATGCGCTCACGGGCACTGATGAAAGTCGCCGTCCGCTGCATGGGCAACCTCATCACCGACGCGGACAGCGACCTCGTCGCCCGCACGTGGCGGGCATCGGGAACCGGATCGCTGAAAATCGATTCCCGGCCGCCATTTACCTGAATCGCGTCAGGGCCGAGTTGCCTTGTGTAGAGCCACGATTCCACCGGTGAGGTTGCGCCACTGCACGTCGGTCCAACCGGCGTCGGCGATGCGCTGCGCCAATTGCTCCTGCGTCGGCCACGCGCGGATGGACTCGGCCAGGTAGACGTAGGCGTCGGGGTTACTGCTCACGGCGCGAGCGACTTTCGGCAACGCCTTCATCAGGTACTCCATGTACACCGTGCGGAACGGTCCGAACACCGGCGTGGAGAACTCCGAGACGACGAGCCTGCCACCGGGCTTGGTGACGCGGGCGATCTCGCGCAGGCCTGCGTCGAAATTGGAGACGTTGCGGAGGCCGAAGGAGATGGTGGCGGCATCGAAGCTGGCGTCGGCGTAGGGCAGCGCCATCGCGTCGCCTGCGACCATCGGAACGCCTCGCTGCAGTCCTGCTTGCAGCATGCCCTTGGAGAAATCAGTGGCCACACACCAGGCTCCGCTGAGCCCGAGTTCGACGGTCGAGACGCCGGTGCCTGCGGCGAGGTCGAGTACCCGCTCGCCAGGTTTGAGATCGAGGGCGCGCCGAGTCAGTTTGCGCCAACTCCGGTCCTGTCCGAACGACAGAACCGTGTTGGTGATGTCGTATCGACGGGCGACGCCGTCGAACATCGACGCCACCTCGTGGGGCTCTTTTGCCAGGGTTGCGCGTGATGTCTGGGCCACGAAGTCCAGACTACTCAAGCCGCCTTGTCGACCCGCGGCGCTGTGATGCCTTGCACGTCGTAGTAGTGCGAGATCAGCTCGTCGCAGATGGCAGGCCAGGTGCGGTGCAGTACCGATTTGCGGGCTGCGTCGCCGAAGCGGGCGCGGGTGGTGGGTTCGGCGAGCGCTCCGACGGCACTGGGCAGCAGTTCGGTGAACTTGTCGACCGGCAGCAGGTATCCGTTGCGGCAGTGCGAGACCAGATCGCGCGGGCCTCCCGCGTCGGGCCCGATGACGGGGACGCCGCTGGCGAGGGCCTCTTGCACTGCCTGGCAGAAGGTTTCGTGTTCGCCGGGGTGGACGAAGATGTCGAAGCTGGCGTAGGCCCGAGCGAGTTCGTCGCCGCCGAGTTGGCCGGTGAAGATCGCTCCGGGCATCAGGGTCTGCAGTGCCGCTGTGTCGGGTCCGCCGCCGACGATCACCAGCTGGATCGACGGGTCTGCGGCCAGTACGGCGAGCCGCTCGACGTGCTTCTCCGGGGCGAGCCTGCCGACGAAGCCGACGATCAGCTTCTCGCCTGCTCCCCACTGGCTTCTGAGTGTCTGCGACTTGGCCGAGGGTGCGAACCGGACGGCGTCGACTCCCCTGGCCCACCGGTGGACGCGCGGAATGCCGCGCAACTCCAACGCGTCGACGGCCGAGGTGGACGGGGCCAGAGTGCGGGCCGCGCCTCTGTGCAGTCTCCTGGTCCAGCGCCACGCGGCCTTCGAGGTGAGGCCGAGGCCGTAGCTGGCGGCGAAACCGGCGACGTCGGTCTGATAAACGGCGACCGCGGGCACGTCCAGTCGGTTGGCGGCGGCCAGCCCGCCCGCTCCGAGCAGGAACGGTGACGCCAGATGTACGACGTCGGGGGCGAAAGCGCGCATCGCCGAGACCATGCCGAGCCCGGGGACGCCGACGGGCAGCGAGCTCACTTTGGGGACCATGACGGACGGCACCCGGTGCACCGGAACGTTGTCGTGCCACGTCGCGGCTCTGGGACCGGACGGATTGTCCGGAGCGATGACGATGGCGTCGTGCCCCGTCTTGTCGAGGTGTTCGAGGACACGGATCACCGAGTGGGTGACGCCGTTCATGTTGGGCAAGAACGATTCCGCAACGATGGCTACTCGCACGATCCTCAGTGTGGGCGGCCCCGCCGTCGGCCAGGTATGGACAACGTTACGTGTGGGCCAACGTCACACGAATTGCGCGAGCACCCACGACGGATCCGGGTTGGTGCGATGTTCGGAGCCCGCGAACACCGTGGGAACCGTCTCGTTGCCGTCGTTCACCGATCGCACTCGCGCGGCCGCAGCGGGGTCCTGGCGGATGCTCGCCCACACGGCCTTCTTTCCGCGCAGCAGCAGCGCGACCCGCAACCGCAAGCAGAAGATGCATCCCGGACGCCAGTAGATCAACGGCACCGATTTCTCCGTTGCCTGATTGCGTGACGCGTCGTCGGACAGAGATCGCGGATACAGCACCGGCGTCGTCAGGACGAGAACGAACACCACGGCGAGCACCATCACCACGATCGAGGACGCAATGTTTCCGAAGTTCACCAATGCGAACCCGGCGACTGCGGCGAGCGCAGCGATGACCCACTGCTTGGCGTTACGCATTCTCGGCCTCCTTGCGACGTAACCAGAACAGCACCGGGCCGGCGATCAGCCACGTGACGACGATAACGGATCCGGCCGGAACGATAGCGACGGCGGCGTCGCGGCCCGCGACGCGAACCAACTCGACGTCCGGGTCGGCCTTGTAGTACTCGACCTCGATGCGCTGGCCCGCGACGAGGTTGGTGGGGTACAGCACGCCGAGAGGGGGGTTGTGCGTCACGCCGTCGGGGGTGATGAAGCTGACGGCCGAGCGCAACTTGCCCGCGGACAGTACCTCGGCGGTGGCGGTGCCCTTGTCGGAGTCGATGGTGACGTCGTTGCGCCAGGCCCCGATCACGAGAAGCACGGCGAGGACAGAAATCGCGACGGCGACCACCAGCACGACCAACCGGGCCCTGTGCAGCGTTCGGCTGCCTCTGTCGGTATCGGTCACAGCGATCAGGTTACTTCGCAGCCGACGCGACTCGGCTCGGGTAGCGTCTGGACTCATGTCGCGCAGCTTCGAGTTCACCGTCGAATCGTCCAATCCCCCCGCTGACGTGCACGCAGCACTCACCAGCGAGGACCAGTGGATGGCGCGCTTCGCCAAGGCGAAGAAGACCGACGGGTACGAGCTGACCAAGCACGACGACGGTGGCCTGACCGTCGACATCTCCGAAGAGGTCGGCACGTCCGAACTCCCCGGCTTCGTCACGAAGGTGATCAAGGGAAAGCTGATCGTCTCGCGCACCGATCACTGGGGGCCGCTCGAGGGCGACCGAGCCGAGGGGACACTGATCGGCGGCACCACCGGTTTGCCCGCGAAGGTGAACGGCACCCTGTCGTTGCGCCCCAACGGCACCGGCGCGAAACTGATCGTCAAGGGCGACTCGACCGTGAAGATCCCCATCGTGGGCGGCAAAATCGAGGACCTGATCAACAAGATGATCAAGGACATGATCGACCAGGAAACCGGCCAGACCCTCGAATGGGTTGCAGCGCAGGAGAACTAGAGACGCGCCCGAATCGCCGCGTGTAGATCGCGCAGTCCCGATCGCTCGGTCGTCACTTCCAGCACCCTGATTCCCGTGGCATGTCCGGTGAGTTCGGTTGCCAGATCGGCCAAGTCGACCAGTCGATGCTCCACGCGGTAGGCACCGCACAGCGCGCCGAGGTCCATGCCGTGGGGCGTACCGAACACTCTCTCGAACACACCCGCGTACTGCGGATCGCCCTGTTCGAGGAGCTCGAAGATGCCGCCGCCGTCGTCGTTGGCGACGACGATCGTCAGGTCTTCGGGACGCGGTTCACCGGTGCCGATCAGCAAGCCCGCCGCGTCGTGCAGAAATGTCAGATCACCGAGAAGTGCCACGGTGCGCCGCTTTCCGGCCATCGCGACACCGATGGCCGTCGAGACGGTGCCGTCGATACCGGCCACGCCGCGGTTGGAGAGAACCTTCACGTCCGGGTTCGGAGTCGCCACCAGGGCCGCGTCGCGCACGGGGTTGGACGCTCCGAGCACCAGCTGATCTCCGGGCTGCAGCGCAGACATGACCACGTCCGCCACGTGCAGACCCGTCGGCTTGGGGTGCTCTCGAAGTTGTTCGTGCACAGCCAGTTCGGCTCTCTCGGAGAGCGCGGCGCAGCGGGCGATCCAGGCGGGGTCGGGCGCACCGGTGGTGACTGCTCGGGTACCGGTGGCCAATACGTTGCCCGAGACGTCGGGCCAGCGCGGACCGGTGGTGAGCGCGATGACGTCCACGGCCGGATCGGCCAGCAGCGCCGAGACCTGCCTGTGCAGCGTCGGCCGCCCGGTGATGACGGCCTGGCGCGGCTTCAACTGCGCAAGAGCCAAGGGATGCAACGGAATTCCGTGCAGGGGGGCGGTCGGCTCGGCGACGGTCGGCAACCCGGCCAACTCCGGACGCACGGCACCGCCGTGACCGGAGACGACCACGGTGTCGACCGTCAGATCCAGTTCGACGGGGACGTCCAATGTCGCCTGCGTGGTCGAGGTCCACGGCAACCCGTCGGGCCGACCCTCCGGACGCGCGCCGGGGTCGCCGATCGCAGGCACCAGAGGCTCACGCAGCGGGATGTCGAAGTGCACCGGACCGGCGTTGCCGGAGCGTGCGCCGCGCGCCGCGGCGATGACGCGGGAGACGGCGCTGCGCCACTGACTGTTCTGTTTGGGTCCTTCCTCGGCGAGTCCGAGGCTGATCGTCGCGCGTACCTGAGATCCGAACAGACCGAGCTGCTCGATGGTCTGGTTCGCGCCGGTGCCGAGCATCTCGTACGGGCGGTTGGCGCTGATGACGATCAGCGGGATGCGCGCGTAGTTCGCTTCGAGAACCGCAGGCCCCAGATTGGCGACCGCGGTTCCCGACGTCATGACCACAGGAACGGGCTGACCACTGCCCAGGCTCAGGCCGATGGCCAGAAAGCCCGCGGTTCGCTCGTCGATCCGCATGTGCAACCGCAGGCGGCCGGCAACGTCCGCCTCCTGCAACGCGAACGCCAGCGGGGCGTTCCGCGAGCCGGGGCACAACACGACGTCTCGGATCCCGCTGCGCGCCAGTTCGTCGACGACTGCGGTGGCCTGTGCGGTGGACGGATTCACAGAATCCAGAGTGTCAGATGCGTCGGTCAGCCGCCGCAACCGGGCTTTGACAGTATTGACGTGTGCGTACAGTCTTCCGGCCCGATGAGGTCTCCCCCCGCCGCTTCTACCAGCTCCTGACCGCGTCGGTGGTCCCCAGGCCGATCGCATGGATCTCCACCGTCTCGGCCGACGGTGTGGCGAACCTCGCGCCGTACAGCTTCTTCACGGTGTCCTCGGTGGAACCGCCGGTCGTGCAGTTCACCTCGGTGAGCCGCAAGGACAGTCTGCGCAACATCGAGGCCACCGGCGAGTTCGTCGTCAATCTGGCGACGGCTCCGTTGGTGGATCAGGTCAACGGCAGCTCGGCGAGCTTCGATCACGGCGTCAGCGAATTCGAGGAGCTCGGGATCGAGAGCGAACCCAGCACCGTCGTCACACCACCGCGCGTGGCAGCCGCTCCGATCGCCATCGAGGCGAGACTGCATCGCGTCGTCGAGGTGGGCAACTGCTTCGTCGTCATGGGCACCGTCGTTGCCCTGTCGGTGCGTCCCGAATATCTGGCCGAGGACGGACTGCCCGAGTTCGACGCCATCGCCCCGCTCAGCCGCCTCGGCCGTACCGAGTGGGGGTTGCCGCCCGAGGTTCGTGAGATCGAGCGCCCTTCTTGATTCGCTGGTCGCTGCTGATTCTCGTCACGGTCGGCCTGACCGTCGGCGCGGATGCTCTGGGGATTCCGTCGGCAGCACTGTTCGTCGCGCTGCTGGTGGCGGTGATCTTCGCGCTCGCCGGCTGGGCACCGACCACCGGAACCGAGCGCGCCCCGCTGCCGCGCCGACTCGGCATGGTGGCTCAGGCGGTGCTGGGTGTCGAGATCGGAACGCTGGTGCAGCGAGACACCCTCAGCTCACTGGGCGACGCCTGGTTGCCGGTGCTGCTGGCATGCGTCGGAACGCTCGTGTTGTCCATCGCCGCGGGCGCGCTGCTGGGACTGCGTAAGGACATCGATTCGCTGACCGGTGCGCTGGCACTGGTCGCGGGCGGCGCGTCGGGGCTGGTGGCCATCGCCCAGGAACTCGGCGGCGACGAACGCGTCGTGGCGGTGGTGCAGTACCTGCGGGTCGTTCTCGTCACCACCACCCTGCCGCTGGTGGCGACACTGGTGTTCAGTGCACAACCCGGTCAGTCGACGATGCTCGCCGATTCCGGCGCTCCGCTCTACGTGGACCTGGCCTTCGTTCTGGTCTGCGGCGGGGTGGGAGTCCTGCTCGCACTGGCACTCCGATTTCCCGCTCCGGCGCTGCTGGGCCCGCTGATCGTCGCCACGTGCGCCGACGTCCTCGGGTTCTCGTTCGACGCCACTGTTCCCACATTGCTGCTGTGGGCGGCGTACATCGTGATCGGGTGGCAAGCCGGTCTGCGATTCACCGTCGCGAGCCTGAAATCCATCTCGCGGGTGCTGCCGTCCGCGTTGCTGCTCATCATCGCCGTCACCGTCGGGTGCGCGATGTTGGGGCTGTGGTTGGCCTCGGCGACGGGCACCAGCGGATACGAGGGCTACCTCGCCACCACCCCGGGTGGGGTGTACGCAGTGTTGGCCATCGCGGCATCGACCGGTGCGAACGTGACGTTCGTCGTGGCCGCCCAGGTGATCCGAGTGTTCATGATGCTGTTCGCGGTGCCGATGGGAGCGAAGGTCGTCCAGCACTATCGGCGAGGGCGGCCCGAGTGAATCGACGCGACCCCATACGCACTCAGGTCCACCGATGTCGTCGGCACGGCCGAGGACCTCGAACCCGAGTTCGGTGAAGCCACCGGACAGCACTGGATTAGTGTCATCTCACATGTCCGGCTTGGGAAAAGGTCACACGGTCGTCACCGACTCGGTAGATGTCGACAGCGCATCGTTCGCCTCGCTGCGCGCCCGTCCTCTCCCCCGCGCCGAACGCTACGAACTGGGTCGACGCCTCCGCGAGAAGGTACCGATCGCCTCCCTGGGTGACTGGACCCCACCGGCGGATCGACCCGACCCGGTCAAGCAGATCGAATACTCGCACCAGGGCCGCATCGAATGGCTGATCCCGACGCGCCTCGAGCGGATGGTCGAATCCCCGTACGGCTTTCTGCGCGGCACGGCCATCGTCATGGCCCGGGACGTGGCGATGCTGCCGTCGACCGGCATCAACCCGGTCATCAGCGGCGACGCCCACCTGGGCAACTTCGGGTTCTACGCCTCCCCCGAACGCGACCTCGTCATCGACCTCAACGACTTCGACGAGGCCCACCCGGGAGCCTGGGAATGGGATCTACGACGCCTCGCCGCGAGCATCTGGGTGGCCGGGCGGCAGAACGGCCGCACCGAGGACCAGTGCCGCGACGCCGTCACCGCCTGCGTGTCCGCGTACCGAATCGAGGTGGCCAGACTTGCCGACGAGCCGCTGATGTCGCGTTCTTTCCAGCGCCTGACGGCCGAGAAACTGCAGCGCGACGCCACCGAGGGTTCGCTGCGCAAGGAGATCAAACGCGCCACCAAGAAAGCGCGTCGACGCACCAGTGACCGCGTTCTGCCGCGCTTCACCGAAAAGCACGAGGGCAAGCGCAGAATCGTCGAGGAGCCGCCGATCACCACCCGCATCTCGGCGCGGGACGAGGAACTTCTCGCCGTCGGATTGGACGAGTACCTGCTCACCCTCACCCCGCACTGGCGTCGAGTGCTCGGTGGATACACGTTGATCGACGTGGCGCACCGCGTCGTCGGCGTCGGCAGCGTCGGACTGCGGGCGTACGTGGCCCTGCTCGAGGGCACCAGCGAGGACGACGTGGTGTTTCTGCAGCTCAAGCAGGCCAGACGCTCGGTGCTCGCGCCGTACGTGCACGGCGAATCGGCCTGGCACGATCACCAGGGCCAGCGGGTCGTGGAATATCAGCAGGATCTGCAGACCGTCAGCGATCCGCTGCTGGGCTGGACGACCATCGCCGGACGGCAGTACTACGTGCGCCAGTTCCGCAACATGAAGGGAACGATCGACCTGTCGTCGATCGACGCACCCGCGCTGGTCGACTACGCACGGGTGGTGGGCCGACTGCTGGCCAAGGGCCACGCGCGCACCAGTGGCGCGTCGATGATCTCGGGTTACACCGGCGATTCCGACGCCCTCGAGGTGGCGCTGTGCCGCTTCGCGCAGCTGTACGCGGATCAGACGGAAGCCGACTGGGAGCGATTGAGCGCTACGCGCATGTGAACGGAAACTCGTAGCCTGCTACGAGGTGGGAGTGGAGCCCGCGGAACGACCCGAGGGCTCCACACTCACATGCGGCGAAGCCGCTCAGGCGTGCTTGGCGACCAGGTCACCCACCCGAGGCAGTGCCTCGGTGACGTTCTTCTTCGCCGAGCCACGCAGGCTGCCGTAGAACTTCTTGACGACGGACTTGTCGGTCTCCTCGATGCGCGCATCGGTGACCGAGAGCAGTGCGTCGGAGGCAGCGTCGCCGTTGGCGGCCAGGTACTGACCGAACGTCCCCTGCGGGGCAGCGTTGTACGACTGCCAGAACGGGTCGAGCTTGTCGACGAAATCGGGCCACAGAGCCGAGACCGCGTTGTCGATGTACGACGGCCCGACCTTCTTCACCGCGCCGTATCCCCCCTTGACCGCGAGCCCGCTCGCACCCTTCTTGTCTGCGACCTCGGCGTCGATCAGTGCCAGGACATCGACGCGCAGCGCGTCGGCCTTCGACTCGTCGAGCAGTGAATCCTTCAGTGCAGCAACCACTTCGAAGTTCCTCCCAGATGTGTCAGCGGCCCCACGCGGACCGGGCGCAAGACTACCGCAGAAGGGCGTGGCAGCGCCGAACTCGATCGATCCACCACTGCGTGCGATCGGCGGCCGCATCGAGCTCGATCAGGGCCTCGGCGTCGGGTTCGAGGCTGCCGACCGGATACGTTCCGTCGATCACCTCGGGCGCGGGTGCGACGTCTCGAACGAACAGTGCGCCTGTCCCCAGACCGCAGGCGAATTCGAGATGCGGCAGCGCAGCAGCTGCGGCCAACCCGGCCGAGATACCGACGGCCGAATCGAGCGCACTCGACACCACCACCGGCACGCCGTACTCCCCCAGTTCGCCTGCGAGCTCGAGCAGCGCCCGCATTCCACCGAGCGGAGCGACCTTGAGCACCGCGACGTCGGCTCCGCCTGCGCGGACGACCTTCATCGGATCCTCGGCCCGGCGAATGCTCTCGTCGGCAGCGATCCGCACCCCGCGCACCCGACGCCTCACTTCGACCAACTCCGGCACCGACGCGCACGGTTGCTCGGCGTACTCGAGTGGACCGTCCGCGGTCAGGGCGGCCAAAGCCGCAACAGCCTCGTCGACGCTCCAACCCCCGTTGGCGTCGACCCGTACCCGCGGAACCAACTCGCGCACCGCGCGCACCCGGGCGACGTCGTCGGCGAGGGTCTGCCCCTTCTCGGCCACCTTGACCTTCGCCGTCTCGGCCCCGGGGAACCGGCCCAGCACCGACGCCACGTCCGAAGCCTCTACCGCCGGAACCGTCGCGTTCACCGGGATGCGTCGGCGCAGCGGACTCGGCGGGCCGTCCCACGCGGCTTCGATCGCCGACGCCAACCACGGGGCCGATTCCGCGTCGTCGTACTCGGGAAACGGTGAGAATTCACCCCAACCGGCGGGCCCGCGCATCAACATCACCTCACGGGTGGTGATGCCACGGAACTTGGTGCGCATCGGCAGCGAGAGCACGTGTGCACCGTCGAGCACATCGTCGATCGGGGGAATCATTGCTGCCCCGGGAGCAGCTGCACCATCAACGCCTCGCAGTCGGCCAACAGGTTGCCGTCCAGATCGGTCAGCCGGGCGTTGATGAACGTCTTGCGTCCCTCGACCCGATCCACCGCACCCTCGACGACCAGCTCGGTATCGAGCGGCGTCACCTTGCGGTAGTTGATGTGCAGATACGCCGTCCGGCTGATGGGCCTGCCGTACGCGTGCTGGATGAGGCCGAAGAGGTCGTCGAACAGTAGTGGCAGGGTGCCGCCGTGCGCGGCGGAGTTACCCCCGAGATGGAAACGACGGAACATGCCCCGACTACGGACGCCGTCGGCGTCGATCTTCTCGATGATCCACGGCATCAACAGCAGCGAACCTCGACCCGGCAGACGCGGAACGCGCCCGGCGGTCTGGCGGCCCTCGGCCACCACGTGCGGGGTCAGCAGCTCGATCAGTTCCCGGGCTTTGTCGGCCGCCGCCTGGGTGACCTCGGCCGGCAACGAGGTCGATACCGCGAGGTCCTGCACCGTGCGCAGCGCCTCGAGCAGCTGCCCGTACTCCGGCCCCACCTTCGCAGGCACGAAACGCGGGAAGCCCCCATGGTGGTCGTAATCGCGGTCCAGTTCGATCGGGTCGGTCATGACTGCACGCTAGCTGCACCGACCGGTCGGCACGGACCCAGCCCTGATCCGGCGTCGGCCCACACTAAGCTGACGCCCGTGACCTTCACCCCAGCACTGTGGCGTCCCGTTCCCGGCTTCGAGGACCTGACCGACATCACGTATCACCGGCACGTGTCCGACGCGACCGTCCGGGTTGCGTTCGATCGTCCCGAGATTCGCAACGCGTTTCGGCCGCACACCGTCGACGAGCTCTACCGCGCGCTCGAACATGCTCGGGTGAGCTCCGATGTGGGGACCGTGCTGCTCACCGGCAACGGGCCGAGCAGCAAGGACGGCGGGTGGGCCTTCTGCTCCGGCGGTGACCAGCGCATTCGCGGACGCAGCGGCTACCAGTACGCAGACGGAGAGACCGCCGACACCGTCGACAAGGCCCGCGCCGGGCGCCTGCACATCCTCGAGGTGCAGCGCCTCATCCGCTTCATGCCCAAGGTGGTCATCTGCTTGGTCAACGGCTGGGCAGCGGGCGGCGGCCACAGCCTGCACGTGGTGTGCGATCTGACCCTCGCGAGCCGCGAGCATGCCCGGTTCAAGCAGACCGACGCGGACGTCGGCAGCTTCGACGGTGGTTACGGCAGTGCGTATTTGGCCAAGATGGTCGGTCAGAAGTTCGCCCGGGAGATATTCTTTCTCGGCGAGACGTACTCGGCCGAGGAGATGCACCGTATGGGCGCAGTGAACAAGGTGGTCGATCACGCAGAGCTCGAGAACACGGCAATCGAGTGGGCTGCGAAGATCAACGCGAAATCACCTCAGGCACAACGAATGCTGAAGTACGCCTTCAACCTGCAGGACGACGGCCTGGTGGGTCAGCAACTGTTCGCCGGTGAAGCGACACGCCTGGCCTACATGACCGACGAGGCGGTGGAGGGTCGCGACGCCTTCCTCGACAAGCGCGAGCCCGACTGGTCTCCCTTCCCCCGATACTTCTGACCCACTGGTGATTTCGACGTCGCACCGCCGAAACCACCACAGTGCTGTGGGCGCTGTACGCGCCTGGTTCACCAAGCCCTACGACTACCGCTGGATGGCGGACTTCCAGAACTCCCGGCCCGCCGGAAAGATCGTCCGGTGGGTGATGGCATTTCTGACGCTCAACTTCGGCGTGCTGGCGGTGGTGTCGCTGTTCTCGGAGGACACCTCACGCAGCCCGGTCGCCGTCGCCTGGAAAGCAGGTCTGGCAGTCATGGTCGTGGCCGTCAGCGCGGCGTGGATCACCAGACCGTTTCCCGGCCGAGTCGGGGTGGTGGCGTTCGCAGTCTTCTCCGACCTCGGAACGGCGTCGGCGATAGCGATCAACCCACTCGCGGACGCGCTCCTGACCTGCACGCTGTTCGCGGTGATCGGGACGTTCTGCACGTTCTGCCTCAGTCCACGCTGGCTGCTCGCGCACCTGGTGTTTGCGGTGGCGTGCACCCTCGTCGCCGCGGCGGCCACGCACTCCGGTGGGGAGATCGACACCGCCTCACTGATCTTCCGGACGCACGTCGTACTGCTCGCGATCGCCGGCGTTCCGCTGGTGTCGCATCTGCTCATCACCATGTTGACCGACGATGCCCGCAATTCGTTGCTCGATCCGCTCACCGGTCTGCGCAATCGTCGTGGTCTCGACGCGGCCATCGACGAGGTGTGGCCACTCGGCCGAGAGAAGGATCAGTGCTCGGCGGCGGTGATGATCGACATCGACCGCTTCAAATCCGTCAACGACATGTACGGACACGAGGAAGGCGACGCGGTCATCGTGCGGGTCGCCGAGCGTCTGCGAGCACACCTGGGTGACTACGGCGTCATCGCGCGCACCGGCGGAGAGGAGTATCTCGCCGTCGTGTCGACGTCACGGCTCCACATCGATGCTCTGGTCCACGGGGTACGCCGAGCGCTTCGCGATCCCGAGGATCCCATCGCGGTGACGGTCAGTGTGGGGGCCGCGATTCTGCACGCGGATTCGCCCGTGTGGGATCAGAACCTCGACATCGTGACGCGGGCAACGCGGGTCGCGGACTCGATGATGTACGAGGCGAAGGCCGCGGGCGGCAACCGAATCGCGACGACCGAACTGTGAGAGAGACAGGAGTGGAGCCTGCGGAAGGACCATCTGTGATCGTGGTATCCATGCGGGGTGGACATCCTCGCTTCTCGGACAATTCTTCGGCCGGTCGACTACGACAGAACTCTCGAGTTCTACCGTGACGGTCTCTCGTTGGCGGTGTGTCGCGAATACCCCGGTGGGACGGTGTTCTTCGCGGGGCAGGGCCTGATCGAGGTCGCAGCGCACCATCGTGGTGACGAATCGGGGTCGTTCTCCGGTGCCCTGTGGCTGCAGGTACGCGATATCGGTTCTGCTACAGAGGAATTGACCGCAGCCGGCATCGAGATCGTCCGTGAGGCGCGAACCGAGCCGTGGGGTCTGATCGAGATGTGGATCGAGGATCCGGACGGGATTCCCATCGTGCTGGTGCAGATTCCACAGGATCACCCGTTGCGAAAGGACAACCGCTAACGGTCTTTCACGCCGTCGGCGATCGTGCGAAGCACTGCCGTTGCCGACTGCGGCCGCGACCACAGATATCCCTGCGCCAGCGTGCAACCGAGTTCGAGGGCCGCGTCGGCTTGTTCACGACTTTCGATGCCTTCGACGATCATCGTCAGATCGAGATCCTTCGCCACTCCGGCCAACGACCTGATCATGGCGCGTCCGGCCACGGTGTCGACGAACCTCGTCAGGTGCCCGTCGATCTTGATGCCGTCGGGCTGCAGCGTCACCAGTCGTTCGAGCGAAGACCAGCCCGAGCCGAAATCGTCGAGCAACACCCGGAAGCCGAGCCGGTGCACGTCGTCGATATGCCTGCGCAGCAGCGGCCCCGGCGTCACGGCAGTGGTCTCGGTGAGCTCGAGCGAGATCGACGACGGCGACACCCCGGAGGACGCGATGGCACGCTGCAGCTGACTGACACCGTCGGGATGGGCGAGGTGGCGTCCGGAAATGTTCACGGTCAGTCGCAGGTCCGGACGGTGGACGTGCCACTTCTTCATTTCGGCAGCGGCCTGGGTGAGCACACTGAGGTCGACGTCGATGATCAGTTCGCTGGCCTCGGCGAACGGTACGAAATCCGCCGGCACCACCATCCCCCTGGTGGGGTGGTGCCACCGCGCCAATGCCTCGAAGCCGACGATCTCCTCGGTGCGCAAGTCCACGATCGATTGGAACCAGGGCACGATGTGACCGTCGGCGATGGAGTCGGCGATATCGTTGTCGCTGCCCAGCCGAATGACGCCGGATCCGACGCGGCGATGCAGATCGAGCTGCTCCTCGAGCACCGACGCGAACTGTTCGAGTTCCTGCATCTGCTCACCGGAGAGCGGACGGGGCGTGCGATCGAGCAGGCAGAGGGTGCCGATGACCAGGCCCTCTCGCCCACGCAGCGGAACCGACGCGTACGACGCGATGCCGTTCTCGTCGAGGATGGCGCGCTGCCGAGTGGTGGCGTGCACGCGACCGTGCGCCACGACTGCAGGTTCGCCGGAACGCACCACGTCGTCGCACAGGGTGTCGGCTCGCACGACGGTGGACACCGGCGGTCCACCGATGTTGACCAGCGTGTACTGAGTGTCTTCGTCGAGCACATTGAGCTGTGCGATGGCGAATCCGACGCTGCGTGCGGCGAATTCGACCGTCGATCGCAGAGCAGGCGTCGTCGCCTCGAAATCGAGGTAGCGACGGGCGGAGTCGCTCTGCCGGCGAGACTGGGAGCGCGCGGGGTCCGCGACCTCACCGTCCACCGGCATCACCTCGCAACGACCAGCCGGGCCCGTTCTGGAACCGGATCCAGGCGAGTTTAACCGTGCCGGATCTGCAGTTTCGACCGATAGCCCAACCTGGAGCGGTCACAACGACGGATAGCGCGTGTGCAGCAGCCGATGCCGCAGCACGGCTGCGGCGAGTCGCTTGCCTTCCTCGGTCGCCACCGAACCGGACGGCTCCGGTTCCGAAACACCCGGTCCCGACGCGCCCGGTTCCGTCGGCTCGAACGCTCCGAGGGCCCCCAGTTCGGCAATCAGGGTCCGCGCCAACGGCTCGGCGTGCTCGGCAGCGGGCTCCTCGCCGGAATGGGTCCACCCTTCGGCGCGCAGCAGACGCGCGAGGTCGTCTGCTGTCGCGTCCACGTCGGTCACCTCGTGACCGACGATCATCCGTGCCAGAACCACCTCCGCGGCAATCGTGTCCGGGTGATATTCGGTGCCGACGATGCCTGCGGTCAGCACTCGCCAGAGCCCGTCGGAGCTGAGCTGCCGTGTCCGCGCCGTCGGCACCAACCGCCCGGCGGAACGACGCAACAAACGCACCCTCATCAGGAGGCGTCGGACAGTCAGTACTTTCTCCGTGTCGAGTTCGCGGCCGATGTGCAAGGGGCGTTCGGCCGGAGGAAACACCGTGGTCGCAATGCTCGCCACCAGCTCGTCCGGCAGATACCCGGCGTCGGTCAATCCGACACCGTCGCCGATGCATCCGATGAAGCTCTCCAGCCTGCGCACGCAGCCGTACACGGGCCGGGCGGCCTCGTGCAACGTCTCGCGCAGCCCCAGATAGAGCTCGGCCCGCGGTGCGCTGTAGTTGCTCCACAGGTCGATGCGGTGGTCGAGAAGCTGCTCGAGCAGGACCGCCTCGGAGTCGTCCTTACCTCGATCGGACGTCAGCACAGCATCGGTGACGCCGCGTCGGCGCATGGCCTGCGCGTTGGTGCCGAGCGGTCGCCCGCCGGGCTTGGACGGCTCGAACTCACCGGCGATGGTCGCGACTTCCAACGTCTCGCCGATCTTCTCGACGATGGCCCGCTCGACGCCGGTCGGAGCGTCCTGCCAGGTGACGAGATCGGTGTCGACGGCACCGATACCCGATTGTTCGGTGGCGGCGCGATAGTGCTGCAACCAGACAGCATCGTCGGAGATCCGCACGAGTTCCTCGGTGACGGTGCTCCGAGCTATCTCCGCGTATCCGACGCGTCCGAGGCGGTCGAGTAGGTCGCCGAGCGCACGGGCGATGTCGACCGCACGATCGGGCCCCTCGGCCGCGTGGCGCAGATACATCCACAGGTAGGTCTGCACGGAATGTTGCGTCGGGCCCGCGGGCGGAGACACATCGACCAGACCGTCCCACCCCAAGCGCGCATCGGCGGCGAGCGCGGGATCGACGGAATCGAAGTACGACAGAGCTGCCCACACCGCGTCGTCCATGCCCGATCCCTTCACGATGTTCCACTGTTCCACAGCAACTCGACGTCGGGTGACAACCGCCGGGCCGACAGGTGCGCCCGTCCGAGTTGAGCCCAGCGACTAGCCTCGAGTCCGTGCTCGAGAGCGTATCCATTCCGACGGGACCGGCAGCGGCGAACATCATGCCGCGGCTGAGCCGCATGCTCGCCGGCGACGACCCGGCCCTGCTTCCCGTGCCGGCCGACGATCCGCGTGAGACCGAGCGCCTGCACGACGCCTTGGCACCGGGAACACCCATCGACGACGGCGTCGCGCTTGTCGTCGCGACCTCCGGAACGACGGGCATTCCCAAGGGAGCGATGCTGTCGGCCGCTGCGCTGGTGGCGTCGGCAACGGCCACCGAGGAGCGACTCGGCGGACCGGGGTCGTGGCTGCTGGCGCTGCCCGCGCACCACATCGCCGGAATGCAGGTGCTGCTGCGCAGTGTGCTCGCCGGAACCTCGCCCGTGATCATGGACGTGTCGAGAGGTTTCGATCCCACCGCTCTGATCGACGCGATCGGCCGGATGTCGGGGCCCTTGCGCTACACGTCGCTGGTTCCAGGGCAGTTGGTGAAGGCATTCGAGATCCCGGAGGCCGTGGCTGCGTTGGCCTCGCTCGATGCTGTGTTGTTGGGCGGGGCGGCAACACCGATGCCGTTGCGGACGAAGGCACACGACGCGGGAATCCGATTGGTGCGGACCTACGGAATGAGCGAAACGGCCGGCGGCTGCGTGTACGACGGAGTTGCACTGCGCAACACGGTGGTTCGCATCGACGACGGCAGGGTCGTGTTGGGGGGAAAGACCTTGGCCTCGGGATACCGCGGACTGCCCGACCACCCGGCCTTCGCCGAACCTGGATGGTTCCGCACCGACGACGCCGGAACCATCGTCGACGGCGTGCTGAGCATCTCGGGGCGACTCGACGAGGCAATCTCGACCGGCGGATTGACCGTCGTGCCGCAGGTCGTCGAGGCTGCACTGGCCACCCACCCCGCGGTGCTCGAATGCGCCGTCGTGGGATTGCCCGACGAGCGCCTGGGCCAGAAAGTGGTGGTCGCGGTAGTCGCCTCCGCTCCGGTGACACTGGCGGACTTGCGCTCCCACGTCGCCGCATCGCTGGACATCACCGCGGCACCCCGAGAATTGTTCCTACTAGATTCACTGCCGACACGAGGGCCGGGAAAACTGAATCGGGCGAAACTGCGAACGGTGCTGGAAAAACGCTGAGTGACTGGGGAGTTCCGACCGAGCGCAGCGGTCTCGAGTTGAGCACTGCGGTTCCGGATCGAGCGCAGCGGTTCCGGATTGAGCGCAGCGGTTCCGGTTAGACCGCAAATGCGCGCGCGTTTGTCAGGTGCGCGCGGACTGGTCTGCGAACAGGTGGCGACACTGCGCGCGTTCAGCAAACGCGCACGCATTTGCCCCGGAGTGCTCACTCGAGCGGCGTGCCTTGATGGTGCACCAATTCCCAACCGGTGTTCGTGCGTCGCCACAGCGAGGTTCTGCGAGCTCGCGCATCAGGTGTTCTCGAAATCCACTGCAGCAGAACACAATCTGCACCGATTACCCGTCCGATCGGTTCGATCACCTCGATCTCGACGGGGCTTTCGCTGCTGAGCAAGTCGAGTATCGACGACTTGTCCCACACCGTTCCCGAGGCTCCGACTTCGGTGAAGTCGTCGGCGAGCAGGAGGGCAAGCCTCTCGCGATCGCGTCGACACTCCGCAGTCTGTAGCTCTCGTTCGAGCTCGAGAACTGTCGACAGATCGATATCAGCGTTGGGTCGACCGGCAGAGACAGGCGGCATTGCTGCACTGTCTCACGCACGAACGCCTCACGCACGAATACCTCACGCCCACCCACCTCACGCACGAATGCGCGCGCGTTCGTCAGGTGCACGCGAAGTCGTCGGCCAGCAGGTAGCGAACCTGCGCGCGTTCGGCAAACGCGCGCGCATTTGCGCCGGTGGTGGGTGGGCGAACGACCGAGCAGCCGACGCCTCAGCCCGCCATTTTCTCGTACAACCGCTCGACGTCGGACTCGGACCAGTTGGCAGGCTCGAGGATGTCGGCCCACATGTTCACCGCGTCGGCTCCGTAGCTGTGGCCGTGGCCGTCGTCGACGTTCGTGGAGAAGACCTGATCGAACGTCAACTGCCAGAAGGTCACGAACGGGAACCACTGCACTCCGGGATCGACGTCCGCGCCGCGGGGTTCTCGTAGCCAGTCGGGCCGGTTCAGGATCAGATCCGGCGACCACCACACGATGGGGTCGGATGCGTGCTGCCAGTACACGATTCGGGGCTCTTCCCATTGCCCGCCGATGTCGAGGTCACCGGACGAGCTGGCGAAACGAACGTGCTCGCCACCGTCGATGACAGGCAGGATCTCGCGAGATCCGGCGTCGCGCCCACCGGTGATGCGGGCCCACTGCGGGGTGAAGTTCGGGTTGCCGACCCACAGGGCACCGTCGATGCGCGCGATCATGTCCTGCGCGCCGCTGAACGCATCCTGTCCGCCATAGGCACCGAGGCTCTCGCCGAACAACACCAGCTTCGGTCGCGAATCCTCGGGGAGTTCGCTCCACACCTCGTACACCGCCTCGAAGAGGGCCCGTCCGGCATCCTGGGGAGTCTGGCGATCGGCGAGAAATGCCATCGGGCTCGGCAGGAACGAGTACTGCATCGACGCGATCGCCGAGTTGCCGTCGTACAGGTATTCCAGAGGGCGAGCGACGCTCTCGTTCACCCACCCGCGCCCGGTGGTCGTCGCGACACCGAGCACAGCGCGAGAAAATGCGCCGGTACGGTCGAGCTCTGCCACCACCCGCTGGGCCACACCTTCGACGGTGTCCGCGGACTCCACGCCCGCGTAGGCGCGGATCGGTTGCACCGCAGGCCTTCCGGTGAACTCACTGATCTCGTCCGGCGATACCCCGGACACGACGAAGCGTCGACCCTCCTGCCCCAGGGAATCCCACTCCTCGTTCGAGGCGTCCGAACCCGACAGTTCGGCCGCGGTGGGCTTCTCGACGCCCTCGTGATTGCCGCGGTCCGCAGTGGAGGCCGATCTCTCCGCGACCGCCACGATGCCGCGAATCAGCGCGCCGTTGACGGCGAACACCACCAACAGGGCTACGACGATCACGCTCGCGATCCTCGCGACCGGCCTCGGCACGTACTGCTTGCCCCATCGCGTCAACGCACGGGTGGCTCGCCGCAGCAGACGACCCAAGGCGAGCACTCCCACGGCAACCACCAGCGAGACCACCAGCACCGCGATGTACAGCGGCCTCCCGGGATCCTCCACACCGACGAGCTTGCGGACGATCTGCTGCCACCACGATCCCAGGATCAGGAACAGCGGAATCACCACCACCGCGGCCACGGCCAGCGCCCACCACCCGCGTCGACGCCACTGCTCCGACCAGTCGGGTGACACTCCACAGATCCGCACCACCCACGCGATCAGGCAACCCACTCCGTATCCGATCGCGACGCTGATTCCGGTGGCCACCGCCTGCAGATACCAGACCCTGGGCAGCAGCGACGGAGTCATGGACAGCGCGAAGAACACCAGAGCGAAGAAAATCCCGACGGGATGCAGTGCGCGGCAGTACCGATCCGCTCGTGAGTCCTGCCAATACGAACGAATCGCGGCCGACCGCTGTGTGGTCATCCGCAGATCGTATTTCTCCGCCGACTGGGCCGCACCCTCTTCGACATGCAAGCATTCACCGCATGAGTGTTCTGGTCTGCTTCCACGCACATCCCGACGACGAAGTATTCGGCACCGGCGGAGTCATGCGGCTCGCCGCCGATGCCGGCCACCGCGTTGTCCTGGTCACCGCGACCGACGGTGCCCTCGGTGAGTTTCCAGACGGAATCCTCACCGACGGTGAGACACTGGCCGAGCGCAGACGCGTCGAGCTGGATCGTTCGGCAGCCGTTCTCGGAGTCTCCCGCATCGTGCGGCTGCACTACGCCGACTCCGGAATGGCCGGTACTCCGGAGAATGCGAACCCGGAAGCCTTCTGCAACGTCGACGTCGACACCGCAGCGCAACGGTTGGCCGACGTATTGCTCGAAGAGCAGGCGGACGTCGTGACGATCTACGACCCGAACGGTGGTTACGGGCACCCCGACCACATCCAGGTTCACGTCGTCGGCAAGCGCGCCACCGAGATCGCCGACACTCGATTCGTCTACGAGACCACCACCAACCGCGACCACATGCGCCGACTGATGGAGGCCAATCCGCACTGGGGTGAGGAGGCGTCACCGCCGGACATGGACACGTTCGGTCTGCCGGAAACCGAGATCACGACGGTGGTCGACGTCTCCAGCGTCATGAACGCGAAACGGGGTGCAATGGAAGCCCACGAAACACAGGTCGGTGACTTCGGACCGTTTCTGCAGATGTCCGTCGAGGACCTCGCCTCCACCTTCGGCACCGAATGGTTCCGAAAGCTGCGCGGCACGGGCGGCGTCGGCCTGACGGAGACCTCACTCCCGCTCTGAGCTGGCCGAACAGCGGACGCAAGCGCGACGGCCACCAGATCGTAGACCGGTGATGCAACTCCATAGACCTGACCATCGGATTGTTTCGAGCCTCTAACCAAACCGCGAGACGGTACAGTGTTCACGTCGCCTGTCATGAGGGCGAGTTCTTCAGACCCGAACACCGTCATCGAAATGGAGAGGCCGGAGAAGCGATGCGTTCGTCAGTGGGTGTGTCCCTGGGCACGTGCGGCATTCGCACGGCGCGGACCACCGAAAACGGTGCATGGACCGACGGCACCCCATTCGACGACTGGCAGTTCTCCCCCACGGCATCCGACGTCGCGCGCGTCGTCCGCGGCATCGTCGACAGTCCGGACGCGCCCCAATCTCTCGGCGTCGCCTATCGCACCCCCGAAGAACGCACCCAGATCGCCGAAGCACTGGCCGAGGAGTACGTCTCCGACGTCCACCTCATCGACAAGACCGGCGCGGCAATGGAGTACCTGCGCCCGGGGCTCCCCTCCCACCACCGGACGATCGCGCTGTTCGACGCGGGCGAGACCGGTGTCGACGTCGACATCGTGGACGTCGAATCCGGCCGCTCCTACGGTTCCGCGCGGACCACCGCCATGAGCGGTGCCTCCTTCGACGCCGTGGTCCGGGAACACATACTCGGACTCGGCATAGTGCGTGCGCCCCAATCTCCGGACGAGGACAGTGCGCTGACGGCTTTCTGCCGCGGAATCAAGGAAGCGCTGTCCTCGCACCTGACCACCAGCACCCCCGATGGCGAGCACATCCTCCTCGAGCGGCACATCTTCGAGTTGTCCATCGCACGCTCCACCGAGCAGGCCGCCGAGACGGTTCGCCGACTCGGCCGCGAGGCAGAGTTCTACCCCGACGCCGTCGTCGCGATCGGCGGCACGTCCAACATTCCGCTGGTCCGGGCCACCCTCGAACGCTTCCTGCAGCTACCGGTCGTGGTCCCGGACCGGCCCGAGCTCGTTGTCGCCGGCGGTGCCGCGGTGCACGCCGCCCACGTCGACGCCACCCACGTGCCGCCCCTCGTCTCGCACCGTCCAGCCCTGGCGCGACTGGGCATGATCGCACTTCCGATCGCCGGCGTCATTGCCGCCATCGGACTGTTCACGGCACTCGGATCCAGCGACGAGGGTCAACCGCTGAGCACCCCGTCGAGCGTCGGTGAATCAGTGTCGCAAACCACCAGGCCGTCGAGTACCAGCACGACGACGACCACGCCGGCACCGCTTCCCGACATCCCTCCTCCCCCACCGACAACCACCGCACCTGCGCCGGCCGCCGCAAATTCCGCGCCCTACGTGCAGTACCAGCAGCCGCACTACTACCCGCCGGCACCTCCGCCCGCACCCACGGTGCCCCTGCCACAGATTCCCGGTGTCCAGATGCCCGTCATCCCGTTGCCGGTATTGCCACGCCTGCCGTTCTGACCGGCCGCGTTCTCACCCGTCGGACAGATACGGAAAGATCGTCGCTCATGGCCACCACAGCGCAATGGATCGAAGGTGCGCGACCGCGCACGCTCCCGAATGCGATCGCCCCCGTCCTCGTCGGCACCGGCGCGGCCCTGTCGCTGGACGGAGGAGTGTGGTGGAAGGCGCTGCTGGCGTTGGTCGTCTCGTTGGCTCTGATCGTCGGCGTCAACTTCGCCAACGATTACTCCGACGGAATCCGGGGCACCGACGACGAACGAGTCGGGCCACTGAGACTGGTCGGCTCGAAGGCTGCGTCCGCCGGTGCCGTCAAGAAGGCCGCCATCGGTTGCTTCACAGTCGGCGCCGTGGCCGGATTGGTTCTGGCAGCGACCAGCGCCTGGTGGCTGGTCATCGTCGGACTCGTCTGCATCGCCGGTGCCTGGTACTACACCGGCGGCTCGAAGCCGTACGGATACAGCGGTTTCGGCGAGATAGCCGTGTTCGTGTTCTTCGGTCTCGTTGCGGTACTGGGCACCCAGTTCGTACAGGCCGAGCAGATCGATTGGGCCGGCGTGTTGGCTGCAGTGGCCGTCGGGTCGTTCTCCAGCGCAGTACTCGTCGCCAACAACCTCCGCGACATCCCCACCGATACCGAATCCGGAAAGCTCACGCTGGCAGTGCGATTGGGTGACATGCGCACTCGCTACCTGCATCTCGCGCTACTGGTGGTGCCGTTCGCGATGACGGTGGCACTGATTGCCCGCACTCCATGGGCGCTGGTGGGCCTGCTCGCGCTCCCCTTCGCCGCACGCGCCAACTCCCCGGTACGCAAGGGCGCTCACGGATTCGAACTGATTCCGGCACTGCGCGATTCGGGCCTGGCGATGCTCGTCTGGGGCGCAAGCACAGGAGTGGCGCTGGCCTTCGCCTAGCGCTTGTCGGGAACGAACGCGCCCAGCAAAAAGTTCACGATCGAAATGATGATCGCGCCCCAGAACGCCGCGGCGAACCCGACAATCTCGAGGCCGTAGCCGGTCTGCGACGACAGCCAGCCCGTCAACAACAACATCAACGCGTTGATCACGAGAGTGAACAACCCGAGCGTCAGAATCAGCAGCGGCAGCGACATGAGCTGCACCAGCGGTTTGATGAACGCATTGACGACCGTCAACACGGCCGCGATACCGAGCAGGACCACGATGTCCCACCCATCGCCGCGCCCCGAGCTGGTGACAGTGATGCCATCCACGAATTCCTTGGCAACCCAGATTGCAACGGCATTGATCACGAGCCGAATCAAAAAGTTCATGGCGCCATCGTAGGGTTCGTGGACGGCCGAGGGCTACGACGTACTCAGCGCTCAAAGTCGATGTCGACAGTTACTCGCCCACGATCGTCGCGAGTCGCCACGGCAAGGCCGGAATGATGGACGCCGCCGAGGTCGACATCGACCCGTCCGCCGTCGTTCTCGAAATTTCGCCACCAGTTCTTCTTGTCCGGAACGGCCACCGCAACCTTCACGTGATTGCCTGTTCGCTTGTAGGCCACCGGCAGTGAGAACTTCTTGCCGGACTTGCGGCCGGTGTAGGTCAAAATCCCCATCGACCGTCCGAGAACCCTGTCGAGCACCGGCACCTTCATGACGACCACAAAAACCTTGTTGAACGCTGCTGCCGACTTCTGAAAGGTATTCACTGCGCCGCCTCCGGGCTTGCCCTGCACGTGATGACGAGCGTAGCGGCGTTGCATGCAAATGAAGTTGTCACTGCGAAGAGACACCGTCCTGCATCGGCGCCAAAACTTGTCGGTGCCCGGTTCTACACTTCTCGGCAACGGGTCGAATACGTGTTCGGCCCTTCGTCGCTGGGGGGTGACATGGGGCTACGTGAGTCGACGTGGATGGCGAACGATCACTCTGCGCTCGCCGACGTCCTCGGTGCGCGCCGGACGATAAACGCCGCTGCCGCATCGGAACTGGCGCTCATGGACGAGTACGTTCGCGGCCGAACGGCATGCGCCTCGCCGTGGGACACAGGAGTGACCGAGAAGGATCTCTACAGCTCGGCGATCTGCGAGCTGGCCGCGGCAACGTCGTCCACCTTCGCCGCCATTCACAACAAGCTTCAGATGTGGCGTCAGCTACGTCCCCTCGTACGGAACAGTTTCATCAACGGATCGCTCGACAAAGAGCGAGTCAAAACGATCCACGACCATCTGCTTCATGCGCGTCCGGAGACAGTCGTCGCCATCGAAGCCGAGGTTCTCAAAGCTGCCGGAGAGATGGCACCGGGCCCCCTGGGTCGCGAGATCGACCGACTGCTCATCGAGGCCGATGCCGAGTGGGACCGCGCGGTACGCACACGTGCCGCGCGAACCGAGAAGCGCGTCCGGGTTCGTCGACGGGCACGAGGGCTGTCGAGCCTCACCACGGTGATGACCGATGGCGAAGCCGACGAACAGCTTTCGCGAATCGATGCCGAAGTCTCCCGCTTGCACCCCGAGGATCCACGTTCGGACGATCAACGACGAGGCGACGCACAGACCGCACTGATGCGCGGCGAGACACTGCTGTGCGAGTGCTCGACATGCCTGACCTCTCGGGGTGACGTCGCAGATGCCGAGGCTCCCGAGCACTGTGAGCCGATGGCAGCAATGCCCGAACGTTCGGATGCGAATGCCGACGCCACCGGTGAAGCAGCCACCGCGGGTTCGGGTTCCACACGGCCGGGGTCCGAGCGCCCAACGAGGGAGCCACTGGGCAGGGCACTGACGGGCCCGCTGCCACCCGACACACCACCGCCCGTCTCACCAGCACCCGACGCACCGCCACCCGACGC
The DNA here is from genome assembly GCF_040702585.1 of Rhodococcus sp. NPDC079359. Classification (NCBI taxonomy): domain Bacteria; kingdom Bacillati; phylum Actinomycetota; class Actinomycetes; order Mycobacteriales; family Nocardiaceae; genus Rhodococcus; species Rhodococcus sp. NPDC079359. The sequence continues at coordinate 56,571 of NZ_JBFBLH010000003.1, forward strand.
ACCAACACGCGACGCACCGCCACCCGATACAGCGGCTCGATCGAGACCGGGCGGAGGGACGTTGATCGAACGCTGGCGTGCCATCGTCGAGAACAACCCTCGCGGCGCCCACGCCCTACACCCCGACGGCCACGGAGGCATGACGATTCCGCCGCCGGGGGCACTGACCTATGCGCCGAGCAGAGCCCTTGCCGCGCAGGTTCGCGCCGAACATCCGTACTGCCTGCATCCTGGCTGCAACGTGCCTTCGGAACGGTGCGACCTAGACCACATCGTCGAATTCGATCGGCAGAATCCGGAACGAGGGGGATGGACGATCCGGACGAACATCGGCCCGCGCTGTCGGCTCCACCACAACCTCAAAACACGGAAGCTCTGGCGCACCGAATTACTCCCGGAAGGAGTCCTGCATATCGTCGACCCTCTCGGAAACCACTACTTCACCGCGCCGACCCTGTGAAAACCGATCGCCTAGGGTTGGTTCGGTGAGCACCGCGAATCTGACCCGGACCGAAACTCGCAGGCGATCGCGCCACATCGGCGGGGTGAAGTACCGCGTTCACCTCGATCTCCTGCGCGCAGAGGACGCAGACCTCGACACCTTCGAGACCGTGACGACCATCGAATTCGACGCGACCACCGCTGCGACCTGGGTGGACTTCATCGGTGCGGCAGTAGACCAAGTGACCGTCAACGGTATCGACACGCCGGTCGACTACGACGGCTCACGGATTCAACTGGTCGGGCTCACCGAGCACAACATCGTGCGGATTCGCGCGCGCGGACGATACAGCCGGTCGGGTGAAGGACTGCATCGGTTCGTCGATCCCGTCGACGACAACGTCTATCTCTACACGCAGTACGAACCGGCCGATGCACGCCGAGTGTTCGCGAACTTCGAACAACCGGACCTCAAAGCTCCCTTCACTCTCACTGTCACGGCTCCGCCGACATGGACCGTACTGTCGAACCGCGAGGGAGTCACAGCCGACACGGTCACCACCTTCGCGCCGACCCTGCCGATCTCGACCTACATCACCGCAGTTGCGGCCGGCCCGTATCATCGCGTCCAATCAATTTGGACGCGAGGCGAACTCACCGTCCCCCTCGGTGCCTATTGCCGGGCGTCTCTCGCCGAGTACTTCGATGCCGAGGACATCTTCGACATCACGAAACGAGGCCTGGACTTCTTTCACGACAAGTTCGACTACTCATACCCGTTCGGAAAGTACGACCAGATCTTCGTCCCCGAGTACAACCTCGGCGCGATGGAGAATCCCGGCCTCGTCACGTTCACCGAGTCGTACGTATTCCGTTCTGCGGCAACCGAAGCCCAGTACGAGGCCCGCGCGAACACGATCCTGCACGAGATGGCGCATATGTGGTTCGGCGACCTCGTCACGATGCAGTGGTGGGACGACCTGTGGCTCAAGGAATCCTTTGCCGACTTCATGGGTGCATTTGCATCGGCCGAAGCGACCCGATTCACCGACGCCTGGGTCAGCTTCGCCAACCGACGAAAAGCGTGGGCGTACCTGCAGGACCAACTTCCGACCACCCACCCGATCGTCGCCGACATCACCGATCTCGAGGCCGCGAAGCTCAACTTCGACGGCATCACCTACGCCAAGGGGGCGAGCGTCCTCAAGCAACTCGGGGCGTTCGTGGGCGCAGATGCCTTCTTCGCCGCCTCCCGCAACTACTTTCGCGCGCACGCCTTCGGAAACACGACTCTGACGGACCTGCTGAGCGAGATGTCGACCGCCAGCGGACGCGACCTCGACACCTGGGCTGCAGCATGGCTGCAGACCACCGGCGTCTCCACGCTCAGCTACACCGGCGATGCCATCGCGCAGACGGACCCGCGGCCTCACCGAATTGCCGTCGGGCTCTACGACCTCGACGAGGCCGGAAATCTGACGAGAACCCACCGACGAGAACTCGACATCGCCGAGGAACGAACGCCGGTCGACCTTCCCGAGGCCGCGCTGGTGCTGCTCAACGACGACGACCTGACATACGCCAAGATCCGATTCGACGAGCGCTCCAGTACGACCGTGCGCAACCACCTCGATCGCATCGTCGACCCTCTCGCCCGGGGCCTGGTGTGGTCAGCGTTGTGGAACTCCACCCGCGACGCCGAGCTGTCTGCACTCGAATACATCGACATCGCAACCAGATTCGCACCCAACGAGCCCAAGATCGGTCTGTTGTCCGCAGTCACGGCCAATGTGGCGTACGCCCTCGAGCATTACCTCCCGGAGGACCGACGGCGCGAACCCACTCGGCAGTGGCTCGAGGCGTCGTGGACGCAGCTGCATGCGAGTGAGCCAGGGAGCGATACCCAGTTGGTGTGGGCGCGAGCCACCGCGGCCGCGGCCCAACTCGACGGCTCCCGCGCCGCAGACCTACGCGCACTTCTCGACGGCACGGCGACCGTGCCAGGTCTGCGCTTGGATCCCGACCAGCGCTGGTCGTTCTGGCTGGCTCTGGCCGCGACCGGAAACGCGACCTCGGCCGAGCTCGATGCAGAGCTGGCCTCCGACAACACGTCGTCTGGACGCACCTCACACACGGCGGCGTCGACGGCGATCCCCGACGCCGAGGTCAAGGCAAGGGCGTGGGCTGCCATCACCGAGCGCGACGATGCGTCCAACGATGTTCTCGACGCCTTCATCACCGGCTTCGGGGCCGGGCACCGGCCGGACCTGACGCAGGGGTACCACGACCGGTACTTCGAAGCCATCGCGCCGTTGTGGACCTCGCGCAGCATCGAAATCGCACGGCGAATCGTCGTCCGCCTGTTCCCTCAGCAGTCGTCGACGGTAGCCGCGGACAGCTGGCTTGCCGAGCACGAGTGGGCACCGGCTGCCCTGCGGCGCTTGGTGATCGAGCAACGAGACCACCTGGCGAGGAGCCTGCGGGTGCAGGCGCGGCTAGGGTGATGATCATGGCCACCAACGACACTCGACGCTCGATCGCCACGTCCGCACTCGCTGCCGGTGGATTGCTCGGCGGCTTCGCCGTCGCCCGGCAGTCGCACAACCGTCAGCTCGGCGGAGCCGTACTGGCCGCTGCGGGTGTGGCATGCACGACCCGGTGGCAGAAGTCCTCGGGCTCGGCCCGCGCCGGTGTGCTGCTCGGGACCTATCTCGTCGCGTTCGGTGCCTCGCACCCGCTGGCCAAGAAGATCGGTGCCTGGCCGGCGGTCGTCACCGTCGCCGCTGCAACTGCCGCGGCGTCGATGGCGGTGAGCAAGTAGATCTCCTCAGAACACCCCGGTACGAACGAACTTTTCGAGGGCTGCGGTCGGTTCGTCGAGATCCATACCCTGGCTCGAAACCCAGGCGTCGTCGAAGTAGGTCTGCGTGTACCTGTCTCCGCCGTCGCACAGCAGAGTCACCACGCTCCCGCTGCGGCCTGCTGCGATCATTTCCGCGATCAATCCGAAGGCACCCCAGATGTTGGTGCCCGTCGATCCGCCCACTCGTTTACCGAGTGCGTCCGAGGTGAATCGTGCGGCGGCCACGGAGGCTGCGTCGGGCACTGCGATCATTCGATCGATCACCTGGCCTACGAACGAGGGTTCGACGCGCGGTCGGCCGATGCCCTCGATGCGGGAGGACAGCCCTGTCTCGTAGCACGCGTCTCCGGACTCGTAGCCGCCGATGAACGCCGAATTCTCGGGGTCCACAACCGCCAATTGCGTTGCATGCCTGCGATATCGGATGTACCGGCCGATGGTGGCGCTGGTCCCTCCGGTCCCCGCACCGACGACCACCCAGTCTGGAATGGGGCATTCCTCTAGCCGAAGTTGGTCGAAGATCGACTCGGCGATGTTGTTGTTTCCGCGCCAGTCGGTGGCTCGTTCGGCGTGCGTGAACTGGTCCATGTAGTGGCTGTCCGGCTCGGCCGCGAGTCGATGCGCCTCGGTGTACATCTCGCCGGGCTGATCGACGAAATGACACCTCCCGCCGTGGGACTCGATGAGTGCGATCTTGGCCGGGCTGGTGCTCCGAGGCATCACGGCGACGAATTGCAGTCCGAGCAGTCCGGCGAAATAGGCCTCACTGACGGCAGTGGAGCCCGACGAGGCTTCGATCACCGTGGTGCGTTCGGTGACCCATCCGTTGCAGATTGCGTACAGAAAGAGCGACCGAGCCAGTCGGTGCTTCAGGCTGCCGGTGATGTGCGTCGATTCGTCCTTGAGGTACAGCGAGATTCCCCAGGCCGAGGGAAGGGGGTATCGCAACAGGTGTGTGTCGGCGCTGCGCTGGGAATCGGCCTCGATCAACCGGACTGCATTGTCGACCCATGCCCGTGAACCCGAGTGATCGACCGTCCTTGTCATTTCTTGCCGTCTTCACCGCGCAGCTTCGACTGCAGATCAGCACGCGCGGTGCGCCTGTCCTCGTCGACTGCTGCGATGGACTCGTTGACGCGGATGCGCATGTTCTTGAACAGGAGCAGCGACAGAGGTAGCGAGATCAGCACGGCGAAAATCGCGGCGACGAGTACCGGAACCTCGACGCCGAAGAGTAAACCGATGCCGACGATGAGTGCGCCGATCACGATGACGAGCGCCAGGCGCGCGAAGGTGTACACACCCAGGTTCACGGCGAGAGACTTCTTCGCCGACCTACCTTTCGCGCCGTTTCCGCTGGTAGGTTCGCTGCTGTCGGCGTTCGTCGCGTCACTCACGGGTCCCAGGTTACCGGGCTCGGCAAGCACTCCGACCCACCCCCGGCGTGACCGATTTGTCCATTACCTCCCCTTTACCAACCTTGTATCAGTCGAGTACCTAGGGGTTCGAGTGCAACCATGGGGTTCGAACGCAGCAGACCGATATCTCCGGTTCGACGCATATGCACCGAACCGAATCGTAGGAGGACACGACAGATGAGCGCACCCACATTTCACAAGGCTCAGGACTCACTTCTCACGCCGGGTCAGGTAGCCGCGCTTTTTCACGTCGACCCCAAGACAGTGACACGCTGGGCACACGCCGGTCGCCTCGGATCGCTCCGCACTCCGGGCGGGCACCGTCGATTCCGCGAGACCGAGGTCATGCAGTTGCTGACCTCTCTGACCACCGAAGCCGGCGCACACCACTGATTCGGACGTCCTGACGTAGGAAATACCCTCGATCTCCGCACCCGCTCGAACTCATCGAACATTCTCAGGAATCTTCGACGCTCGACGGGTGCGGAGGGTGTTGCATCGCGGCTACCCTCGTAGTAGGAGGTGCGTCGTGATCTATTTATTGGCGTTGATCGGCTTGGTGGCAGTCATCGTGCTGTTCTGGAAGGCATTCGGACCCAGCACACAGGCTCCACCCACCCGCACTGTCGGACCCGATGACGATCCCGATTTTCTGTGGCGAATCAACCGTGAAGCTCGCCGCGGAGGGAAAGACGGGACCGAGGCAGGCACCGAACCCAGCGAATAGGGTTCGGTAGTTCTCAGTTGCGGTGGGCAGCGGTGGGCGCGTCGGGGAAACCTGCCGCCACCGCCGCCGCGACTTCCAACAGTGCCTTCCTCGTGCGCCCACGAAGACGATCCAGTTCGATTTCCGCCCCCTCCTCGAGATGTGGGTCGAACGGAATCGTTCGCACTCGCGCGCACCGCTGCTCGAAATGCTCGACAACTTTGTGCAGGTCCACTTTTCCAGCTCTCGGCCGAACGCCGTTGACCACGGCGACCGATGTGGCGACCAACTCGCGGTAGCCGTGCGCATCGAGCCAATCCAACGTCGCCGACGCGCTCCGCACGCCGTCCACCGAGCCCGAACTGACCACCACCAGCGTGTCGGCTCCCTCGAGAATGCTCTCCATCGCCGAGTGCATCAGACCGGTGCCGCAGTCCGTGATGACGATGCTGTAGAACTTCTCCAACAACGACACGGCGCGATCGTAATCCTCACCGCTGAATGCCTCCGAAGCCGCCGGATCCGAATCGGACGCCAACACCTCCAGTCGATGCACGTTCTGCGACGTGTAAGCCCTGACGTCGCTGTAACGGTCCAAAGACTCGATGTCGCGCAACAGATTACGGACGGTGGCGGTCGTCTCGGCCGGCACCTTCTGCCCCAGCGTTCCCCGATCGGGGTTGGCGTCGATGGCGATCACCCGATCACCCCTGATCTCGGCGAACGTCGAGCCGAGTGTGGCCGTCGTCGTGGTCTTGCCCACGCCCCCTTTCAGCGACAGCACCGCGACGCGATGACACCCGACGAGAGGCCGATCCACCTCCGCGGTCAGCACCAGGCGTCGCTGCTGAGCGGCACTGTTGCCCACATTCAGACGACCACGCGACATCAGATACAGCGCCCGACGCCACCCTGCCACCGGCGGCGCATTCCCTGATCGGACGAGCAACGAACTGCCGAGATCGAGCGAGGACACCGGCTGCTCATCCGACCGACTCGGGCTCATGGTCGGTACCGCTCCCGGTGCGGCGATCAACGCGTCTCCCGGGCCTTGCCGAACCTGCTGAGGCTGACCCCGATACTGCTGATTTTGATGCTGCTGATTTTGATGCGCCGGCCCAGGCCACTGGCCGGGCTGAGGCCCCCATTGATTCTGACCGTTCCACTGATTCTGGGGATTCCGGTGACCCTCCGACGACCATTGCCCATGCGGGCCGCCCTGGTTCTGCGGAGCCCAATAGTTCTGCGGCCCGGCTTGATTCTGCGGAGCCCAATAGTTTTGTGGCCTACCTTGGTTCTGCGGCATCGGATTCTGCAGCACCGGATTCTGGGACGGCGGCGGGCCTGATGCGACGGGCGGCGCATGTGAAGGAGTCGGTTTCACGGTCGGTGCCACGGGAGTCGTCGGCGGTTCCACGGGCTGAGGTGGTGCGACGACGGTCTTGTCGATCCCGGCAGGTGGCACCGCGACCGACGCCGCCTTACCGTCTCCGCCACCGTGGGCTTCACCGTCCCGCGACCCGGGAAGCGCCGGCGATGTGTGGGCGGCCTCGGACTGCGGCACGGGCGAATTGCCTATGCTTTCGGGCGGCATCGTGATGGGGGTCGATCTGAAGGGCTCCAGCGGCGGTGCGGGTGCGGCCTCCGCCGCCCCTACGACAACGACCGGCTCGGATTCAGTGAGGGGAGCTACGTGTTCTTCGGGCACGTCGTCGTCCAATGGCCGGACGGGTTGCCAGTTGTTCTCGTGCCGATCGGCCATGACCGATTCCCCCCAGTTCGCGTCCCACATCGAAGATCCGAGCTCGGATGTGTCCCCCATCGAGCCGGATCGGACGCTACCAGCTGACAGTCTCGCGCGGAGGCTGCCAGCGGCCGAGAACTAGTTCAGTCCCGCGTAGCTGTGCAGTCCCGAGACCACCATGTTGATGATGAAGAGGTTGAAGAGCATGGCGGTGAATCCGGCGATGTTGATCCAGGCGGCGCGGGTGTTGCGCCATCCGGAGGTGGCGCGGGCGTGCAGGTAGGCGGCGTAGATGATCCAGGTGATGAACGACATCGTCTCTTTGGGGTCCCAGCCCCAGAATCGGCCCCATGCGGCTTCGGCCCAGATTGCACCGAGGATGACGCCGGCTCCGAAGAGCGGGAAAGCGACGATGGTCGTCTTGTAGGCGAGTCGGTCGAGGGCCTGGGCGTCGGGCAGCTTGGATGCGAACTTGCCCCAGAACCCAACGCTCTCCTCGCCGATGGGCTGCTTGATGCGCAGCAGGAACAACAGGGAGGCGACGCCGGAGACCAGGAGGATGCCGCTGCCGACGCTGACGATGGTGACGTGGATGGGCAGCCAGTAGGAGCGCAGCGCTGGGACGACGGGTGCGGCATCGGCGTAGAGCTTGGTGGCGGCGAAGAACATCAGCACGATGATCGGTGCGAGAACGAACACGAGCATCGGGCGCATGGTCTTCTTGCGCAGCACGATCACGGAGGTGAGGGCGGCGGCTGCGGTGGCCATGGTGACGAACTCGTACATGTTGCCGAGCGGGAAGCGGTGGGTGGCGAACCCGCGGAGCACCACCGAGGCGATGTGCAGCGCGAGAGCCGGGGCGAGCAGGGCGAAGCCCATGCCTGCGAGTCGCTCGGACAGCGGTCGTTTCGGGGCTTCGACAACCAGTCCCGGTCGCGACTGGGCCACCGGCGCACCGGCACCGACGAGTTCCTTCGCCTGAGCGGCCGTGGCCTTGGCAGAGGCGTACTGGGCGATGAGCAGGACGAATGCGAGCACGTAGATGGTGAACGCTGATTCGAAGGACCAGTCGCTGTACTGCGAGAGGGTCTCGTTGATCGGCATCGGTCAGTTCTCCTGTTTCGAGGTGTCGCCGAGCAGGCGGGTGCACAGGCGGTCGAACTCTTCGCCCCACCCCGCCTGATCGGTGCGTGCAAGTCCGCCGAGGTCTACTACAGTACGTCGTGCTTGGGTGTCGGCGGTGAGTCGGACCCAGATTCTGCGACGCTTGATCACCAGTGAGACGAGCAGACCGCCCATCATCGTGAGTGCGAAGACGAGCACCCAGGTCTGGGCCGGGTCGTGTGAGACCTGAAGGTTGACGAATTCTTTCGCTCCGTCGAAGGTGACGACCGTTCCGTCGCTCAGCGTCGCCGATTCTCCTGGCATCAGGTTGACGCGGTCCTGCTTCACGAGCCTGCCCTGGGCGATCATTTCCTGATCGAGCGAGAAGATCGACTGCGGCAGTCCGGTGTCGAGGCCGGTGTCGCCCTTGTAGATGTCGATGGCGACGGCGGGGTCGTTCATGGCGGGGAAGCTCGACGACAGCAGGCTGCCGTGGAACGACGCCGTCGGCGCGAACAATCCTTCGATGGCGATCTGGTTCTTTCGCCGGTCCAGGGGGTCGGTGTACAAGCCGCCGGGCGGGTCGACGCGGAGCACTCCGCTGGAGAGGAAGGTCGTCGCGTCCGTCGGCTGCCACTGGATCGTGTCGGTGCGGGTTTCGCCGTTCGGGAACGTCACGGTGAAGGTGGGTGCGTAGCCGTGGCCCTGGAGATAGACGCGGTCTCCTGCGACGCGCAACGGGTGGTTGACCTGCAGTTGGTCGTCGCGCCAGACGTTGTTCGTCAGGTCCTGGCCTGCCTGGTATTCGATGTTGGAGGTGAACATCTCGGCCTGGCCGGTGTCGAGGTAGTCGGCTCTGAAGTCCTTGACGCGCACGCACAGTGGTTCGAGGTCGGTGCCGTCGACGAGGTTGCCTGCGCGGAACGAGTCGTAGTTGGCCGGGGTCGAGGTGCAGAAGCCTGGGCCGTCGTCGGCGATGACGATGCGGTTGCCCTCGTACCCGAGCAGCTTGCCCATGGCGATCGCGGCGAGCAGTCCAACGAGAGACAAGTGGAAGACGAGGTTACCGAGTTCGCGGACGTAGCCCTTCTCCGCCGACAGAGTCACTGCTCCGCCGTCCTCGGTTCGTTGGGCGACGCGCCAACCGCGCAACTGGGTGCGTACCTGTGCGGCGATCTCTTCCGGTGTTCCGTCGACGTCGTAGCGGCTGTGGTGCGGCAGTCGGGAGAGGTTGCGGGGCGCACGAACGGGTTTGGTGCGCAATTGCTTCGCGTGCTCGATGCAGCGCGGCAGGATGCAGCCGATCAGCGAGATGAACAGCAGCGCGTAGATCGCGGTGAACCAGAAGCTGCCGAACACGTCGAACAGTTCGAGCTTGTCCATGATCGGGCCGAGCGTCGGGCGGTCGGCGATGTACTCGTCGACTTTGCCGGCGTTGAGGCTGCGCTGCGGCACCAGGGCACCGGGTACCGCGGCGAAGGCCAGCAGGAACAGCAGCACCAGCGCGGTTCGCATACTGGTCAGGCCGCGCCAGGTGTTACGGACCAGCGCCGCTCCCCTGCCCAGCACGGATTGCTTGCGCGGCGGCGATGCCTCGGTGCGCTCTTCGACGTCGGTGGTCATATCGGCAACACCACATCGGAGACGAAGGCGTCGCGCACCCAGCCGACGAATTGATCCCAGGCACCGGTGACCAGTGCAATTCCTACCGCTATCAACATGATTCCGCCGAACACCTGTATCTGTCGTGCATGTGTACGTAGCCAGCCGACGCCACGCAGCGCGCTGACCGAACCGAACGCGAGGATCACGAACGGTAAGCCGAGACCGAGGCAGTACGCCACGATCAGAACGACGCCCCGCGCTGCCGTCGTGCCGTCGGTCCCTGCGGCGAGTGAGATGACGCCCGCGAGTGTCGGCCCCAGGCACGGGGTCCATCCGAGCGCGAACACGCCCCCGAGCAGTGGCGCTCCGGCCAGTGAGCCGATCTGCTTCGGCTCGAAGCGCACGTCGCGCTGCAGCGCGGGAATCAATCCCACGAACACAAGGCCCATGGCGATCGTGACGACGCCGCCGATCCTCATGAGCAGTTCGCGGTTGATCGCCAGGACGGAGATCGCTCCGAACACCGATGCGGTGGCGAGAACGAACACCACCGTGAATCCGAGGACGAACAGACCCGCCGCTCCGGCCACGCGCAACCGCCCGCTGCGCACCTTCGTCTTCACGGCTGCCTCGTCGGCGCTGACGGCAGGGGCGTCGGCCCCGACGACTCCGGCAAGGTACGAGAGGTATCCGGGCACCAGGGGTACCACGCACGGCGACGCGAACGAGACGAGCCCGGCCAGGACGCAGGCTCCGAGGGCCAGGACGAGCGGCCCGGAGGCCGCAGCTTCCTGGAAACTCGCGCCTATCCCGGCGAGGTACATCGTCTCGGTCACGGCTGCACTGGCTCCTCGGCTGCGACGCGTTCGACGACGGGCCGTAGGTCATCGGCGAGCAGTTCGCGCAGGAACACTGCCGCGACGCGATGCTGCCGGTCGAGCACGACGGTCGTCGGGATGACGGAGGTGGGGACGCCGCCGAGCGCGGTCAGGGTGCGCATGGGCGGGTCGTAGATCGAGGAGTAGCTGACGTTGTTGCTGACGACGAAGTCCTGCGCGGCGGTCTGCGACTCGTCGCGCACGTTGATCCCGAGGAATTCGACGCCCAAGGACTTGGTGGCCTCGTAGACGTCTTCGAGGTCGTCGGCTTCACCGCGGCACGGTCCGCACCACTGGCCCCAGACGTTGAGGACGACGACGTCACCGTCGTAGTCCGACAGGGAGGTCGTCTTGCCCTCGGTCATCAGGTCGGGCCCGGACAGCTCGCCGATGGTGCCGCGCTCGTCGGGCTCGTAGAAGATGTCGGTCTGTCCGCCCGGTGAGACGAACTGGAAGGTTCCGCCCTGCGCCACCGCGTCGGTGCCGGTGGAGCATCCCGCGACGAGGGCCGCTGCGGCCACACCCAGCAGAAACCTACGCACCGGAAATCCTCGGATCGGACGCTCCCGCGGGCTCGGAATAGACGAGGTCGACCAGCTGGTCCCCCTCGTAGACCAACGAGGTGAGCGACGCGAGACCGCACTGACGGTTTCGCGGGTCGTGCCAGAGCCGGTCGCCCTGCAGGAAGCGGCGCAGTGTCCACACCGGGAGTTGGTGGCTGACGCATACGGCTTCGTGCCCGACGGCTTCGACGCGGGCCGCGTTGACTGCGGCGAGCATGCGGTGTGCGATCTGCAGGTACGGCTCGCCCCAGGACGGGGTGAACGGGTCGCGCAGCTTCCACCAGTGCCGGGGCCTACGCAGTGCACCGTCGCCCACGGCCACGCGCAGTCCCTCGAACTCGTTGCCTGCTTCGATGAGGTTCTCGTCCTCGGCGATGGTCAGGCCGTGCGCTGCGGCGATGGGTCCGGCGGTTTCCTGTGCGCGCAGCAACGGCGATGCCACGACGTGGGTGATGTCGTGGCCGGCGAGCGCGTCCGCGACCGACCTGGCCTGAGCCTGGCCCGTCACCGACAGCTTGAAGCCCGGCAACCGCCCGTAGAGGATGCCCTTGGGGTTGTGCACCTCTCCGTGCCGGAGGACGTGCACGATGGTGCGCGTCGTCGAGTGCGGATGTGTTGCGGGGGCCTCGGTCACGTCGGGGTCCTGTTTCTCGCTAGTCGGGTGGGCAATCAGTTCGGTGCAGACGTCACTGAGGAGCGGTGGCGGCGGCCGCTGCTTTCGCAGCGGCGGGGGCTGCGTCGGCGATGATCTCGAAGGCTCGATCGTCGAGAGCAGCCGAGACGAACCAGGCCTCGAAGGCGCTCGGCGGCGGGTACACGCCGCGAGAGAGGAAGGCGTGGAAGAACGCCGGGTATCGCCACGTCTGCGCGGCCTTGGCCTGCGCGTAATCGGTGACGGGTCCATCGGCGAAGAACACACTCACCATAGTGCCCGCGAACTGGACGTGATGGGTGACGCCTTCGGCGGTGAGGGCGTCGCCGAGCAGTGTTCCGAGTCGCTGCGAGTTGTTCTGCAGCTTCTCGTAGACGGCCGAGTCTGCCAGTTGCAGACTTGTCAGACCGGCCGCGACGGCGACGGGGTTACCGCTGAGCGTCCCTGCCTGGTACACCGGTCCGGCGGGCGCGAGGTAGGCCATCACGTCTGCTCGACCGCCGAATGCGGCGGCAGGCAATCCGCCCGACATGACTTTGCCGAAGGTGTAGAGGTCACCGGCAACACCGTCGATGCCGTACCAACCGGAGGCACTGACGCGGAATCCCGTCATCACCTCGTCCATGATCAGCAGCGCGCCGTGCTCGGTCGCGAGGTGGCGCAGTCCCTCGTTGAAGCCGGTGACCGGCGGGATTGCTCCCATGTTGCCTGCGGCTGCCTCGGTGATGATGCATGCGATCTGGCCGGGGTTGGCCTCGAAGGCCGCGGTGACGGCGGCGAGGTCGTTGTAGGGAACGACGATCGTGTCCGACGCCTGTGCGCCGGTGACTCCCGGGGAGGTCGGGAGGCCGAAGGTGGCCAGTCCCGAGCCGGCGTCGGCCAGGAGGGCGTCGACGTGGCCGTGGTAGCAGCCGGAGAATTTCAGGATCTTGGTTCGGCCGGTGAATCCACGGGCCAGGCGCACGGCGCTCATGGTGGCCTCTGTGCCCGAATTCACAAGGCGAACCTGGTCGACGGGGCCGACGCGACGCACGATTTCCTCGGCGAGTTCGATTTCGCGCTCGGTGGGTGCACCGAAAGACAGGCCTGTTGCGGCTGCCTTCTGGACGGCCTCGACGATGGCCGGGTGGGCGTGTCCGTGGATCATCGGACCCCAGGACGAGATGAGGTCCACGTAGGACTTCCCGTCGGCGTCGGTCATCGTGTATCCGCTGGCCTGCGTGATGAAGCGAGGCGTGCCGCCGACCGATGCGAATGCCCGCACCGGCGAGTTGACGCCACCGGGAATCACCGCGCTCGCGCGGGCGAACAGTTGGGCAGATACGGGGGCGTCGTCGCCGGGAGAAACAGTCACGACTTCCAGTGTCCCAGGTTCGGCGAAATCGCCAACTACAGGGCGTAATAATCCATCGGCTACGCGTTGCGTCAGTCGTCGTGCTTGTCCTCGGGCATGAATGCCATCGCGATGAGAATGACACCCCAGATGCCCAGTGGCCACAGCGGCCAGTAATTGTTCGGCTCTCCGTCGGAGATCCATTGCACGGCCCAGATGCCGTTCATGACGATTGCGCCACCGAGCCACCAGCGCCATTCGTCGAGGTACTCGCGCCACTCGCTCCGGGAACGGTCGACGTCCTTCGTTCCCGGCAGTTCGACGCCCGGCAGGTCGTGCATCACTTCGGCCAGATCGCCGCGGGTGGTCGACGCCCACACCGCGTCCAGCCGCTGCTCGTACTCGACCAGGGTCAAGCGCCCTTCGCTCATGGCTACGCCGAGCGTGGTTGCGGCATCCTCACGCTCGCCGTTGCTCACGCGGAGATCCGGTCGATCGTTCCTGTCGAGATTTTTCGCCATCCGCAGGCTCCTCACCACGAAGTCCGTTCTGCCAGTTTATAGGTTGGGCAGAGAGAACACCGGGTAGTCGGTTTGGATGAGAAATACAGACAACGGCGCTGATGGCGTATCCAAAGTCGCCGAATTGATGTCCGAAGCCGGACTGTGCATGTTCACCACCGTCGGCCGAGACGGCCACCTGATTTCGCGCCCGATGGCGCTGCAGGAAGCCGAGTTCGACGGCGACCTGTGGTTCTTCGCCGCCCACGACTCCCGCAAGGTGGCCGATATCGCGGCTAACCCGACGGTCAACGTCTCGTTCCAGTCCGGTGAGGGCTGGGTGTCGCTGTCCGGTACGGCCGCGGTGGTCGAGAACACCACCAAGGCCGAGGAGCTGTGGAACACCCGGGCGGCCGCATGGTTCGAGAAGAACCCCGATTCGCGCGAGGTCGCTCTGATCCATGTGGCCGCCGAGGGAGCCGAGTACTGGTCCACGCCCGGCTCGAAGGTGTCGAACCTGCTGGCCTACGCCAAGGCGAAGATCACCAACGAGCGCCCGAACCTGGGCGAGCACGATGTCGTCGAGCTCGAACTACCGCACAACTCGACCGACTAGTTCCGCTCGTGCCGGGGTGCCGTCGGGGGCACGTCCGGATCGCCCATCACGTTTCGACCGCCGGCGACGTTCCGGTCATCCGCCACATTCGGGTCGCCGACGACGTTCCTGTCACCGACAATGTTCCGGTCGTCTGCCACGGTCCGGTCATGTGCAACAGTGCGGTCATCTGCCACAGTGCGGTGATCTGCCACAGTGCGGTGATCTGCCACAGTGCGGTGATCTGCCACAGTGCGGTCATCCGCCACATTCCGGTCACCGGCGACGTTCCTGTCACCTGTGACGTTCCGATCGCCTGTCATGTTCTTGCCGTTCTTCACGTCCGGGTCGATCCGATTTGCACGCTCGAACTGCGATTCCATCTCGTCGCGTGACGACGCCGCAACTCCTTGGTGAGACTGCGCCTGCTGTGCGAGCTTCTCCGCCTCGGCTGCTTTGACGTCGGCCTCTGCCTGCGCGCGGCGTGCCTTGGCTTCGCTTTCGCGCGCCATCAGTTCACGCTCCTCGACGACGGAGGATTGATCGGCAGCCTTTTCGCGAATCTCGTTCGCTTCCACTCTCTTACGTTCCTTGCCCTTGCGGGCAACGACCACGGCGATGGCAATGACCAACAGAACGACTACTACTGCAACGATGATCCATATTGTGGTGTTCATGGTGTCTATTTCCCGTCTGTTTTCGAATGCCGAGACGGCAGATTCTCTACGGCGGGTACCCGAGTAACGACTCGGTAAACTCGCCGAAGGCACCCACGGCCAGGGCTTCGAAGGCCTGCGCTGTGAGTCGGCCGGCTCCTTCCGGGATGCGCGCGATCAGCCCGACCCCCGTCACGAGGGGAAGCTCGTCGCGGTTGACCCGCGCGGCAAGGCTCGGCTCGGCGGGCCACGATCCGATCACCAGCCCTGCGCAGTCGACCCCGACCGCCCGCGCCGCGCCAGTGGTCAGCGCGCTGTGGTTGAGCGTTCCCAGCTCTGCACCGGCCACGACGACGATCGGCGCAGACACGGCCCCGGCGATGTCGAGCACGGTGAACCCTCCTGTGCCCAGACGCACCGCCACTCCACCCGCACCTTCGACAAGCACGAGGTCGTGGGCCGCGTCGAGCGTGCGCACAGTGTCGACCACAGCGGCGAGTTCGAGCATCGGCCGACCCGATCGGCGCGCCGCAACGTCCGGAGCCAGCGGCTCGGGGTATCGCGCCAGCTCGACTCCCCGAACACCCGAAAGCCGGTGCACCACATCGATATCGGCTTCGTCCGGGTAGTCACCTCCGACGCCGGTCTGCGCCGGTTTGCACACCGCAACCGTCCATCCGCCTGCGCGCGCGGCCGCCGCGATACCTGCGGTCACCACGGTCTTGCCGACGCCGGTCGACGTTCCGGTCACGAGCAGAACCGTCACCACAGCACCGCCGCATT
Source organism: Rhodococcus sp. NPDC079359 (assembly GCF_040702585.1). Taxonomy (NCBI): domain Bacteria; kingdom Bacillati; phylum Actinomycetota; class Actinomycetes; order Mycobacteriales; family Nocardiaceae; genus Rhodococcus; species Rhodococcus sp. NPDC079359. The sequence continues at coordinate 72,412 of NZ_JBFBLH010000003.1, forward strand.
CGACACAGCCGCATTCAAGACAGCCGCATTCAACACAGCCGCGAGGACCGACGCGGCACGGTCGACATCGGCGTCGGTGAGATCGGCGCGCGCGGTCAGTCGGAGTCGAGACCCGTCGGCCGGAACCGACGGTGGCCGGAAGCATCCGACGCGGACGCCGAGCTCGAGGCAGTCCGCGGCCGCCTGCACCGCACGCTGCGCGTCGCCCAGAACCACCGGGACCACCGCCGATTCGGTCGCTTCGACGCCCGCTGCGGCGGCCAGTTGCGTTGCTCGCACACCGATCGAGTGCACCCGTTCGGGTTCGCCGCGCAGGACGGTCAACGCGGCCGCTGCCGCGCCCACGGAGGCAGGCGCGAGGCCGGTGTCGAACACGAAGGTGCGCGCACCGTGCAGCACCTGAGTGCGCACCGCGGCCGGCCCGAGAACCACTCCGCCCTGCGATCCGAGGGCCTTGGACAGCGTTGCGGTGATCACCAGATCGGGTGCGCCGGCGAGTCCTGCTTCGTGAACGGCTCCCCGGCCACCATCCCCGCGTACGCCCAACCCGTGCGCTTCGTCGACGACGAGCACCGCATTCCGCCTCCGACACACCGCGTACAGCTCGGCCAGTGGCGCGAGATCGCCGTCGGCGCTGAACACCGAGTCGGTCACCACCAGGGCCCGCTGTTCGGGACGCTCCCGCAACAGCTCGTCGACATGGCCGGTATCGCAGTGCCGAGAGACGGCCACTCGGGCCCGAGACAGGCGACAGGCATCGATGAGCGAGGCGTGCGACGCGGCGTCGGAGATCACCAGCGCGTCTCGGCCCGCCAGTGCCGTCACGATCCCGAGGTTGGCGGTGTAGCCGGAGGAGAACACCAGTCCCGCCTCTGCTCCGACGAAGTCGGCGAGGTTCTCCTCGAGTCGCTCGTGTGCCGTCGTGGTACCGGTGACCAGCCGCGATCCGGTGGATCCGCCGCCCCACCGGCGCACGGCAGCGCAGGCTCCGTCGATGACGGCCGGATGCCTGGACAGGCCGAGGTAGTCGTTCGAAGCCAGGTCGAGGATCGCCTCCTCGGCTGTGCGGGGGATCACGACGCGCTCGAGGCCGGCCTCGCGTCGGGCGTGCGCGGTGGCGTCGAGCCACTCCAGAGCGGTCATGGCAGCACCATACTTGAACGCTGTTCAATTATGGCTTCGGGCCACCGCCAGCATCGCGCCTGCAATGGCCGCCACGTCCTCCTCGGTGCAGATGTACGGCGGCATCGCGTAGACCAAACAGCCGAACGGCCGCAGCCACACACCCGCGTCGACGGCCGCTGCCGTGGCTCGAACCATGTCCACCGGACTGCGCATCTCGACGACGCCGATGCCGCCGAGAACGCGAACATCGGCGACTCCCGGCAGGGAACTGGCGGGCGCGAGGCCGTCGGCCAACCCCGACGCCAGACGTGCGACCTCGGCGCGCCAATTACGCGAGAGCAGCAGTTCCACCGACGCCACCGCGATCGCACACGCCAGTGGATTACCCATGAACGTCGGCCCGTGCATCAGACCACCGGCCTCGCCGCCCGATACGGTTTCGGCCACCTCGGTGGTGCACAGCGTCGCCGCCAAGGTCAGATATCCGCCGGTCAATGCCTTGCCGATGCACATGATGTCGGGCGCGACACCTGCGTGATCGGCGGCGAAGAGCTCCCCGGTCCGACCGAATCCGGTTGCGATCTCGTCGAAGATCAGCAATACCCCGTACTCGTCGGCCAATCGGCGCAGTTCCAGCAGATAGCGCGCGTCGTGGAACCGCATTCCGCCTGCGCCCTGCACGATCGGCTCGACGATGATCGCCGCCAGTTCGTGCGCGTGCTCGGCGAGTACCCACTCGAATTCGGCGACGTAGCCGGCGTCGAACTCCGCGGGCGGAGCAGGAGCGAACACCTGCTTCGCGAGCACATCGGTCCACAGCGTGTGCATGCCGCCGTCCGGGTCGCAGACGCTCATCGGCGCGAACGTGTCTCCGTGGTATCCGCCGCGCCAGGTCAACAGCCGAGTGCGACCGTTCTCGCCGCGTCCGCGCCAGTACTGCAGCGCCATCTTCACCGCGACCTCCACCGAGACCGATCCGGAATCGGCGAGGAACACCTTCTCGAGCCCTGCGGGGGTGATGTCGACCAGCAGTTCGGCCAACCTGGCCGCCGGAGCATGTGTCAGTCCGCCGAACATGACGTGGCTCATTCGACCCAGCTGATCGTGCGCGGCGGCGTCGAGCACCGGATGCCGGTAGCCGTGCACCGCCGCCCACCACGAGCTCATGCCGTCGACGAGTTGCCTGCCGTCGGCCAACGTCAGTCGCACTCCCGACGCGCTGTCGACCAGCAGCGGCGTCGCATCCGCCGGGAACCGGCTGTAGGGGTGCCAGAGATGGTCGGAGTCGATTCGACGGACGTCTTCGGAAGTCAGCACGCCAGAGCACATTGCCACAGCGCCCGTCCGGCCGTACCGAGACTGGACGGGTGGCGAAATGTCCGAATCCATTAGCATCGCAGCATGACGACGCGCACCGTGACGAGAATCGTGGGAGTGGTCGTTGCCGCCACTCTGGCGCTCTCCGCCTGCGGGGGCACGTCCGCTGCGCCCGTGCCCACCACGACCGCTCCGGACTTCGCCGTCGATACCTCCACTCCCGTGGGCGCAGTCAACGAACGCATCCTGCGGTGGATCAACGCCGAGAACACACCCGACCCCGCCGAGGTCGAGGCAGTCACCGGCCCCGAGCTGGCCGAGGCCGTCGCACCGCTGGGTGGGCTCGCCGCCCCACTCGAACAGTTGCGGGCAGGCGCACCGAACGTGGCCACGAGCTTCGAGGCCGGTCCGAACTCCGGCGTCCTGCACTTCACCACCGCGGGCATCCCGGCCACGATCACGACGTCGATCGGCACCGACGGCAAGCTCGACGGCTTCCTGGCCCGGCCGGACACCCCCACGATCTCGTCGTTCGACGATCTCGATGCGGCACTGTCGAAGGTCGCCCCGAACTATTCCTACAGCGCGTCTCGGCTCAACGGCGGCGACTGCGAATCGATCTACTCCGTCAACGCGGACTCGGTGCTTCCCCTCGGATCGGTGTTCAAGCTGTACGTTCTCGGCGCGCTCACCGACGAGATCGACGCAGGCAACATCCGCTGGGAAGACCAGCTCACCGTTCGTGATGCCACCAAGAGCGCGCCGTCGGGTGAACTGCAGAATCTGCCCGACGGCACGAAGGTGTCGGTTCGGGAGGCGGCCGAGAAGATGATCTCGTTGTCCGACAACACCGCAACCGACCTGCTGATGCAACGCCTCGGCCGCGACCGGGTCGAACGCCAACTCGGCGTCATGGGTCATCACGACCCGTCCGTCATGACGCCGATGATGGATACCCGGCAGTTCTTCGTCATCGGATTCGGCGATCCCGACATGCGAGAAGAGTGGTCCGGAGCCGACCCCGCCACTCGGGCAGAGCTGCTCGAACGGGCGGACGCGAGGCCGCTCGAGATCGACTTCGCGAACTTCCTCGACAATCCGGCGTCGGCGGACGGTGTCGAATGGTTCGCCAATGCGCAGGACGTCTGCGCTGCCATGGGTTATCTGGCCAACGGCCCGGGAGCGGAGGAGAACCGCCGCATTCTCGCGATCACCCCGGGCGTGCAGCTCGACGCGGCGCTGTGGCCGTACTCGGGCTTCAAGGGCGGCAGCGCTCCCGGTGATCTGGCCGGCGCATTCCTCGCCACGGACGCGGCCGGCCAGGACTGGATCGTGACCGAGCAGTTCCGGGCCGACGGCGCGATCGATCTGATTCCGTCCAGCTACGCGTTCCTCGTCGCGCAGCAGGCGTTCGCGCTGCTGAAATGATTGGGATTTGTAACATCGGTGTTACCGCTGCATTACACTCGCGGTCGTGGAGGCACAACACGAACCAGCCCAGCACGCGTGGCCGGAGGGTTTCAAGGAGTTCCTGGTCGGTGAGTTAACCGACTTCAGTCCCCTGGTGAACAGGGCCATGGAGGACAACTGCGCGTCGTTGTTCCGCGACGGTCCGTACGCGAAAAAGGGCTTCTGGCGCAGCTGCCGGGCCGTGTTCCGAGAATTCGTCTGGCCGGTCTGACTTTCCGGCCTTCACAGGCGGCCGCAAAAGGTTACCGTCGAGTATGGCAACCACAACGGATCACCTTCGGAACACTCTGGACGGCCGCTGGCGAGATGTGAAGAACCAGGCGCGTCAGCAACTTGCACGCGACGAGTTCCGTCCGCACTACACGCCGAACACCGTCATCGCCCGCACCAAGGCAATGGAGCAGCTCAAGTTGCTCGCCGCTGCCGGTGCAGCCGACAACGGCTTCAAGAAGGAGCACGGCGGCACCGGAGACGTCGGCGCCGCCGTGACGATGATCGAAATGCTCGCGATGAGCGACCTCTCCCTGATGGTCAAGGCCGGCGTCCAGTGGGGGCTGTTCGGCGGTGCCATAGAGAATCTCGGCACCGAACGCCACCACGAGGCCTACGTCCCCAAGATCATCAGTCTCGATCTGCTCGGCTGCTTCGCCATGACGGAGACCGGACACGGCAGCGACGTGCAGTCCCTCGAGACCACGGCCACGTACGACCCGAAGACGGACGAGTTCGTCATCAACTCGCCGACGCCGTCCTCGCGCAAGGACTACATCGGCGGTGCCGCCGAGACCGCGACCGTCGCAGCGGTGTTCGCTCAGCTCATCACTGCAGGCCCGGGCGAGGAGCCCGAGAGCCACGGTGTGCACTGCTTCTTCGTTCCGCTCCGCGACGAGAACGGTGACGACCTGCCCGGTGTCACCACCTCGGACTGTCAGTACAAGGGCGGTCTCCCCGGCGTCGACAACGGCCGCCTGATGTTCGATCACGTCCGCATCCCGCGAGACAACCTGCTCAACAAGTACGCCGATGTGTCCGACGACGGTACGTACTCCTCCCCCATCGAGAACAAGTCTCGACGGTTCTTCACGATGCTCGGAACGTTGATCCGCGGTCGCGTCACGGTCGGCGGCAGCGCCGCTGCAGCGGCCCGCGTCGCCCTCGACATCGCGACGCGATATGCGTTGCAGCGCAGGCAGTTCGCCGCACCGGATTCCGATCAGGAGGTCCTGATCATGGACTACCTGGTGCATCAGCGTCGACTGTTCCCGCTCATCGCCAAGTCCTACGCCCTGCAGTTCGCGCAGAACGAGCTCGTGTCGAAGATGCACGAGCTGCAGACCGCGGACAACCCCGACGCCGAGGAGCAGCGCGAGCTCGAGTCAAGGGCGGCAGGTCTCAAGGCCGCGAACACCTGGCATGCGACCGCCGCGATCCAGGAAGCCCGCGAAGCCTGCGGCGGCGCAGGCTATCTCGCCGAGAACCGGTTGATCTCCCTCAAGGCCGACACCGATGTGTTCACCACGTTCGAGGGCGACAACCATGTGCTGACGCAGCTGGTGGCCAAGGAACTGCTCACCGCGTACGCCGACGACGTCAAGTCCATGAGCCCGGTCGAATGGGTCAAGTTCGCCGCCGACATGGTGGGCGACCGCGTCGTCAAACGCACTGCGGCTCAGGCGATCATGCAGACCATCCTCGACCGCCGTCAGGACAACGAGGAGGAGGGCTCGCTGTTCAACCGCGGCACCCAGGTCAAGATGTTCGAAGATCGTGAGGAGTACCTGCTCTCCACCGTCGCGCGCCGGTTGCAGTCGAAGTCCAAGGACACCACTCCTTTCGAGGCGTTCAACGCGGTGCAGGATCACGTGCTGCATGCAGCGAGTGCGCACATCGATCGGATCATCTTCGAGGCGTTCATCGCCGGCATCGAATCCTGCGAGGACGCCACCACCAAGGAACTGCTCGACGAGGTCTGCGACCTGTACGCGCTGTCGGTGATCGAGGCGGACAAGGCCTGGTTCATCGAGCACCGCTACCTGTCCACCGAGCGATCCAAGGCCGTCACCCGTGCCATCAACGAGCGGTGCCGCACGCTGCGTCCGCACGCCGAACTGCTCGTCGACGGCTTCGGAGTACCCGACGCGTTGGTCGGTGCCGCGATGCTCGGAGAGCCAGGGGCGGGAACCGAGGAAGAGCCGGCCGCGAACCCCAGCCACGCGCACTGACGCGTAGCCGGGGTTCAGCCGGAAACCCGGGTCAGCCGGGAACTATCGCGAAGACCCGGCAGGGTCCGCCGGTCGCGCCCGCGTGCTTCGGTGCGCCGACGACGACCGTCGCCCCTGCCGGGGGCACCGCGTCCAGATTCGCCAGTGCCTCGACTCCGTATCGGCCTGCCCCGAGAACTGCTGTGTGAGCCGGGTATTCGCGGTCGTTCATGCGGTCGAGGCTCAGAGTGTCGACGCCGATCCCGACGACGTTGCGCTCGCGCACCAGCATCTGTGCCGCGTCTGCGCCGAAGCCGGGGGCAGCACGCTCGGCAAGCCTGTTCTGCCATCGGCTGTGCATCGCCACCAATGCGCGATCAGGTATTCGACCGTGCTCGCGCTCCCACTGCGCGATGTCCTCGGTCGTCACCACAGCTTCTGGATCCGATGCTGCCCTGGCCGAGATGTCCAGTACGACCAGCGGAGCGATCAGATCTTCGAGGGGCAGGATGTCGGCCGTCGCGCCGCCGCGAACGCGGTGTGCCGGGGCGTCGATGTGCGTGCCCGTGTGCTCCCAGTACGAGAGCTTGTTCACCAGGAAGCCGCCCAACTCGTAGGCGGCGACCGGCCGCATCGAGAACGGTTCGCTCCCCGGCCACACCGGGAAGGTCGAGCTCAGGGTGTGGGTCAGGTCCACGAGTCGGCCCGCTGGAATCGCCGACGCCACAACGGGTTCGGCGCGCACCGCTCCGGCCGTCGCAACGGTCAACGCGGCGGCCCCCAACGACCCGAACAGTGCCCTACGTCCGATTCTGCGGTTAACTGTCTCGACGACCTCTGGGCCGCACATCAGTCGGCAGCGGGGGTGACGAGCAGAACTTTGTCGTCCGATCCGTTGTCGGTGGTCAGCAGGAATGCGCCGGCGCCGCCGAAGCTGGTGAGTGAGCGCAGTCGTCCGTAGGTACCCACCAGGGCGTCGGCCTCGTCGACGAATTCTGTGCCGTCCTCGGACAGCTTGAGAAACACGAGCTTCTCTTCCTGCTGACTCGATATCACTGCGGCCCCGTTCCAGGAACCCCAACTAGCGCCGTCCGCGAAGGTCAGACCGGGCGTGGCGATGGCGGGGCTACCCGAGCTCCACACCGCGGCGAGTGCTCCGGGCACGCGGGTGGGATCGGTCATCGGTACCGACTCGTCGTAGATGAACGGAAGTCGATCGGGGCGGTATCCGTAGTTGCCGCCGGGCACCAGCAGGTTCAGCTCGTCGTCTCGGGAGGTGCCCTGCTCCACCTCGTAGATCTGATCGGTGCCGGGACGAATCGCCAAGCCCTGCACGTTTCGATGCCCCAGAGTGAAGATGCGATCCGGTGATCCCGCGGCCGGAGAACCGTCGGCATTGATATGTAGAACCTTGCCGCCCAACGAGTTCCGATCCTGCGGAACCGTCGGCGACGCCGTGTCTCCGGTGCCGACGTACAGGGTGCCGTCGGGGTGGGCCAGAATTCTGCAGCCGCCGTGGCGACCGCCGTCGGCGACGGGAATGTCATCGACGAGGGTGCCGGTGCGCGTCAGTGCGGTCCACTCCGGATCGACGGTCCACGAGAGCACGGCGATGTGGTTGTCGCTGCGGCCGCCGGCACTTCCTGTTCCGGCGCTACCGGTTCCGCCTGCGGAGCCCTGTACGCCCTGGCAGGTGTAGATGGTTCTGGATGCTGCAAAATCCGTCGCGAGGGCGATGCCCATGAGGCCCGTCTCGCCGGACGCGTAGAGGTCGTCGAGATCGGCGGCGAGGTCGCGGACGGTCCCGTCGACGGCGCGGATCACGAACCGGCCGGAACGCTCCCCGGTCAGCACCGTTCCGTCGGGCGCGACCACCGCGTCCCACGGTTTCGCGAGTCCGTCGAGCACGGTGGTGACCGTCAGGCCGGGTAGCGGATCGGCCTGTGCCGTCGCGGTGGTCGTAGCCGCGAGCGTCAGGAAGACGCTGGCGGCGAGTACTCCGGAACTGGACACCAGCTTGTTCATCCACACTCCTGACGACGATCCGCGACCGGTCCGATATGACCGATATCACATGATTTTAAACACAGTCGAGGGGATGCTCGCCGACTCACGACGCAATTCGCTGGTCGGCGGTCAGCCGACCTCGGGCGTGACGAGCAGCACCTGATCGTCGGATCCGTTGTCGGTGGTGAGCAGGAAGCCGCCGTCGGTTCCGAAGGGGGTGAGCGAACGCAACCTGCCGTAGGTGCCGTCCAGTGCCTCCGCCTCGGCGACGTACTCGGTTCCGTCCTCCGACAAGGCCAGGAAGACGAGCTTCTGCCCCTGCTGACTCGAGATCACCGCGGCACCGTTCCAGGAGCCCCACTGCTCACCGTCGGTGAACGTGACGTCGGGGGTGGCGATGGTCGGATCACCCGAACTCCACACTGCAGGCAGGGCACCGGGAACCCGATCGGGATCGGTCATGGGGACCGATTCGTCGTAGACCGACGGGCGTCGATCGGGGCTGTAGCCGTAGTTTCCGCCTGGCACCAACAGGTTCAGCTCGTCGTCCCGGCTCGTCCCCTGCTCGACCTCGAAGATCTGATCGGTGCCGGGACGGATCGCCAGTCCCTGCACATTGCGGTGACCGAGAGTGAAGATGCGATCCGGCGCGTCGGCTGCGGCGGTGCCATCGGCGTTGACGTGTAACACCTTGCCGCCCAGTGAGTTCCGATCCTGAGGAAATGTCGGGTTCGCGTTGTCGCCGGTGCCGATGTACAGAGTGCCGTCAGGGTGGGCCAAGATTCGGCAGCCTCCGTGCCGTCCGCCGTCGGCGACCGGAATGTCGTCGACGACAGTGCCGGTTCTCGTCAGGGCAGTCCACCCCGGATCGACGGTCCACGACACGACGGCAATGCTGTTCTCGCCGCTACCCTGGCGCCCCTGGCAGGTGAACACGGTTCGAGAGGACTCGAAATCCACCGCCAGTGCGATACCCATGAGCCCGGTCTCACCGGCGGCGTAGAGATCACCGAGGTCCGCGTTCAGTTCACGCTGGACTCCTGCGGAGTCGCGGATGACGAACCGACCGGAGCGCTCTCCGGTCAGCACCGTGCCATCGGGAGCAACCACCACGTCCCAGGGCTTGTCGAGGCCGTCGAGCACGGTGGTGACCGACAGGTTCGGCAGCGGTCCGGTAGGCGCGGCCGGGGAGGGAGCAGCGTCGGAATCGGAGCCCTGCGACGACGAGGTCGCGGACGACTCGGTCGGCTCTGCACTGCTGCCCTGTTCGGTGGTGTCCGTCGAGCAGGCCGCTACCAAGGCCACGCTCATGGCGATGACCGCTGCGCCGGTGACCGGTTTCTTCACGAGCTCTCCTGACGATGTTCGGTAAGTCCCATTCCTCCGGTATCACCGTTTTCGCGACTTCCGAACCACCGACGGATCGCAATCGTGCTCAGGACACCAGTCGATACCCGGCTTCGACGACCGCGGCGTCCACCGTCGCGTCATCGAGCGCCGAATCGCTGCTCACCACGACTGCCCCGGAATCCACATCGACGTCAACGCCGGTGACTCCTGCGATCTCCGAGACTTCTTCTTTCACCGACGCGGCGCAATGCCCGCACGTCATGCCCTCGACCGAATACGTCGTCTGCATCTGAATTTCCCCTCTTCCGTCAGGAACGAACCAGGCGCGCGATGGCCTCGGAGGCCTCTTTCACTTTCGCGTCCGCCTCGGGTCCGCCGTGTTTCGCGGCTTCCACGACGCATCCTGCGAGGTGGGCGTCGAGCAGCTTCAACGAGACCGACTGCAGCGCCTTGGTCACCGCAGACACCTGGGTGAGGACATCGATGCAATAGCGGTCGTCTGCGACCATTCGCGAAATGCCGGCCACTTGGCCCTCGATTCGGCGCAATCGCTTCAGCAGATCGTCCTGCTCGGCGCTGTAGCTGCTCATAACGCCCACCATACCCCTACCCGGTATGGGGTGCACGTCCCGAGAGGACCCGACGGACGCCGTCGACCATCAACAGTGCGGCCGCCGTGACGACCAGAGCGGCCAGCGCGATCCAGGACCCCGAGTAGAACGTCCCCGAATATGCCGGGGACACGTCGGCAACCGCGGGAAACTCGGTGGTGCGCACGCCCGCATTCCAGCACGCCACAGCTCCGATCACCGCGAGCAGAGCCAGCCCCAGCTCCGCCCACCCGAGGGACTTCCTCACAGGTACTCCCGCTTCGCCGTCTCCAGAGCCGCACGCAGACCGTCGTCGTCCTTCGCCCAGGCCTGCACCAGCCCACCGCCCACCAGCCGCAGCCCGATGCCGTGACGCTTGCGCGGCACACCCGACAGCTCCCCGAGTACCCGCGCGGTCTCCCACCTCTTCGGCTCGTAGTCGCCGTCGGCGTACTCCGCCGGCGGCAGTATGTCGTCGATCTCGTCCAGATCGACGGTCTCGGTCCCCTGCCGCAGCCGACGCGTGGTGAGTTCGACGCTCACGTGCATCCGCGCGGCGCGCAGCTGGACGTACGTGAGACCGAGGAGGATCAACGAGAACAGTGCGAGTGCGAACCAGTGGATCACCGGTCCCGATGCGAGTTCGACTGCGAGTACCACCAGGCAGAACACCGGCCCCCACGCCAGCATGCGCCACCGACCACCGGGCTCGTGGAAGAGCACGGGCTCGTCGATGGGAGTCTCGCTGTTCATGTCACTGTTCATCTCACTGCTCACGGACGAACCACTCCCGCGCCGACGGCCGGTAGACCAGAACGGCTGCGACCACCAGCGCAACGGTGATCACCAGCAGCACGAACGGAAACACCAGCGCGGCGAACGTCAGCAGCAGCGCCACGGCTCCGGACAGTGCCACCAGGGCGCGTCGGAACCTGCGGTCTCCGGCGCGGACGGGGCCCGACATCAGACCGACGGCCAAGCCGACCACTCCGAAGATGACGCCGAGTCCGCGGAACACCGTCAGGAAGGAGTCGATCTGTTCGTCGGTCGCACCGCCGGTGGTGAACGATGCGCGGATCTGATCGGCCGGCAGCGTCAGGGCGATCATGCACAGGACGATCAGCAGCACCGCCGAGGACAACCACAGCCAGTAGGCGGCGGATACCACTCGGGGCCGGGCGGTCGGTGCGTCGGTGTCTGCGCTCACGCCAGACATCCTGCCACCGTCGGCGAGCTGTGAGTCCGGCCGGCAGAAATTCTGCGCCGACGCGACGCGCTCAGCCTGCAGAGATTCCCAGCGCCATGATCGCGATGGCGGCCGAGACGGCGAGCAGCAGCCCCAGTAGGGCCCAGCCGGGGCGACCGCTCTCGGCGGGACAGGGCTCGCGGTCGACGGCCGGTACTGCGGTCGGCTGCGCCATGCTCGCTGCTGCAGGGATGTTGTCTGCCATGTCGGTTCCGATCACTCGAGAAGATATCGAGAGTGATGCTAGTCACACAGTCGGTACCGCCGCCGAGAACACGCCCGAAACTATCGCTCTCCCGAAGCGACGAAGTATTCGTTGGATTCCCGACGGTGCATCAGGTAGATCGCCCCGGCGGCCAGCACTCCCTGACCGATGCCGAGCACACTCATCACGATGTTCATCGCGCCCGCGCTCGACGCGATCGAGAACAGTTCCAGGACCGTGGTGAACACGGTGAACGATCCGATGACGGTGAGCAGCATGCGCGCCCACATCTTGCCCGCACGCATCCGCTTGACCCAGAACAGGAACAACGCCCCGAAACCGAGTACGACGAACACCGTGACGACGAGCATCACCGTCACCATCGACTGCGTGGACTCCACCGTCATGTCGGCGGCCGCGTCCTGCGCTGCGAGGTCGTCGAGCAAGGACTGCGCAAATTCCTCGCGCGCCCCGAACAGCGTCCACACCGAGAACAGTGCCGAGAGCGCTCCGATCAGCGCCACTCCCCACCACAGGTGGCGAGCGGTCTCGACGTCGACGGGGGCCGGACGCGGGGTCGGCTCCAGCTCCGGTCCTGGCTGCGGGAACCCGTGCTCCATCTCCCAGCGCTGCCAATCCGGCTGCGGCGGTTGGTTACCCGGGGTGTTGCTGTCGGGGTTGTTGTTCGGAGGATATTCGTTCACAACCAGCCCGCCACTTCGGTAGCCCAATAGGTCAGTACGACATCGGCACCGGCGCGCCGGATGCCGACGAGCGATTCCAGTACCGCTGCGTCGCGGTCGATCCACCCGTTCTGAGCGGCGGCGGTGATCATGGCATATTCCCCGGAGATCTGGTACGCCGCAACCGGAACCGGTGACATCTCGGCGACGTCGCGAAGAATATCGAGATACGACATGGCCGGCTTGACCATCACCATGTCGGCACCCTCGGCGAGATCGAGCTCTACTTCGTGGGTGGCCTCACGACGGTTGGCTGCGTCCTGCTGGTACGTCCGGCGATCGCCCTGCAGCGACGAGCCGACGGCTTCGCGGAAAGGACCGTAGAACGCCGAGGCGTACTTCGCCGAGTACGCCAGCTGACCGACCTCGACGTGTCCGGCTGCGTCCAGTCCGGCGCGGATGGCACCGACCTGCCCGTCCATCATTCCGCTGGGTCCGAGCAGGTGCGCACCGGACTCCGCCTGCGCGACGGCCATGTCGACGTACCGCAGCAGGGTGGCGTCGTTGTCGATGGATCCGTTCTCCCCCAGGACTCCGCAGTGCCCGTGGGAGGTGAACTCGTCCAGGCAGGTGTCGGCCATGATGACGGTCGAATCCCCGAGGTCGGTCTTCAGCCGCGCCAGACCCCGATTGAGAATTCCGTCCGGGTCGGTTGCACCCGAGCCGGTCTCGTCCTTGTCCTCGGTCCTCGGTACCCCGAACAGCATGACGCCGCCGACGCCGGCCGCGACGGCCTCTTCGGCTGCAGCGCTCAGCGAATCCAGCGTGTGCTGATACACCCCCGGCATCGAGCTGATCGCCCGAGGCTCGCCGATGCCGTCGGCCACGAACATCGGCAGCACCAGATGCCGTGGCTCGAGCGAGGTCTCGGCCACGAGTCGACGCAGTGCCGGGGTACGGCGCAGGCGTCGGGGACGGTCGGTGGGGAACAAGCGAACTCCTTACGGACCGGGTGCTACTCGGCTCTTCTGGTGGGACCTAGCGCCGACGTGACTTCTTCCGCGGCGGGGGCAGCGCACCCTCGGCGCGCAGGCGAGCCGCGTGCTCGGCGAGTGCCTCGACCAACGGTCCGACCTGAGCCGACTCGGGCTGCACGTCCACGCGCAGACCGAATTCGACGGCCGTCTCGGCGGTCTTGGGTCCGATGCATGCAACGAGCGTGCGGGCGTGTGGCTTTCCGGCGATGCCGACCAGGTTCCGGACGGTGGAACTCGACGTGAAGCACACTGCGTCGAAGCCGCCGGTCTTGATCATCTCGCGGGTCTCGGCGGGGGGCGGTGCTGCCCGGACGGTGCGGTAGGCGGTGACGTCGTCGATCTCCCAGCCCCGTTCGCGCAGGCCCTCGGCGAGAGTTTCGGTGGCGATGTCGGCGCGGGGCAACAGAACTCGGTTGACCGGGTCGAAGACCTCGTCGTACGGCGGGAAGTCCTCGAGCAGTCCGAGCGAGCTCTGCTCACCCGAGGGCACCAGTTCGGGGTTGATGCCGAACGAGCGCACCTTCGCCGCGGTTGCCTCACCGACACACGCGATCTTGACGCCGGAGAACGCGCGAGCGTCCAGACCGAACTCCTCGAACTTCTCCCACACGGCGCGCACGGCGTTGGTGGAGGTGAACACGACCCACTGGTAGCGGCCGTCGACCAGGCCCTTGACGGAGCGTTCCATCTGGGCCGGGCTGCGCGGGGGCTCGACGGCGATGGTCGGGACCTCGATGGGGATGGCTCCGTGGGTGACGAGGCGATCGCTCATTTCCCCGGCCTGATCCTTGGTGCGGGGCACCAGCACGGTCCAGCCGTACAGTGCGCGAGATTCCCACCAGGACATCTTGTTTCGGCCCGAGACGACCTTGCCCACGGTGACGACGAGTGATCCGACGAGCTCGGATCCAGCATCGTTGAGGGTGGCGAGGGTGGCCTCGACGGTGCGCTGCTGACGGGTGGTGCCGCGGACGGTGATGGCCGCGGGCGTCTGCGGCGCGAGGCCGTGTTCGACCAGGGCACTGGCGGTTTCGGCCAGGTGGCCCGACGTGGCGTGCAGTACGAGCGGGCCAGGAGCAGCTGCGAGTGCTGCCCAGTCGACCTCGCCGCGGACGTCGGCCTCGGTGTGACCCGAGCCGAGTGCCATGCCTGCGTAGCTGGGGACGGCTGATCCCGACGGCAGGCCGGGGAGCACCTCGAACGGCACGTGCGTGCGAGCGACGGCGCTGACCTCGGCGATCACCGAGTCGGTCGTGAGCGGATCACCGGAGACCAGGCGAACCACGTCGTGGCCGTTCTTGGCCTCGGCGAGAAGGGTTTTGGCGACCTCGGCCGGTTCGCCGAGTGCCGGACGAACCTCGACACCGTTCTCACCCGTCTCTGGGTCACGCGGAACGTCGGCACCGACGAGGGCGGTGACACCCTTGTCGACGTCGGGATCGGTGAACGCGAGCTCGGCCGCTCCGAGCACTTCCCGTGCCCGGACCGTGAGCAGAGCCGGGTCACCCGGCCCGGATCCCACGAACAGGATCCGTCCGTTGGTGTTCTTGCGGACTGGGCTCATCGGTTGTTCTCCAGTGCTGTCTTGTGTGGGTACTGCAGTTCTATCGGGGTTGCGGTGCCCCGTTTCGGAATCAGTCGAGCGGTGGCGATCGACTCTCTTCGCACCACCGGACGAGTCGCCTTGCGTTTGGCGCGTCCGCGGACGGGTGCCGTTATGGCCCTAGACATGAGATCCACCCTGTACCTGAGAACCGGCCTGTGCTGGTTCGGTGACTGAAACGAGTTCGCGCGCACCGAGATCGAGCAGTTCGCGGGCCAGTTCGCGGCCCAGCTCCTCGGCTCGGTCGGGTGATCCGACGATCGACGCGCGGATGGTGTCGCTGCCGTCGATGGCGGCGACGCAGCCCCGCAACGACAGTTCGTCGAAGATGCGGCCGTCCTCGTCGATGGATTCGACGACCTCTGCGATCGCGCCGACCGGAGCGGTGCAGCCGGCTTCGAGTTCGGCGAGCAGTCCACGTTCGGCCGCCACCGCGGCGCGTGAGTGTGCGTCGTCGAGGGTGGCGATCGCGGTCACGAGATCGGTGTCCTCGACGCGACATTCGACTGCCAGCGCGCCCTGGGCGGGTGCCGGAAGCAACTGCACCGGGTCGAGCGCTTCGGTGACGACATCCAACCTGCCGATACGGGACAGACCGGCGCGGGCGACGATGACGGCGTCGAGCTCACCCGACGCGACCTTGCCGATCCTGGTGTCGAGGTTGCCGCGCAACGGCAGAACGTTCAATCCCTGTCCGAGAGCACGTAATTGAGCGATCCGGCGGGGTGCGGACGTGCCGACCTTCGCGTCGGCGGGCAGTTCACCGAGTACCAGTCCGTCCCGGGCGACCAGGGCGTCGCGCGGGTCCTCGCGAGCGGGGATGGCGGCGATGGTGAACCGGTCGTCGGCCGCAGTCGGCAGATCCTTGTACGAGTGCACGGCGATGTCGACGGTGCCGTCGGCCAGCGCCTCACGCAGCGCCGCGGTGAAGACACCGACGCCGATGGTCTGCACGGGCGCAGCAGAGAGGTCGCCCGCGGTCTTGACGATCACCAGTTCCGCCTCGACTCCGGCTGCCGCGAGGGCCACCCGAACGGTGTCGGCCTGGGTGGTCGCGAGAAGGCTTCCGCGAGTGCCGATCTTGACGATGTCGGTCATTCGGCACGCTCCTGACCGGTGGTCTCGCCGGGGTAAGAGTCCGAGCGCAGATCGGTACGACTGGCGGTGAAATCGTCCACCAGCTCCAGCGAGCCGATCTCCATCGGCATGGCAACCGCGTCGACCGAGCCGGGGCTCAGCTCGAACAACTCACGCAGCGCAGCGGCGTAGGAATCCCCGCCCGGCGTACTGGCGAGCTGCTTGACCCGCACGGTGGGCGAATGCAGCAGCTTGTCGACGACGCGGCGCACGGTGCGGGCCACCTCGTCGCGCTGCGGCGAGTCGAGCCCGGGCAGCCGCGATTCCAGCCGCAGCAGCTCTCCCTCGACCACCTCGGCAGCACGCTGACGCAGTGCCGTGACAGTGGGGGTGACCTCGGCAAGTCGTTGTCCGGCAAGGTATCCCGAGAGTTCGCTGGAGACGATCTCGCGAGCCGCCGACGCGTCGTTCGCCGCGGCACCGGCAGCAGGATCACGCTGCAGGGACTCCATGTCGAAGACGGTGATGCCCGGCAGACCCGACACCGCGGCGTCGACGTCGCGCGGCAGACCGAGGTCGCAGATCACCAACGGTCGATCGGAGCCGCGGCGGGCGAGAGCGAGGTGGGCGTCGGCGATGGAGACCACGGCCCCCACCGCTCCGGTACAGGTGAGGAGGATGTCGGCCTCGGCGACTGCGTCGGCCAGGTTCTCGAGCGCGACCGAGGTTGCCGTGATGCCGTTGGAGACGGCGTTCTCGGCCAGGTGGTCGGCTCGCTCGCGAGTGCGGTTGACGACGGTCAGGCTGCCGATGCCGGCGCGGCCCAGGTGAGCGACGGCGAGTCCGCCCATCGCACCGGCCCCGAGGACGACGGCCTTGCGGCCCGCGAGGGAACCGCCGAACAGGTCCGCGGCGCGGTCGAGGGCGACCGAGACCACCGAGGCTCCGGCGGCGTCGATTCCGGTTTCGCTGTGCACGCGCTTTCCCACGCGCAAGGCCTGCTGAGCCAGTTCGTGCATCACCCGGCCCGATGCCTGCTGCCCGTCCGAGGCGGCGTACGCCGAGCGGATCTGGCCGAGGATCTGCTGCTCGCCGATGACCATCGAGTCGAGGCCACTGGCCACGGCGAAGAGATGCTCGACGGCGGCCTCGCTGTAGCGGACGTAGGCGTGCTTGGTCAGGTCCGCGACCTCGAGCCCGGAGTGCTCACCGAGAACTTCGCCGACGGCGGTCAGCGCGCCGTGGAACGCGTCCACGACGGCGTAGATCTCGACGCGATTGCATGTGGATACCACCATGACCTCGGAAATGCTTCCGCTGGCCATCAGCTTGTCGGTCAGTTTCGGGCGATCGGTGTCCGTGATGGCGACACGCTCGAGGACTGCGACGGGAGCGCTACGGTGCGAAATCCCGACGAGAAGGACACTCACGGTGCAATCACCGATCCGTTTCTTGTCGAACTGTTGACTGGGCTTGGGTTGCCGGCGATGCGCGGGCCGTGACTGCGGCCGAGACGTGCCGTGGACGTGAGCGGGGGCGGCGAGACCGGCTGCGGTCGGGGCGCGGTGACGATGGCCGGACCGGCGATATCGGCAGGTCCGGAGACGTTGCGGGAGCTGTTGAAGGAGAGCACCTGCATCTCCACGGCCAGGTCGACGCGCCGCACCTCGACGTGTTCGGGGACGTCGAGAACCATGGGCGAGAAGCTCAGGATGCATTCGACGCCACCGGAGACGAGCTTCTCGGCGACGCTGTGCACGGCCTCGTCGGGGGTGGCGATGACGCCGATGGTCGCTTCGAGTTCGCGGCAGGCGACGACGAGTTCGTCGACGTGCCGGACGGTGAGGCCGTCGACGTCGGTGCCCACTCGCGCCGGGTCGCTGTCGAAGAGGCCGACCATCGTGAAGCCGCGTCGAGCGAATCCGCCGTAGCCGGCCAGCGCCTGCCCGAGGTTGCCGACTCCGGCCAGGACGACGCGGTGGCCGCGGTCGAGTCCGAGTGCGCTGTCGATCTTGGCGCGCAGGCGAGCCACGTCGTAGCCGACTCCGCGGACGCCGTTGGGGCCGAGGAAAGAGAGGTCCTTGCGCAGTTTCGCCGATCCGACGCCTGCTGCGGTGGCCAGTTCTTCACTGGAGACGATGAGAACGCCCTCGTCTGCGAGGATCGAGAGGACCCGCAGGTACGTCGCCAGACGGGTGACCGTAGCCTGAGGGATGACCCGCTCTACGCCGCTGGGCGACGGGCGCTCTTCGGTCACGTCTGGGGCTCCTCGTCCGAACGGCAACGACGGCCGATCTTCACGCTGATCCTGCGTTCGTGTCTATTTCACGGACGCTGTTCACACCACGGTAACTGCTTGTGAACGAATGAACAAAGTTGCGCACACCGGCCCTCACCTGCACACGCGAGAGCAATCACACGTTCTTAGGGTGCCCTGCCCGGGTCAGATCGGCCCGCAACCGCGGCACGTCTACCTCCCAGTAACTGTGTTCGATGCCGTCGAGCAGCACCACGGGCACTCGATCCCCGTACTCCGCACGCAGGTCAGGCGATTCCGCTGCCGCCTCGTCGACGTCGACGACGGTCACTGCCACGTCGAATTCGCGGCACACCTCGTTCAGGACCTCGAGCGCGTGAGTGCAGGAATGGCAGCCTGCACGGGTGAGAAGAGCCACGCCGGTGGGGGTCGTCTGCATGCCTCCACTGTGACACGGCCGTAACGGAGACGAAGGTCACAGTCCCCGGTCCCACGTGGGGCCGAACGACAGGGGTCGAGTGCTGCCCTTCGCCTGTCGTCCGGACAACCCCGACTAGGCTTGCGGCGAGCGACTCGACTGGGAGGTGGACAGAAGTGAGTGACGGGGGAACAGACCTGCCGATCGAGAACACGCCCGATATCGACATGGTCGATACGAACGATCCGCGCGAGGACAAGCAGTTCAAGCGCCGCATCCGCAGAATCCGCAATCCGTTCGGTCCGAGCGACGCCGAGGTTCGCGCCAACGTTGCAGGCCAGGCCAGTGCCGATGCCGCTCTGGCGTTGCAGATCGAGTCCGAGGGGGCCGTTCCGCGGGATCTGACTGCTGCCGCCTTCTTCGACGTGGACAACACGATGGTGCAGGGCGCGTCGATCATTCACTTCGCTCGAGGGTTGGCCGCCCGCAAGTACTTCACCAGCGGTGATCTGGCCCAATTCGCTTGGCAGCAGGTCAAATTCAGGGTCAGCGGCAAGGAGAACAGCGAGGATGTCGCCAGCGGACGCGAGAAGGCGCTCTCGTTCATCACCGGCCGTCCCACCTCGGAGCTGACCCGGCTCGGCGAGGAGATCTACGACGAGATGATCGCTGACAAGATCTGGGCCGGCACCCGGGCTCTGGCGCAGATGCACCTCGACGCCGGTCAGCAGGTCTGGCTGGTGACGGCCACTCCCCTCGAACTGGCCCAGATCATCGCCAAGCGTCTCGGCCTGACCGGCGCGCTCGGAACCGTCGCCGAAAGCAAGGACGGAGTGTTCACCGGCCGTCTCGTCGGCGACATCCTGCACGGCATCGGCAAGGCGCACGCGGTGCGCTCGCTGGCGGTGCGTGAAGGTCTCAATCTCAAGCGCTGCACCGCGTACTCGGACAGCCACAACGACGTGCCGATGCTCTCGCTGGTCGGCACCGCCGTGGCGATCAACCCCGATACCGATCTGCGTGAGCTGGCCAAGAACCGGGGTTGGGAGATCCGCGACTACCGCACCGGACGCAAGGCCGCCAAGATCGGTGTGCCCACGGCGTTGGCGTTGGGCGCGGTGGGCGGCGGGCTCGCTGCGGTGATCGGCCGTCGCAAGGCCTGATCCGTCCGACCGCGGGCGATCAGAGAGTGAGCTGCATCAGCGTCAGGTCCAACCACCGACCGAACTTGACGCCCACCTGTGGCATCTGTCCGACGGTGGCGAACCCTAACTTCTCGTGCAGAGCGATCGACGTGGTGTTCTCGGACTCGATGAATCCCACCAACACGTGAATGTCGCTCGCTTTCGCTCGCTCGATCAACTCGCTCAGTAGCGCACTGGCCAGCCCGCGACGGTAGAAGTCTCGGTGGATGTACACCGAATGTTCCACCGAGTGTCGGTAGCCGCTCTTGACCCGCCACTGCCCGTACGACGCGTATCCGGCCACCCGGCCGTCGACCTCTGCGGTGAGTACCGGGTATCCCGCGGCGATCCGCCCCTCGAACCAGGCCGTGCGATCGGCGAGGTCGACCTGTTCTTCGTCCCAGATGGCGGTGGTGTTGGCGACCGCATCGTTGTGGATGTCGAGAATCTCGGGTAGATCGGCAGCGGAAGTGTCGCGAATTTGCACGGCCACACGATAACCCGAGCGTCTAACCCAGGAAGACGTTGCGCCTCTTGGCAAGCAGTCGATACAACGTGTGCTGAATTGTTTCGCGCACGTGGTCGGTCAACTCGAACAGCACCATCGGATCCTCGAATGCGGTGGAGTCGTACCCGTCGGTGGGGATCGGCTTGCCGAACTCGATGTACCACTTGGACGGCAACGGGATCAGACCCAGCGGGCCGAGGTGCGGAAAGAACGGCGTCACCGGAAAGTACGGCACGCCCATCAACCGGGCCAGTGGTGCGATGTCGCCGATCTTGGGGTAGATCTCTTCCGAGCCCACGATGGAGCACGGGATGATCGGCACACCCGTCCGCAGAGCAGCCGAGACGAATCCGCCGCGACCGAATCGCTGCAACTTGTAGCGCTCGCTGAACGGTTTACCGATGCCCTTGAACCCCTCCGGGAACACGGCGGCGACCTCGCCGGTACGCAGCAGACGCTCGGCGTCGGGGTTGCACGCCAGCGTGTGCCCGGCCTTGCGCGCGATCGTGCCGACGCCTGGCATCTCGAATGCCATGTCGGCGGCCAACATTCGCAGTGGGCGGTGCGCCGGGTGGTGATCTCGCACGGCGACCGACGCCATCAGCGCATCGACGGGCACGACGCCCGCATGGTTGGCGACGACGAGCGCGCCGCCGTCGGACGGAATGTTCTCGATGCCCTTGACCTCGACGCGGAACCACTTGTCGAACAACGGCCGCAGCAACGGAAGCCAGACCGCGTCGGCGAAGTGCGGGTCGTAGCCGAACTCGTCGACACTGTAGTCACCGGCCAGCCGCCTGCGAACGAACTCGGCGACCGAGGAGATCTGGTCGACGATCGTCGACTTGGTGTCGTCGATCATCGACAGCAACGGAGTCGGGAGCGAGGGCGTCACTGCCGACGCGTCGGCAGGAGCCGGGGCCGGCAACGGCGTCGGCTCGCGCGGATCGGCGTAGGCGGAGGGGTGCCGTTCACGCGAGCCCGCAGCCGCTCGCGCCGAGCGGCCGGACGTGCCGCCGTGCAATGGAATCACTTTGGCCACTTCGCTCACCTGTCCCCTCCCGAATTACGCACCGCTCCCGAACTACGCAGTGCCGCCAGCGCCCGCGCCGTGGACGCGCCTGTCTCGACGGCCGAGACCAGTCGATCTTCGACGCTGTCCACCCATTCGGTTCTGATGACCGGCCGCAGCGCTGCGCCTCGGACGAAGTCGTCGAATGCCTGAACCGTAGTCCACCGCGGCTCGAAGCCAAGGACGGACCGCATACGGGTGGTGTCCAGTCCGCAGCCGAAGTGGAAGTAGTCGAGTTGCTCGGTGGTGAACTCGCGCATCATGCCGCCCATCAGTGCGCGGCCGACGCTCTTGAACAGCGGAAACGGTACCGGCACCTGAACGCGGCCGGCTCGACGAATTGCCTGGGACAGCATGATCGTGCCGTCGGCTCCGATGTTGAACGTGCCGGCCGACCCACCGAGAGTCGCGCGCTCGAGCGCAGCCAGAGCGTCTTCCTCGTGCAGCAACTGCATGCGTGCGTCGCGACCTACGATGCTGGGAATCAGCGGCGAGGTCATGTAGCGCGAGATGGTGCCGTTCAGTCGTGGACCGATCAGCGGTGCCATGCGCAGGATCGACACCGCGATGTCCGGTCGTCGACGCCCGAGACCGCGCACGTATCCCTCGATGTCGATCGAGTCCCGCGCGTACCCACCGCTCGGGGGGCGTCGAGCACTCATCTCCTCGGTGAATTTCACCGGATCCTTCGCGCTGCAGCCGTACACCGCGGACGACGAACGCAGTACCACCCTCTCGACGGTCGGTGACTTCTGGCAGACCGCGAACAGCTGCATCGCGCCGATGACGTTGAGGTCTTTCATCGTCGCGCGGCCGCCGGATTTCGGGGGCTTGGCGACGGTGGCGGCGTGCACGACGGTGTCGACGCCGGCATTGCGAATCACTTTGCCGATCAGCGGATTACGAATGTCGGCGCGGACGAATTCCGCGCGTCCCATGCGGCGCAACAGATCCTTGCTTGGCGAGACTGCATCGACGGCGATGACGCGCTCGATGTTGGGATTCTGGGCCAGTCTGGTGACGAGGTAGCCGCCGAGGAATCGGCTCGCTCCGGTCACGAGGACCACTCGGGGCGCAGACGATCCACGATCGCTCGGACTCACTGCGCACCCCCAACGTCGGTTCCGCTGCAAAGCCTACTGGATCGACCGGGCTCGGCGCGGGTGAGAAGCAAAGCCCGTTCTTCGAACGGAAGAAGCCCGCCACCGATGGTGACGGGCTTCCCCATGAAGCAGATGACGGCAGGCTTATTTGCCGAGTTTCCTGCGCTGCACGCGGGTACGACGAAGCAACTTGCGGTGCTTCTTCTTCGACATGCGCTTGCGACGCTTCTTGATCACTGAACCCATGCGGGTGTCCTCACGTTCTTCTCTAGCGTTTTCGCGCACGCCGTTTGCGTACGCCTACCTGACAACCAAGCCCTGAGGGCTTCGAGCCAAAAGCCTTGGTCACCGAGCTGGCGCTGGGGCCACGTACTCGCCCACGGCTGCACACCGGCTGGCTGGCACGACGAGCGCCAATCCTACCGGTGTGAACCAGGACTTACGAAACCGGCCCCACGTGCACTACTAGCCTGCGTCGAAGTACGAGGTCTCGAGATAGTCGTGGACCGCCTTGGCGTGCACACGAAAAGATCGACCCACTCGTACAGCGGGCAATTCTCCGCCGTGCACCAGCCGGTACACGGTCATTTTCGAAACCCTCATCAGCGTCGCCACTTCGGCGACCGTGAGGAACTGCGTTCCGGCCAGGGCCGGTTGACCATCCGGGGACGAACCCTTGGACGGCTTGTTTATAGACGCCATCAATCCACATACCTCCGGCACGTCTCATGCGGCAGGCTTCCCCTCCTGCCGAACAGACACGCACGTGCTGCCCCCGAGCCTATAGGGACAGATGGGGTTACTGCGACGGGTGTGGGGAAAAGATTTTTTATTCTGCTGTGATGCCCATCTCAATGGATCGGGCATTCGCGGCACCGAGGGCATCGAAAAACGCTGCTCGGACGCCCTTTCTCTCCAATTCACGCACTGCTGCGGCTGTCGTTCCGCCGGGAGAAGTCACGGCGTACCGGAGCTCGCTCGCGCTCTCGTCGGAGCGATCGAGCATCGCTCCGGACCCCACCATCGTCTGAACCACGAGCGCCGACGCCACGTCGCGGCTCAATCCCAGGCCCACTCCGGCGTCGATCATGGCCTCGGCCACGAGGAAGAAGTAGGCCGGCCCGGAGCCGGACACGGCGGTCACGGCGTCGAGTTGGTTCTCCTTGACCACGACCACCTTGCCGACGGCCGAGAGGATCGACCGCACGAGTTCGAGGTGCTCGGCGCGGGCGTACTTGCCCGGTGCCAACACGCTGACGCCCTCCCCCACCAGCATCGGGGTGTTGGGCATGACTCGAACGACCGGGAAGCCGGCGGGGAGCTTGGGCTCGAACTTGGCGGTGGGAACGCCTGCGGCCAGCGAGACGATGAGTTGTTCGCGATCGCCGTCGAGTTCGATCTTCGTGATCTCGGTCAGTGCCGCTTCGACGTCGGCCGGCTTGACCGCCAGCACGATCACATCGGCTCCCTCGGATGCGTCGCCGACGGTGGTGGTCAGTACTCCGAATTCCTTGGCGATCTCCTTGGCGCGGGCCTCGGACTTCTCGGCGACCACCAGATCGCGCACTGCGTGGCCGGACTCGAGGAGTCCCGCAATCAACGCCTCACCGATCCGTCCGCCGCCGATCACTGCAATTCTCGTCATACGACCAAGCCTGCCATGTCAGTTCGAGCGCGGCACCATCGCCAACTGTCTGCTCTGCACCACGACGGCACCGGTCGAATCCAGCACCACGTGGTCCTCCTCGAACCAGGTGCTGCCGATGACGGTGCTGGTCGCCGCCACCCGCAGCCACCCCGGTGCCGGACGGCGTCGCAGGTAGGTCGTCAACTGCACGGTCGGAGCCCAACCGAACATTCCGCGGTTCATGGTCACCGGAGCCGAGATGTCTCCGGTCATCAGTGCGAACAGCACTGCGGTGTCGAGGTCGGCCTCGTCGCCCGCGAAGGGACGCACCCACAGTCGAATCTCCGCCTCGCCCTGCTGGCCGGTCAGGAACGACGCCGACGCCGCGTCGATCCGCATCTCGCAGCCCTTGGCGACGTGCACGATCGACGCCATCGGATGATCGCCCGCCACCGCGAGGGTCTCGGCCGGCGGCTCGGCTGCCATCGACGCCAGAGACGTGGGCGTCTCGTGGTGGGGTTCCTCGGAATCGGGACGACCGAGGGTCACCACCGCCCGCACGGCAACGCGTCCGGCCTGGGTGAGTTCGACGTCGACGTGCGAGACCTGACGGCCGCGCTTGCGTACCACCGTCGTCAGCGCGACGTCGCCGGGATCGGGAGCGGCCAGGTAGCTGACGCTCACCGCGAGCGGCTGGATCTCGGCCTGGTCCGGGTCGGTCGTGACGATGTGCTTGCGCGCTGCTGCCGCGCAGACGGCGAGCATCACGCCGCCGTGCACCTTCGGACCGATGGTCCAGGTGGAGTCGATCGCGCCCGCGAACGACGCGGTGTCGGCGGCGACCTCGAGCGCGGTCAGGGTGGTGGCGGCGGTGAAGGGGCTGGCGGAACTCATTTCCGACAACTTACCGGCGGTCTCAGGACAGGTGTGCGCGGGCGAACTGCAGTGCTTGCCCGAGCATCGAGGAACGCTCGGGGACCGTCCGCGCGTTCTGTGTGTTGATCTCGATGACCGCCTGCCCTTCGAAGCCGCGGCGCACCAGTTCGGTGCACACCTCCACGCACGGTTGGCTGCCGTGGCCGGGAATCAGGTGCTCGTCCACCGATGCGCCCCGGCCGTCGGCCAGATGCAGGTGCGCGATGCCCTCGCCCATCCGGTCGAGCATCTCGAGCGCGTCGGAGCCTGCGGTGGCCGTGTGCGAGAGGTCGAGGGTGTAGTGCCCGTGGCCGACGTCGGTCGGGTCGTAGGACGGCGAGAACGCCGACAGTGCCGCGCCCGGACCACCGCGTCGTTCGAGTCGCTGCGCGGATTTCTCCTTGCGCCCGAAGAAGCGGTCGGCACGCATGGGGAACATGTTCTCGACGGCGACCACCACGTGCGAGTTCGATTCGAGTTCGGCGACCTGATCGGCGAAGCCGTCGCTGTACTTGCGTTGCCACCGGAACGGTGGGTGCACCACGACCGTCGCCGAGTCCAGCTTCTCGGCCGCCTCGACCGAGCGTGCGAGTTTGGTGACCGGATCGGATCCCCACACTCGCTGCGAGATCAGCAGACACGGCGCGTGGATGGCCTGCACCGGCATCGAGTACTCCCGCGAGAGCGCGGCCACCGCGTCGACGTCCTGGCTGACGGACTCGGCCCACACCATCAATTCGATGCCGTCGTACCCGAGCTCTGCCGCGTATCGGAACGCCGCCTCGGTGTTCTGCGGGTAGACCGAGGCCGTGGACAGTCCTACCTGAATTCGCTTCGCGCCCATCGGTGTGCCGACTCAGCCGGTACTGAGTTGGAAGGCGAGCGGACCGAGCGTGACGAAGACACCGACCGCGATCGCGATCACGATCGAGATCAGATCGTCGGTGCGTCGCAGAATCCGCACCACCGCGACGAGCCCGACGATGACCAGCACCGACAGCACCAGAGCGACCCACGGCAACACGTCCCACAGTTGCTCGAAGCCCTTGAACAGCAGCGCGCCGACGGCGATCGACACCACGGCCTGACCGATCAGCACCAGCCATTGCCGGACGGCACCGCCCTTGCCCTTGACGGCCGCTGCCCGGCGGTCGGTCCGCGAGGCCGCAGTAGCGCTGTCGGCCTCCGCGTCCGGTGCGTCTTCGGTGTCGGTGTCGGCCTCGACGTCGGTCGCGGTCTTCGGTTCGTCGTCGATCTCCGGCTTCACGAGATCGACGACCTCGGTGGCGGCGGACGTATCGACCTTCGCCGACTCGTCGGCCGACTCGGCCGTCGTGTCGTCGGCGCGCGCAATGCGCGGAGACACCGCGGTCTTGGCCAGGTCGTCGACGTCGATGACCGCAGCACGCGGAGCGACGTCGGTGTTCGGCTCGACCACCTCGACCTGCCGCGAGGCTCGGAATCCCACAGGCTTGCGGGCCCGGCCCTGCTCGGCCGCGGTGGATCCGTACGGAAGCCGATCCGACGCCGGTGCCGTGGGCGCAGCCGGGCGCTTGGACCGTTCGGTGTCGTCGTGCGAGCGGTTGAGCAGGTCACCGGCAACCGTGGTGGAGCCGGACAGCAGTTCCGGCTCGGGCTGCTGCTTCTCGCGCTTGCCTGCCGGTTGGAACGGGGTGGGGCGAGTGGTCTGCGGCTTGGCCGGTTGCGGCCGGGAAGAGACGGCGGCGGGTGCATCGTCCTCGGCCGCATCGCTGCTCTGCGGCGCTGCCGGGGCGACCTCGGGCGTCTCGGGCGTCTCGGGCCCGGACGCGTCGGGAGCCGGGGACTCGACCACCGGGGCGCTGCGGTTACCGGGCTCGTCGCGTACGACGGGGATCTCACCGGTCAGCTCGGCGACGGAGATGCCGCCCTTGACGCCGCGGCGACGGCGACCGCCTGCGCTCAGGTTCGTCTTCTGACCGTTTCGAGCCAGCAGCTCGGCAACCGAGATCTGTCCGGTGTCCTCCGGGTTGGTGTCGCTCATCTCGAGCTCACCACCGGATCGCCGTCGGTTTCGGGGTCCAGCTTCCTCAACATCAAACCTTCCTTCAGCGCCCACGGGCATATCTCGGGTGACTCCGCTGTCGATGCCCGCATGCTCGCCTCCGCTACCAGAGCCCCGGCCACCAGTGGTGGCGACCTGTCGGCGCTGACACCTTCCAATTCTGCACGGTCGGCCACAACGATCCGCGTTACGAACGCTACGAGTCGCCTCGAGCCGCGTCCGTTACGGCGTCGAGCACCCCTATTCGCACATGCCCACGGTACTGGGTCTACCGTCGACGTTTGTGACAGCAGGTCGTGAGCAGCAGTCGTTCGCTGCAGAGGTCGAGATGGATTTCCCGCGAGAATGGGTCGAGTTTCCCGACCCCGACAATTCGGAACACCTCATCGCTGCGGATCTGACGTGGTTGTTGTCCAACTGGACCTGCGTGTTCGGAACTCCGGCCTGTCAGGGAACCGTCGAGGGCCGCCCCGACGACGGTTGTTGCTCCCACGGCGCGTTCCTGTCCGACGAGGACGACAAACGCAAGCTCGACGAGTCCGTGAAGTTGCTCACTCCGCAGGACTGGCAGCTCATGGACAAGGGTCTGGGCAAGAAGGGATACGTCGAATACGACGATCTCGACGACGAGCAGTCGCTGCGGACGCGGCGCTACAAGGGTGCCTGCATCTTCCAGAACCGTCCCGGGTTCGAGGGCGGAATCGGGTGCGCCCTGCACTCGATGGCGCTCCGCAAGGGCATCGAGCCGCTCGAGGTCAAGCCCGACGTGTGCTGGCAGCTGCCGATCCGACGTACCCAGGACTGGGTGACGCGGCCGGACGGCTCGGAGATTCTCAAGACCACGATCGGTGAGTACGACCGACGCGGCTGGGGCGAAGGCGGTCTCGATCTGCACTGGTATTGCTCGGGCTCGCCCGATGCGCACGTCGGCTCGAAGCAGGTGTTCGAGTCGTACAAGCCGGAATTGACCGAGCTACTCGGCAAGGCGGCGTACGACGAACTGGCATCGCTGTGCAAGCGTCGCCGCGGTCTGGGTCTGATCGCGGTGCATCCCGCCACTCGTGAGGCGCAGCGCCGATAAGTGCCTCCGGCAGTGGCGTGGTTGAGTGCCGCAGAGGGCACTTAACCGCGCCACTGCGCGCAGCGCACTACCCCTCGAGTTTGTAGCCCAGTCCGCGCACGGTGACGAGGTGTTCCGGCTTGGCCGGGTCCGCTTCGATCTTCGAGCGCAGTCGCTTGACGTGCACGTCGAGGGTCTTGGTGTCGCCCACGTAGTCGGCTCCCCACACGCGGTCGATCAACTGTCCGCGGGTCAGCACTCGACCGGAGTTGCGCAGCAGGTACTCGAGCAGATCGAATTCCTTGAGCGGCAACGTGATCTGCTCGGATCCGACCATCACCACGTGGCGTTCGACGTCCATGCGCACCGGTCCGGCTTCGAGCACTCCGGTATCGACTCCACCGTCGACCTCGGCGTCGGAGCCGCGCCGCAGAACTGCACGGATGCGGGCGATGAGTTCGCGTGCCGAGTACGGCTTGGTGACGTAGTCGTCGGCACCGAGTTCGAGTCCGACGACCTTGTCGATCTCACTGTCACGTGCGGTCACCATGATCACGGGAACGCCTGAGCGCGAACGCAGTTGCTTGCACACGTCGGTTCCGCTCATGCCGGGGAGCATGAGGTCGAGCAACACGATGTCTGCTCCTGCGCGATCGAATTCCGCGAGTGCCGACGGTCCGTCTCCGACGACCGTGGCCTCGAAGCCTTCCTTGCGGAGCAGGAAGGCCAATGGATCGGCCAACGACTCTTCGTCTTCCACGATCAGAACGTTGGTCACTGATTCTCTCTTTCTGTAACCGAAGCGTCGTCTTCTTCTTCGAAGTACGCAGGGATCTGGAGGGTGAAGGTGGATCCGGTGCCCAGCTTGCTCCACAGCGAGATGCTGCCGTTGTGGTTGGCTGCGACGTGTTTGGCGATGGCCAGGCCCAGACCTGTGCCGCCGGTTGCCCGCGACCGAGCTTTGTCGACGCGGAAGAATCTCTCGAAGACGCGTTCCTGGTCTTCCTTGGCGATGCCGATGCCGCGGTCGGTGACGGCGAACGCCACGTTGTCTCCGCGCAGGGCTCGGCTCACCGACACCGGTGCACCGTCGGAGGAGTAGGCGATGGCGTTCTGGATGAGGTTGGCCAGGGCCGTCACCAGCAGCGCTTGGTCGCCGAGAACTTCGAGGCCGCTCGGATGGTCGGTGGTGACGGAGATTCCGGCGTTCTCGGCGGCGAGCTTGGATCGATCCATCGCCTCGTTGACGACGGTGTCGACATCGACGACCTCGAGGTCGGGTAGCTTCTCGGCACCCTGCAGGCGGGACAGTGCGATCAGTTCGGTCACCATGTTGCCGAGCCGTTTGGATTCGGCGACGACCTTGCCGCCGAAGTGCCTCACCGAGTCCGGGTCGTCTGCGGATTCGAGCAGCGCCTCGGCCAGCAGGCTCATCGCGCCGACGGGAGTCTTGAGTTCGTGGCTGACGTTGGCCACGAAGTCCCGACGCGTCGCCTCCATCCGGACCTGCTCGGAATCGTCGTCGGCGAACAGCACGACGAAGCGTTTGTCTTCCTTGCTGAGCAACCGGGCTACGCAGCGGACGGCGATCTTGTCGCGGCCGGTTCTCGGGTTCTTCGAGCTGAGGTCCACTTCGACGGGGTTGCCGTCGGCGAGGACCTTGAGCGCGGCATCCCACGCCCGGTCGTCGATCAGACGGTTACGCACCAGCCCGAGCTCCTCGGCTCGCGGATTCGACAGGACGACGTCGTGAAACTGATCGACGACGGCGATGCCGCTCTCCGATGCGAGAACGATCAGGTCCAGTACCTGCGACATCGTCAGGCCGGACGTAGCTCGGCGGCGCTCCGAGTGTCGAGTGTTGAGGTACGGGATCAGAACACCGCCGACGAGGTATCCCACGAAGGCCGCGGCGATAGCCAGTAGTACGGCCGATGCAACACTCACACCGGAATCGTACGTTCGATGGACAGCTCACATACGCAGGGTGCAGGCATTTCCCTGGTCGTCATAGTCCCCGTCGGCAGTGTTCTTCGATCGTTCACCTGCAGTTACGACAAAACGTCGGTTTGGGCGTGGTGGAGCTACTTACCGCCCTGGTTTGCCACGGCAGCTGCACCTGCAGCCGCTGCTTCGGGGTCGAGGTAGGTGCCGCCCGGGTTGGTGGGCTTGAGCTTGCCGTCTACCTCGGTGAGGTCGTACTTCAGCGGAATGCCGGTGGGGATGTTGAGCTCGGCGATATCGGCGTCGGAGATCTCGTCGAGGTACTTCACGAGAGCGCGCAGCGAGTTGCCGTGCGCGGCGACGAGGACGTTCTTGCCGGCCTTCAGATCGGCGACGATCGTCTCCTCGAAGTACGGGATCAGGCGCTCGACGACGTCTGCGAGGCATTCGGTCAGCGGAACGCTGTCAAGGTCCGCGTAGCGCGGATCGGCGTCCTGGCTGTGCTCGCTGCCGATCTCGATGGGCGGCGGCGGGGTGTCGTAGCTACGACGCCACAGCATGAACTGCTCGTTGCCGTACTTGTCCTTGGTCTCGGCCTTGTTCAGTCCCTGCAGTGCGCCGTAGTGCCGTTCGTTGAGACGCCAGTCGCGGACGACGGGAATCCAGTGCCGGTCGGCGGCGTCGAGTGCGAGGTTGGCGGTGCTGATCGCGCGGCGCAGCAACGAGGTGTATAGCAGGTCGGGCAGGATGCCTGCCTCGGCGAGGAGCTGACCGGCACGCTTGCCCTCGGCCTCGCCCTTCTCGGTCAGTCGCACGTCCACCCAACCGGTGAACTGGTTGGACGCATTCCATTCGCTCTCGCCGTGACGAAGCAGAATCAGGGTTCCGATACTCATGTGGTCAGTTTCTCATGTTCCACTCGCGTTGGCCCGCGTGCGACCAGGACCGCGACGACGACGATCATCACGACGGCGGTGAGGGTGATCGGAATGGGGATGACGGGGTCGAACAACACGATCGCAGACCAGGTCATGCGATTCGCGAATGTTGCCTCGATTGTGTTGTGAGAGTTCCCAATACGGACATTTCAGACAATGTTCGACGCTTCGCTGCGGGGGTCGCGGGAATCGCGGGACCTCACACCCTTTTTGCCGACCGCGCGCCGGGGTTCACGTCGAATCAGCGGTGTGAGGTGTGCAGAAAGGGTGTGAGGTTGCGGGCTATCCGCCCAGACCCGACCCGATATCGCCGATCCGAGCTCCCACACTCCGATCGACTTGTTCGGTCTCGACGAAATAGCGTCGAAACACCGATCGCATCAATTGAACGACCTCGATGTGTTGCCTGATCGCCACAGCCGCCGACCTTTCTTCCCCATCGGCAAGTCGTTTGAACTTGCGACCCAGCTGTTGGGCTGACGGAAGCGTGCCGAAGGCTTCGAGATCCACGAGAAATTTGGTCTTCCCCAGCATTTCAGCAAGATGGTCGATGTATTCAGCGCAGACCTGATCACACTGGGCAGCAACGTTCTCCGGGATCTCCATCAACCCTGCCTCTGCACGTTCCGAGAGGTTCTTCCAATACTGCATCGACTCGAATAGATCGCCGTTTCCAGATGCCATCGAACCTATACCTTTCGATCTACCGTGCCCGCGCCGGCAGGTTGGTCTGCAAAGCTTCCGTGACTCGACCGATCTCCGAACACGGTTCGCTCCGAGGCTCGCGCCCGGCCCTACCGTCGAGAATGAAGTACACGATTCCCCCAACCACCTCGTACGCGACACCACAGCTGACCTCGTCGTAACTCGCAGTTCGCCGAAACTGCACAGCACCAGCACTATTGGGTGCCGAGAAGTCACCGAACTGCTCGTTCGCCTGCAGATAAGCGAGGTCGTGGTGAGAGGAGAACACTCCCAGGAAATACCACGACCCGGGGTCAGGATCCGTCCAGATACAGGTCATCCAATCGTCGGACAGCGGCGCGTCTCCGAACAGATTCGTACTCTTGCTCTCCACATCCAACCCCGCAGCCTCGACGGCACTGTCCGGAATGGCGCAGGGATCCCACGGCTCGTCGGCCACCGGTGTCGCAACCACCGAGCTCGTCGACGACTCCGCAACCGGCGCATCCTCGGTCGCCCCGCCACATCCAGCGACCGACGCCACCACCCCGACCAGACCTGCCACCCACCACCGCGTCACGCTCACACCGCTCCCCTTCGTCGAACCCACCCACCCCTTGGACGCGGCGAACACCCACCCGGTTCCAGCAACCTCACACACCTAGTGCCAACCGCGCGCCCACACTCGGCTCGGATCACAGCCGCGCAGTCCACAAAAAGGGTGTGAGGTCCCCCAGCAACTGCACACGAACAACACCCCGCCCCACTGAGTGTGGGACGGGGTGTCGATGTGAATCGGAGTCTTACTTTCCGGCCTCCGCGGCGCGCAGATCCTTGCGCAGAATCTTGCCGGCCGCGGACTTCGGGACGATGTCGATGAACTCGACGCGTCGTACCTTCTTGTGCGGTGACACGCGCTCGGCGACGAAGGCGATGATGCCCTCTTCGTCGATGGTGGCACCCTGCTGGCGGACCACGAATGCCTTGGGGATTTCTTCGCCCTCGTCGTCGAGCACGCCGATGACGGCGGCGTCGGCGATCTCCTCGTGTGTCAGCAGCAGAGCTTCGAGCTCGGCCGGGGGCACCTGGTAGCCCTTGTACTTGATCAGTTCCTTGAGGCGGTCGACGATGTAGACGACGCCCTCGGGATCGACGACGGCGATGTCACCGGTGTGCAGGTAACCGTCGGAGTCGAGGGTTTCGGCGGTGGCGGTGGGGTTGTTGAGGTACCCGACCATCACGTTCGGTCCCTTGACCCACAGCTCACCGGGCTTGCTCAATCCCTCTGTGGGCAGCTCGATCTCCTCGAGCGTGCCCGGGTCGACGAGCTTGTTCTCGGTGTTCGCCAGCGGCTGACCCACCGAGCTGAGCGGCATGTCGTCGCGATCGAACGGGATGGCGTGGCTGACGGGGCTGAGCTCGCTCATGCCGTAGCCCTGACGCACCCGCGTGTTCAGACGCTTCGCGACGGCCTTGCCGAGCTCCTCGTCCAGCGGTGCCGCACCGGAGAAGATGGTGTGCACGCTGGAGAGGTCGTACTGATCGATCAACGGGTGCTTGGCGAGCGCGACGGCCACCGGCGGTGCGATGAACAGGTACGTCAGCTTCTGGTCCTGAATGATGCGGAGGAATTCGACGAGGTCGAACTTCGGCATCGTCACCAGGTGCGCGCGCAGCTTGAGGGCGATGTTGAGCAGCACCGTCAGGCCGTAGATGTGGAAGAACGGCAGCAGCGCCAGGATCGCGTCGTTGCTGTCGATGCCCACGCGCGGTTCCATCTGCGCCACGTTCGCGACGAGGTTGCGGTGGGTGAGGATGACGCCCTTCGGCACACCCGTCGTACCGGAGGAGTACGGCAGCACTGCGACGTGTGTCGCCGGATCGAACGAGACCTCGGGGGCAGGTGCACCCTGGGTGAGCAGGTCCCGCAGGTTCGGGTGGCCCTCTGCACCGTCGAGCACGATGACGTGATCGGCGTCCAGGCCGACCTTCTCCGCGGCAGCCTTGGCCTGCGAGTACAGCGGGGAGACGGTGAACAGGAACTTCGCGCCGGAGCCGGTGAGCTGCTTGGCGATGTCCTCGGCCGTGTACAGCGCGTTGATGGTCGTTGCGGTTCCGCCTGCGCGCAGGATGCCGTGCAGCACCGACGCGAACGCGGGCACGTTCGGCGAGTGGAGTCCGACGACGTCGCCGACTTCGAGTCCACGTGCGGCCAGAGCACCCGCGATGGCGTCGATCTGACCGATCAGCGTCTTGTACGTGGTGACGTCACCCGAGGTTCCGTCGATCAGTGCAGGCTTGTCGAGGTCGGACTCGGCGATCGATCCGAACAGGAAGTCGTAGACGCTGAGGTCGGGAATCTCGACGTCGGGAAAGGGACTGCGGAAGCTCATGGCTCTCCTTCGAAAAAACTGCGGCAACAATGCCCGAACCCTACAGTGAAAGCGGTCACAACGGACAGCGACCCTACCGCTGAGTCAGGTGGTGCTGGCGCTAACTTCGCGACGCATACGGTTTGCCTGCCGCGGCCGGCCCGCGAACGTGGCCCACCAGGCCCGCGACGGCGAAAATGGTCACCACGTAGGGCAGCATCAGCATGAATTCGCTGGGTACGGGCGAGCCGATGATGCCCAGTACGTTCTGCAGGTTCGACGCGAATCCGAAGAGCAGTGCGGCCAGCGTCGCGCGTACCGGATCCCAGCGGCCGAAGATCACTGCGGCGAGAGCGATGTAGCCGGCACCGGCTGTCATCTCCTTGCCGAAGGCACCGACGGAACCGAGGGTGAAGTACGCACCACCGAGTCCGGCGATGGCACCGGCGAGGCAGACGTTCCAGAACCGGGTGCGTGCGACGTTGATTCCGACGGTGTCGGCGGCTTGTGGATGCTCGCCGACGGCGCGCAGTCGCAGTCCCCACTTGGTGTGGAACAGGCCGAAGAACACGAGCGCGACGGCGATGTACATCAGGTACACGATGAGTGTCTGCCGAAACAGGACCGGTCCGAGAATCGGAATCTGCGAGAGCACCGGGATGTCGATGCGCCCGAACCGTGGTGGCGAGTTGAGCGTCTCGGCGTTCTTGGTCAGCACCACCGAGTACAGGAAGCTGGTCAATCCGACGACCAGCACGTTGAGCACCACACCCACGATGACCTGGTTGACGAAGTAGCGGATGGAGAACACCGCCAGCAACGACGCGGTCAGCGCTCCGGCGATCAGAGCGGCAAGCAGTGCGACGTAGGTCGAACCGGTGATCGACGCGACGACGGCGCTGACGAAAGCACCTGCGAGAAGCTGACCTTCGATAGCGATGTTGATGACGCCGACTCGCTCGGAGATGACGCCGCCCATGGCACCGAAGATCAGTGGCGTGCTCAAAGCGACTGCGCCGATGAGCAATCCGGGCACCGGGATGGTCTCGCCATCCGCTGCCCAGGCGAGGAAACCGAAGACGAACAGCACCGCGAACACTGCCAGCAGCCACAGCGGCGCCGAGCGGTACTGCGAGGCGAGGAACGCCGCGTACGCGGTGATGACGGCGAGCAGCACGACCACGACGAGACCGGTGCCGTACGACGGCACGCCAACCGCCGGCAGTGCGAAGAAGTCGTCCTCCGACGCCAGTGCGAATGTGCTTGTTCCCGAGCCCTTTCGGACCACGAACAGCAGCAGGGCCAGCAGCGTCACGAGACCGAGGATCGACGGGACCTTCCAGCTCCGGCCGAGTACCGCTTCAGCGGCGGTGTCGGTCGAGGTGGTCACAGTGCACCCACCTTCGCGGTCTCGGCTTTCGCGAGTTTCTCTTCTCCTGGTTTCGGCAATCGGAACACCGCTCGCACGAGCGGCGGTGCGGCGATGAACAGCACGATCACGGACTGCACGACGAGCACGATGTCGATGGGGATGCCCTCTCCTGCCTGCATCGCGAATCCGCCGGCCTTGAACGCGCCGAACAGGATTCCCGCGACGAACACGCCCCACGGTTTCGATCGGCCGAGCAGTGCGACGGTGATGGCGTCGAATCCGATGCCTGCGTCGATGTCGGCGCTGAAGCCGGTGGTGACGGTGCCCAGTACCTGCGACACTCCGGCCAGACCGACGAGCGCACCGGACATGATCATGGCGTACAGGTAGATCCGGTTGACGTTCATACCGGCCACGCGGGACGCGTGCGGGTTCTCACCGACGGCGCGAAAACGGAATCCGAGGCTCGATCGCTCGAGCAGCCACCACACCGCGATCGTCACGAAGATCACCAGCACGAAACCGAGGTGCAGGCTGTATCGGTCGCCGAAGAGCTTCGGGAACACCGCCGTCGACGCGATGGGCGCGGTCTTGGGGTTGTTCGATCCCGGGGCCTGCAGAGCGCCGGGAGTACGCAGGAGGTACGCGACGAGATAGAACGCGATGTAGTTGAGCATGATGGTGACGATCACCTCGTGAGCGCCGGTGCGCGCCTTGAGGAATCCGGCGATGCCGCCCCACACCGCGCCGCCGAGAACACCGGCGAGAACGGCGACCAACAGGTGCAACCCGGCAGGCAGGTTCACGCCGAACCCGACCCAGCCGGCGCACGCCGCGGCGATGAGCATCTGGCCTCGACCACCGATGTTGAACATGCCGACACGGAAGGCAAGGGCCACACCGAGTCCGGCGACGATCAGCGGGGTGGCGAAGGTCAGCGTCTCCATCAGTGGCCGGATGCCGTTCTCGAATCCGGGTCGACGGAAGTTGTAGACCGAACCCTGGAACAGCGACGAGTACGCCCCGGAGACAGAATCCCAGATCGCCGTCAGCATGTCCGAGGGACGGGAGAAGAAGTACCCGGCCGATTCCTGGACGCCGGAGTTGGTGGCGGCGATGAGCACCGCACCCACGATCAGCGCGAGGAGCACTGCGAGGACCGAGATGATCGCACTGCCGGTGAAGATCTGCCGAAGCACCACATGCG
Organism: Rhodococcus sp. NPDC079359; assembly: GCF_040702585.1. Taxonomy (NCBI): domain Bacteria; kingdom Bacillati; phylum Actinomycetota; class Actinomycetes; order Mycobacteriales; family Nocardiaceae; genus Rhodococcus; species Rhodococcus sp. NPDC079359. The sequence continues at coordinate 109,028 of NZ_JBFBLH010000003.1, forward strand.
CTTTCGACGGTTCCTGGGATTTGGGGGGCTGTTCGGCCTCACTCACCACGCTCACCGCCCATCATCAAGCCGAGTGTTTCGCGGGACGTATCCCCGGGGACGATTCCCACGATTGCTCCTCGATACATGACGGCGATGCGGTCGGCCAGTGCGGCGACCTCGTCCAGTTCGCTCGACACCACGATGACCGGGATCCCCGAATCCCGGGTGGCGACGATGCGCTTGTGTACGAATTCGATTGATCCCACGTCGATTCCGCGAGTGGGCTGCGCTGCGACGAACAGACGCAGGTCTCGGCTCAGCTCTCGCGCGAGCACAACCTTCTGCTGATTGCCACCGGACAGGCGTCCGACGGCGGTACCGATTCCCGGTGCGCGCACGTCGAATTCGCTGAGCTTCTCCGATGCGAACGTCTCGAGATACTCGCGTTGCACCGCGCCGCGCCGCACGAACGGCATGCTGTTGGAACGATCGAGCATCAGGTTCTCGGCGATGGAGAATTCACCCACCAGTCCGTCGACGGTCCGATCCTCGGGAACGAAGCCGACGCCCGCGTCGAGCACGTCCTGCACCGTCGACCCGACCAGCGATCGGCCGTCGAGGCTGATCTGTCCGGATACGTTGTCCTGCAACCCGAGTAGGGCTTCGACGAACTCGGTCTGACCGTTGCCCTGCACACCGGCGATGGCCAGGATCTCCCCCGCCGCGACTTCGAGGCTGACGTCGTCGACGGTCTTGTTGCCCTGGGCGTCGAAGACCGACAGGTTCTCGATGACCAGTGCCGCGGCCCCCGGCGTGGCCGGATCCTTCGAAACGGTCAGCTGCACATCGCGTCCCACCATCAGTGCAGCGAGCTCGGTGTTGCTGGCGGTCGGCTTCGCTTCTCCGACGACCTTGCCGAGCCGGATGACGGTGATCTTGTCGGCTACTTCGCGTACTTCGCGCAGCTTGTGGGTGATGAAGACGATCGTGGTGCCCGACGCCGCGAGTTCCCGCATGATCCGCATCAGATCGTCGGTTTCCTGCGGCGTCAGGACGGCCGTCGGCTCGTCGAACACGAGCACCTTGGCCTCACGAGAGAGTGCCTTGACGATCTCGACCCGCTGCTGCACGCCGACGGGGAGGTCGTCGACGAGAGCATCGGGATCGAGGTCGAAGCCGAACCTCGCGGATATCTCCCGCACCAGCTTCCGCGCTGCCACGAGATCGAGTCGTCCACCGAGCGAGGTGGTTTCGTTGCCGAGCACGATGTTCTCGGCAACGGTGAACACCGGAATCAGCATGAAGTGCTGATGCACCATGCCGATCCCGGCAGTCATGGCCTCGCCCGGTCCGGCGAAGTTCTGCTCGACGTCGTCGAGCAGGATCTGGCCCTCCTCGGCGCGATACAGGCCGCTGAGCACGTTCATCAACGTGGACTTGCCTGCACCGTTCTCGCCGAGGAGGCAGTGGATCTCGCCGGATTCGACAGTCAGATCGATGTGGTCGTTGGCAACCAACGAGCCGAATCGTTTGGTGATACCGCGAAGTTCGAGCTTCATGAACTACTTGGGTGCCGAGGGAGACTCGACGGTGATGGATCCGTCGATGATGCCGGCCTTGATCGTGTCCAGCTCGCCCTGCAGTGCGGGGTCGACCTCGGACTCGAAGTCGTGGAACGGTGCGATTCCGACGCCGTCGTTCTCCAGGGTGCCCACGTACGGGGTGTTGTCGAATGCATCGGCACCGGAGTTGGCGACGACCTCGTTCACGCTGGTCTTGAGGCCCTTGGTCACCGAGGTGAGCAACAGGTCGCCGACCGACGGGTCGGATTCGAAGACGTCGGCGTCGGCACCGATGAGGGCGACCGGGCGCGATGAGTCCCGAATTGCCTGTGCCGCACTCTGATAGATGGGTCCACCGACCGGGAAGATGACGTCGGCGTTCTGGTCGATCAGACCCTGGGCGGTGTTCTTGGCGACCTCGTTGGCGGTGAATCCGCCGGTGAACGAGCCGTTCTGCGAGGGCACGTCCCAGCCGATGACGCGGACTGCCTCGCCCTTCTGCTCGTTGAAGTAGTTCACGCCGTCGGCGAAACCGTCCATGAAGATGGTGACGGTCGGCAGCTGGGAGCCACCGAACGTACCGACCACTCCGGTTGTGCTGTAGCTGGCGGCCGCGTAGCCGGCGAGGAATGCGGACTGCGACGCGTCGTAGGTCAGCGGCTTGACGTTCGGCAGATCGATGGTGGAGTCGTCGATGATCGCGAAGTCGATGTCGGAGTTGGCCTCGGCGGCGACCTTGGTGGCGTCGGCCAGATCGAATCCGACGGTGACGATGAGGTTGCAGCCCTGATCGACGAGGTTGTTGATGTTGGGGCCGTAGTCGGTGGGCGACGCGGACTCGACGGTGCGTGGCTCGACGCCGAGCTCCTCGGAGGCTTCGGTCAGGCCCTCGAACCCGAGCTGGTTGAACGACTTGTCGTCGAATCCGCCACTGTCGGAGACCATGCAGGGCAGGAAGTCACTCGATCCGCCTCCGCCCGATCCTTCGTCTTCGGGTGCAGATCCACAGCCTGCGATCAGGGCGATGGCACCGAGCGACGCGACGCCGCCGAGTGCTGCCTTCCGCGTACTCGTGCGGGTAACGAATGACAAGATGTCCTCCAATTTAGGTGTACTTCGTCTGGGTCGGGACGCTACTCGCGCGGGCGAGGGTGCGCAGGATTTCACTCAGGTGTCTTGTCGGGCACGGCCTTCTCGGAAGAGAGATCGTCGGGCAAGCTGCCGCCTTCACGGAGTATTCGTGCTTCGTCCTCACGCACCATCACTGCCGGCCCCGCTGCCACCACCGAGGGGTTCGGCGGAGTACCGGGCTTGAACACGTTGAAGAATACGTTGAGTACCACCGCCACGATGCTGGCGGCACTGATTCCGGAGTGGAAGATCGTGACGAACCAGTCCGGGAACTCGTCCCAGAAGTCGCTCGCGACAACAGGTATGAGACCGAACGCCAAGGTCACCGCCACGATGACCACGTTGGAGTTGTTGTCGTAGTTCACCTTGCCGAGGGTGCGGATACCGCTGGCGGCGACGGTTCCGAACAGGGCGATTCCTGCGCCGCCGAGCACGGGCAACGGGACGACCCCGACGACGGCCGCGAGAATCGGCGAAAGGCCCAGCAGCGCAAGCACGCCACCGCCCATCGCGACGACGAAGCGGCTCTTGATGCCGGTCATCGCGACCAGGCCGACGTTCTGCGCGAAGGCCGTGGCCGGGAAGGTGTTGAAGATCGGGGCGACGGCAGAGGAGACCATGTCGGCGCGCAGGCCGTCGCCGACGCGCTTGGAGTCGACATCGGTTCCGACCACTTCGCCGACGGCGAGGATGTCGGCGGTGGTCTCGACCATGATCACCAGGATGACGATGGTCATCGACACGATCGCGCCGATCGCGAAGATCGGTGAGCCGAAAGCGAAGGGTGTCGGGACGGCCACCACGGACGCGTCGGCGACGCCGTCGAAGTCGGTCCTGCCGACGATCAGGGCCGCGATGGTGCCGACGACGAGTCCGAGCAGGATCGACAACCGCGACAGTCCGGGGATCTTGGTCATCACCAACACGGCAAGGAGGGTGAACATCGCCAGCCCGATGTTGCCGGGGTCCAGATAGTTCGGGTTCGGTGCTCCGCCCACCATCTCCTGGCCGGTGATCCAGCGCGCGGCCACCGGCATCAGGGACAGTCCTATGACGGTGATGATGCTTCCGGTCACCAACGGCGGGAAGAAGCGAACGATTCTGGAGAAGAACGGAGCGATGGCCAATCCGATCAGCGCGGCCACCAGAACGGCTCCGAGTACCGTGCGCAGTCCGGTTCGCCCGTCCTCCGCGCTACCGATGATCGTCAGAACCGTCGAGACCGACGCGAACGAAATGCCCTGCACGAGCGGCAGTTGCGAGCCGAAGAACGGGATGCCGATCGTTTGCAGCACAGTTGCCACGCCACTGACGAACAGTGCACAGGAGATCAACAGTGCCTGATCGGTCCCCGACAGTCCGGCCGCTCCACCGACAATGATCGGAACGGCGATGACGCCGCCGAACATCGAGAGAATGTGCTGCAGGCCGTAGCCGAACATCTGCAGCACCGGTGGGCGAGCGTCCTCTGGCCTGGTCATGGCTTCAGGCTAGGAACCGGACGTTACCGGCAGCAACGCCGTCCCATTTCCGGCGAGTTACGCTTCCCGCTTGTCCACCAGGTGCTCGAATGCCTTCAGGTTCGCCAACGATTCGCCGCGCGAGACGCGCCATGCCCATTCGCGTTTGATGGACTCGGCGAATCCCAGTTCGAGCAGCACATTGAAGTCGCCGTCGGCGGCCTCGAGGGTCTGGCCGAGAATGCGATCGAGTTCGTCACCGGTGACGGCGTGCAACGAGATTCGGCCCACGAGGTAGATGTCGCCGACCTTGTCGATCGTGTAGTGCACTCCGTACAGGCGGCGGTTGCGTCGCAGCAAATACTTGTAGACGCCCTCGAAGTTCTCGTCCGGCTTGCGGCAGACGAACGCCTCGATGCGCACCCCGTGATACCCGACGGTCAGCATCGTCGTCGTCTTGAGTTTGCGTTCCCCGGGCAGTTCGACGGTGAACACGTCACCGCGCCGGGTGTAGTCCAGCTCGCGGTCCTTCAGTGCCCGGTCGATCAGTTCGGCAGTCTCGCTCATGCAGTCACAGCTCCTGATCTGCGTAGTTTCGACAATCCTCGGACGCGGCGCGGCGAGAACTCGCTCGGTCCCTCACCTCGGTCGAAGTGGAACTTGGCCTGCCGGTAGCTCTCGATGAGTCCGTCGGCGGTGTGCTCCCACGAGAAGTTGCGGGCGTGCAGCGGTGCTGCGGTCGCCATGTCGGCCAACGCAACTGGGTCCGACAGCATCGACGACAGCGCATCCGCCCAATCGTCGGTGCGGTGGCCCTGCACCAGGCGTCCGGTTTCGCCCGACCGCACCGCCACGCCGAGTCCGCCCACATCGGCGGCCAGGACAGGAGTTCCGCAGGCCTGGGCTTCGATCGCGACCAGGCCGAACGATTCGTTGTAGCTCGGCACGGCGACGATGTCCGCGGCGCGGTAGATCTGGGCCAGTCGCGCCGACGGTTGCGGCGGCATGAACGTCACCCGGGCAGCTATCCCCAGGTTCTCGGCCAGATCGATGAGGCTGTCGGGTCGATCCAGTCCGCTGCCGGACGGGCCGCCGACGATGAGGACGCGCAGTGGTGTTCTCGGATTGCGCTGCAGCACTTCGGCAGCCGCGGCGATCAGCACGTCGGGGGCCTTGAGCGGCTGGATGCGTCCGACGAATGCGACGATCGACTCGTCGGGATTCAACCCGAGTTCGGCGCGCGCCGCCAGCTTGTCCCCCGGATTGTATTGCGCCAGATCGGCTCCCGGAGCAACCACGTCGATCGAACCCTGCTGCGCCCCGTAGATCTCCACGAGGGACTTCGCTTCCTCGGTGGTGTTGGCGATGAGCCGGTCCGCCTCGGCCACCACTTGCTGCTCACCGATCTGACGCGCGGCGGGCTCGGGCGAGTCACCCTGCGCCAGAGACGCGTTCTTGACGGCGGCGAGAGTGTGCGCGGTGTGGACCAGCGGTACTCCCCAGCGATCGCGCGCCAGCCAGCCGACCTGCCCCGAGAGCCAGTAGTGCGAATGCACCAGGTCGTAGTAGCCGGGTTCGTGGCGCGCTTCCTCGCGCAGCACCCCGGCTGCGAAGGCGCACAGCTGCGTGGGCAGGTCGTGCTTGTCCAGGCCCTCGAACGGACCCGCGACGATGTTGCGCACCAGCACACCGGGAGCTGCCTCTACGACGGGAGCATCGGTCGACGCCGTCGCGCGGGTGAAGATCTCGACCTCCACACCTCGTTTGGCCAGCTCTTTAGCGCTCTGCAGCACGTAGACGTTCATGCCGCCCGCATCGCCCGTTCCGGGCTGCGCCAGCGGGGAGGTATGCAAGGACAACACAGCGACCCTGTTCAGCTGGCGTCCAGTCACTTCTTCAGTGTGCACGCCTCCACATTACGTCTCGATAACTACCCCTTCTCACGGCTGGCCCTGCGTCACACCGAGACCGTCGACGAACTCGCTCACCTCGGTGAGGAATCGCTGCGGATCGGCTACGAACGGGCCGTGGTCGACGCCCTCCCAGTACGACGCCACCGCCGTGGGAATCAGCTCCGCAGCGTGCCGTCCGGCAGAGACGTCGACGACGGTGTCCTCGGTTCCGTGCAGCACGAACGCGGGGATGTCGAGACTGCGCAGCAGGTCGTCGTGGCCGACCGCTCTATCGAACAGGGCGGCGCGAACCCGTGGCCTCGTGGACAGTGTCAGCCCGAACAGCGCCTGCGCTTCCGTGCCCTTACCGTCGGTTGGCCCGGTCAGCGCGTGCCCGAAACTCACGAGCGCCTTGATCGCGACGCGAGGCTCCTCGGCCATCGCCCCGGGGATCGCTGCTCGCATCGCCGTCCCGACGCGGCCGCCTGCCTCTCCCCTGCCGATGCTGGTGATCGCGCCGACCAGCACGATGCCCGCCACCGCACCCGTGCCGTGTTCGGCGAGGTAGTCGCAGATCACCAGTCCGCCGTACGACCAACCCAGCAGCACCGCGTCGGCGGTGATGTTCTCGGCGGCCAGCACGGCAGCCACGTCTCCCGCCCAGTTCTTCGGGTTTTCGTAACCGGCCGACGGGGCGTCGGAGTAGCCGTGTCCGCGTAGATCCACCGCGAGAACGCGATAGCGTTCCGCCAGGTCGGCCAGCAGTCCCTCGCCCCAGCAGGCCGAGCTCTGCGCCCACCCGTGCAGCAGGATCAGTGGCCGCGCCGCAGGGTCACCGCTGACGCGGTAGACGATGTTGACTCCGTCGATGCCGGTGGCCTGACGAACCGGTCCTGCTGCAGGGATGCTTGTATCGGGCTTGCTCATAGTGGCTGAACCTACGCGGCGGCCCTGCGCATCGAGGCGAGCGGATCGGAGTACAGGGCGCTGAGGGAGACCACGGTCGCGGCATACTCCTGCACCTTGTCACCGAAGCCGGTCACCCGAATGTCTCTGCGCTCCAACGTCGAATGGGCAGCGAATGCCCGTCCCACGTGCGGTATTCCGGCCGGGTACGCCGTGAACGCCTGGCCTCCGAGTACGACGCGATCCGGATTGAACATGTCGCGCAGCAGCGCCACCGTCCGACCCAGAATCTGCGCCCGCTCGACGAGCAGCTCCCGCGCCGCCTCCGAGCCGCTCTGCGCTGCTCGATACACCGCACTGATACTCGGACGAGGTTGCGGCGCAACAATTTTGCGGTCCACGGCTGCGGCGACCACCGCTCGATCACTGACGGACGCCTCGAGGCATCCGCGATTTCCGCAGTCGCACAGCGCCGATGATCCGGTGGGTAGATGCGCGATGGAGCCCGGTCCGCTCGTGGGGGTGTGCACGCGGCCGTCGATGGTCAGCGCCATGCCCGCGGTCTCACGGGCGTAGAAGTACAGCGACGTTCCGCTGGTGCTCTGCGCCACATCGCTGTCCGACAGCCGCGGTGCAAGGAGCAGCTCCGACGCCGCCATGGCCTCGACGTGGCCGGAGACCGAGATCGGCAGCCCCAGGCCACCGCCGATGATGCCGGCGACTCGGCCGTTCTCCCATCCCAACCGCGGGTGGTCGACGGTGCCGCTCGTGGTGTCGACGCGTCCACCGATCGCCACCCCGACCCACAGTGGGGTGCGGCGATGCCAGCGTCCGGCAAAGGCATGTGCGCTACGGGTGACGGAGGCAAGAGCTGTCTCGGAAGAGCCGGCGGGCGTGGGTATTTCGACGGCACCGAGGATGCGCCCCCGCAGATCGCTGACGGTGATGCCGGTGACGACGGCTCCGATGTGGATGCCGATGGTCGAGAACGGTTCGTGGTTGACCTCGAACGGCACCCGTGGGCGTCCGATCGCGCCGGGTGCCGTCAGGTCTGCGCGCTCACGGAGCAGTCCGACAGCGAGCAAGGCCGACACCTGACGGTTGACCGTGGCGATACTCGAACCGGTTGCGCGAGCGGCACGTTCGCGCGAGATGGGGCCTTCGACGCAGGCGACTCGAAGCACCGACGCGGCGGGACTGTCGGCGATCCGCAGATCGGGTGCGACGAGTTGGCCGCGCGATCGAGGCCTCGGCAGAGACCTCAGGGAGGTGGGGCCGGAGTGGTGGTGCAGCGTTGATACGGACATCCGTTGTGGTCCTCAGTGGCAGACCTCCGCCGTGAATGGACAACGACAGAAGAGCGAAGTGATGCAGGTCAAGGGTGAGTGCGGCGGCCACGAAGGGACCACGGCACGCGAATCGACTGCCCGTAGCTCGAAAGGCTAGAGACAGATTCCTTGGCCGGGACAACACAGTTCCCGAGGAAGCGGCAAGCGAGAACCGAGGGACGCGGTCACATAGGTGACCCGCATCGCGGTGGTCTCACTGGCGGACATGAGTCCAAAATTAGCACCCTCGCGTCCGATGTCCAATCGGGCGTCGGAAAGCACGGTGTACGCCGGGCATAGAATTTCGCCATGACCTCGTCCGAACACATTTCCCCCGATGCCCGAATCGCCGTCGTCACCGGAGCGAGCTCCGGCATCGGCGCGGCCACCGCCCGCCAACTCGCCGCCGACGGATTCCACGTCGTGATCGGAGCCCGCCGCCTCGACCGGCTGGAGGAGTTGGCGTCGGAGATCGGTGGTACTGCCCTGGAACTCGATGTGACGGACGAGGATTCGGTCGCCGCCTTCACCGCCGTCATTCCCCGCGTCGACGTGCTGATCAACAATGCCGGTGGCGCGAAGGGCTTGGCCCCGGTGATCGACGCCGACCTAGACGATTGGCGCTGGATGTGGGAGACCAACGTCCTCGGTACATTGCGGGTGACGAAGTCGTTGCTGCCCAAGCTGATCGACTCCGGTGACGGCCTGATCGTCACCATCACATCCGTCGCGGCGTTCGAGGCCTACGACAACGGTTCGGGCTACACCTCGGCCAAACACGCTCAGGCCGTGCTGCACCGGACGCTGCGCGGCGAACTGCTGGGCCAGCCGGTGCGGTTGACCGAGGTTGCCCCGGGTGCCGTGGAAACCGAGTTCTCGCTCGTCCGGTTCGACGGCGACGCCGACAAGGCCGATGCGGTCTACCAGGGCATCACACCACTGGTGGCGAGCGACATCGCTGAGGTCATCGGCTTCGTGGCCTCGCGCCCCTCGCACGTCAACCTGGACCAGATCATCATCAAGCCACGTGATCAGGCCGGTCCGGGGCGCTTCTCCCGCACGTAGCGGCTTCGCCGCACGTGAGCGGAAACTCGACCCCTGCTACGAGTTTCCGCTCACCTGCGCGCAGCGCTCACACCGCACTCATCGACTCCCACGTCGGCCAGTCGATGGCCCAGTCGTACAGGTCACCGTCGGCTGCCGAGAGGTCGATTCGAGTTCCGGTGACCTCGACGGGGTCGCCGTACATCGCCGTCTGGAAGTACTCCTGCGCATCGGCGTCGGAGAGGTTGATGCACCCGTTGGTGACGTTCGACGCGCCCTGCACTCCGGTGGTCAGCGGATTGGCGTGGATGAATTCGCCGTTGTTGGAGATGCGCACCGCCCAGCGTTCGCGAACGTTCTCGTAGAACGGCGGGTTGGACATCAGGAAGTCCTCGTGCTTCTCGGTGACGACGTGGATGCCGCTGCGGGTGACGTTGCGGTCCTCGTTGCCCTCGCCGTAGCTGACGGGGATGTCCATGATCGTCTGGCCGTCACGCACCACCTGCATGCGGTGGCTGGTCGCGTCGGCGACGACCACCTGGCTGCGTCCGATGCTGAAGTTCAGGGTGACGTCGTCGGCACCGTACGCGCCGTCGCCGTAGCTCACGCCGTAGAGCTTGGCGTCCACCGAGACCGTCGTGCCGGGAGCCCAGTAGTCGGTGGGACGCCAGTGCACGCGCGAGCCGTTGTCGTCCGGGAACCAGGCCCACGCGCCGGGCGTCGGCGGGTTGGTGGTCACCGTCAATGCCTTCTCGACGGCGGCCTTGTCCGCGATGGCCGAGTCGAACTGCAGGATGATCGGCGCGGCGATGCCGACTTCCTGGCCGTCGCCGATGTTGGTGCTCACCGAGGTTCGACTGTCGGGTTCGACGGTGGTGAAGGCCCCGGTGATGTCGACGGTCTTGTTGTCGCTGCCGAGGGCGGTGCCCGACCACGTGTACTGCACGCCGTAGCCGAGGGGCTCGGTGACGGCATACGAGGTCTTGTCGGGTGAGAGCGCCCCCTGGACGACCTTGCCGTCGGGGTTGGTCAAGGCGACCTGGGTGAGCGTTCCGTCGGCGACCGAGACCGAGATCGGCGCGACGGGACTGACGTCGACGGCACCTGCGACCGGGTTCTCGGTGACCTGGGCGACGGGAGCTGCCTCGGTGGTCGGGGCCGCGGCACCCGAGCTGCCATCGCCCGATCCGACGGTGCAGCCTGCCACGAGTGCCACCAAGGCGACGAGCACGGCGATCAACCACACCGTGCGCGTCCGTTTTGTCTGTTCTACCTGCTCATGCACGTTGTCCAACGTACCTGCGTCTGCGAACTACCCCGATTTTTGGGGGCAGTCTCACAGGTGCAGGAGTGGAGCCTGCGGAATGACTCAGAGTTTGCGCGTGCGCAGTTCGTGGCCTTTCGAGGTGAGGCAGCGGCCGGTCTCGAGGTTCCAATCCCATCCGTGCAGGTTGCAGGTGAGCTTCTTTCCCTCGACGATGCCGAACTTCGTCAGGTCCGCTTTCAGGTGTGGGCAGCGGCGTTGGATCTCGTAGCCGCCCATCGTGATCGTGGCGGTGTCGTCGTGCGCCTCGGAGAACCAACCGTCTGCGTAGGCGATGCGTTCGTCGGTGAGGCACTTGAAGAACGTGTAGAGAAATTCGTTGTAGCCGCCGACGCGTCGGGCCCGGAAGCGGGTGGACAGGAAGATCGAGTTGACCCAGTCCGGCTCCTGGTCGCGTATGGCGGTGCGTACCAGCTCCGGCGGGATGGTGAAGCTGTAGCGGAACTTCTCATCCGAAATCGGTTCGCGCACAATTCGTTTCGGAAAGTCGAGTACGACGGTTTCGTCACCCATCGTGATTCCGACGGGGTAGCCGATGCCGTCGCAGATCAGATCGGTCTGGGCCATGATCGGCTCGAACAGGCCTCGCATCGGCTCGAGCAGGGGCTCGCCCTCGGCCGGAGCCCAGGCTGCCTTCTCGGCAGCGATGACCGACGCCTGACGCTGGGCGTAGGCCTCGATGTAGTCGGCCTTGCCGGTGGTGAAGATGGCCTCGGCCTCGGCCGTCGGGATCGGGTGCTCGTGCGACTTCAGGTCCGAGCCCTCGAACGTCGCCGTCGTTCCGGGCATCATCAGCAGGCCCTTGTCGTGCCCGTGCAGACGCATCTGCTCGAGGAACACCATCTGGTCCGGGAACACGTTGGCCGGGTCGCCGTAGACGTCGTTGAGCGAACGCAGCTCGTCGTCGAGGAAACACGGCGGGCCTGCGGACGGAATCACCCACGTCGAGCCGACCTGCTCGATGTACTGGCGCGCCCGATCCATCTGACGCTGACGCTTCTGGATGCCGAAGTTCTTCTTCGCGCGCGAGACCATGTCGTAGACCATCGGGTACCAGATCGCGCCCGAGTACTGCAGCATGTGCACGTCCACGGGACCGAAGTTCTCGGTCATCACGTCCAGGTCCACCGGCCTCGCGTCGTTCATGTTGAACGCGACGGTCTTGCCGTCCGAGACGACCAGACCCGAGTCACCGATGGGACCGTCGGCGGGCGCACGCAGCGCGATGATCATGATGTCGAGATCGCCCTTGGGCCCGGAGATCGTGTGCTTGACCGAGTCCGTCGTCTCGTAGAACTTGTGGAACCCGAGCTTCTCGAGCTCGTGCTTGAGATCGAGCACCGGATAGTCCGGCAGCAGAACCGTCGCATCCTTGTTGACGTGTTCGGCCAGGTTCTTCGGGTCGAAATGGTCCTTGTGCAGGTGCGAGACGTAGAGGTAATCGCAATCACCCAGAGCGTCCCAGTCCAGGCCCGAGTTGTCGGGAAACGGGAACCACGACGCATAGAACGACGGGTTCACCCACGGGTCGCACAGGATGCTTCCGGCGTCGGTCCGAATATGGAATCCCGCATGTCCCACGCTGGTGACCTGCACTGATTTACCTCCTACGAGCTTTCACTTGCAAAGCTCCATCGTATGCGCCGTTTCGACCTGCCCTAACCGAGCGCGCAGTTGACGAGGTCACACTCGGGCGTGAGCGTGACGCCGAACTTCTCCTGCACGCCGTCTCGCACGTGCGCAGCCAGCGCCATGATGTCCGACGCGGTGGCCCCACCCCTGTTGGTGACGGCCAGCACGTGCTTGGACGACAACGCCGCAGTGCCGCGCCCGAATTCGGTGCCGTAACCGCGCGGAAAGCCCGCGTTCTGGATCAGCCATGCGGCCGGAATCTTGGTTCCCGCGGGGTCGGGGAAGCTGGGCGCGTGCGCTGCGGCCTCGGGCACCTCGGGCAGTACCGGGTTGAGGAAGAACGATCCGACGCTCCACGTGTCGTGATCGCTCGCGTCGAGCACCATCCCCCGCTCGCCGCGCAGAGCCAGCACGGCCGCGCGCACGTCCGGCACCGGTACGACGTCACCGATCTGCACGTCGAGTCGCTCCGACAACGCCGCGTAGCGCACCGGAAGCGACTCGGTCGTCTTCTTCAGCGCGAACGTCACATCCAAGATCACGTACCGCGAGGACCGCTTGAACACCGACGATCGATGCGTTCCGAATCCGCACTGCTCCGGCGTCCACACCGAAGTCTCCTGGGTCTGTCGGTCGTAGACGGTGAGAGCGTGCAGCAACTCCGACGTCGACGCGCCGTACGCGCCCACGTTCTGGATGGGCGTCGCACCGGTGGTTCCTGGAATGCCCGACAGCGCCTCCATGCCGGACAGTCCCGCATCGATCGTCGCCTGCACGACGGCATCCCACTCGACGCCCGCGTCGACCGTGACGATCTCGCCGTCGATCTCCAGCCGCGAACCGGTCACCCGAATCACCCGGCCATCGAACCCCTCGTCGCCGACGACCAGATTGGATCCACCGCCGACGACCAGCACATCGGTCCCCGCGCGATCCGCGTCGCGCACGAGGGAGACCAACTCGTCGCCGGTCGTCGCGACGCAGAATTCACGGGCCGGGCCGCCCACCCGAATGGTGGTGAGCTCCGAAATTGCAGTAGGCACGGACTCTCACGCTACCGGTCGCGCACAAGCGTCGGACCCACCCGGTAACCTGCGGGGATGCCTCGCCCCATTGAGCACAGCTCGACTGTGCCCGCCTCCGCCGACAAGGTCCACGCCGCACTGACGTCCGAGCAGTACTGGAAGGACCGCATCGAGCAGATCGGCGGCCCCAGCGCCAGCGTGAAGAGCATCACCGTCGGCGACGGCACCATCGACGTCGTCATGACCCAGGCCGTCCCCGAAGAGGAGTTGCCGGCCGCGGTGACTGCGTTCAAGAAGGGCGACCTCATCATCGAACGCACCGAGAGCTGGGGACCGTTCGACGGTACCCACGCCGCCGGCACCTTCGGAGCGACCGTCGAAGGCGCACCGGCCCGCATCACCGGCACCACCACGCTCGACGCCACCGGCGAGGCGACGACCATCGCGCTGGCCGGCACCACCGAGGTCAAGGTCCCGATCTTCGGCGGCAAGATCGAAGCGATGATCAGCGAGCAGGTGCTCTCGCTCATCGACAACGAGCAGGACTTCACCGGTAACTGGATCGCCGCGCAGGGCAACGGCTAGCCTGGCGCACTATGGCTCGCCGAATGAACTACTCCGCCCGGTTCACCCACTCGACGCAGCAGGTCTATGCAGCGCTCTCCAGTCGCGATCACTGGGATGCGCGCATCGAGGAGATGCGTAAGTACTCGGAGAACGAGCTGAAGAGCTTCGAGGTGTCCGACGCCGGAATCGACATCGTGATGCACCACGTCATCCCGCGCACCGAATTGCCCGACATCGCGCAGACGGTGATGAAGAAAGACATGGTCATCACCCGCAACGTGCACTTCGACGCCTACGAGGAAGTCACCGCGGGCCACTACGACGCGTCGATTCCGGCCGGACCCGGCTCGCTGAAGGGCACCACCTCGCTCTTCCCCACCAACGGCGGTTCGACGCTGCGCACCTCCTCCGAGGCCAAGGTCTTCCTACCGTTCATCGGTGGCAAGCTCGAGCAGCTCATGCTCGTCAACCTCATCGACCTGTGGCGCGGTGAAGGCGAAGTAACCGCCGACTGGCTCGAAAAGAACGCCTAGCCCTGAGCAAGCCGAACAGGGGTCGTTCCGCAGGCTCCACTCCCCATCTGGGTCGTTCCGCAGGCTCCACTCCTGCCCCCGAAGGCGCCATCACCCGCGGCACCACCGGCATCAATCGGCTGCGTCGTAGCGACCGGTGGCTGATGCACAGTCCCGATGTTCGACGCGTTCTGCAGGGCTCGCCCGATCCCCTCGTCGTCGACCTCGGGTACGGGGCGATGCCGAACACGACCCTCGAGCTGGCCGGGCGGCTGCGCACCGTCCGGCCCGATCTTCGAGTCACCGGTCTGGAGATCGACCCCGCACGCGTCGTTCCGGGGAGTGACGGCGTCGAGTTCGCCCGCGGCGGTTTCGAGCTGGCGGGATTGCGCCCCAACCTGGTCCGGGCGTTCAACGTACTGCGGCAGTATCCCGAGGACGCGGTACCTGCTGCCTGGCAACGCATTCTGTCGGGCCTGGCACCGGGCGGCCTGCTGATGGACGGCACCTGCGACGAGCTCGGTCGACGTTGCGCCTGGGTGTTGCTCGACGCCGATGGGCCACGTTCACTGACGCTGGCATGGGATCCGTTCGACGTCGAGATGCCGTCGGACATCGCGGAGCGGCTACCGAAGGTGTTGATTCATCGCAACATCGAGGGTGAGCTCGTGCACGATCTGCTTCGACGGGCCGACAGAGCGTGGTCGGTGTCGGCACCGCTGGCACCGTTCGGGCCTCGAATTCGATGGCGCGCGGCCATGAAAGTGCTTGCCGACCAAGGCCTTCCGATCACACTCCCCCGCCGACGAATGCGAGACAACGTGCTCACGGTCCCGTGGTCCTCGGTCGCACCTGCACCGTGAATCGGGTGCAGCTGACCGCGCTGAGCGCGGTCGGTTGCACCCGATTTCGCGGCTAAGTGCAGGCGGACAGCGCCAGTTCGACGCGTTCGGCCACTCGATCGGTGCTGTTTCCGGCCTCGGTGTACAGCGTGTGCGGGTCGACGCGACCGATCGCGACGGCGTCGCACACCACCTCGTCGAGGGTGATCTGCGAGATGCCACCTGCGGCGAGGTCGAGCACCGTGCGCACCGGGGTGGTGAGGTTGAACGTGCCTGCCGATTCGACGTCCCGCGGCTCGAGCCGCAGACGATGAACCGCCAGCCTGGTGTCGGTCAGTCGTAGGTCGCCGAATGCGCAGACGTGCACGAATTGCGGGTGGAGGTGCCCGAATCCGTGTAGCTCGGCCGCGCTCTGGTGCGAGATCACGGCCTCGCCGCCGAACCAGGCGCACCACATGGCGAACACCTCGAGTTCGCTGTGGGGCCACTGGCCGAGTCGGAACAGGTTGCGCTCGACGCGAGTCCACGTGTTCGTGGCCAGATTGACGCGCACCATCGCAGGATCGAAGCCGAGCTCAGCGGCCTGCTCGGCAGTGAAATAGCCGTCCTGACGAGTGGCCAACGAGTGCAGCTCGTGCACGCTCGGTCCTGTCGTACTCATAACGCAAGAGTACGTCACAATGTGTTACAGGTCACAAACTTTGGTACCGGCTACACAGGTTCGGCGAGTTTCACAGAGCTTGCTCAGAATCATCGGGAAGACTGCCAGGAATGTCATCCACAGCCAGGCGCAGCACAGCACCGCTGATCGCAGTCTCCGTCGTTGTCGTCCTCCTCGTCGCCGTCATCGGTGGCGAGTTGTTCGTGCGTCAGCAGATCAAATCCTGCCTCGCCGGTCAGCTCGAATCCGAGCTCGGCAGCCAGGTCGAGGTCGGTCTCGGCTTGAAGCCGGTCCTGCTCTCACTGGTGGACAAGAAGGTCTCCTCGGTGACCGTCGACAGCAACGACGCGCGCTTCGGACCCGCCGAGGGCATGGTCGTCCAGGCCGAGGCACGTGACCTGAATCTGACGCAGACCGCCGACTCCGGCGGCACCATCGGCAGCTCGAGTGCGGACATCTCGTGGTCCACCGACGGCATCACCCGCACCCTGCAGAGCCAGGGCATCGGCGCGATCGTCTCCGGCGTCACCTCGGACGCATCGGCGGGCACCCTCGACTTCGCCGTCGGCGCTCTGGCGAATCTGACCGTCAAGCCGGAGGTCGTGGACGGCAGGGTCGACTTCCAGACCGTCGACGCGTCGATCCTGGGTCTCGGCATCCCCACCGATCTGGTCGACTCGGTCGTCGGCGTGCTGACCGACAGCCTGCAGGCCTACCCGTTGGACATGGCTCCGACGTCGCTGACCGTCACCGACAGCGGCATCGAGCTCACCCTCGAGGGCGGGCAGTACACGATTCCGGTGACCCAGCAGGATCAGAGCCAGCCGACTCCCGAGGGTTGCTCGCTCGTCGCATAACCCATGTGCGCGGAACCTCGTAGCCTGCTACGAGTTTCCGTGCACATGCGACGCAGTCGCTCTAGCCCAGACCGTCCAGTACCGCGCGTGTTCCCGACAGTCCCAATCGTGTTGCGCCCGCGTCGATCATGGCCAGGGCGGCGTCCGTGGTGCGGATGCCGCCGCTGGCCTTGACGCCCAGTCGTCCGCCGACGGTCTCTGCCATCAGTCGCACGGCCTCGACGCTCGCGCCGCCGGCCGGGTGGAATCCGGTGGACGTCTTGACGAAGTCGGCACCGGCTTTCTCGGCGGCGCGGCACACCTCGACGATCGCCTCGTCGGACAGTGCTGCCGATTCGATGATCACCTTCAGGACAGCGTTTCCGGCGATCCCTTCACGGACGGTGACGATGTCGGCCAGCACCGCGTTGTAGTCCCCCGCGATGGCCGCGCCGACGTCGATCACCATGTCGACCTCGTCGGCACCTTGCTGCACCGCGAGCCTGGCCTCGGATCCCTTGATCAACGAGTGATGCTTGCCCGACGGGAATCCCGCGACGACGGCGGTGAGCATTCCTTCGGCGCGAATCGGCAGCATCGAGGGCGATACGCACACCGCGAGCACTCCGAGTTCGCGGCCTTCCTCGATGAGGGCGGCCACGTCGGCCTGGGTGGCTTCGGGCTTGAGCAGCGTGTGGTCGACCATTCCGGCGAGGGCGGCGCGGGTGAGTGTCATGCGGTCCAGCTTTTCACAGCTCTGCCATTCGTAACCCTGTCGGTCTACGATTTTCGGTCATGACCGCAGCGTCGCTCGCCGCCACCTTCAACGCCACCAGCAGGGAGTTCGACGGCCTGACGCCGCAGGTGTGGGGCCCGGCCGGGCAGTCGCTCGCCTTCGCGCTCGAATTGGCCACCGGGGACGCGGTTCTCGACGTCTGTTCCGGCACCGGGGCGTCGGCGATTCCCGCGGCGGCGGCCGTGGGCCCCGACGGTCTCGTGCATGCCATCGATCTGGCCGACGACCTGTTGGAGGTGGGCCGGGTGAAAGCCACCGACCGTGCACTGCGCAACATCGACTTCGTCCTCGCCGACGCCACCGAGTGGGAGCCGCCGTCGACTGTTCCCGATGCCGGCTACGACGCGTTGGCCTGTTCGTACGGCATCTTCTTTCTGCCCGATCCCGAGGGGGATTTCGCTCGTCTGGTGTCTCTGGTTCGTCCGGGCGGTCGCGTCGGGGTGACGGTGTGGCGCAAGGGTGCGATCGAGGCGTTCGCGGGCACGTACTTCGAGGTGATCGGCGGGCATTCGCCGCCGAGCGAGCACGACGGGCCGCTCCCGCAGGACGGTTACGACAAGCACCCGATCCGGCGGATGGAGACGGCAGAGCTTCTGTCCGCATGGCTCACCGCGGCAGGCACCACCGATGTCGAGGTCGTGGAGCTGTCCAACCACGTTCCCGCGACGGAGTCGTTCGTGTGGGATCTCGTGCTGGGCAGCGCGATGCGGGGCGCGCTGACACCGTTCGACGAGGCGACCCGGACGCGGATCCGTGCCGAGTTCTCCGCGCTGCTGACCGAGCGTGGAATCGACTCGATCGATCTCGGGACACTGGTGGCAACCGGGGTGCGGACGCCCTGAGACAATCGGCGCTATGAGTTCTTCCGTATCCGAGGATCGCCGTTACGTTCTGTCGCTCGGTTGCCCCGACAAGACGGGCATCGTCGCCCGCATCTCGACCTTCCTCGCCGAGGTCGGTGGATGGATCGTCGAGGCCGCCTATCACGCCGATCCCGACACCGGGTGGTTCTTCACCCGGCAGGCCGTACGCGCGTCGTCAGTGGACATGAGCATCGAGGAGCTGCGCACACGTTTCGCCGCGGTGGCCGCCGAACTCGGCCCGGAAACCGAATGGACACTTCATGATTCGGGCGAGCCCAAGCGCGTGGTCCTGCTCGTCAGCAAGGAAGCACACTGCTTGCACGACCTCCTCGGCCGCGCCGCGGGCGGCGAGCTGCCCGCTCAGATCTCCGCGGTGATCGGCAACCACAAGTCACTCGAGCCGATCGCCGCCGCACACGGCACACCGTTCCATCACGTCGAGTTCGCGAAGGATCCGGCCGAGCGCGGTCCTGCCTTCGAAGAGGTGCGGTCGCTGGTCGATTCCTACGACCCGCACGCGGTGGTGCTGGCACGGTTCATGCAGGTTCTCCCCGAGTCACTGTGCGCGCACTGGGCTGGCCGCGCCATTAACATCCATCACAGCTTCCTGCCGTCGTTCGTCGGCGCTCGTCCGTACCACCAGGCATTCGCGCGGGGTGTGAAACTGATCGGTGCGACGTGCCACTACGTGACGGCCGAGCTCGACGCGGGTCCGATCATCGAGCAGGACGTCATCCGCGTCGATCATTCCGACGAGGTGGTCGACATGGTGCGTCAGGGTCGCGACATCGAGAAGCTTGTGCTTTCCCGCGGTCTGCGGTGGCACCTGGAGGATCGTGTCCTGGTGCACGGCCGCAAGACCGTGGTGTTCAGCTGAAATCTAGAGATTCCGGAGCCGAACCACTTCGGTGTTGAATTCGTCGATCGCCTCGACGGAGCTCATGTGTCCGATGCCGGGGATGACGATCAGTCTGCTCAGGTGATCGTGATCGTCCAGGGCGCGGGCGAGTTTGCGGGCGTGCACCGGTGGGGTCAAGCGGTCGGCAGATCCGACGAGCACGCTGGTGGGGACGGACATGTTCGCCAGGGCCTCGCGGATGTCGAGGTCGGTGAGCGCTGCACCCCAGATACCGCGGGTGCGCGGGGCGCATTCGAGGACGATCTTCTCGCAGAACGCCACCTCGGCGGGTGTCGCTCCGGGTGCCATCGAGATGTACTTGATGGCTTGGCGCACCACCGGTGACGGCCGCAACGGAAGTGCCGAGCCGAGTACTGCGCGCCCTACCGGGGTAGGGACCCGTGGAAAGCGTTGCGGCAGCGGGATGACGGTGGTTTCGCGAATCAGGGAGTCGGTCGCGGTGCTGGCGAGGAGCACAGCGCTGACGAGTCGGTCGACCTGTTCGGGATAGTTGCCGGCCCAGGCCATGATCGACATGCCGCCCATGCTGTGACCCACCATGACGGCCTTGTTGTCCTCGGCCACCGTGGCGGAAAGGATCGCGGAGAGGTCGTCGGCCAGCACGTCGGGGCTCAGCGGTCGCGTCCCGACGTCGCTTCGACCGTGGCCGCGCTGGTCGTAGGTGACGACGCGGTAGCGGCCGGCAAGTGCATTGATCTGTGGGTACCAGTAGTCGGCCGAGCAGGTCCACCCGTGGCTGAAGACGATCGGTTCGGCATCGGCGTCCCCGTAGCTACGGACGTGCAGGTGCGCACCGTCGTCGGTGACCACCTCGGTGATGTGCGGTTCGAACGTGGGGCGCTCGAGCAACTCGTCGGGCTGCACGTCGGTCGTCTTGGTGAACGAGTGCAGGCGACGCCGCCGGACGACGAATGCACCGACAGAGGCCGCCGCGGCCGCGCTGCCCACTCCGAGCAGCGCGCGTTCGATTACCTTGCGTGAAACCACTGACATTCCCCTCTACCTGTATCCCCCCGAGCGGGTGCGGTAGAGGGTACGCCCACACAGGAGTTGGCGTCGATGCGACTTACCTACCAGCGGGGTCCGCGCTGGATGCTGTCGACCTTGGGACGGACGTCGACGAGGTACACGCACACGGCGACGACGCCGATGATACCCAGGAAGCCGATCACACCCGAGACGAGAATGAGCAGTAGACCGATGAACAGAATGGCCAGCCATTTGGTCTTCGTCAGCTTGTCCACTGCCGGAAAGGCGTCGGGGCGCTGGCGCAGTGCATGGAAGATCGCGAATCCTGCGCCCACCACTCCGAGGATCTGGAGAAAGGTCAGGATGTAGTAGCTGAAGCTGCCGGCGATGCTCACGTGCGCCAGTGTACGAGAAACGACCCCTGCGCCGCGCGGCGCAGGGGTCGTTTTCTTTACGAATGCTTTAGCGAGTGGTCTTCTTCGCCGGAGCCTTCTTGGCCGGAGCCGGGGCGGTCTTCTTGGCAGCCGGTGCCGGAGCCGTCTTCTTGGCCGGAGCCGGGGTCTTCTTGATCGGCGAGTTCGCGCTGCTGCGGGTCTTGGCCTCGACCTTGCCTGCCACGCCGCTCACCTTGTCGGAAGCCTCGACGGCCTTGTCCTTGGCCTCGTCGCCTGCTTCGTCGATGTTCTCGGCGAGCTCGTCGGCGGCCTCGGAGATCTCCTCGGCACCTTCACGAACCTTGTCCGACGCAATGCCGGCCAGAGCAGCGGCGCGCTCGCCGACTGCGCGGGTCTGCGAGGCGACGGTTCCGAGGGCCTGCTCGGTGAGGTCGACGACGTCGTTGGCTGCGGTGTTGGCGCGCTCGAGGCCCTCTTCGACGGCCGGGGTGCGGCGGATGCGCTCGACGGTCTCTTCGCCGCGCTCGGCGAGCGAGGTGTAGAGGTCGGAGGCGACCTTGAGGTATGCCTCGGCAACCTTGCGGAGCTCTTCGGGGGTGAAGCGCTCGCGCAGTTCGGCGATCTCGTCGGGAAGCTCTGCGGGCAGGTTCGCGAGCCGCTCGCGCAGGCTCTCGACGCCTTCGGTGACGTCCTCGGAGAGGTCGGCGATGCGGGCGTTGACCTCGCTGGTGCGGCTCTCGGCGCGCGAACGCACCTGAGCGACGACGTCCGCTACTGCCTGGACGACGGCGTCGCCTGCGCCGACGGCGGCGAAGATGGGGGTCTTGACGTTCTCGAAGTTCTTGGAATCAGACATCGGGTGTCTCCTGTTCGTCGGGTTCGGGCTCCTGCGTCGACTCGTTCTCACGACAGAACGAGTCGTAGATCTCGATCAGCACTTGCTTCTGCCGTTCGGTGATGTGCTCATCGCCGAGCAGAGCTTCGCGCACCGGACCGTGGGGACGCGCTTCCAAGATCCCGGCCCGGACGTACAGCACCTCCGAGGAGACGCGCAGACCCTTGGCTATCTGCGCTAGCACTTCTGCGGACGGGTTGCGCAGTCCGCGTTCGATCTGGCTCAGGTAGGGGTTGCTCACTCCGGCTCGGCTGGCGAGTTGCCGCATCGATACCTGCGCGGCTTCCCGTTGCGACCGGATGTAGCTTCCGATGTCCTGAGCTGCAGTCGTCACGACTGCGGCGACAAGATCCCCCGCCTCGGCGACGACCTGCGTCGCCTCGGTCGCCTTGGCGACCAGATCCCCCTCGTCATCGGCCATCTCGGCCTCCTGTTTTCGGTGTCCTACTGGACGGTACCGAAGGGTGCTAACTATTGCAAGCACTCTGCTAGCACTAGTGCCCGAAGATCAGATCCGAGATCGTGTAGATGGCCAGTCCGGCGATGGAACCGACGACGGTTCCGTTGATTCGAATGAACTGAAGATCGCGTCCGACCTGCAGTTCGATCTTCTTGCTCGCTTCCTCGGCGTCCCACCGAGCGACGGTGTCACCGATGATCGTGGTGATCTCGTCGGCGTAGTTCGCGGCGATGTAGCTCGCCCCACCGAGCAGCCAACCGTCCACTTTTCCGCGCAGTTCCTCGTCGTCGCGGAGCCGCACGCCGAGGTTGACGGTGTTCTCCTTGATCTTGGTGCGCAGCGTGCTCGTCGGATCGTCGACCGACTCGGTGATCAGCCGCTTGGCCACCTTCCACGTCGCTGCCGCGAGCCCGGTGATCTCCTCGCGCCCCATGATCTGCGCCTTGAGCTTCTCCGCCTTCTCGATGGTCGTCGGGTCGTGCTGCAGATCGTTGGCGTAGTCGACCAAGAATTTGTTGGCGGCCAGACGCACGTCGTGCTCGGGGTTGGACCTGATCTTCCAGGTGAACTCGACGAGTTCCTTGTAGACCTTCTCCCCCAGCAGAGTGTCGACGAACTTCGGCGACCAGTTCGGGGAATCTCGCGCCACGACGCGATCGATCATCTCCTGGCTGCCGAGAGCCCATTGGTGGGCGCGCTCGGCGAGCATGTCGATCAACGGCAGCTGACGGTTCTCGCGGAGCAACTCGTCGAGGATCCGGCCGATGGGCGGGCCCCACTGAGGATCGGCGAGACGCCGCACGATGGTGCTGTCGATGACGGCGGTGATGTCCTCGTCGTTGAGCACGTCGACGACGCCGTGCAACACGGTCGCCGCCTCGGCCGCGACGCGTTCGGCGTTGTCGGGCTGAGCGAGCCAGGTACCCAGCCGCAACGGAACCTGCGCCGACGCGACCTTCTCGGACACCACCTCGGGCGCGAGGAAGTTGCTGCCGACGAACGAGCTCAGGCTGGCACCGAGCTGATCTTTCTTCTTCTTGATCAGAGCCGTGTGCGGGATCGGAATACCGAGCGGATGCTTGAACAACGCCGTCACCGCGAACCAGTCCGCGAGCGCGCCGACCATGCCCGCCTCCGACGCCGCACGCACGTATCCGACCCATGCACCGGCACCCGTCGACTCCTGCCACCGGCAGAAGAGGTAGACGATCGATGCGAAGACGAGAAAGCCCGTCGCCACTGTTTTCATCTTGCGGAGGTCGCGACGTTTGGTCTCGTCGTCGAAGTTCATGAGCTGCACAACCGACATTGTGCCCAGAATCTCGGCAGACCAACCGGACGCAGCCTGCAATGGTGTCGGACAAGGCGCATAGGGTGGGGTTGTGGCGAGAAATACGACGGAGGCAAAGCTGGACGAGTCCGAGCCGAGCGAGGACAAGCCGAAGGTCGAGAAGCCGGACGGCCGAAAACGTCGTTGGCGTGAGCACAAGATCGCCCGCCGCGAAGAGCTCGTCGACGGCACGTTGGCCGCGATCCGGTTGCGCGGCCGCGAGATCGGAATGGACGAGATCGCGTCGGAGATCGGTATCTCCAAGACGGTGCTCTACCGCTACTTCACCGACAAGAACGATCTGACGAGCGCCACCATGTCTCGGTACGTCGAGACCACGCTTGCCCCGCGCATCTACTCGGCGATCGCACACGAACTCGACGAGTACGAGCTCACCCGCATCGTCGTGACCGCCTACGTCGAGACGGTGGCCACCGATCCGGAGGTCTACCTCTACGTCATGGCGAACAACGCCGGCAACAACCGCGATGTCGTCGCCGAGTCCGAGCGGATGATCGCCGAGTTGCTCTCCACGGTGCTGGGCGAACGCCTACGGCAACGCGAAATGGATTCCGGTGGTTCGGTGCCGTGGGCCTTCGCCATCGTCGGCGCGGTCCAGTTGGCCACGCACTGGTGGATCTCCAACAAGTCGATGTCCGCGGACGATCTGATCGATTACCTCTGCATGATGATGTGGGGCGGAATCCACGGGGTCGCGATGGCCGACGGCTCCCCCGCAAAATTCAAGTCACAGCCGCATCCGTTGGTCGACGAGGAGCCGAACACGCCTTAGCGCTCGTCGTACCCGTCGTCGTCCACGGGCACTTCTGCTCGTTGATCCAGCACGTCGCGGGCGTCGGCCTCGATGGGCAGATCATCTGCGTTCGGCTCGTCGGGCTCGTCCGCGATCGGCAGATTCTGTTCGACGCGATCCTCGGTCGGGGTTTCGATGGGTGAGTCGCTCATGTCTCCATTCGTACCATCGCTCGTCAGTTTGAGATCAGGCCCGGTCGGACATCCGAGAAGGTATGACTACCGAAACATTGACCGGACGCCGCATCGCGATTCTCGCCACCGACGGCGTCGAGCAGGTCGAGCTGGTGCAGCCCCGCGAAGCAGTCGAAAAGGCCGGGGCCTCAGTCACATTGGTCTCGCTCGACCACGGCAACATCCAAGCCATGGAGGGTGACGTCAATGCCGCAGACACCTTCACCGTCGACAGCGTCGTCGCCGACGTCTCGGCCGACGACTTCGACGCATTGATCCTGCCCGGCGGAACCACCAATCCCGATCAACTTCGCGTCGACGCGGACGCCGTGGAGTTCGTCCGCTCGTTCGTACAAGCCCGCAAGCCCGTCGGCGTGATCTGCCACGGTGCCTGGACACTCGTCGAAGCCGACGTTCTGAAGGGCCGGACGTTGACGTCCTACCCGAGCATCCGAACCGACATTCGCAACGCCGGTGGCACGGTCGTCGACGAGGAAGTGGTCGTCGACGGCAATCTGATCTCGAGCCGGAACCCGGACGACCTGCCCGCCTTCTGCGCGAAGATCGTGGAGCATTTCAGCGCTTGATAGGTTAGCGTGCCCTATGCGCATTTCTCGTTCCTTGGCTCTGCCTGCGGCAGTCCTCGCCCTCGCTCTCACCCTGACCGCATGCAGCTCCGACGCCGGCGACAGCGACAGCGACAGCGCCGACCCTTCCGAGGCCGGCGGTGTCGTCGTGACCGACATGTTCGGCGACGTCGAAGTCCCTGCGAACCCGCAGCGAGTGGTCGCACTCGGTTGGTCCGATGCCGAAACTGCGCTCGCCCTCGGTGTACAACCCGTCGGAGCCAGTGACTGGCTCGGCGTCGGCGGTAACGGCCTCGGTCCATGGGTCGACGAGTCCTACGACACCGACCCCACGATCGTCGGCACCTTCGACGTGAACATGGAATCGGTGGCGGCTCTGGAACCGGACCTGATTCTGTGGACGCGCAGCACCAACGACAGGGCTGTCTACGACGACCTGTCCGACATCGCGCCCACCGTCGCGGCACCTCCGGGAACCGACGTCGCCTACGGCACCACCTGGGACGGGCAGACCGAGATCGTCGCGCAGGCGCTGGGCAAGGTCGACGAGGGCAAGCAACTCGTCGACGACACCAGGGCACTGTTCGAAAACACCATCGCGGCCAACCCCGAATTCGCCGACAAGACCGTCGCCGTCGGCACGCTCTACAGCGGACAGGTCGGTGCCTACGTCCGCGGCGACACCCGCGTCGACTTCCTCGAATCGCTCGGCCTGACCAACACACCGGCCGTCCAGGACCGCGCCGAGCCCGGAGCGTTCAGCATCGAACTGTCCGAGGAGAACATCTCCGCTCTCGACGCCGACCTCACCGTCATGTTTCCCATCGGCACCGGACCCGAGGTGATCACCGACAACCCGTCGATCCAGGGCCTGCCGTCGGCACGGGACGGACGCCTCGTGGTCCTCGGTAACACCGACCTGTCCAACGCATTCTCAGCCGCCTCGGTCGCAGGCACCCGATACGCACTGGAAAACGCAGTGCCACTGTTCGCGGCACCGTTGAAGGGCTAGATCACAAGCCCGCCGGGGATCGTCACACCCTCCCTGGTGGGCTTGTTACACCCTTCCCGGGGGCTTGTTCACACTCTCCCTGGTGGGAATCCACCCGCGGCGATCGGGCCCCAGGTGTCGATCACGATGCGTATCAACGACTTTCCCTGCTTCACCATCGCCGCGCGGTACTCGTCCCAGTCCGAGTGCTCGCCGGCGATGCTGCGGAAGTACTCAACCAGCGGCTCGACGGCGTCGGGAAGATCGATGATCTCGGCGGTGCCGTCGACCTGGACGTAGTCGCCGTTCCAGTCGTCGCTGTGCACCAGCACCGTGACGGCGGAATTACGGCGGATGTTGTGCACCTTCGCGCGCTCGGGATAGGTGGCGATGACGATGCGGCCTTCCGAGTCCACTCCGGCCGAGACCGGGGAGACCTGCAGACCGTCGTCGCGCTTGCGGGTGATCAGGGTGTGGTGGTGCCGCGGAGATACGAATTCGAGCAGTTGCTCACGCGACACGGTCTCTGCTTTTGCAATGGTGGGGGCCATGAATCCCATGGTAGAGAAGTAGTCTTCTCGCCTATGGCCGACAAGTCGAAACTGTGGACTCTTTCTCCCGTCGATGTGCTGCGGGCCAGTTCCTCTCCCCGTGTGGAGGACATCGACTTCACGGCAACTCCGGGTTTCGACGGCGCGAAAGCGCACGGCAACGACGTGCTCGAGCAGCGCGGTGCAGTGCTGGCAGCGCTGCAGGAGAAGCTCTATGCCCACGGGCGCGCAGGCGGAACCAAGTCGGTTCTGCTGGTGCTGCAGGGCATGGACACCGCAGGCAAGGGCGGCATGGTCAAACACGTCATCGGGATGGTCGATCCGCAGGGCGTCGACCTCGCCTCGTTCGGGGTGCCGACTCAGGAAGAGAAGCAGCACCACTACCTGTGGCGCATCCGCAAGGCACTTCCGCGGGCCGGCCGGATCGGGGTGTTCGATCGGTCCCACTACGAGGACGTTCTCGTCGTCGCGGTGCACGATCTGGTGCCGCGGCAGGTGTGGGAGAAGCGTTTCGACGAGATCAACGCCTTCGAGAAGGAATTGGTCGACGAGGACACCGTCGTGGTCAAGGTGGCCTTGTTCGTCTCGGCCGACGAGCAGAAGAAGCGACTGCAGGAGCGACTCGACCGACCCGAGAAGCACTGGAAGTACAACCCGGGCGACGTCACCGAGCGTGGATTCCTGGCGCAGTACCGGGCGGCGTATCAGCGGGTTCTCGATCGCACGGACTTCGATCATGCGCCCTGGTACGTCGTCCCTGCCGACCGCAAGTGGTACAGCCGCTTGGCCGTCACGGAGATTCTGATCGACACTCTGGAGAAGCTCGATCTCGATTGGCCCGCTGCGGATTTCGACGTCGAGCACGAGAAGAAGCGACTGGCCGAGAGCTGAACCCACTTCGAAAGCGTGAATGGTCCATCGACCCCCGTCTGGGCAGGTCAACGGACCATTCACTCGTCCAAGGAGAGGGTTACAGCGTGGCTGCGTCGATCACGAAGCGGTAGCGCACGTCGGACTTGATGACGCGGTCGTAGGCCTCGTTGATCTTCTCGGCCGGGATGACCTCGATCTCGGCACCGATGTGGTGCTCGGCGCAGAAGTCCAGCATTTCCTGGGTCTCGGCGATGCCGCCGACCATGGATCCTGCGAACGAACGACGGTTGGCCAGCAGGTTGAAGGCGGGCACCTCGAGCGGCTTCTCGGGAACGCCGAGCTCGACGAGGGTGCCGTTGCGGGCGAGCAGTCCGAGGTACTTGCCCATGGGCAGGTTCGCCGAGACGGTGTTGAGGATCAGGTCGAACTTGCCCTGCAGATCCTTCAGCGCCGTGGTGTCCTTGGTTGCGTAGTACTCGTCGGCACCGTAGGCCTTGCCGTCGGCCTCTTTGGCGTCGGTCTGGCTCAGGACGGTGACGTGGGCACCCATGGCGTGGGCGATCTTGACGCCGATGTGTCCGAGGCCGCCCATACCGATGATGGCGACCTTCTTGTCGGGGCCGGCTCCCCAGTGCTTGAGCGGCGAGTACAGCGTGATGCCTGCACACAGCAGGGGCGCGGCGACGTCGAGCTCGACGCCTTCCGGGATGCCGAGGACGAACTTCTCCGTCACGACGATCTGGGTGGAGTAGCCGCCGTGGGTGAACTCGCCCTCGTAGGTCTCCGAGTTGTAGGTCTGTACGACACCCTTGGTGCAGTACTGCTCGTCGCCGTCCTTGCACGCCTCGCACTCGCCACAGGAGTCGA
Source organism: Rhodococcus sp. NPDC079359 (assembly GCF_040702585.1). Lineage (NCBI taxonomy): Bacteria > Bacillati > Actinomycetota > Actinomycetes > Mycobacteriales > Nocardiaceae > Rhodococcus > Rhodococcus sp. NPDC079359. The sequence continues at coordinate 137,215 of NZ_JBFBLH010000003.1, forward strand.
CGAAGCAGCCGACGCCGACGCGGTCGCCCACCTTGCGGGTGGTCACCTCGGAGCCGACCTCGGCCACGATGCCGGCGATCTCGTGCCCGGGGACGACGGGGTACGTGGTGCCGCCCCACTCGTTACGGGCGGTGTGGATGTCGGAGTGGCAGATGCCGGCGAACTTGACGTCGATGAGGATGTCGTTCGGTCCGACGGCGCGTCGCTCGATCGTCGCCTTCTCGAGCGGGGCGTCCGGAGCGGTGGCCTGGTAAGCGGTAGCTGAAGTCATATCTATATTGCTACCTACGCATCAGTGCGAGCGCAAGGCAGCTACCGCCTCGACCAGGCTATTCCTGCTCTAAACGAGTCGTTCGCAACAGTAACGTCAGCTGTTCTTGGCGATATTGATGCCGAGCCACCCAACGTACGCCACCAGACCGACAAGTCCGATCTTACGCGTCCCGGGGTATGCGATCGCCGCGCCGACGGCCAATTCGGTGGCTCCGTTGCGACTGATCCAAGTTCGAGTGTCCTTGGGGAACGGGAGCTTGGTGATTCCCTCGAACGCCTCCGGCACCACGAAGTGGGCGGCACCGGTTGCGGCCAACCCGATCCCGAATGCCTTGGGAACCACACCGTTCGACTTCGTGGACTTGCTCACTGACACGCTCCTGTGATCGAAGTGACTGCGTTCGCAGACCGACAATAGCGCTCCGACGACCGACGCGGGGCAACCCGCCCGCTGCGGCGTCTACTTTGCGATCCGGCCGTTCTCGTAGCGGTAGAACCCGGCTCCGGCCTTCTTGCCCACGTGCCCCGATTCGACCATGTGCAGCAGCAGCGGCGGCGCCAGGAAGAGAGGTTCTCCGAACTCCGAATACATGGCGTCGGCAATGGCTTTGACCGTGTCGAGCCCCACGAGATCGGCGAGCGCGAGCGGCCCCATCGGGTGCGCCAGACCGAGCACCGTCGCCTTGTCCACGTCTTCCTTGGTGGCGAATCCGGATTCGACCATGCGAATCGCAGAGAGCAGATACGGCACGAGCAACGCGTTGACGACGAAGCCCGAGCGATCGGCCGAGCGCACGACCTGTTTACCGAGAACGTCGCCTGCGAAGCGCTCGGCGCGGTCGGCCACTGCCGGTGCGGTCAGGTCGGTAGTGACGAGTTCGACGAGTGGCAGTACCGGGACCGGGTTGAAGAAGTGCAGACCGACGACGCGGCCGGGTGCCGTCGTCGCGGCTCCCAGGCTGACGATGGGAATGGAGGAGGTGTTCGAGGCGATGACGGCGTCGGGGTCGGTCACCACCGAGTCGAGCTCGGCGAAGATGTCGGCTTTGATCTTCTCGTCTTCGAGTACTGCTTCGACGACGAGTTGGCGATCGCCGAAGTCGGCGAGGTCGGAGGTGAATCGCAGCCTGGCCGCGGCGTGCTCCCGCTCGCGTTCGGTGATCTTGCCGCTGCTCACTCCGCGATCGAGGGACCTCAGGATGCGGGTGCGTCCGGCGCTGGTCAGTTCGCGGGTCTGTTCGTGGACCAACACGTCGACATGGGCGCGGGCACAAACCTCGGCTATTCCTGCCCCCATCTGCCCCGCTCCGACGATCCCCACCCTCTCGACCGTCAAGGCAAACTCCTAGCGAATAATGTTGCAGCACAACAGATTGAAGCGAGATGAGGGTAACTCTTCGGGGGAACGCCCAAGACCTTCGTGATACAGAACAGGCGGCCCGCAGCGAAACGCTGGGGCCGCCTGACTAGTGCGCTGAAGATCAGGAGAGGCGGCTCAGTGGAACTGGCCTTCTTCGGTGGAGCCCTTCAGTGCTGCCGTCGAGGTGTTGGGGTCGACGGTGGTGGCGATGCGGTCGAAGTAGCCGGCGCCCACCTCACGCTGGTGCTTGATGGCGGTGAAGCCGCGCTCTTCGGCAGCCTTGAACTCGCGCTCCTGCAGGTCGACGAACGCGGTCATGCCTTCGCGGGCGTAGCCGTGTGCCAGGTCGAACATGCCGTAGTTGAGCGAGTGGAAGCCTGCGAGGGTGATGAACTGGAACTTGAAGCCCATGGCTCCGAGTTCCTTCTGGAACTTGGCGATGGTCGCGTCGTCCAGGTGCGCCTTCCAGTTGAACGAAGGCGAGCAGTTGTAGGCGAGCAGCTGGTCCGGGAACTCGCTGCGAACCGACTCGGAGAACCTCTTGGCGACCTCGAGGTCCGGCACGCCGGTCTCCATCCAGATGAGGTCTGCGTACGGGGCGTAGGCCTTCGCACGGGCGATGCAGGGCTCGATGCCGTTCTTGACGCCGAAGAAGCCTTCTGCGGTGCGGGTTCCGTCGAGGAATTCACGGTCACGCTCGTCGACGTCGGAGGTGATCAGCGTGGCTGCCTCGGCGTCGGTGCGGGCGATGATGACCGACGGGACGTCGGCGACGTCGGACGCGAGGCGTGCCGAGGTCAGGGTACGGATGTGCTGCTGGGTGGGGATCAGAACCTTGCCGCCGAGGTGGCCGCACTTCTTCTCCGATGCGAGCTGGTCCTCCCAGTGCACGCCTGCGGCGCCGGCCACGATCATGGCCTTCTGCAGCTCGTAGGCGTTCAGTGCGCCACCGAAGCCGGCTTCGGCGTCGGCGACGATCGGGGCGACCCAGTTCTTGACGGACGTGTCGCCTTCGATCTTGGCGATCTCGTCGGCGCGCAGGAGTGCGTTGTTGATGCGACGGACGACCGAGGGGACCGAGTTGGCCGGGTAGAGGCTCTGGTCCGGGTAGGTGTGGCCCGAGAGGTTGGCGTCGCCTGCGACCTGCCAGCCGGAGAGGTAGATCGCCTGGAGGCCGGCGCGAATCTGCTGCACGGCCTGGTTGCCGGTGAGGGCACCGAGCGAGTTGATGTAGTCCTCGTTGTTGACGAGGTCCCACAGGATCTCGCTGCCGCGGCGAGCGAGGGTCGCTTCTTCGACGACGGTGCCCTGGAGGTCGGAGACCTGCTGTGCGGTGAAGTTACGGGTGACGCCCTTCCAGCGGGGGTTGGTGTCCCAATCCTGCTGGATCTCGGCGATGGTCTTCGGGGTGCCGGTGGTCGACATCTTCAGCTCCAGTCTCTTCTGCTTCTCGGCCTGCCTCGAGACGAATCTTCACATCGTTGCCAGGCCCTTCTGGTGTACTCCAAAACAATGGCACAACCGAAAACATGCGTCTACCAGTTGTTAGTGCCAATCTTGGCTAGCTTTCCCGAGCACCTTGCTAATGTTGCAAAGTTTTGGTCGACGCAAACCTCTCGGATCGGACGCCATGGTTACTCGCCAGTAGCGATGAATCCCCAGTTGATGAACGCAATGAACAAAAACTCATACAGGACGCTTGTACGGTTTGACGCAGCCGTCTGAATCGAGTCAGAAACCGACGCTTCTGTGACCGACATCACAGTACTCCGATCTCAAAATGTGGACATGCACCGGGTGCTCCACTCGACGCCTCTGCCGCGGGAATCACGCGTCCGACGCCCCCGAGTGGAGCGCAACGTGCACTCATCCACAGACACGCAGCTATCCACAGGGCATTCCATTCCCCCAGGTCGAGCTTTGGGGGACATCTGCACCATCCCCGACGCTGCACCCATGACACCCGACAACACCGATGCAGGCTCCACTCCCGGACCCACAGGTCATTACGCAGGCTCCACTCCCGGACCCACAGGTCATTCCGCAGGCTCCACTCCCGGACCGAAGGGTCATTCCGCAGGCTCCACTCCCGGCCCCGCCACCTTTCAGCAGCTCCTGGCCTCCGGACTCCACCCCAGCACCGTCTCGCGACGCTTCACCCGTGTTCTGCCGACGGTCCACATGCGCGGGGAACCGTCGACGATGGATCGATGTCGGGCCGTTTCGCTGTGGCGACCGGACGCCGTGCTCAGCCACCGGTCGGCCGCATACCTACGGGGCTGGACGACCGAACCGACCACCCTCGACGCCACGGTCCCTCGCTCGGCGAGGTTGCGGCCACCGCCCTGGCTTCGGCTGCACCGTCGGACACTCGATTCCAGGCTCGTCGACGAGGTCGAGACCCTGCCGTGCACCACTCCCGCACAGACGATTCTCGATTGCCTGGCGGTGCTCCCCCGTGCCGAGGCCGAGTTGCTGATCGACGAACGCCTGAAGTTCGGACTCGACCCCGCGTCGCTGCTCCGCCTGCTCGAACGATTCCCGGGTCGACGCGGCAACACAGAGTTGGCTCGCCAAGTTCGGCTGGCAGTGACCAGATTCGCCTCGGAACCGGAGCGGGCACTGGGACGTGCGCTGCACCGGATCGGGCTGTACCTGGAGATGAATGCGGCAGTCGGTCCGTACATCTGCGACCTCGTCGACCGTCGCAGCCGAACGATCATCGAAGTGGACGGACGCGAATTCCACAGTGCAGCTGGGGTATTCAGCAAGGATCGGCGCAGGCAGAACGCGCTGGTGCTCGATCGCTGGCTGGTGCTGCGCTACTCGGCATTCGACGTACTGGCCGCACCGGACGTCATCGCCAGCGAGATTGCGTCGGTGATCCGACGACGTCGGGAATCTAGGCGATGACTGCACACGGTGCTCCACTCCCGTGCTCGGATGCGGGATCCAGCGGATCTGCCGCATCGAGTGGAGCGCCTGTTGCCCCGGGCACTGACTGCACAGAATGCTCCACTCCCGGAGCCGTGCACGACATTCATCGCACATACCCTCGGGAGTGGAGCACCGGTTGCAGAGAAAGCTCAGATACGGACGCCGCTGCGCTCGTCACTGGACGCAACCACTCGCGACGTGGTCGGTGTCCGACGCGAGGAGAGCACCCCGAGCGCACCCATCGCGGCGATCACGAGTCCGCCGATGATGGCGAACAGGTCCGCAGCCAGCAATCCGGACGGGAACACCATCAGTGCGGGCGAGACCGCGAGCAGCAGGCCGAGGCCGACATGGGTCCAGTGGCTTTGCCTCGACGACGATCCGATGGCCCACAGCGCGGTCGATGCAGCGAGAATGCCGAGCACCAGGATGGCTCCGGTGACTTCCTGGTCGCCCTGGACGGGAAGCCAGACGGTGGATGCGACGAGTACGGCTCCGGTGACGAATACGACGACGTCCCTGAAAATTTCCGATGTGCGTTGACGGTTGGACATGACCGCTCCTCGTGGTGCGTGGTGAATAGCTCGTATACCGGTATACGCCTTTACTTCGGCTAATGTTCCCGATGAACGCCGAATTGTGACTCAGCAGCCGATTGCCAATGCTGTTAAGGCAATTCTTCGCAGGCGTAGCCTGGCGATATGTCCAAAACCTTCGTCGGCGTGCGGCTTCGGCAGCTCCGCAGCGAACGCAGCATGAGTCAGGTGTCGCTGGCGCAGAAGCTGGGAATCTCGGCCAGCTATCTCAACCAGATCGAGCACGACGTGCGTCCACTGACGGTGCCGGTGCTGCTGCGGATCTCCGAGGTGTTCGGTGTCGACACGTCGTTCTTCTCCTCCGAGGACGACACCAGACTGGTTGCCGAACTCCGCGAGGTGGCGCTCGATCAGGACATGGGGATCGACGCCGACGCGCACGAGATCGCGCAGATGGTCAGCTCGCACCCGCAGCTGGCGCGGGCGATGGTCAACATGCACCGCCGATACCGCAATACGACGGCTCAGCTGTTGGCCGCTACCGAGGAGCGTTTCTCCGACGGCAGTGGCAGCGGTTCCATCAGCAAGCCGCACGAGGAAGTGCGCGACTACTTCTATCAGCGGCAGAACTATCTGCACGAACTGGACACTGCGGCAGAGGCTCTGACCTCGAGGATCCGGTTCCATCGCGCCGACATCGGTGGCGAGATCGCCAAGCGGCTGCGGACGGTCCACGACGTGCAGATCGTCAATCGGATCGACCTCGGCGAGAACGTGCTGCACCGATTCGATCCCCAGACGCGAGTACTGGAGATTTCACCGCATCTCTCCGGCGGGCAGAAGGTGTTCAAGTACGCCGCCGAACTCGCCTATCTCGAATGCGGGGACCTGCTGCAGAAGATGGCCGACGAAGGCAATTTCACCAGTGAGTCGTCCAAGAAGTTGGCGGTGCTCGGCTTCGCGAACTACTTCGCGGCCGCGACCGTGTTGCCCTACCACCAGTTCCATGACGTGGCCGAGGATTTCCGGTACGACATCGAGCGACTTTCGGCCTTCTTCTCGGTCAGCTACGAGACCATCTGCCATCGACTCTCCACCTTGCAGAGACCCGAGTTGCGGGGTGTGCCGTTCTCGTTCGTGCGCGTCGACCGCGCCGGAAACATGTCGAAGCGTCAGTCCGCCACTGGTTTTCACTTCTCGTCCAGCGGCGGCACGTGCCCGCTGTGGAATGTGTACGAGACGTTCGCGTATCCGGGCAAGATCATGACGCAGATCGCCGAGATGCCCGACGGCCGCAGCTACCTGTGGATCGCGCGCACTGTGGAGCGACGCGCCGCGCGATACGGTCAGCCCGGCAAGACCTTCGCCATCGGCCTCGGTTGCGAACTTCGCCATGCCGGACGGCTGGTGTACGCGGACGGTCTGGACGTGCAGGGTTCGGCAGCGGCGACGCCGATCGGAGCGGGCTGCCGGGTGTGCGAGCGCTCGAACTGCCCGCAACGCGCATTCCCGCCATTGGGTAAGGACCTCGACATCGACGAGCACCGAAGTTCAGTGTCCCCCTACCTCGTTCGCTGAGAAGGAAGGAAGACTGCAATGACACGAATCGGCGTCGTACTCAGACCCGAACTTGCGCCGGAGGACCTCGTCGAGGCGGCACGTGCAGCCGACCGTGCAGGCGTCGACGAAGTGTGGTTGTGGGAAGACTGCTTCTACTCCGGCGGACTGTCCACCGCTGCACTGGTTCTCGCGAACACCGAACGCGTGCACGTCGGCATCGGGGTGCTACCTACTCCGATGCGGAACGTGGCAGCCACCGCCATGGAGATCGCTACCGTCGCCCGACTCCATCCGGGACGGCTGCGCGTCGGGCTCGGCCACGGTGTGCAGTCGTGGATGGGTCAGATCGGGGCGCGCGTGCAGTCGCCGCTGACGTTGCTGAGCGAGCAGATGACCGCGCTCACCGCACTGTTGGCGGGCGAGAGCGTCACCGTGCAGGGTCGGTACGTCTCACTCGACAACGTGCAACTGAATTGGCCGCCGCTGCAACCGCCGCCGCTGTTCGTCGGTGCGACGGGGCCGAAGACTCTCGCACTGAGCGGCCGCACCGCTGTGGGAACCATCCTCACGAGCGAGACGTCACCGGATCAGGTGCGAACGGCCATCGGGCACATCGGTGGTGGGCCCGCCCACGATGTGGTCGTCTACGTGGCCGCGGGCTCCGATTCCGATGCCGCGGCGAGCAACCTGCAACGCTGGATCGACGCCGGTGCTACCACCCTCGTACTGGAACCCTCTGCGGCCGAACCGGATCCGACCACACTGTTCGCCCACGCGGCATCGTTGACACAGCAGTTCGGTGCGCCGGAGCCGCACTCGCGGTGAGCACACCTAGTGCTCTCGCAAGTACCTCCCCGCGTCCGCGAACGCACGTGCTCGACGCGTCAGCGTGGGTGGCGCAGGCGGCTCACCTCGCCACAGGCGGTAGAGGGTGCTCATGCTCAGGATGAGTCGTTCGGGTGAGTCCCAGTGCGCATACTGTCCGAATTCGCCTGACTTCAGCAGGTTCTGGGCGGCTTCGGTAGGCGCGAGTCCGGCGTCGAAGCAGCTGCGCCCGGCCTCGGACACCCAGGTCCAGTAGTTGCGGAGGGCGCGAATCTCGGCGGTGCCGCACAAGGGTCCGTGGCCCGGGACGTAGACGGCGGCATCGAGCTCGAGGAGGTGGTCGAGGGCGTCGATCCAGTTCTGCAGCGGACCGTGCCAGAGCACCGGGGTGGCGTCGATGAACAACAGGTCGCCGGCGAACACCACTCCGACGTCGGGTACGTGTGCGATGAGGTCGCCTTCGGTGTGCGCCGGGCCCAGGTATCGCAGGTGTACGGATCGTCCTGCCACATCGATGGTCTCGGTGGTCTCGAAGGTGTGGTCCGGCAGCCGCGGCAGAGCTCCGGGGAAGGTGGCGTCACCGCGGACCCGGTTCATGTAGGAGCCCATTGCACCGACCGGTCCCGGCACCCAGCCGATCTTCGCACCGAGGGAGGCGAACGCGTGCACACCTTTCGGAGGTGTTTCCTCCTTCATGGCGTGCAGTGAAGCGGCGCTGGTGGTGATGCGAGCCGTGGAGGGGACGGTGTCGTTTCCCCACCAGTGATCACCGTCGGAGTGGGTGTTGAGCACTTCGGTGATCGGCGCGTCGGCCACCAGCTCGGCGGTGTCGGCAACGACGCGTTCTGCCCAGTTCACGTCCCACACCGTGTCGATCAGCATCGACGCAGAACCCGGCCCCACGATCAGACCGGTGTTCGTCTGGCCCCAACTTCCGGGCGGCCGCATGAATGCCCAGGTGTCGTCGGCGATCTGTCGGTACCCCACCTCTGTGTCTGCCACCGCCACAGGCTAGCCGGTGAGCAGCTCGCTCGGGTGCGAGACAGCCCGACATCTCGTCCTGATTCGAAGGGACGCATTGGACATCTTGTCGGGTGGCGAAGTCTCGTCCGTAGGTGCAGGCTTTGCAGAACCGAAACAGTCGACGCTAGGGGTTTCAGTGATGACGGTGCCTGTCCTGCAGAACTACATCGACGGGGCGTTCGTGACGCCCTCGGGCACCGAGATGCTCGATGTGGTGAATCCGGTGGACGAGTCGGTTGTCGCCCACTCCCCCGTGTCCGACGCCGCCGATGTGGAGGCCGCGATGTCGGCCGCTGCCAGCGCGTTCGAGACCTGGGGCAAGACGACGCCGGGCGAACGGCAGAAGGTGCTGTTGAAGCTGGCCGACGCCATCGAGGCGCACAGCGACGAGATCGTCGAGGCGCAGAGCCGCAACACCGGCCAACCCAAAGCCACCATCGCCGCCGAGGAAGTCACCGTCGGTGCCGATCAGATTCGATTCTTCGCCGGCGCGGCCCGGATGCTCGAGGGCAAGTCGGCGGGCGAGTACATGGACGGCTTCACCTCCTATGTTCGACGCGAACCGATCGGTGTCGTCGGCCAGGTGACGCCGTGGAACTACCCGTTCATGATGGCGATCTGGAAGATCGGTCCCGCGCTGGCCGCCGGAAACACCATCGTGCTCAAGCCAAGTGACACCACTCCCGAGAGCACGTTGGTGTTGGCGAAGCTGTCCAAGGGCATCGTTCCGGACGGAGTGTTCAACGTCGTTCTCGGCAACGGCGGCACCGGAGCGGCGATCGTCGAACACAAGACTCCTGGACTGGTCTCGATCACCGGATCTGTCCGCGCCGGCATCGCGGTGGCCGTGGCCGCCGCCAAGCAGCTCAAGCGGGCCCACCTCGAATTGGGCGGCAAGGCACCGGCAATCGTGTTCGACGATGTCGACATCAGCAAGGCCGCGGACGGAATTGCCGAGGCTGCGTTCTTCAACGCCGGCCAGGATTGCACCGCCGTCACCCGTGTCCTGGTGCACGAGTCGGTACACGACGCCCTCGTCGATGCCCTTGTCGCCAAGGCGAAGACGCTGAAGGTCGGCCTGCCCGACGACCCCGATACCTTCCTCGGCCCACTGAACAACGTCAACCACTTCGGTCAGGTGAGCGCAAAGGTCGACGGCATCGGCGCTCATGCCACCGTCGTCACCGGCGGCAAGCGCATCGGCGTCAAGGGCTTCTTCTTCGAGCCCACCATCATCACCGGCGTGCAGCAGTCCGATCCCATCGTGCAGGAGGAGACCTTCGGCCCGGTGCTCACGGTGCAGAAATTCAGCGACGAGGCGGAGGCCATCGCGCTCGCCAACGACGTCGACTTCGGTCTCGCGTCGAGCGTCTGGACCTCCGATCACGGACGCACACTGCGCATCTCGGCAGCGCTGGACTTCGGTGCCGTCTGGGTCAACTGTCACATTCCACTGGTGGCGGAGATGCCGCACGGAGGATTCAAGTACTCCGGCTACGGCAAGGACCTCTCGGCGTACGGCGTCGAGGACTACACCCGCATCAAGCACGTCATGAGCTCGACGGAGACTCTTCGATGACCTTTCATCCCCTCGATCCCCTGTCCAGCGACGAATTCGCCGCCGTAGCCGAGGTTCTCGGCCGCGATCACGGCGTCGGCGACGGTTGGCGCTACGCCTCGATCGAGATGATCGAACCCGCGAAGTCCGAGATCGCCGCGTTCGACGCAGACGGAACAGTGCCTGCGCGTCGAGCTGTCTCGGTGGTGTTGAACCGCACCGAGAACACGACCTTCAAGGCCGTCGTGTCGCTGGACGATCGCACCACCGAATCGTGGACGCACATCCCGGATGTGCAGCCCAACTTCACCGTCGACGAGTGGGAGGAGGCCGATGCGGCCCTCCGTGCCCACCCCGATGTGATTGCCGCCCTTGCCGATCGCGGTATCACCGATCTGGATCTGGTGTTCATGGACACCTGGACCTACGGCGAGGCGGTGACGCCCGAGAAGTACAAGGGTCGACGCCTCGGCTGGTCCGACACGTGGGTCAAAGCTGCCGAGGGTGCCAATCCCTACGCCGGACCGGTGGGCGGATTCCACTGCGTGATCGACGTGAACACGATGGAACTGCTCGAGATCGAGGACACGTATCGCGTCGAGCGGCCGGAGATCATGGGCGAGTACGTCCCTCGCCATATTCCGGAGCGAATCAGGAACGCGAGTACACGCCCGCCCTTGAAGCGCCTCGAGATCACTCAGTCCGACGGGCCATCGTTCGAGCTCGACGGCAACAAGTTGACGTGGCAGAACTGGTCGCTGCGAGTCGGCTTCAACTACCGCGAGGGCATGACGCTGCACGCCGTCAGCTACAACGACAACGGGAACGTGCGGTCCGTCGCCAATCGAATGTCGTTCGCGGAGATGGTGGTTCCCTATCGCGATCACACCGAGGATCACTATCGACGCACCGCGTTCGACATCGGCGAGTGGGGTCTCGGTTTCATGACCACCTCCCTCGAGCTCGGGTGCGACTGCCTCGGCGAGATCCGCTACCTCGACGCGGTGCTGCACAACAGCAAGGGTGAGCCGTACACGATCACCAACGCGATCTGCATCCACGAGGAAGACAACGCCGTGCTGTGGAAGCACGTCGATCACGACGCCGGAGCCGAGGTGCGGCGGATGCGTCGCCTCACGGTCAGCTTCCATGCCACCGTGGCGAATTACGAGTACCTCGTCTACTGGCGGTTCTATCAGGACGGCAACATCGAGTGCGAGGTTCGTGCTACGGGCATCATGGTCGTCACGCACTTTGCCGAGGGCGGCACGCATCCGTCGGGAACTCTGGTCGACAACCGGACCTACGCGCCCTACCACCAGCACTTCCTGGTCGCCCGACTCGATCTGGACATCGACGGCACCGAGAACACCGTGTATGCCAGTGAGACGCAACGAGTTCCGATGGGTCCGGACAATCCTTACGGTCTCGCACTGACTCAGGTCAACACTCCCCTGACCACCGAGTCCGAGGGCAAGCAGGATTACGACTGGAACACCCAGAAGGCGTGGAAGGTCGTCAACGACAACGTCACCAACGGCCTCGGCACCCGGCCCGCCTACAAGTTGGTTCCGGGAGCGGCGATTCCGTCGATGTTCGATCCCGCGTCGCCGATCTTCCAGCGCGCCCAGGTGATCGGCCACACCGTCTGGGTCACCCCGAACTCACCCGACGAGCGTTGGCCCAGCGGCGAGTTCGTCAATCAGAGCGGCGTCGACCACGGGCTTCCGGAGTGGACCGAGAAGGATCGCAGCATCGAGAACACCGATGTCGTCGTCTGGTACACCTTCGGCATCCACCACATCACTCGGCCGGAGGACTGGCCGGTGATGCCCGCGGACACGGTCTCGTTCTGGCTCAAGCCGTTCGGGTTCTTCGATCGCAACCCCTCGCTCGACGTCGCACCGTCGGAACCGAAGTCGTGCCACACCGATCCCGGTAGCACCTGCCATTAGCTCGCCCAACCTCAGGGAAGGTCCGCCCATGCGTCTGATCGTGGGGTACCAGGCAACACCGAGTGGCGCTGACGGAATCGCCCTGGGGGCAACGCTTGCGCGTTCGCTGCAGGCGTCGCTGGACATCTGTCTGGTGCTGCCGCAGGAGCGTCCGGTGCCGTCCAAAGCGCCGGTCGAGGCCGGATACGACGACATCCTGATCGATCGGGCCACCGGCTGGCTCGACGAGGCACTCACCCTCGTACCCGAGGACGTGCAGGCACGCGCGCACCTGTTGTTCGACGAGTCCTTCGCTCAGGGCCTGCTCGACGCCGTCCGTGAGTTCGACGCGTACATGATCGTGGTCGGTGCGGCCGGTGACGGTCTGCTCGGACGCCATTCGATCGGTACCGTCACCAGCGATCTGCTGCACGTGGCTCATGTGCCGCTCGCGCTGGCTCCGCGGGGGTATCGACATTCTCCGCCGCAACGCATTCGCGAGATCACCTGCGCCATCGGAAATCGTCCAGGGGCAGCGGAGCTCATCGAGGCAGCCACCGACCTGTCCGTCACCGCAGAGTTGCCGCTGCGCCTGCTCTCCCTCGTGTCCGCCGAAGACCAATCGGCACGGGGACAGAGTGGTCTCGCCAAGGCCGAGGAAGTGCTGCGCACCGTGCAAGCGGAAATGCCCGCGGGATCGGACGTGCAGCTGCGAGTGGCGGAGGGCTCCGGCATCGAGAAGGCCGCCTCCTCGCTCGACTGGCACGACGGCGACGTGTTGATGGTGGGGTCGTCGCGACTGGCCCAACCTCACCGCCTGTTCTTGGGATCTGTTGCCGCCAAGATGCTTCGGGTCGTTCCCGTTCCGATGATCGTTGTTCCGAGAGAGGCCGGCGATGAATGAGCACAAGGTAGTGGACGTCGAGTCCAAGGGCCTGTCGGCCGGCCAGCTCGGGTTGCTCGCGAGTGTGGTCCTGGGCATCTCGACCATCGCACCCGCGTACGCGCTCACCGCCTCGCTCGGGCCGACGGTCACCGAGGTGGGGGTGCACCTGCCCGCGATCTTCATCGTCGGCTTCATCCCGATGTTGTTGGTGGCGTTGGGCTATCGAGAACTCAACGCGGCCGAGCCCGACAGCGGCACGTCGTTCACGTGGGCGTCGAAGGCCTTCGGCCCGTACGTCGGCTGGATGGGCGGATGGGGCCTGATCGCGGCCACCATCATCGTGCTCTCGAACCTGGCGGGAGTGGCCGTCGACTTCTTCTACCTCTTTCTCGCCCAGGTCACCAGCAACGACTCACTGGCCGACCTGACCGGCAACAAGCTCGTCAACATCGTCACCTGCCTGGTGTTCATGGCGCTGGCAGCGTGGCTCTGCTATCGCGGCATGCAGGAGACCAAGCGTGTCCAATACACGATGCTCGGCTTCCAACTGCTGGTCATGGCGTGGTTCATCGTGGCCGCGTTCGTCAAGGTCGGTGCAGGCGACGGGGCCGAGGACATCTCGTTCAGCCTGGACTGGTTCGATCCGTTCGGCATTCCGAGCTTCTCGGCGTTCACGGCCGGCCTGTCGCTGTCGATCTTCATGTACTGGGGTTGGGACGTCTGTCTGACCGTCAACGAGGAAACCTCCGGCAGCGCAAAGATTCCCGGACGCGCTGCGCTGGTCACAGTGTTCTTCATCATCGTGCTGTACTTGCTCACCGCAGTGGCCACCTTGCTCTTCGCCGGCACCGGTGACACCGGAAACGGACTGCAGAATCCCGACACCACCGACAACGTGTTCGCCGCCCTCGCCGGGCCGGTGATGGGTCCGTTCGCGATCCTGCTGTCCCTGGCCGTGTTGAGCAGCTCCGCCAGCTCGCTGCAGGCCACGTTCATCTCGCCGGCCCGCACGTTGCTGGCGATGGGGCACTACCAGGCCCTACCGAAGCGGTTCGCTTCCATCACACCGAGATTCAGCACCCCGGGCTTCGCGACGCTGGTGGCAGGAGGAGCGTCCGCAGGCTTCTACGCCGTGATGCGGGTGGTGAGCGACAACGTTCTCACCGACACCATCGCCGCGCTCGGACTGATGATCTGCTTCTACTACGGCATCACTGCATTCGCCTGTGTCTGGTACTTCCGCGAAGAGCTGTTCACCAGCACACGCAACGTGTTCTTCAAGTTCTTGGCTCCGCTGCTCGGTGGCGTCGGCATGGCAGTGGTGTTCGTACAGACCTCGGTCGATGCTTGGGACCCCGAATTCGGCAGTGGCTCATCACTGTTCGGCATCGGTATGGTGTTCCTCATCGGCGTCGGCATCATCGTTCTCGGCATGGTCGTCATGGCAGTGGTTGCACTGCGCAAGCCGGAATTCTTCAAGGGCAACATTCTCCGCCGTGATACTCCGTCGCTGATCGTCGAAGACTGACCGCCCCTCGGCCCTCGTCAGGGTCGAGGGTGTTCGATGCCGCGCTCCTGCAGCCCTTGCACGATCAGTTCGGTGACGCGCACCCAGGCGGGCCGATCGGCCCACTGCGCCTCGAGCAGCGAGTTGGCCGCCGGGTCGTCGAGACCGCGCTCGAACGACCACTCGAGGGCGTCACTGTCCCAGGCGTTCACCATCCACTCGACCGTGTCGTCCGCGAGCTGCTGGATCTGTGGGTCCTCGGGTTCGAGCTCGGCTGCTCGGAAAGAGCGCACCATGAGTTCCAGATAGCCCGGGTCCCGGAGCATGACGCCGCCTACCGATTTCAGCCAGGGATCAAGTCTGGGCCGGTAGACGGCATACGTCAGCACCCAGGCATCGCGATAGTGATCGACAACGTCGGGGTCGATACCCGCTTCGCGCAGGTGCTCGATCAGGCCGACGATCACATCTGGAAGGACAAGCGCGTCGCCCGCACGCAACAGCCGGAGTCTGTCGCGATCCTTTTCCAGACGTTCGATCCTGTTGCTCAGGTCGGCGTCGATCTCGGCCAAGGCGAGGTCGAGCGATTGCTGCGAGGCGTCGAGTAGCTCGTGAACGCGCGCCAGTGGCACGCCGGCGGAGGCAAGAGCAACGACGCGTGACAGCCTCAGGACGGCCTCCCCGTCGTAGAGGCGGTAGCCCGATGTAGTGCGCTGCGGCTCGTCCAACAGACCCTGCTGGTGATAGAACCGCACGGTTCGGGTTGTCACTCCCACGTAGGAAGCCAGCTCACCGATGCGCAGCATGGCAACCATTCTGGCCGATCAATCGTCCACCCGGGCAGACTGCGGCAGCGGTTCGGTCAGCTCACGTGCACCCGGACTCAGGACCGCATAGGCGGCGACAGCGGTCCATCCGACGCCCATGACGACAGCCCCGAGACCGAGATCTCCGCCGACGAGCACCACCGACATCAGCCCCAACCCCATCGGACCCGCCACGAGCCCGCCCATGTTCAGCCAGCCGAGGACGCGCCCCCGAACGTCTGCGGGGACACGCTCGGCGACGTAGACGTTCCAGATCGGACCGAACAGCCCGGATCCGAGACCCATGACCAGCATCCCCGCTGCGCCGATCCAGAACCCTTGCAATTGTGCGAACAGCCAGATGCCGGCCGTCATCGCCCCCATTCCCGTCACGAAGGTGGCCCGTCGCGATCGGGCGGCCAACACAGCGAACAGTGCCGACCCCGCCAGCGCACCGATCGCGAACGCCGACATCGCCAGGCCCAGCTGCCCGGGTTCGCCGATCTCGTTGAAGTGGCCGGGCAGCAGCAGGCTGATCATCGGCGGGGTGACCAGGCTCGCGAGGAACGCGAAGATCAGCATCGCCCGCAGTGCGGGCGTGGCACGGATCAGGTCGAGGGCACTCCCGGAGCCCGTGGCGGCAGTCGGGAATGCCTGCCCCATGACCGGTACCAACGCGGTCAGCACCGCTGCGGCCGCCGACGATGCGGCCGTGACGGCAACGACGTCGATCGGATTCAGCACGCTCAACAGCAGGCCCGCCAGAGCCGGTCCGGCCAGGAACGCCAGCGAGAACCCGGTCTGAAAGAACCCGGCCACCGCGGTGACCGACGTTCCCGAGATCGACGCGACGTCGGCGAGCATCGCTTGACGAGCCGTCATCCCCGGAACATCGAAGACCGCGCCTGCAACACCCAGCACCACGAACCACGGCACCGACAACCCCACCGTCGCACTCACCACGATCAAGCCGAGAACCGCAGTCGCACTACCGAGATCGGAGACTACGGCCACGTTGCGTGCCCCGAATCGATCGATCAGACGACCACCGGCGAATGTTGCCGGTACCGCCGCAATGCCCGCTGCCGCAGCGATCAGACCTGCCGACGACAGACTTCCGGTCGTGGCCAGCACCAACCAGGGCAGGACGATCGTGATCGCCGAGTTGCCGAAAAGCGACAACGAAGCGCCACCGATGTACAGAGGGACAGCAAGACGGATTCGACTCATGCTTCGATGATCGGCATTGACGTTGCGTCAAGGTCAAGGTGCGCCTGCAGTTGTTGCCGATGACCTAACCGTCGAGCATGTCCGCAGGCGTGGGATCGAATCCGGCCAGCAGCGCTCGGAGTCCGTACTCGAAGGCATCCTCGGATCGCTCGCGCAGATCTCCCGCGGTGTCCAGGGCAGCTCTCAGTTCCGGTTCCACGTCGCGACTGCTGAGCCACGGTGCCTCGGGAGCTGCCAGATCCAACGCCGAACCCAACACGTAACTGTCGAGCACGGTGATGATGCGGAGCACGTCGGCGGGCACGAAGCCGGCGTCTGTCAGCACCCGCGCCAGCGTGTTGTACATCCCGAACGCAGCGCTACTGTTCACGGCCTGAGCCGTCAGCAGTGGAATCAGCCGCGGGTAGCGTCCGTAGCTGTTTCGGTAGCCGCGTGCGATCCAGGCGAGCGCCTCACGCCACGGCATACCGACCTCCGGCATCGCCACCTCGGACATCGCCCGGCCCCGCAGCAACTCGATGATCTCGTCACGTCCGGACACGTGGTTGTAGAGCGAGGACGGACTGACCTTCAGCTTCTTGGCCAGCTGAGGCATGGTGAATCCACCCGATTCTTCGACGAGAGTCAGGGCCGCCGTAGTGATGCGATCGAGGTCGAGAAGGGGTGCCGACGGTCGTCCCACAGCATTTCTCCCGTATCTGTTGCGTTCGAGGCAGACATCCACGATACTTAACGAATCACATTCGTTTTAACAGGAGATCAGCATGCTGACACTCACCAATCTCTCGGCCCCCGAGGCCCTGACCCGAACCACCCCGACCGATCGCGCGCCGCTCCGCGTCGGACTGGTGCAGCATCGTTGGAATCCCGATGCCGCAGCGTTGAAGGCCGAACTGCTCGACGCCATCGCCGCTGCCGCGGACCTCGGGGCGAAGGTCGTCTTCCTGCCCGAGATCACCCTGTTGCGCTACCCCGCCGACACCCGCGCCGGAGCCAACCCGGGCAGTGAAGCCGAGGATCTGCTGACCGGGCCAACGTTCACTCTCGCTGCCGAGGCCGCAGCCGCGAACGGCATCGTGGTTCATGCCTCGCTGTACGAGAAGTCCGAAGCCCCAGACGGATTGGGGTTCAACAGCGCCATCATGGTCTCGCCGACGGGAGAACTGCTGGCGAGAACCCGCAAGTTGCACATCCCCATCTCGGCCGGCTATTACGAGGACACCTACTTCCGGGCCGGTCCGGCCGAGGACCCGTATCCCGTGTACTCCCCCGCGGAACTCGGCGGAGCGAGAGTGGGCCTACCCACGTGCTGGGACGAGTGGTTCCCCGAGGTCGCGCGCAGTTACGCGCTCGGCGGCGCAGAGATTCTCGCGTATCCGACGGCCATCGGGTCCGAGCCGTCGTTCCCGGCCTTCGACACCCAACCGCTGTGGCAACACGTCATCGTCGGCCACGGCATCTCGAACGGCCTGTTCATGGTGGTACCCAACCGCTGCGGAAACGAAGGCGAGATCACCTTCTACGGTTCGTCGTTCATCTCCGATCCGTTCGGCCGCATCCTGGTTCAGGCACCCCGAGACGAATCGGCCGTCCTCGTCGCGGATCTCGACCTCGATCAGCGTCGAGAATGGTTGGAGCTCTTTCCGTTCCTACTGACACGCAGACCCGACACGTACGGCCGCCTCACCGAGCCGGTGAACACCGACGCCCCGTACGGTGACGGACATCCCGCGACTCCGGTGATCAAATGACAACCACTGCAGCGACATTCACGATGCCGTCCGAGACCGCTCCGCAGGACAAGGTGTGGATGGCGTTCCCGTGCGAGGGCTACTCCCTCGGAGACGACCCGGCGGCCAAGCACGAGGCCCGCTCCACGTGGGCGGCCGTCGCACACGCTGTTGCCGCGTTCGAGCCGGTGACCGTCGTCGTCGATCCGGCCGAACGCGCCGTGGCTGCGACGTACCTCTCGCGCGACATCGACATCGTCGAAGCACCGTTGAACGACGCCTGGATGCGCGACATCGGTCCGACATTCGTTCACGCACAGGACGGTTCGGTCGCCGCCGTCGACTGGGTCTTCAACGGCTGGGGTGCGCAGGACTGGGCGCAGTGGGACAAGGACAGTCGTATCGGCGAGTTCGTCGCGAATCAGGCTGCGGTACCGCGAATCACGTCGCCGATAGTCAACGAGGGCGGCGGCATCGCGGTCGACGGCGCAGGCACCGTGCTGGTGACCGAGACCGTACAGCTCGATCCTGGGCGCAACCCCGGACTGTCGAAAGCCGACATCGAAGCAGAACTGGCACGAACCATCGGTGCGCAGCACGTCATCTGGCTGCCGCGCGGACTGACGCGCGATTCCATGCGTTTCGGTACCCGAGGACACGTCGACATCGTCGCGGCCATTCCGTCACCGGGAACCGTGCTGGTGCATCGGCAACACGACCGGGCTCACCCCGACTACGAGGTCAGTTCATTGATCGTCGACACCTTGCGGGCCACCCACGACGGCTCGGGTGCGGACTGGAACATCGTCGAGGTGCCGGCTCCGCAGACACTGCGTGATGCCGACGGATTCGTCGACTACAGCTACATCAATCATCTGGTCGTCAACGGCTGCGTGATCGCCTGCAGTTACGACGACCCGTCCGACGCCGAAGCGGCAGCGATCCTGCGCGACGCGTACCCGGGCCGGGATGTGGTGACCGTGGATGCGAGGCCACTGTTCGAGCGAGGCGGCGGGATCCACTGCATCACCCAGCACCAGCCTGCGGCGAAGAATCTTCAGTGAGACGTGGGGTCCTACGAGCTGCGACGAACCTCGAGCTCCTCGCCGACGGTGACGGTGAGCGATTCGGTCACGCAGTCCAGCCGTCCGTCGAGACGCAGTGAGACGTTGTATTCGCCCGGCTTGAGGTTGAACGTGGTGATGGTGATGCTGGTGGCGTTCTCGTCCACGATCACGCGGTGACTCAACGACAGCATTCCGTTGTGCAGAACCTCGCACATCTGACCCGGCAGCACGTTGTCCACGTGAACCGTGATGGTCTTCGGTCCGCCGAGAACCTCGATGGTGGGCTGCGGCGTGCTCGACCCGACGAGTCTGAGGTAACTCTTGTCTCTGCGCACGGCCTCGACTTCCCTGTTAGCGTGCTCCACCAGAAGGTGGACGTCCGACGTGGTCTCGTTGGTGCTTCGTGGCGCGATGGAAGACGGATTGGTTTCACACGTCGTCATCGGCCTCGACCCCGAGCCTCTCTTTACATCGGGGGCGCAATCGTCCGCGTTACGAACCCGCCTCCGACCAGCCCACCCACAGCCGCGAACATCCAGGGAATCTCGATGTCATCGGTCAGAACATACCTCTCGCTCCTCCGATCTGCGAGCGGACTGTTCGAAACGATATCTTTACGTATCCTTGCGCCCTGTAATACTCGGCGCGAGTGATCAAGGACACGAGAGTCAGTCCGTTTCCTCGAAGCCCTGTAGTTCGGCCTTCTCGGCGGCGAGCTCTGCTTTGCGTACCCGACGCTGCCTCAGCTTGACGATCACGATGGACACGCAGGCTCCTGCGGCCGCACCGGTTGCCAGACCCACCCACGTCGCCAGACTCCCGTCACCGAACGTGTCGAACAGTCGAACGATTGCACCGAGACTACCGACGAGGTAAAGAATGACGGCTATCGCGAGGCGCGGGCGGCGAAACTCCTGCGCGGAATACACCTCGACGCCCCTCGATCGGGCATATCCCTGCACTACCGTCGACGCGACGATCAACGCGAGCAGAATCCCCAACGCCACCCATGCTCCGGTCACGCCTGCCGCATAGGGCAAGACTGCGCCTACGATCAGCCCGATCCACAGCAGCGACTGGAATCCGACGGCCGAGGCCTCGTTCCATATGTCGCGTTGCAGCTCGTCGGCGTAGAACTCGTCGTCGAGGTCGCCGACGAATCGGGCTGCTCTGACGAATGCGTTCATGATTCTGCCTCTCCTTCGTTTCCGAACAGTGTTTCCACCGTCGTATCGAGTGCACGGGCCAATCGCAGCGCCAGGTAGACGCTCGGCGCATAGTCGCCGCCCTCGACGGAGACGATGCTCTGTCGGCTCACCCCGCAGATTTTGCCGAGTTCGGCCTGGGTGATCCGTGCCTGTTTGCGATGTGCGCGAACGTTGTTCGTTCCGGACATGCCGGAAAGTCAACTCTGCTTGTCATAAAATGTCAAGAGGAGTTGTCATCCTGCGGCATTTACGTCCACGTAACGCGGGAAACAGACTCGTGACCGCAGAACATACCGACGCAATAACTTCCCTTTACTGTTCGCAATCGCGAATACAACTCCGTATACAAAACCTCCGAAAGGGCCGTAGATGCCTGCTGTCTCGAAGCGCATGTCCTTCAAGCGCGTCATGGTCGTTCCCGCAGCGCTGGCTGCATTGAGCCTCGTTGCCACCGCCTGCGGAAGCAAGGCGAGCGATACCGCCTCTGCCGACGGCGGCGGCAGTTCTGCCGCCTCGTGTGTCGACACCTCCGGTGACACCATCAAGGTCGGCTCGCTCAACTCCCTGTCCGGCACCATGGCGATCAGCGAAGTGACGGTGCGTGATTCGATCGCACTGGCCGTCGAGCAGATCAACGCAGCGGGCGGCGTCAACGGCAAGCAGATCGAGGTCGTCGCCGAGGACGGCGCGTCCGAGCCGACGGTGTTCGCCGAGAAGGCCGAGAAGCTCATCAGCAGCGACTGTGTCGCAGCGGTTTTCGGTGGATGGACCTCGTCGAGCCGCAAGGCGATGCTGCCCGTGTTCGAGGACAACGACGCTCTCCTCTACTACCCCGTGCAGTACGAGGGACTCGAGGCGTCGGACAACATCTTCTACACCGGAGCCACCACCAACCAGCAGATCATTCCGGCCCTGGACTACCTCAAGGAACAGGGCGTCAAGTCCCTCTACCTCGTCGGTAGCGACTACGTCTTCCCGCAGACCGCCAACCGCGAGATCAAGGCCTACGCGGCCGCGAACGACATCGAGATCAAGGGCGAGGACTACACCCCGCTCGGCTCGACGGACTTCTCCACCATCGTCAACAAGGTCCGCTCGGCCGACGCGGACGCGGTGTTCAACACCCTCAACGGCGATTCCAACGTCGCGTTCTTCCGCGAGTACACCAACGCCGGCCTCAAAGCTGCTGACATGCCGGTCATCTCGGTCTCCATCGCCGAGGAAGAAGTCGCCGGCATCGGTGCGGCCAACATCGAGGGCCAGCTGACCGCCTGGAACTACTACCAGACCGTCGACAGCCCCGAGAACACCAAGTTCGTCGCCGACTACAAGGCGAAGTACGGTGCCGACAAGCCCACCTCGGACCCGATGGAAGCCGCGTACACCTCGGTCTACCTGTGGAAGAACACCGTCGAGAAGGCCGATTCCTTTGCCGTGGCGGACGTTCAGGCCGCGGCCGACGGAGTCAGCTTCGCCGCTCCCGAGGGCGAGGTCGTCATCGACGGCGACAACCACCACATCTCCAAGACCGCCCGCATCGGTGAGATCCGCGCCGACGGACTGATCTACACGGTGTGGGAGTCCCCCGAGCCCATCGCACCCGACCCGTTCCTCGAGACCTACGACTGGGCCTCCGACCTCAACTGACCACCACCCATGTGAGTGGAACTTCGTAGCCTGCTACGAAGTTCCACTCACATGCTCCGAAGGAGCTCCCCTATGGACGTCGTGATCGGACAGTTGTTCACCGGCCTGTCGATCGGATCCATTCTCTTGCTCGCCGCCCTCGGGCTCTCACTGACGTTCGGTCAGATGGGCGTCATCAACATGGCGCACGGCGAGTTCATCATGGCCGGTTCGTACACGGCCTACGTGGTGCAGCAGATCGTCTCCACCGGCGGCGCATCACTGTTCATCTCTCTGATCGTCGGCTTCCTCGTCGGCGGCGCCATGGGAGTGTTGTTGGAGGTCACGCTGATTCAGCGCATGTACCACCGACCACTCGACACTCTGCTCGTCACGTTCGGCGTCGGGCTCATCCTGCAGCAGCTCGCTCGCGACATCTTCGGGGCACCGGCGGTCAACGTCGTGTCCCCGGGTTGGCTGACCGGCGGCGTCGACATCCTCGGTGCCGTGGTGCCCAAGACCAGAATCTTCATCCTCGTCCTCGCGGTGGTCGCCGTTGTTGCGCTGTCGATCGCGCTGAAGAAGACCGCGATGGGTCGACGCATCCGCGCGGTGGTGCAGAACCGCGATCTCGCAGAGACCTCGGGTATCTCGAGCCGCAGGACCGACATCTCGACGTTCTTCCTCGGCTCCGGTCTCGCCGGCGTCGCCGGTGTCGCACTCACCCTGATCGGTTCCACCAGTTCCACTGTGGGACAGAGCTATCTGATCGACGCTTTCCTGGTGGTCGTCGTCGGCGGCCTCGGCCAGATCAAGGGCGCGGTCATCGCGGCCTTCGCTCTGGGAATTCTCAACTCGTTCATCGAGTACAGCACCACGGCGTCGATCGCCAAGGTCATCGTGTTCGTGCTCATCGTGATCTTCCTGCAGGCCCGACCGCAGGGCTTGTTCGCCGTCAAGACAAGGAGCCTGGTATGAGCGAGTTCATCGCCAAGCGCGGCGCTCTACTGGGATTCGCGCTCGCCGCGATTCTGTTGTTCGCCGTCGCTCCGGCCGTCCTCAGCGACTTCCGGCTGAACCTGCTGGGCAAGTTCATCTGCTACGCCATCGTGGCCGTCGGAATCGGATTGGCATGGGGCCGAGGCGGAATGCTCACCCTCGGTCAGGGTGTCTTCTTCGGTATCGGTGCCTACATCATGGCCATGCACCTGAAGATCTCCGACGCCGATCTCCGCGGCGACGACGTACCGGACTTCATGTCGATCGCCGGTATCCGTGAACTGCCCTCGTACTGGGTGCCGTTCACCTCGCCGATCACCACGATCCTGGGCATTCTGTTCGTGCCGGCCCTGGTGGCGCTGGTGCTCGGTCTCGGCGTGTTCAAGCGTCGGGTCAAGGGCGCGTACTTCGCGATCCTCAGCCAGGCACTGGCCGCAGCGTTCGCGATTCTGCTCATCGGCCAGCAGACCACCGGTGGATCCAACGGCCTCAACAGGTTCCGCACCTTCTTCGGGTTCAACCTCAACGACCCGGCCAACAAGCAGATGCTGTTCTTCATCGCTGCAGGCGTACTCCTCGTTGTCGTCGCTATCACCCGCCAGCTGATGTACTCGCGCTACGGCGAACTGTTGGTGGCGGTACGCGACCAGGAGGAGCGGGTGCGGTTCCTCGGCTACGACCCCGCCAACGTCAAGATCGTGGCCTACGTGGCGGCGGCGTTCTTCGCGGGTCTCGCAGGCGCGCTGTTCGTTCCGATCGTCGGCATCATCTCCCCCAACGACGTCGGCATCGTCCCGTCCATCGCGTTCCTCATCGGTGTCGCGATCGGCGGTCGTACCACCCTGCTCGGCCCGGTTCTCGGCGCGCTCGGCGTCGCCTGGGCTCAGACCACGCTGTCCGAGCAGTTCCCGTCCGGCTGGACGTACGCGCAGGGGCTGCTGTTCGTGGTGGTCGTCGGGTTCTTCCCGGCGGGTGTCGCCGGTGTGTTCGCGCTGCGCAAACGCAAGAAGCAACCCGATCCCCAACCCGAGTCGAGCGACGAGCCAGAGAAGGAACTCGCACGATGATCCACGTCGAAGGTCCACAACCCACGTTCGGCGGCAACGCCGGCATGTCGAGTCAGTACCTCGAAGTCCGAGACCTGACAGTCAGTTTCGACGGCTTCAAGGCCAACACCAACGTCGATCTGACGCTGATGCAGGGCGATCTGCGTTTCCTCATCGGGCCCAACGGCGCAGGCAAGACCACGCTGATCGACGCCATCACCGGCCTCGTCCCGGCGACCGGCTCGGTCACCAAATCCGGCGTGGAACTGCTCGGCAAGAAGGTGCATCAGATCGCCCGCCTGGGCATCGGCCGAACCTTCCAGACGGCCAGCATCTTCGAGAATCTGACGGTATTGCAGAACCTGGACATCGCCGCCGGGTCCGGTCGATCGGTGCTGACGATGTTGCGTCGTCGAGGATCGGTACTGCCGCAGATCGAGGAGGCTCTCGAGACCATCGGCCTGACGGCCGAGCGCGACAAGCCGGCAGGAATTCTCGCGCACGGTCAGAAGCAGTGGCTCGAGATCGGAATGCTGTTGGTGCAGAACGCCGACGTGCTGCTGCTCGACGAGCCGGTCGCCGGCATGAGTCACGAGGAACGTGAAGAGACGGGACAGCTGCTGCAGCGCATCGGCGGCGAGCGGACGGTGGTGGTGGTCGAGCACGACATGGACTTCATGCGCATGTTCGCCACCTCGGTGACGGTGTTGGCAGCCGGACGGGTCCTGGCCGAGGGCACGGTGGCCGAGGTGCAGGCGGATCCGAAGGTCCAGGAGGTCTATCTCGGTACCGCGGCTGCGGGCGAGGAACTCGATCAAATCGCAGAAGAGGGAGCCGGTCATGCTTGAATTGGTCGATGTGCGTACCGGTTACGGCCGCAGCGAAGTGATTCACGGTGCGTCGCTGACGGTTCCGGCCGACGGTGTCGCGGCGGTGATGGGACACAACGGTGCAGGCAAGACCACCCTGCTGCGGGCAGCGGTCGGGTTGCTCAAGGTCAATTCCGGCAAGGTCATGTTCGACGGCGAGGACGTGAGCGCGCTGCGCCCCAGCGCCCGGGTCGCCCGCGGGCTCGCCTATGTGCCGCAGGGCCAGCAGTCGTTCGGCCAGCTGACGACGGCCGAGAATCTGCAGGTGGTCGCCGACGGCCGCAAGCGCGGCAAGGCGCTGATCGACGAGGCACTCGATCTGTTTCCGGCATTGAAGGAATTGCTCGGTCGCAGAGCGGGATTGCTCTCGGGTGGGCAGCGCCAGCAGCTGGCGATCGCGAGGGCCCTGATCACCGAACCGCGAATGTTGATCCTGGACGAGCCCACCGAGGGTATCCAGCCGTCGGTGGTTGCCGAGATCGAACGCACCGTCATCGAACTCACTCGACGCGGCGGTCTCGGAGTGTTGTTGGTGGAGCAGCACATCGGCTTCGCTCTGGAGTCGGCGCAGAACTATTACATCCTCGAGGCCGGCCGCATCACGTCCACCGGCGTGGGCGGAGCCGAGTCCGAGGCGGACGTCCGCGCAGCCATGGCGATCTGACCGGACACATCGTGCCGCGCAAGGACCTTCGCGAGAAGGTCTATTCGTCACTGCGCCGGGATCTGATCTCCGGTGCCATCAGTTCCACCGAACGGCTCGGCGAGGAGCGTCTCGCCGAGCTGTACGGTGTCTCGCGCACTCCGGTGCGTGAGGCCTTGGCCAGATTGCAGGCCGATGGTCTCGTCACTCGCGACGACGCCGGGCTGCACGCCTATCGTCCGCGACTGAGCGACCTGCCCGATCTGTACGAGCTTCGCTCCACTCTCGAGGCTCGCGGCATCACGCGCTCGACATCCCAGTCCGTCGACCGGGCGTCGCTGTCGAACCTGTTGGACACCTGGATCGGTTTGCGGGACGACCCTCCCGGCACCACCGACGATCTGGTGTCCCTGGACGAGAACTTTCACGTCACCTTGCTGGCCGCGTCGGGTAATCCGGCTCTGACCGAGGCGCTGTGCACCGTGAACGCCAAGGTACGTCCGGTTCGGATACTCGGCGGACTCGACGCCGCAGCCGTGGTCTCGGCGATCGATCAACACATCGACATCGTCGAACGCGTGCTCGCCGGGACCCTGGACTCGGCACTGGAACTGCTACTCGCCCATATCGATTCCTCACGCGATCGAGTGGTCGCGCGGGCGCAGCAGGCGGCGGCGCTGGCCGGCGCGGTCCGGATCTGATGCGTCAGCCGCGACCCGAGAGAATCCGATCGATGTCGTCGAGCACGGTCTGCCCACCCATCGGCCCGACCCCGGTGATCCAGTAGGACATGTCCACCGCGTGTGGGTTCGGCAGGATCGCTGCGTTTGCGGTGATCGACGCCGGAATTGCCGCGGGGTCCGACGGGTCGGTGGCGGTGACGACGATCAGATCCGCTGCCGCCTGGGCAGCCAGCTCGGGCGAGAGGTCGACCGAGATCTCGTCCGCCCATTCCGGCCGCGGCGGAGTGGTGAAGCCGGCACATTCGAGGGTGCTCCCGGCGAACGACGACGGCCCGTACAGGGTCAGCTCACCGTTGCGCGGCCTGATGAGTTGTGCCGTCTGCCCGGCAGTATCGAATTCCTCGGCGATCTCCGCACACCGGTCGTCGTAGGCGGTGAGCAGTTCCTCGGCGTCGTTCTCCTTGCCGAGAGTGCGCCCGACGAACCTGACGTTCTCGCGCCACGGATCGGACTGGGATGCCATGAACACCGTCGGTGCAATGGCGGCGAGTTGGTCGTAGTACTCGGCGTGCCGAGTCTGCGTGCCCAGGATCAGATCTGGTTGCAGGGCCGCGATGTCCTCGATGGTCGGTTCGGCAACCGTACCGACGGTCGCGATGTTCGCCGCTTCGGTACCGAGGTACGACGGCACGCCGCTGGTCTCGCTGAGCACGGCGGTGCCGACGGGCATTACGCCGAGGGCGACGGTGGTGTCGAGCTCGACCGGCTCGAGGGTGACGATGCGCAGCGGGGTCTCGGGAACGTCGACCGTTCCCCGGACGGTCTCGATCGATCTCGTGGCGCCGCCTGCGCTGTCGGGGGCGGCGTCGGTGGACGAGCACGCCGTCGCAGTCACTCCGAGGGCGGCGATGGTGAGCGCGAGGGCCGTGATGCGGGCATGGGACTTCGTCAAGGGTCCTCCGAGGAAGATTTGTGCTGGATGACAAAAGGGTAGCCTAGCCTTCTACGCCCCGGTGACGTGCGGCCGGGCAGTCGGTACGGTGTGGCTGTGACCACACCACGCATTCCGTCCGGTACCGCCAGAACCCTCGGGCCCATCAACTGGGTCATCTGCAAGGTGATCGCCAAGGGTGCGGGGGTGCCCAATCCTCACTTGTTCACCACCCTCGGGCGCACCGGTGGGCTGTATCGGGCATGGCTGTTCTACAGCGGCCACCTGATGCCCGGCGGGAAGATCTCACGCAAGGAAACCGAAATGGTGATCCTGCGCGTGGCGCACCTGCGCGATTCCGCGTACGAGATGGACCATCACATCCGGCTGGGCAAGCGGGCGGGCATCGACCGGGATCTGCTCGAGCTGATCAAGACCGGACCGGACGCACCGGGACTGTCGACGCGGTATCGGACCATCCTCGCTGCGGTCGACGAACTCATCGCCACCAAAATTCTCTCCGACGCGACCTGGAATCAACTCGCCACCCAGTTCGACGAGCGACGACTCATCGAATTCGTCCTGCTGGTCACTCAATACGACGGCCTGGCAACCACTCTCGGCGTTCTGCGGGTGGAGCGGGACTACGGCGACCGGCCTCCGCGACCATGATCGACTCTGCCGAGACCGCATTGCACCGCGCACTAGAGATGATCGAGCCCGAGGTGCTGCGGGGGCTGGCGCGCACCGACGGCGGGTACGTCGAACTCTTACCGAACGTGCCCGCACCGAATCCGTCGCCGGCCAGCATTGCGATGAACAACCGCGTGGTGGCGGCGATCTACGAGCAGGTGTGGCGCCCGTTCGGTGTATCGATGATGGGCGTCGCCGGCATGTCCATGTCGGAAGAGCGCGCGAAAGCCGTTGCCGACCTTCGATTGAACGGCCCGCAACGGGTACTCGATGTCGCATGCGGGCCGGGCAATTTCACCAGGTTCCTCTCGGGGGCTCTCACCGGTGACGGGCTCGCCGTCGGGTTCGACATCTCCGAGGCGATGATCGCCCGCGCCGTGCGAGACAACCGTGGCCCCCGCGCAGCGTACGTGCGGGGAGATGCCGCCCGACTGCCCTATGCCGACG
This sequence comes from Rhodococcus sp. NPDC079359, assembly GCF_040702585.1. Lineage (NCBI taxonomy): Bacteria > Bacillati > Actinomycetota > Actinomycetes > Mycobacteriales > Nocardiaceae > Rhodococcus > Rhodococcus sp. NPDC079359. Next base: position 165,592 of record NZ_JBFBLH010000003.1, read on the forward strand.
GCGCGTTCGACGCCGTGTGCTGCTACGCCGCCCTGTATCTCGTTCCGCAGCCGATGACGGTGCTGGACGAGCTGATTCGCGTCGTGCGCCCGGGTGGACGCATCGCGATCATGACCAGCTGTGAGCCTCGCCCGGCACCGCTGGGTACCGTCGTCGGCTTCGGAACCGGCCTGGCCGGTGTGAGGATGTTCCCGAAGAACCTGTTCGTCGACGTATTCGAGGCGTCGGGACTGACCGAAGTCCAGCAGGACGTCCGGGGGCTGGCCCAGTTCGTCAGTGCCACGAAACAGTAACGGGCAGAGACGAACCGGACGACCCCAATTCAGCCGGCCGGTGGGGTCATCTTCTCGCGGCCTTCTTGCCGGCTGCCGCCCCGAGGCGATTGAGCGGTGCGACCAAGTCCTGGTACCGCGGACCGAAGACGCGCGGAATCGCGTCGAACACACGGGCATCGGGGCCGATCAGCACCCGGGGCTTGTTTCGCTCGACGCCTGCGAGTATCACCTTGGCGGCTCGCGTCGGGGTGGTGAGCGCGATTTGCTGGAAGCGGCGCGAGGCCTCGTCCGGGGTGCCGAGATCGTCCATTCCGCGGGCGTTGGCCACGATGTTGGTCTTGATGCCGCCCGGGTGAACGCACGTCACTCCGACGGGATGTCGGGCGACCTTCATCTCCTGACGCAACGCCTCGGTGAAGCCTCGAACGGCGAACTTCGCCGAGTTGTACGCGCTCTGGCCGGGAATACCCATCAGGCCGAACACGCTCGAGACGTTGACGAGGTGGCCGTTACCGGAATCGATCAACGCCGGCAGAAAAGCTTTGGTGCCGTTGGCCACTCCCCAGAAGTCGATGTTCATGACCCACTCGAAATCGTCCCAGGTCATGTCCACCACGTCGGCACCCAATGCGACACCGGCATTGTTGGCGACGAAGTTGACCCGACCGAAATCTGCGATGACGGCGTCGGCATGCGAGTAGACCGCAGCCCGGTCCGATACGTCCAACTGGTACGGCACCGTCCTGGCCCCGATCTTCTCGCACAGGACCACGGTCTCGCCCAGTCCTTCTCCGTCGATATCGGACAGCGCGAGTTGTGCTCCACGGTTCGCCAGATTCAGCGCGAGCGCCCGACCGATCCCCGAACCTGCACCGGATACGACGGCTACCTTGTTCTCGAAATTCTTCATGTCCGCACTTCTTCCGCGTTCTGCTTGTCGGTACCGGCTCCGGTCGGGAGCAGGGATTGATACTCGGCCGGGTCGAACTTCTCCGTGCCGAGCCAGTGACTCCTCATCGCCGATCGTTCGGCGGCACGACTCCGGTCAGCCTCCACAGCGCCGCGGTGACGGTGCCGTCGAGCATGCCGGCCGACTGCAGGAAGGCGACGGTGTTCGCGGAGTCCCGTCGTCGGATCTCCACTCGTCGACGCCGCGACGCGAACGCGCCCCGAACGGGGCCGATGCCGATGGAGCGGTACACCTCGAACGACACACCGAGACGGAGAATCACGTTGGCCAGGACGGCCAGGAGGACGCGGTTGTACGCGCGCGCCACTGCATTCGACTTGCTCTGAGCTGCAACCACTTCCGAGCGGGCGAAGGCAAAACGGTCGGCACTCTCGAGCCGGTGGATCTTCACCGCCTGCCGAACGTGGGGTTCGATGCCGGGATCCGTCACCGCAGCGGCCATCGACCGGGAGAAGGTCTCCTCGACCAGCAGGGTGGATGCGTGCGACGCCGCACCGAGCGGCAGGAAGCCCAACAGTTTGACGGCAGTGGTCGTGCCCCGTGGCGGTTTGTAGGGAGCCAGGTCCGTGGCGCGCACCAGCCGTCCGAAGGTGATCGTGGTTCGTGAACTGCCCGCGACCTCGTCGAATGCATTGCGAGACGCAGCGCTGTTGAGCCCCTCCTCCGCTGCCCGCCTGAGTTGGTTACCGGTCAGCATCGCCGTCAGGTACGCCACCGTGCTCCATCTGCTCACCGCCTCGTGCAGGGCCAGGGTGCGCTTGTCCTGCTGGGCCAGCCTCGCCCACAGCCGAGTGCCGTGCAACGTCACCGAATCGAGGGGAAGTGCGAAATCATCACTCTGCCAGGGGGATTCCCAGTCGATATCGACATGGGGATCGTACTGCACCGCCGACGATCTCGGACTCATGCCAGATCGTCCGGCATGGCGCGGGTCATCTTCCACAGGCGACGGGTGACGACACCGTCGCACATTCCGGCGTCGGCGAAGAAGCGGATCATGGGCTCGGAGAAGAACTGCATGTTGGTCTTGTAGGTGGGGCTGGCCATCGCGGTGACGATTCCGCGAATCGGGTTGATACCGACGGATCTGTACACCTTGGGGTTGATGAGGGCCAAGTACGTGAAATTGGCGATCGTCGCGAGGATGACGCGGTGGACGGCACGGTTCACCCGGTTCGTCGCGTTCATCGCGCGCACCATTTCCTCACGCGCGTAAGTGATGTGACGTGATTCTTCGATGACGTGGATTCGCATCATCTGGCGTAGGTGCGGCTGCATCTCGGGATCGTTCTGGGCTTCCCGCTGCGCCCGATCGAGCACCTCTTCGATGAGCAGCACTCCACCGTAGGTTGCCGGTCCCAGCGGCAGAAATTGCCCCAACTTGCCCATGAGCAGGGCGGGTTTGGGCATCAGATACGGAGTCAGCCCGGTCTTCTCGATCAGCTTCCCGAACATGATCGAATGGCGGGATTCCTCGCCGATCTCGGCTATCGAATACAACGAATGATCGGAGAACGTGCCTCTGCCGAAGACTCGCAGCAGGTTCGCACTGAGCATCCCTTCGGCGTAGATCCCGAACGAGAGAATGCTGACGATCTCGTGCCGGCCCAGTTCGCGACGCTGCTCTTCGGTCAGCTTGTCCCACAACCTGGTTCGGTAGAGCGAGATGCGGTGCTCGGGCATCCATCGAAGGCCTTCGACCACCGGAGAATCCCAGTCGATGTCGACTTCGGCGTCGTAGAACTTGTTGGCAGTCGACTTCAGCAGCCGACGCGCGGTCTTGTCCCGTGGTCCCACCGTCCGCGCCCGCGCCGCAGACAAGTCCTCGGTCGCCAACCTGGTCGACGGCCTTGCCGCCGCAAACCCCGAGCCATCCACTCCGTCACCGAACAGTGCACGCTTCACAACCGATCCCCCCTCGCGATCGACGACTCCCCCGAGACCACATCTATCCGAAACTCACGGTAGCCAGTACCGGCGGTAGTAGGTAATGTACGAAGTGTGGTTCAAGTCACCGGACGTGTCAACCCCGAGAAGGGGCGGCGCTCGACACCGTGCAAGAAGATCGATGCGCGCACCGAACGCTGGCGTGAGCACCGGCTCGCGGTGCGACGAGAGTTCGTCGCCGCCGCTCTGGTCGCCATCGATCAGCACGGTCCGAACGTCAGCATGGGCGACATCGCGAAGGCTGCGGGCACCGCCAAGCCCAAGCTGTATCGGCATTTCGCCGACCGGTCCGATCTCTACGCCGCAATAGTCGAGCACGTCCAGACAATGCTGTGGGAGACCACCATGAGCACGGTGGACCTGCTCGAGGATTCGGTCACCGAGCTCATCGATCGCAGTGCCGCCGGCTATGCCTCGGTGGTCGCAGACCACCCCAACCTGTTTCGGTTCCTCGTCCACGGCCACTTTCTGGCCCGCACGAGCGGCCGAAAGTCGGAGGCGTCGTCGTCGGACCCGGCGTTGGAGTCCGCGCGTGCCGCATCCGACAGCGTGGCGCGAGCCCTTGCCGACGCCGTCCGAGGACCGGGCGTCGACACCGCGACGGTGGAGATGATCTCGTACTCGACGTTCGGTGCCGTGGCAACTGCGACGGACTGGTGGCTCGGAGGTTCGGACGACCATCGGCCCGCCATGTCCATCGACGCATTCACCACACATCTGGCCGCCATCGTGCGCGGTCTCGTCGAGTCCTCGTGTGCACTCACCGGCATCGACATCCGAACCGATCGACCCCTGCACGATGCGTTCGTTCGCGAGGAAGGAAACGAGAACCTGTGAGCGACCTTTCCGGAAAGCCCGACTACCGAGGCCCGGCAGTGCTGGCGTTCGACACCCCAGCAGCCGAGTTCGAGGTGCAGATCGATCTACGCGGGCACTCTCAACCCATCGACGGCATCTTTCGTTGGTACGGCCGCGTCCGGCCGCACCAAGAGCTGCGAGAGTTCATGGACGCTGCAGGCAGCAGCCGCAAGGGCCGGCTCAGCACCGACAGCGGCGAGGCGTCCGTACTGGTGAGCGACGTGGACTTCTGGGGCCGATATCGCCTGCAAGGCACAGGAATGCCGCCGTATCCCGTCGAGCCCGAGACCGACCCGAACAGCGACGTCGGTGCCATCGATGCGGGTACGCCCTCTCCCGAATCCCTGGCTCTGCAACGTGCTCTGGCACTGATCGAACCTGCCGAGTTGCGCGGCACCGCCGACACGACCGACGGCTACGTGGAGCTGCTGGGCGGCACGCCCGCACCCTCGCCGACTGCTGCGAGTCGAGCCATGAACAACCCGGTGGTCGCGTCCATCTACGAAAAGCTGTGGCGGCCCGCCGGTGTCGCCATGATGGGGGTCGGCGGCATCTCGATGTCCGCCGACCGCGCCAAGGCCGCGGCGGACCTGCGACTGTCCGGAGACATGAGAGTGCTGGACGTCGCCTCGGGGCCAGGAAATTTCACCAGGTACCTCTCGAACCACCTCAGCGGAGAGGGTGTCGCCGTCGGGTTCGACATTTCCGAACAGATGATCCGCCGCGCCGTTCGAGACAACCGCGGGCCTCATGCCGCCTACGTGCGGGGAGACGCACGAACGCTGCCGTTCGCAGACAACACGTTCGACGCCGTATGTTGCTTTGCCGCACTGTATCTGATCCCGCAACCGCTCGACGTGGTCGAGGAACTCGTCCGTGTTCTGCGACCGGGCGGCCGCATCGCGATCATGACCAGCTACGGCCGCAGCGCCGCCCCGGTCAAGTCGGTGCTCGGTGCCGTATCGGGGCGTCTCGGCGTGCGCATGTTCGAGAAGGACCAGTTCACGTCGATCTTCTCGGCCGGCGGCATGACCGAGATCGAGCAGGAGGTACGCGGCCTCGCGCAGTTCGTCAGCGCTACCAATGCCCGCGCAACGGAGCGGATCTAGGTCTTGGGACCGTAGTCGCTGACGATCCACTGACCGTCCTGGTCGGTGACCGTCACCAGCAGGAGATTGGGAACGTTGCCGGGGTCGGGCTGCTGTACGTTCTGTGTCGTCTGCTGGGCGAACACCGCCACCTTGTACTCTCCACCGGATTCGGAATCGATTGCCGCTGAAAGAACCTCACCGGTCGCCACCACCTGGGACTCGTTCATGATCGCGGTGAGTGCTTCCCGGACACCGTCGTACCTGTCCTGCAGTGACTGCGACGCCCCTTGGTCGACTCCTTCGAAGAAGGCGTCGAGGTTGCGGTAGTCGTACGTCAACGACCGTGCGGTGTACTCGGTGGCCGTGTTCAGCGCCATCTGCCGGTCCTGCTCGTGTGCACGTTCGGCTGCCAGATCACCTGCCGCAGAATGCCACAGCACGCCGAACACCACCGCCAGCACTGCCCCCGGTACGGCCGCACCCACGACGGACCACCGGATACGGCGTCGCCGCTCGGGGTTCTCGGGCGCAGTCGCTGTCTTGTCCTCGGGTACTGCTTCTGTCTTCTTTTCGGATGCATCTACTTCGACCATGAGGGGGTCACTCCAATCAGTTCGGAATCTGGACGGACAGCTTGGCCGGTCCGCCCGGAGGGAAGACGGCCTGCAACATGTCGACGATGGAACCGGCGTCCACTCGCATCGGCTTGATGGGCGCGGTGTACGGCTTCAGAAGCGTTGCGATGAGGGCAAGGTCGGGTGACATGGGCGTCAGATACTGATCTATCTTCGGACCTATCTTGCCGAGTGGATCGTCCCATACGTCCGCGCCGACGTACGAGTAGTCGTTGAAGCCCTCGAGCAGATTGGCCACACCCGAACCCGTCGCACCGACCCACGGCGCCGCGTCGGTCATGACCGGGCCGTAACCGTAGGCGTTGCGTCCGCCCTGTTGAGCGTTGTCGTAGAGCCTTCGAATCTCACCGCTCTTGTCACGCAGCGTCGCCGACAGGTATCGGAAGGCCTCCACCAGGCGATCGACATCGCCTTCGCGACCGTCGACCACTGCCGACGCGGTCTCGGTCAGCCCCCTCACTGCGTTCGTATCGAGCTGTGCGGCAAGGGAATCACCGAGACTCAGTGCCTCGCTGACGGTGATCGACGCGCGGACCTGCTCGTTGCCGATCTCGTCCCCGTCCGTCAGGTCGGGACCCCCGGTTCCTCGCGGGCGCAGATCCAGGTACTGCTCCCCGGCAGCGGACAGATTCGCGACGACCACCTCCGAGTCCGCGGGAATTCGATGGTCGGCGTCGAGGGCGAGAGTGACGTCGAGCCCGCCCGGAACCACCGCGATGCTCTCGACCCGACCGACGTGGATTCCGCGCGAGGTCACCTGCGAGGTGTCCATCAAACCGCCCGAGGTATCCATGTGCACCACAACGCGGTTGGTACTCCGCGTGGGGTTCATGTCCAGGACGCCGACCGTCAGGTAGACGACACCGACAACCGTCATGGCCATCAATGCGAGGAGTGAAACGACTGTGCCCGGCCTCATCGCACTATTCCTATCCCGCGCAGGATCCCGATCATGTCGTCCGCCAGGGCACTGGCTCCGCCATCGGTCGAGACCGAGCGCACTGCGATGTTCGGTGTCGACTCGAAGTAGGGAATCAACCGCTCGCGCAACAGGGTGTTCGCCTTCTCCATGTTCATCGGTACCGAGGAGTCGGAATTGGCGATCGCGATCAGTGCCGGTGAGATCGTCTCGACCGCGCCCGCGAGTTCCGGGTACGGACCGGCGAGGACGTCACCGATGTTCTGCGACATGTACCCCAGCGTGAAGATCATGTGCACGACGCTGAACAGCACATCGGCCAGTCCGTCCGATCGTCTCGGACCGAGTTCGAGGACGCGTTCGACGCCGTCTCGCTGTGTCACGACGGTGTTCGACACCTTCTCCGCCGCTCCGAGGATTCGATCGATCTCGGGGGTGTTGTCGCCGATGTCAGTCAGTGCGATCCGCGCCGCGTTGTTGACCTTGTCGATCTCCGCCGGATCGGGAGGAATCGCGGCGTTGACGTTGTTCACCGCCTCCTGCAGCTGAACGTAGTGACCACCGGTCACCAGATTCGACACTCCTCGCAGCACGTCCTCGACGTTGTCGGCCGGAACCGTCCGTTCGACCGGAATGACATCGCCGTCTCGAAGGTACGGCCCGGCGTCGCTCCCTCCGGCGCGAGTCGAATCCGCCGGCGGCTGCAGCGAGATATAGATTTCGCCCAGAATCGATGACTGCCGAAGCTCGGCGACGGTGTCGGACGGCAGCTGCACATCGGCGGACAGGTCCACCGTTGCCGCGGCGGTCGACCCCACCAGCTCGACGGTGTCGAGGACACCCGCGTCGACGCCTTCGACTATCACCTTCGCTTTTTCCGGAAGATTGAGCACGCTCGCGAATTCGATTCGCAGGGAGTACTTGTCGCCTGCCACGTAGCTGCCGGGAATCGGCAGGTCGGCCGGGTCGACGCTGCACCCCGACAGCAGGGCGACACAGCACAACCCGGTGATCGCGCGCCTCATCGCCATCCCGCCGAACCCAGTATCAGCTGCACCAAACCGACATCGATGACATCGCCTCGTTGCTGGTCCGCCGAACACGTCGGTCTGTACTTGTTGAGCAGAGCGCAGACCTCGTTGGGAGAATTGGTGTCGATCTCGAACTGCGGCGGGTGGTAGATCACCCGACCGCTCCTGGAATCGTTGTCGTACATCGTCATCAAGTTCTCGCCTACGGTCGGCACCTGCGCCAGGATGTCCTTGATATCGCCCACCCGCCCGAGTAGTACGTCGACCACCGGCACCGCTTGGTCGAGAAATGCGTAGACCTTCTCGTCGTACTTCGCGACGTTGCGCGCAAGCGGCGGAATGAATTCGGTGGTCAGAGCGACCGTGGTGCCGAAGGACTGGGTGAACTCCGACAGCGTGATCATCCCCCGCTTCAGATTGTCGAGCAGCTTCGCCACCTCGGGCCAGCTCACCACGAACGTGTCGATCAGGCCGTCGAGGTTGTCGATCAGACGCCGCACGGTGGTGTCCTTGTCGGCAGGATCGCCGACCAGCTGCGCCAGTTGCCGAAGACTGTCGTTGAGCTGGGCACCGGAGCCGCGGAGCGAATCGTCGGCCGAACGCAAGGTGTCGCCGAGGATCTCGTCGTGGTTGCCTCGGCGTCGGCCGGACCGAGCAGATCCGACGCCAGACCCGACACGGCGTCGAGTGTGTCGCTGATTCCCAGTGGAGTTCTGGTGCGATCCAACGGAATACAACTCGACCGGTCGAACTCGGGACCGTCGATGTAGGGCTGTGTGAGTTCCACGTGCCGGTCGGTGACGATCGAATTCGACAGTGTCACGGCCCCCACCTCGGCGGGCAGCCTGAGGCTGTCGTCGATATCCATGGTGACCACCACCGCGGCGTCGCTGTTCTCGATGCGTGTCACCGTTCCGACGACCACACCGAGCATCATGACCGAATTACCCTCGTACAACCCCACCGTGTCGGTGAACTCGGCACACAGCGAGGAGTTGCCCGCACCGCGGTCGATGACCGATGTGGCGGACGCAACCGAACCGACGAGCGTGACGACGACTGCTGCCGCCACGGCGATGCGTACCGATCTGCATCTCATCAGCACACCCTCCCCGGCAACGGAATGCACACGCCGACACCGACGACCGTGTCCTGCGACTGGTCGATCACGGGACCCTGCCCGCCGCCGATCAGAGCGGCGAGACCGTCCGAGCTTTCCTTCATGGTCGTGATCGCCCCGTCCACGTCACCCAACTGTGCGAAGAGCTTCTGCGTGATCTCCTCGAGTTGGACGATCGACGGCTCGAGCCCCTTCTCGAATGCGACCACGGGACGGTGGAAGAGCTCGAACATTCTCCCGAGCAGGTCGAAAGCACTGACGACCTCGACGCGCTTGTCGCCGAATCCTTTGGTCAGAGTGCCGAGCTCGCGTACGAGTTCGGTGAGCATGACCCGATCGGCGGCCAACGCACCGACGTACTCGTCGGATACGACGAGCCCGCGCTCGAGTTGATCGGACCGCGTGGCGAGCGTGTCGGTGAGCGCAGACAGGTTGTCCACGATCGCGCGAGTGGACTGCGGCTGTTCGCTGACGGCCTTGTCCAACTCGGCCACGGTCTCCCGCAGCGTCGAACCGTCGATGTCGCGAACCAGCGGTGTTGCCGACTCGATCGCGTCGGACAGTTCGTAGGGCAGCTCCACCCGCTCCGGCGGAATCGGTGCCGAACCGAGCTCGCCGTCACCGTGCGAGGTGAGCATCACGTAGTGACCGCCGATCGGGGTCAACAACTTCACCGTGACGGTCGACGCATCGCCGACGAAAACATCGGAGCGAACGCTGAATTCGACGTCGACATGAGCACCGGCCAGCTCGACCGAGCGCACCGACCCGACCGCGATACCGGCGATCCTCACTTCGTCGCCCGGCTTCACCCCGGCTGCCGAGCCGAACTCCGCGGTGTAGGTCCGCTCGCCGAACGGAATCGTGTACAACGCCGCCGCGATCAGGAGCAGGACCAGAGAGGCCGCGACACCGACCGCGCCCCAGAAGAAGTGCGCTTTGTTCTCCGATTGCTCGTCACGAACGCCCTTGAGTAGTACGCGGGTCATCGGCACACCACCAAATTCTGTCCGCCGAGCACGATCTGCCCGATCCCCGGGATGTCCTGCTGTCCGCGACTGCAGGAGTACGTCTGTGCGCCCGGGTCCGGAATGCTCGCATTGAGTCCGGTCAGCAATCCCGGCGCGAGTGCCAACATCTCGGTCACCTGTTCGGTCTGCGGAAGCATTCGACGCAGTGCCCCGTCGACCGGCGCGTAGCTGTTGTCGTATGCCCGCTCGAGACCCTCCATCAGTCCCACGAACGGTCGCAGCCCGTAATTGGCCTGATCCAGCGACGCGAGCACGCCGTCCATCTGGGTGCTGAGCTTCGAGACCAGACCGTGCAGTTGTTCGAGAAGGTCTGCGACCGAGGCGGATTGGCCGCCGATCGAGTCCGAGATCTGGCCGAGGTTCTCGATCAGCAGCCCGATGATCGATTCACGCTGTACTGCGAATTGGGTGATGCGATCCACGTCGCGCAGGACCGGACCGAGTCCGGACCCGTCACCCTGAACCATCCGGAGAATGTTCTCGGTGAACTGATTGAGCTGTGCGGTGTCGAGGGTGTCGAAGATCGGCTCGAAACCGTTGAACAGCTTCGAGATGTCGAAGGACGGAATCGTTCGATCCTTGGAGATGGTTGCCCCGACCGCCAACGGGGCTCCGGTCGCCGAATCCTTCTGCACGAGTTCGACGTACCGCTGCCCCAGAAGATTCTGATACCGAACCGCAGCCTGGGTGTTGGCGAAAATCGGCCGTCGGTCTTCGATCTCGAACTCGACCCGCGCGAGGGCACCGTCGAGTTCGACCGACGACACCTTGCCGATCTGCACCCCGGACATGCGCACGTCGTCGCCCACGTACAAGCCCGACACGTCGTCGAACTCCGCGCCGTAGGACGACAGCGGTCCGCCGACCGGGGTGCGAAGAGCAGCGACGATGATCACCGCACACACCGCGGTCACCGTGAAGAAGACGAGCAGTTTGACCGCTGGGCCCGCTACCTTCTTCATCCGTTCGCCTCCTCGTGTGCGGCAACGGCTCCGGCCAGATTGGGCATGGTTTCGACTATCAGATCGAGTTGCAGCTGAGGCTTCCCGTCGACGACGGGAAATGCGTCGGAGATACCGTCGAGCACCTGCGGCACTCGGTCGTAGCTGGGTGCCAATGTGCCGATCGACGCGGTGATGGGCACCAGCAGGTCCAGCACGGTGGACAGCAGCTTGGACAGGTTCGGATTGTTCGCCTTCAGCAAGTCGCCCACCGGAATCATCAGCTGATCGCTCAGACCGTCGTTGGCGGCGATGGTTCGCGCTCGGTCGGCGGGTGCCTCGACGTACACGCTCTTGTCCACCACTCCCACCACCAGATCGAGCAAGGGCGGAACCAGGTTGCCGATTCCTTCGCCCAGTTCGGCACCGCGATGCAGCTTCCAGGCCAGCGGGTCGATCTGGTTGTTCGCCATCATCTGAGCAGTGTCGAAGTACGGCTTCAGGTTTCGACTCACCTCGACGGAAGTGTTCGCGATGAGGTCCAGGAGGTGGTCCACCTGCTCGGTGTCGAGAACCTCGGTGAGGTCGGCGACTCGCCGGAAGACTCCGGTCACCGTTGCGCCTCGCAGGTCTTTCGACACTTCGAGGGTCGAGTTGTCGGCCAGGGGTGCACCCGTGCCGTCGGAGACCAATTCTATTGCAGTGGAACCGAATACGTTCGACGACGAGAATTGGGCCTGCATGGTGTCGGTGAGCTCGCCCGCCTGGCTCGGATCGATCTCCAGTTGCAGCCGCTGCCGTCCGAAGCCGACGGTCTCGATGTTGTCGACCGTGCCGATGGACAGACCACGGAACTTCACCTCCGAACCGGGCGTCAGACCGTCCCCGACCGATGCTGCGTCGAGTGTCAGCTCGAAGGGTGAATCGAAGGCCCCGCGTGCGTAGGCGGTGAGGCCGCCGGCGAACACTGCCACGGCAACGGCCACCGCCAGCCCGCGCAGGCGTAGCGTGGCCGGCCCGGCCGATCGTCCCGTCAGATCGTCGAAAACTGCCATCTCTACCCCGAAATCCCTATGCCCGAGTCGAATCCCCACAGGACGAGCGTCATGATCATGTCCAGTACCACCACGCAAACGAGGCTGGCCCTGATGGCGCGGCCCGAGGCGCGCCCGACTCCCTCCGGGCCGCCCGAGGCGTAGTACCCCTGATAGCCGTGGATCAGGATGATCGTCACGACGAACACCGCAGCTTTCAGGAGTGAGAACAGCACGTCGACCGGCTGCAGGAAAGCACTGAAGTAGTGGTCGTAGGTGCCCGAGGACTGTCCGCCGACAACGCGAACCACCACGGCACACGACAGGTAGCTCAGAATGAGGGTCAGCAGGTAGAGCGGCACGATCGTGACGATTCCCGCGATCACCCTGGTGGTCACGACGAAGGGCATCGACTGAATCCCTTGAGCTTCGAGGGCGTCGATCTCTTCCGAGATGCGCATCGCCCCGATCTCGGCCGTCATCCGGCAGCCCGCCTGCGTCGCGAATCCGATGGCCGCGATCATCGGGGCCAGCTCGCGGGTGCTCGCGTACGCGGAGATGAATCCGGTCAACGGCTCCATCCCCACCATGCCGAGGGAGTTGAATCCTTCGATCCCGACGGACGCACCCACCGCGACACCCAGCACGACCAGAACCGACACGGTTCCGCCACCGACGATCAATTTGCCACTGCCCCAGGTGATGTCGCTGAGGATCAGCAGCATCTGACGCCGATAGGAGCGGACGGTATGGGGTATCGCGGCGAGAACCTTGACGCAGAACGTCAGTTGATGGCCCAGCATTTCGAGTACGTCGAACGGCCTGCGCCCGAGGTATCTCACCCCACGGGTGAGGTGAGCGGTGCCGTGCACGGTGTAGCGCGAAGGAGTTGCCATCTCAGCCCAACTTCTGTGGCATGAACATCGCAACCAACTGCGTGATCACGACGTTGACGGTGAATGCGGACACCACACCGAGCACGACGGACGCGTTGACCGCGTTGGCTACCCCGCGCGGTCCGTGGGCGGCGGACAACCCTCGCTGGCAGGCCACGATGATGACGATGACCCCGAATATCTCGGTCTTCACCAGGGCGACGACCAGATCCGTCACCGAGGCGAAGGACGCGAACGAGCTGATGTAGCTGCCGGGCGTCCCACTCTGAAAACCGACGTTGATCGCATAGCCCGCGGCCAGGCCCATGAAGATGATGAGGATGCACAGGAACGGTGCCACCAGGAGGATGGCCGCCAGCCGTGGTGTGACCAGCCGGCGAACCGGGTCGATTCCCATGGTCGACATCGCGTCGATCTCGTCCCGGATGGTGCGCGCACCCAGATCGGCTGCCACTGCTGCGCCTGCCGCACCGCCCAACAGCATTGCCGCGACGATCGGTGCGCCCTGGCGGATTACCCCGAGGCCACCCGCGGCTCCGGCGATGGACGTCGCACCGATCTGATCGGTGAGACTGCCGACCTGAACGGACACGATGACGCCGAACGGAATGGATACCAGTATTGCCGGCACCACCGTGACGGTGACGACGAACCAGGCCTGATCGATGGTGTCGCGCCAGGGATGTCGCAGTGTGAGGATGTCGCGGACGAGGTGGACGGAGGCCAGTACGCCCAGCTCCAGAGTTCGCCCGAAAGTCCGGAATCCACTGGCAACTCCGTCGCTGACGCGTGCGAGCGTCGATGTCGGCGACGACAATCCCCCACCCCCGGCTTCCTGTTCGGCGCGACTCCCCCGCGCAGGAACGGAAATTACCAGCCGACCGTCGACCAAGTGACGTTTTCCTCACTTACCGAGCTATGACAAGTCACAGACTTCGCCGGGCCGCGTGAAGGTTCCGAGAAGCGACCGGGCCGAGGGGCACCGACGACAACGGCGGCGACCACCGAAGTGGTCGCCGCCGTTGGTTCTCGAGGTGAAGATCAGAAGTTGATCATGTGCCCCGCGAGGCCGTGGATCGCTTCCTGCAGTGCTTCCGACAGCGTCGGGTGCGTGTGGACGTTGCGGGCCAGCTCGTTGACCGTGAGGTCCCACTTCTGGGCCAGGGTCAGCTCGGGCAGCAGCTCGGAGACGTCCGGTCCGATGAGGTGTCCGCCGAGCAGTTCGCCGTGCTCGGTGTCGGCGATGAGCTTGACGAAGCCGGTGGCGTCGCCCAGTCCGTGTGCCTTGCCGTTGGCGGCGAACGGGAAGTTCGCGACCTTGATGTCGGAACCGCGGGCCTGCGCCTCTTCGCGGGCCTGGTCCTCGGTGAGTCCGAAACTCGCGACCTGCGGCTGACAGAACGTCGCACGCGGCATCATGCGGTAGTCGTCGATCGGCAATGTCTCTGCGCCGCCGATGGTTTCGGCCGCGACGACAGCCTGCGCCTCCGCAACGTGGGCCAGCTGGAGCTTGGCCGTGACGTCGCCGATGGCGTAGATGTGCGGGACGTTGGTCTGCATGGTGTTCGTGATGCCGATGGCACCGCGATCGGTGAGCTCCACGCCGGTCTTCTCGAGGCCGAATCCCTCGACTCGGGGCGCGAAGCCGACGGACTGCATCACCTTGTCGACGGTGAAGGTCTCGCTCTCACCGGACTTGTTGTGCTTGATCTCGACGGTGACCTTGGAGCCGTCGTCGTCGATGCTCTGCACACCTGCGCCGGTGATGACCTTGACGCCCAGCTTCTTGTACTGCTTCTCGATTTCCTTCGAGACGTCCTTGTCCTCGTTGGGGAGCGCGCGATCGAGGTACTCGACGATGGTGACGTCGACTCCGTAGTTTTTGAGCACGTAGCCGAACTCCATGCCGATCGCACCGGCACCGACGATGAGGATCGAGCCCGGGAGCTCCCTCGTCATGATCTGCTCTTCGTACGTGACGACGTTCTTGCTCAGCTCTGTACCTGGCAGCAGCTTGGTGGTGCTGCCGGTCGAGATGATCGCGTTGTCGAACGTGATCGTCTCGGTGCCACCCTTGGTCAGCTCGACCTCGATGGTGTTGGCATCGGTGAACGTGCCCTTGCCGTCGTACTCGGGGATCTTGTTCTTCTTCATCAGGAAGTGAATGCCCTTGACGCGGCCGTCGGCGACCTTGCGGCTGCGATCGAACGCTGCGCCGAAGTCGAAGGACGCTTCACCCGAAATGCCGAACAGCTTCGCCTCTTTGGTGAAGAGGTGCGCCAGCTCGGCGTTACGGAGAAGTGCCTTCGAGGGGATGCAGCCGACGTTCAGGCAGACACCGCCCCAGTACTTCTTCTCGATGATGGCAGTGCTGAGTCCGAGTTGTGCCGCGCGGATAGCAGCGACGTACCCACCGGGACCGGCTCCGAGGACAACGACGTCATAGTGTGAGGTCACGAGTCCCCAGCGTAGTCGTGACCTCCGACGCTGTCTCGACCTGGTCTTCGTTACCAGCCGGTAGCCACGCGAGCGCCGACCGACCCGACGGCGCATCTGCTGCTAGAACTGTGGAATGGCAATCTCGGACGACCCGTACCTCTGGCTCGAAGACGTCACCGGCGAGGAGGCTCTCGATTGGGTCCGCACTCGTAACGGGGTGACCGTCGAGGAACTGGCCGGAGACGCGTTCGATGCCACCGAGTCCCGCATCCGCGAGGTACTCGACACCGACGCCCGCATTCCGTACGCCCGTCGCCGTGGGCAGTTCCTGTACAACTTCTGGCGCGACGCCGAACACGTCCGCGGCCTGTGGCGTCGAACGACGATGGACGAGTACCGAACCGAGAATCCGGTGTGGGACGTGCTGCTCGACCTCGATGCTCTGGCCGGCAGCGAGGACGAGAACTGGGTGTGGGGTGGCGCGCAGGTGCTGCGTCCCGATCAACGACTGGCACTGGTGACGCTCTCCCGCGGCGGGGCCGACGCGACGGTGGTCCGTGAGTTCGATCTCGACTCCCGCACCTTTCGCGCCCCGGAGGACGGCGGATTCGCCCTACCGGAGGCCAAGACCGACATCGGTTGGATCGACGCCGACACCGTCTTCGTGGGAACGGATTTCGGACCCGGTTCGCTGACCGAGTCGGGCTATCCGCGTATCACCAAGCGGTGGCATCGCGGCACCCCACTCGCCGACGCCGAGACCGTGTACGAGGGTGCAGCACAGGACATCTCGATCTCCGCCTGGCACGACCGGACCCCCGGCTTCGAGCGCGACTTCGTCCAGCGTGCCACCGACTTCTACAACTCCGAGACCTACGTGTTGGACGGTTCTGCCCTGACCCGGATCGCGACGCCGACGGACGCGTCGACCTCGGTGCACGAGAACTGGTTGCTGATCCGCACGATGACGCCGTGGACGGTCGGCGACCGAACCTATCCGGCCGGCGCGCTGCTCGCTGCGGATTTCGACGAGTTCGTCTCCGGCACAATCGCTCTCACGGTCCTCTTCGCCCCGGACGCGCACACGTCACTGCACCAGTACGCGTGGACCGAGAATCACCTGCTGCTGGTGACGCTGCAGGACGTACGGACGAAATTGCACGTGCTGACCCCCGGCGCGAAGGAGTGGGACGTCAGCACGATCGACGGGCTGTCCGACCTGACGTCCACCGAGATCGTCGGCACCGACGCCGAGGAGAACGGTGACGAGTACTTCCTCTCGTCGTCCGGCTACCTGACACCGGCGACACTGCTGGTCGGCACGGTGGGCGGCGAGCTCGAAGTCCTCAAACAGGCTCCGGCGTTCTTCGACGCCGACGGCCTGACGGTGGAGCAGTTCTTCGCCCGGTCCGACGACGGTACCGACATCCCGTACTTCGTCGTCCGACGCGCGGATTCCGGACCCGGACCGACATTGCTCTACGGCTACGGCGGCTTCGAGATCTCGATGACGCCCGGTTACAGCGGTGCAACCGGACGCGCGTGGCTCGAACGTGGTGGCACCTACGTCGTCGCCAACATCCGCGGCGGCGGCGAGTATGGCCCGTCGTGGCACACCCAGGTACTGCGCGCCGGACGCCATCTGGTGCACGAGGACTTCGCCGCAGTCGCACGCGACCTCGTCACCCGACGCATCACCACCACCGAACAGTTGGCCGCGCAGGGCGGCAGCAACGGCGGCCTGCTGATGGGCATCATGGTGACGAAGTACCCGGAACTGTTCGGCGCGTTGGTATGTCAGGTCCCACTACTGGACATGAAGCGGTACCACCTGCTGCTCGCGGGCGCGTCCTGGGTGGCCGAGTACGGCAACCCCGACGACCCGGACGAGTGGGAGTTCATCTCGCAGTACTCCCCGTACCAGAACGTCGTCGCCTCATCCGAGCGTCGGTATCCGCCGATTCTGATCGCCACGTCCACCCGCGACGATCGCGTCCATCCGGGACACGCACGCAAGATGGCCGCTCGGTTGGCCGAACTCGGTCAGGACGTGAGCTACTACGAGAACATCGAAGGTGGGCACGGCGGGGCGTCGGACAATGCGCAGTTGGCGTTCAAGACGGCATTGACCTACGAATTTCTGTGGCGGCACCTCGCTCGCAGCTGACGCTCAGCCGGCGAGCGCGTCCTCGAACATCGGCCAGGAATCGTGCAGGTCGTCCTGCCAGTAGCCCCACGAGTGGGTGCCGCGCTCACGCAACTCGAAGTGGGCCGGGATGTCGAGCTGCTCGAGGGCCGTCTTCAGCCTCCGAGTGCAGTCTCCGGTCGCCACCTCGATGGCACCGCCCACGACCATCTGGTTGAGCAACACGAAGCCGGGCCCGTTGGGATTGGTGCCGTCGAGGGTGTCCGATGCCCCGGCCAGTCCGCTGCCGTTGGAGACGTACAACGCTGTGCCACGCAGCTTTTCGGCGTTGACCACCGCATCGTTGCGTACCCAGTCCTGATGGTCGTCCGGCCCCCACATGTTCGTCACGTTCGCGCCGAGCGCCATGGACACGACGGTCTTGACGTATGCCCGCCCCAACGGGTCGGTGGTCGACGCGCATCCGCTGTAGGAACCGACGGCTCGATACAGCCCCTGGTGGTGAGCGGCGAGGTTCAGGACCGAGGTCGCAGCCATCGAGATACCGGCAATCGCGTTGCGGCCGTTGGTATCCAACAGATCGTCGACGAGCGGCGGCAGTTCGGCTGTGAGGAACGTTTCCCACTGATTGCGTCCGAGCCTCGGATCGTCGTGCTGCCAGTCCGTGTAGTAGGAGTAGGCCCCGCCGACGGGAGTCACCACGTTGACGTTCTTGTCGGCGAAGAACGACACGACGTCGGTCTGGGTGTACCAGTCCATTCCGTCGAGTCCGCCGCCCGCGCCGTTGAGCAGGTACAGAGTGGGGCTCGGAGTCGTCCGATCGGGAGATCGCAGGATCTTGAGTGGGATCGTTCGGTTCATCGCGGCGGAGTGGACGAACGCCGTCATGGCGGTGTCGTCGGCCACCTCGGTGCGCACCACGTACGACTCCGTCGGACCGGCCACCGAGTCGGCCGGGGCCGCGGAGGCGTGTGGGTGCGCTACTGCCGCGACGCATGCCACCACGCACAGGACGACGACTCTGCGCAGCGCACGCGATCGGCGACACCGCTCCCCACCACCGATTCGAGCTACCGAATCCCCCTGGCCGTTCATAGTCGTGCTCACTATCGTCGTCGAACAATTGCTGGTTCAAAAACTTTCTACACCAAAACGAACCGAAAGTAGGTAGAAATGACGAATAGCGTGTGAAACGACCAAAAAACATTCGAGCGAATTACCTGTGCATCCACTCCGCAACGAGGTCGGCGACCGCCGTGGGGTTACGGATCCAACCGTTGTGCCCGAGTGGCTCGTCGACGTGCACCGAGGTGACGTCGGCGCGGGCGAGCTTGCGTACGAGGTTGTCCATCGAGCCGCGAGGCGCGAGGTCGTCGCCCTCGATGGTCACCGCCAGCACCGGCAGCGTCAGACGGCCCATCCGTTCCTCGTAGTCCATGTCGGCCCCTGCAGGCTCGATCGACCCACTGCGCGCGAACCGGGACCAATCGTCGATCAGAACCCGCGACTGCCGACCGAATCCGCCGATGCCGATGCGATCCCCCGGCCAGAACCCGGCGATGTTGCTGGTGATCGCCATCGCCGCCGCGCCCACGTACAGCGGTACACCGCGGGTCGTACCGAAACCGCGGTGATACGGCGAGCCCGACGCCACCAGGATCAATCCGCCGAGCCTGCCCCTGATGCGCGCGGCGTACATCGAGCCGAGCTGCCCACCCATGCTGTGCCCGAGCAAGTACGGCGTCGCCTCCGGGAACTGCTCGCGAACCACCTCGAAGATCGCCGGTAAGTCGACCGATACCAGCTCCTGATACCCGTACCGACTCGCCGAACTCGGCTTGGGCACACTGTCTCCCTGGCCGCGCAGGTCGCCGATCGCGGCGTGGAAGCCGCGTGCGACGAGCGCCTCGGCGAACAGTCGATAGTAACCACCGGGAATGCCGAGGCCGGGAAGAACGACGATGACGGGTCCATCGTCGCGGCCTTCACCGGGGAACAGTGAGACCGGCACCGTCGAACCGTCGGGCATCTGAATCGGAACCGTCTGCATCGGGCAACCCTATGCCGAGGACTCACCGGCCCGCCCCGACGCCCCTGGGGACCGAACCGCTACCGAATCATCGAGTCTTGCAGGACTTCTCGACCGATCGAACTACTTCGAACCACGAAAGCCGGGCTCGACGTCGTGTCGAGCCCGGCTCATGGTCGTGGGTCAGATGGACGGACCGGGGATCTCGACGGTGCCCGAGCCGCTACCTTCCGAGCTACCCAGCGCGAGCAGCTGAAGCAAGATCGCGAGCAATTCCATGAATTCTCCTTGAAGAGAGTGGGATTCGATGCCGAACCGGCATCACGAATACCGCGCCGATGTCGCGGGTGGACCTTGCTGGAGGCTCCGACCGGGTGCTCACGAAACCGAGGCCGACGGTACGGAACCGAGGTACGTCAGTCCGAAGAGGAACTGATACCGGAGAACAGCTGGAGGAGGATCGCGAAAAGGTCACCGAGTTCAGCGGACATGGAACTGCTCCTTCATCGAGGGGGTATGCAGATCTGCTGTGACTTGTGTCACGCGATGATCTCTGCAAGAAGATTTCTACCTCAGAAGGTCACGCTCTGTACACGGAAATGACAGTAAAAGTCGAAAATCTTGGTGTGACATCACAAAACGGTGACGGTGCCGAGACGTCGCGGCCGCCCCCGACTGCGACCGCGACGCGCTACGGACGATTAAGCGGCGCTACCCGACGTCAGCACGCCGACAATCTGATCGACGATCGCGTCGACGATGCCGTCGTAGACGCCCGAAGCGATGTCGGAAATGAACTGTGCTGCTGAACCCATGAGAACTCCTGATGCTCGCGTGTACGTACAGCCGTAGGTAATACGACCTCCCTCGTTCTTACCGCACGCTAAGGTTTGGCGCAGCACCCGGTATCAACTCGAGACCCCGGAAAGATGGTGCCGCAACGGTTCACCGGAAATCTCACCGGTTATGCAGTGAAAACTATTCGCCGATCACGTCTTTCGCGCGGCCCACGAGCAACGGGTCTGTTTCCCCGACTATCTCGGGATCCTTGTTGGCATAGTCGAACTTGTTGAGCACAAAACGCATCGCGTTGATGCGAGCCCGCTTCTTGTCGTTGCTCTTGACGACCGTCCACGGTGCGAGATCGGTGTCGGTGGCGCGAAAATTCTCTTCCTTCGCCGCGGTGTACGCATCCCACTTGTCCAGCGAGGCGAGGTCCATGGGCGAGAGCTTCCACTGCCGCACCGGGTCGACCTGCCGTATTGCGAAACGGGTGCGCTGCTCGTGCTGCGACACCGAGAACCAGAACTTGGTCAGACTGATGCCGTCGTCCACGAGCATCTGCTCGAACAGCGGTGCCTGGCGAACGAAGTGGGCGTGCTGCTCGTCGGTGCAGAAACCCATGACACGCTCGACGCCCGCCCGGTTGTACCAGGACCGGTCGAACAGGACGATCTCCCCGGCCGCGGGCAGGTGTGCGATGTAACGCTGGAAGTACCACTCGGTCGACTCGCGCGCCGACGGCTTCTCCAGCGCAACCACACGCGCACCGCGCGGGTTGAGGTGTTCCATGAATCGCTTGATCGTGCCGCCCTTACCGGCGGCATCTCGGCCCTCGAAGACGATGACGTGCCGTCGCCCGGTCTCCTTGGTCCACATCTGCAACTTCAGGAGTTCGATCTGCAGCAGACGCTTCTCGAGCTCGTACTCGGCGCGCGTCATGCGCTCGTCGTACGGGTAGTTCTCGCGCCAGGTGTCGACGACGTGGCCGTCGGGGACGGTCAGCAGTATCGGATCGTCGTCATCGGAGTCGTCGACGGCGAAGCCCGAGGTGTCGGCAAGATCTACCGCCTTGGTGATGTCGAGCAAGTCGCTCAGGTTCGTGCGTGGAGCCTCACCGTTGCGCAGATCATTGTCGGTCATGTGCCGAAAGTTAGTGCTCATCGGTGACCGACCGATGGCGATTCGGTGAACACCCGATGCATCCGGTTTCAGCGCCCCCGATACCGCTCCGCAAGGGGGACGGAACGGAATCGGCGGCGTCGAACACCGACCGTAGCCACCGAGGAACAACCAGGTCCAGCGCTCGAGTCAGAAAAGTCGACGATCTTGTTCGAGCGCGGCTTTCGGACCGTTCGATTGTCGGGGTCGATATGGGTGAAATCCCCGATGCGCCGAAAGGCATTGATGACGCAGACTTTTCACCATGACATTCGAGAGCGGTTCCCCCAGAGAATTCACCCGGTCCAGTTCGCAGAAGATGATCGGAGGTGTATGCGGCGGCGTTGCCGAATATTTCGGCTGGGACGTCAACATCGTTCGACTCGCCACCGTTGCCGGCACGGTCCTGACCGGCGGCACCGTCGTGCTGATCTACCTCGCGGGGTTGATGTTGATGCCGCTCCGGGCGTGACCCGGCGACGGACACAGAAAAGGCCCCGCCGCCTCTGATCAGAGACGCGGGGCCGATCTGTACCGAATTTAGCTGGAGCCGAAGCTACCGGTGCTGTCTCCGAGGAGTCCCTCGAGCAAGCCGTCGAGCAGTCCGCCGGTGATGAGGTCGCCGAGGCCACCTTCCTCGCCGCCACCGAGGATGGGCAGGAGATCGGTGATGAGGTCCAAGAACATGGGTAAAGGCCTTTCGAGAAACGTCGAGGGGGTCTGACGGGTGATGTAAGAGCGTCAGAAACATATCGTCGGCAACTCGGTACAGTCCATCGTTTCGGACAAAAAGGACCCACCGACTGTTTCGGGCCCCGAAACGCGATGCAGACTCAGCCCTCGGTCTTCCCGGTGATCAACCAGCCACAGGGTGCGGCGAGCGCGTCCGCCTCGGCGGGTCCCATCGAACCGGGCTCGTAGCTCTTCACCTCGGGCGGGTTGCTCAGCAAGGGAGCCGCGACATCCCACACGTGCGCCAGACCGTCCGGCCTGGTGAACAACGATCGGTCTCCGCTGAGCACATCGAGGATCAGGCGCGCGTAGGGGCTGAGCGGCTCGGCGTCGGGCACCGACTTCAGCGGTAACGCCAGATGCCCGACCGACAGATCGAAATCCGGGCCCGGCTCCTTCACCGTCATGGCGATGTCGATGCTGCCGTCTCCGGACAGGTCGAAGGACAGCACCGCCCCGTCCTCGGGCAGCTCGGTGAGCGGACTGTCGGCGGGCTTGCGGAACACCAACGACACCCGCTGCGCTCCGACACCCAGCATCTTTCCGGTGCGCAGCAGGAACGGCACTCCACGCCAGCGGTCGGTGTCGACCCACAGCTTGGCCGCCACGAACGTGTCGACCTCGGAATTGTCGTCGACTCCCTCGACGTCGCGGTAACCGTCGTACTGACCGAGAACCACCTCGTCGGTGTCCAACGCCCGGAACTGCCCGATCACCGTCTCCCGAGCCGATTGCAGATCCTCCGCCTTCAGTGACGCCGGCGGTTCCATCGCCACCTCGGCCGCGACCTGGAACAGGTGCGTGACGAGCATGTCCAGCACGGCACCGGTCTCGTCGTAGAACTCGGCGCGGTCGTCGATGTCGAGGGTCTCGGGGACGTCGATCTGCACCTGCGCAACGTGCTCGGAGTTCCAGATGCCGCTGATCATGCCGTTCGCGAACCGCAGCACGTGCAGATTCTGGGTCGCTTCCTTGCCCAGGAAGTGGTCGATTCGATAGACCTGCTCTTCCTCGACGACCTCGTGAACGGCTTTGTCGAGTTCCTCGAAATTGCTCTGAGAGGTGCCGAACGGCTTCTCGTAGACCACCCGGGAACCCTCGGCGAGATCGTGTGCACCCAGGGCCTTCGTGTAATCGACGAAGGTGCTCGGCGGCAGAGCGATGTAGTGCACCAGCTGGGCATCGTCGCCGATGTCCTTCTTGACCTCGGCGACGACCTCGGGCAACTTACCGGGATCGTCGACGGTGAAGCCGTTGCCCGCGAAGCGGATTCGCTCGGAGAATTCGGACCAATCGCCGTCGTCCACGTTCTCGGCGAACTCGTCGAGGACGCTGCGGACGTGATCGCGGAACTCGTCGTCGGAGGTGTCCTTGCGGCCGTTGCCGATCAGGACCCATTTCTCGGGCAGCAGGCCCTCGATATGGAGTTGGTAGAACGACGGCAGGACCATTCGCTTCGCGAGGTCTCCGGTTGCGCCGAACAGGACGAATACAGTGGGTTGCGAGGACGCCATGACCTCCACTATGCACCGACCCGGGCCGAGCATGGCTACAGTCGGTGTGATGACCAGATCACGGTTTCACGGTGAGATCTACGGGGTAGGTACGACGTCCGGGGTGCGGATCGTCGTCGGACATTGGACGCGCTCGCCGCTCGGGGAATTCACCGACGTCATGGTCCAGTTCGCGGACGGACAGCGCCTGCTGATCGCCCCCAACGAGGACGTACGCGAATTCGTCACCGCCACATACACATTCGACTCCACCGAACTGGTTCCGGTGACCTTCGCAGCGGAGCCGAATGGATGGCGATCGGTGAAGGCCGGTGACCTGTCGGTCAGGATCCGCGTCGCCGGGCCGACCGTGCTCGGTCGCGCATTGAGCCTCGTCCCCGACGCGGTGTCGACGGCACCGTGGTTCTGCGCGATCAGTGACCCCATCGCCCGAGTCGTCCTGCGCGGAGTGCGCACCCGCGGCAGCGCAGGCGGGGGCCGACGCGAGTACTACGGTGCCAGGCACCAACATCGCGTCACCGACGTCTCCGCGTCGTGGCAGGGCGAGGACCTCGGATCGCTCACCCCGGTCACTCCCCCGGTGACATTCGGATTCGGCAGCACCCCGGCGGCACCGTCGGTCACCTCCATCACCACGACGATCGACAGTTAGAAAGCCACCCGAGGGACGAAGGTCCTTCGACGTCAGGACGTAAAGGGCTGCTGCGACGGCAGCGCAGCGGCCAGGGTGGTGACGTGACCCTCACTGCACCACCCCGCCCCTCGTCCGACACCCACCCCGCTCTGTCTCCCGCTGCCGAGGCCGTCGTCCGAGCCACTGCCGGTGTGGTCGCGGAACACTCCGAAACGATCAGCGCCCGCTTCTACGAGTCGATGCTCGGCGAACGCCCCGAGCTGTGGCGTCTGTTCAATCGAGCTAATCAGGAAACCGGAGAGCAGAGTCGGGCACTGGCCGCGTCGGTGGTCGGCTACGCCGTGCAACTGATCGACCCGGACGCACCGTCGTTCGAGCCGGTGTTGCGCCGCATCGCCGGCAAGCACATCACCCTCGGTATCACCCCGGAGCAGTACACCCTCGTCGGCCGACACCTGCTCAGTGCCGTGGCCGACATCCTCGGCGCTGCCGTCACTCCCGCCGTCGCTGCCGCGTGGGACGAGGTCTACTGGCTGTTCGCCACGCAACTCATCGCCACCGAAGCGCGCCTCTACGCAGCGGCAGACATCGACCCCCACAATCCGCTGCGCCCGTATCGCGTGATGCGGCGCACGCAGGAAAGCCCCGGCACGGTCTCGCTCGTCCTCGAACCCGCGGACGGCGCTCCCCTTCCCGCACTCGCGGCCGGCCAGTACGTCACGGTGTTCGTCGACCTCGCCGTCGGCACCCGGCAGCCGCGTCAGTACAGCGTCTCGTCCATCGCCTCCGACACCCGCCTGCAGATCACGGTGGCACAGGTACGGAACGGTCCGCCCGGGCAGGTCTCGACCCACCTCCAAGAGGCCGTCGACGTCGGCGACATTCTCGAAGTGAGCGGTCCTGCAGGTGATTTCGGAGTACCTACCGGCGAAGGACCGCTGCTGATCGCCACGGCCGGTGCCGGAATCACCACCGTGCTGCCGCTCGTCGAGCATCTCGCTCGAACCCAGCCCGGCCGCAAGCTGATACTGGCCCACGCGGACCGCAGCCGCGCCGACCACGCATTGCGACAGGCGATCGCCACTGCGGCCGAAGCACTCGACGACGTCGTCGATCACGCCTGGTACGAGACAGTCGACGCGGACGATTCGACGTCGTTCACCGGATTGATGAATTTCGACCGGATCGCCTTCACCGCGGACACCCACGTGCTCAGCTGCGGACCGTTGCCGTTCCTGCGCGCCGTCCGGCTCGCGGCCCTTCAGCGCGGCGTACCGCCGGAGCGCATCTCCTACGAGGTGTTCGGGCCGGACCTGTGGTCTCCCGTCACCGTGACCGAATGAAGAAGGTTTCGCTCGACGCACTCGTCGGCACGCAGATCGCGGCAGCCACCGCCGCCTCGTCGCGTCGGGCGGCGGTGGCGGTGTACGGGGGCCACGACCTCGCTCTCCGACAAACACTGATCGCACTCGCTGCCGGTGCCGAACTGTCCGAGCACAACAACCCAGGAGAGGCCACCGTGCATGTCCTGTCCGGTCGGGTCGAATTGGTCAGCGGCAGCAATGTGTGGTGCGGAATGTCCGGAGATTTCTTGATCGTCCCCGAAGCACCGCACTCCTTGCGAGCCATGACCGACGCAGCCGTGCTGTTGACGACGGTGGTCGCGTCGGCCTAGTCCACCGAAGCGCCGGATGCTCTCAGCTCGTCGAGGGCCGCGGCGGAGGTCTCGGGGGCAACCCCGGCGACGAGGTCGGTGAGGACGCGGACGTCGAATTTCTCGGCGACGGCATCCTTGGCCGAGGCCAGCACGCAGTAGTCGGTCGCAAGCCCGACGACGTCGATGTCGGTGACCTCGTTGGCGGTGAGTATCTCGGCCAGGGGTGTCCCGTCCTCGGTGACGCCCTCGAACGCCGAGTACGACGGCTTGCCCTGCCCCTTGTAGACGTGCACGTCCACCGAACCGGTCGCGTAATCGGGGTGGTACTCGGCACCGACCGTGCCTGCCACGCAATGCACCGGCCACGTGGTGACGAAATCCGGGGCGGCATCGGTGGCGAAATGCCCGCCGTTGTCGCCCTCCGCGTCGTGCCAATCCCGCGAGGACACCACGAGGTCGTAGTCGTCGCCCTGGCGCGCCAAGTACGCACTGATCCTGCGAGCGACCTCCGCCCCGCCGGCCACCGCCAGCGCGCCACCCTCGGTGAAATCGTTCTGCACATCCACAACCAACAGCGCACGAGTCATGAATCCCAGTATCCTCGACGGGTGCGCGTGTCGTCTCTGCTGACCTACCCAGTCAAGGGATGCGCAGGTGCGGCGTTGGATTCTGCCCACGTGAGCGCTACCGGCCTCGAGCACGATCGCGCATTCATGATCGTCGACGCCGACGGCGCATTCCGCAGTCAACGTAGCGACCCCGGCCTCGCCGTCGTTCGATGCTCGGTGACGGACGGGTCGCTGACGCTCGACCACGCATCGATCGGTTCGGTGACCGTGGCCATCGACCGCGATTCCGAGTCGCGTGACATCACCATGTTCCGCGCGCCGATGCGGGGCATCGATCAGGGCGACGAGGTTGCGGGCTGGCTGACCGAGGTGATCGGAGAACCGTCGAGGCTGGTCTCCGCGCCGCGCGACCTCGGCCGGATCACCGACGGAATATCGCCCGGCTCAGCACAATTCGCCGACAGTGCGGCAGTCCACATACTCTCGACCGCCACGCTCGCCGGGCTCAATTCCCGACTCGACGTCGCCTTGCCGATGGATCGCTTTCGCCCCAATATCGTCGTCGACGGCTGGGACGAACCGCATCGGGAAGACGAGGTGCGGGAAGTGACCATCGGATCCACACGTCTCGCGTACACCAAGCTGGCGATCCGGTGCGCCGTCACCACCGTCGAGCAGACAACCGGTGAGCGCATCGGGCCCGAGCCGCTGCGCACCCTGGGTGACTACCGCCGCGGCCGACAGAAGGGTGTCGCTTTCGGATCGAAATTCTCCGTGCTGCAGAACGGCACGGTGACCGTCGGCGACGAACTACGCGTCGAGAGTTGGGGCGAGTCGGAGCTGTAGCTCGAACGGCATGTGATTTTCCCAGCCGTTGCGCGCATCGAAACCTGTTGTCCCGTTTGCACAGTCACCGTTCTCCGGCCGGTTCCCAGCGCAGCGTTCGTGCCGCGGTACCGGATGAAAGCTAGAGTAACGGTATAGCGCGGGTGTGGTGCGCTGAGTGACCACTATTCTGCTCCGCACACGGTTTCCCGCCTACGAAAAGGAATTGTGGACAACCACGTCAGTGGCGTCCGACGCAATCAGCGCCGCCAACTGGATCCGCGCCTGCCCCGCCCGCAGTTCCCGGGAGAACACCGCACCCGCATCGACCAGATCGTGTCCACCCCCGCCGCCGCCGCCGTACGTCGGCGAGGTCTCACCGAACGGCACCCGCGTCGTGACGACCACGTGCACCCCAGCAGCCACTGCTTCTTTCACCGCATGCACCACGCCGGCGTTGGTGTTGCCCGAGCCGAGAGCCTGAAGCACGATGCCCGGCGCCCCCGCCTGACGGCACGCATCGATCTGCAGGCCGTCGGCACCGGGATACAGCGCGACGATGTCCACGCGGATCCCGGCAATGGGCTTCCACGGCAGGGGTTTCGGTCGCGACAATGCGGCGGAGCGGAACGCGTCGAGCTCGGTGGTGTGTTTCTTGATCGCACCGCGCGCCGGCAGCAAGCGCCCACCGAAGGCGATCAGTACACCGCGCTCGGACTGCGCTGCTGCCACTGCCGCAGCAATGTTGCCGGGGCCGTCCGGATCGGCATGATCGGCAGTGCGCTGAGCGCCGGTGAACACCACCGGACGCTCGTCGTCGTGGAACAGATCGACGTACAACGCCGACTCCTCCATGGTGTCGGTCCCGTGCAGCACCACCACTCCGACGCATCCGTCCTCGGCGAGCGCGTCCGCCACCGCCGTCCGGATGGTGTCGAGATCCGCGAAGTCCAAGGCCGAGCTGTCCTTCGACATCACTTCACGCACCGCGACACCGTCGACATCCACCCCGACACCGGCGACCGGACGAGAAACCCCGTGCTCGTCGCGA
The DNA here is from genome assembly GCF_040702585.1 of Rhodococcus sp. NPDC079359. Taxonomy (NCBI): domain Bacteria; kingdom Bacillati; phylum Actinomycetota; class Actinomycetes; order Mycobacteriales; family Nocardiaceae; genus Rhodococcus; species Rhodococcus sp. NPDC079359. The sequence continues at coordinate 193,877 of NZ_JBFBLH010000003.1, forward strand.
CTACTGGCGATGGTGCCGCCGGTAGTCAACAATGCGACATGGTCAGTTCTGTCGGGTCGTTCCTGCAGGCTCCACTCCTCAGTCACTGCGCGCCGCCACCTCTCGAATTCGTTTGCGGCACAGGAACCAACCACCGACGAGCATCGGCGCGATGAGCAGGATCGACGCCACCGTCCAGGTACCGACCGGTTTGTCGAAGGCCATCAGCACGAGTACACACGCCAAGAAGCCTAGCGTTGCGTATCCGGTGTACGGGGCACCGAACAATCGGAACGCAGGTCGAGTGACCGCACCGGTCTTGGACAGCGACCAGAACTTCAGCTGACACGCCACGATGACGGCCCAGGCGCTGATGATGCCGAGAGCGGCGAGGTTGAGGACGATCTCGAATGCCTGCGCCGGGACCACTGCGTTGAGCACGACGCCGAGCAGCGTCACCACCGACGTCAGTGCAATTCCGCCGTACGGCACACCCGATTTGTTCATCCGCGCAGCGAATGCGGGAGCCGAACCGGCGATCGCCATCGAATGCAGGATGCGTCCGGTGGAGTAGAGGCCGGCGTTGAGCGAGGACAGTGCCGCAGTGAGGACCACGAGGTTCATGATCGCGTCGGCACCCTCGACGTCGATGGCTCCGAAGAACGTCACGAACGGACTCTCACCGGCCTGATAACTGGTGTACGGCAACAACAACGAGAGCAGCAGCACCGAGCCTACGTAGAACACGACGATACGGATGATGACGGTGTTGATCGCCTTGGGAATGACCTTCTCGGGGTTCTGCGTCTCCCCGGCAGCGGTGCCGACCAGCTCGATCGAGGCGTACGCGAACACCACGCCCTGGATCACCACGATTGCAGGCAACAGCCCGTTGGGGATCAGTCCGCCGTTGTCGGTGAGCACGCTCAACCCCGGCTCCTGCCCGTCGATGGGCGTTCCGAAGATGACGAAGTAGGTACCGATCAACAGGAACGTCACCAGTGCAACGACTTTGATGAGCGCGAACCAGAACTCGAGCTCACCGAACACCTTCACCGACACCAGGTTCAGACCGAGAACGAGCAGCAGGCCCCCGAGTGCGAACACCCACTGGTCGATGTCGCCGAGCGGGGCCCAGTACTTCTTGAAGAAGTTCATGTACAACGCCACGGCCGTCACGTCGACGACCGCCGTCATCGCCCAGTTCATCCAGTACAGCCAGCCGGCCGCGAAAGCGACCTTCTCGCCGAAGAATTCGCGCGAGTACGAGACGAACGAGCCCGAGGTCGGCCGGTGCATCACCAGTTCGCCCAGAGCGCGCAGGATCAGGAAGGCGAAGAATCCGCACAGCGCATACACCAGTACCAGCGCCGGACCTGCGTCGCGGAGGCGGCCACCGGCTCCCATGAACAGCCCGGTCCCGATGGCACCGCCGATGGCGATCATCTGAATCTGACGTGGGGCCAGCTCTTTTCGATAACCGGGATCTTCTTCGGTGAAGGCCTTGCGGGTATCGACACTCCTGTTCTCGGTGCTCATCGCGTCACCTCGTCGACGTCTCGGGAGCATCTGCATGCTCGACCGGCGCCACTCGAAGGTTGGCGAGGTGCTCGGGACTCAGGAGCCGATCGAGCTCGTCCCGGGCCAGCAGCCCCTTCTCGAGTACGAGGTCGACCACATTGCGCCCACTGACCAACGCTTCCTGGGCAATCGCAGTCGATTCCACGTATCCGAGATACGGGCTCAGCGCGGTGATCAGGCCGATGGAGTTCTCGACGCGCTCGCGCAGCAGATCGACGTTGGCGGTGATGCCGTCGACACAGCGATGCGCGACGGTGCGGCATGCGGCACTCAGATGCGCCATACCGTCGGACAGGGACTTGACGATGATCGGCTCGAATGCGTTGAGCTGCAACTGTCCGGCCTCGGCCGCCATCGTGATCGTGACGTCGTGCCCGATCACCTCGTAGGCGACCTGATTGAGCACCTCGGGGATGACGGGGTTGACCTTTCCGGGCATGATCGACGAACCCGCCTGCATCGGAGGCAGATTGATCTCGTTGAAGCCCGCCCGCGGACCGGACGACAGCAGCCGCAGATCGTTGCAGATCTTCGACAGTTTCACCGCAACCCGCTTGAGCACACCGGACAGGTGCACGAACTGACCGACGTCCTGCGTTGCCTCGATCAGGTCCGTTGCCGTCACCAGCGGCAGACCGGTGATGGTCCGCAGATGTGCGACGGCCGATTCGGTGTATCCGGCAGGAGCGTTGAGTCCGGTGCCGATGGCGGTGGCTCCGAGGTTGATCTCGTGCACCAGCAGTGCTGCTTCCTCGAGCCGCGAGCAGTCCTCGTCGATCATGATCGCGTAGGTGCCGAACTCCTGACCGAGAGTCATCGGCACCGCGTCCTGCAGCTGTGTGCGGCCCATCTTGACGACGGTGGCGAATTCGCTTGCTTTGCGGCCGAACGAATCTCGCAGCACCTTCATCGAGGCGATGAGCTCGTGCACCGCGAAGATGGTCGCGATGTTCACCGACGTCGGGTACACGTCGTTGGTGGACTGCGACGCGTTCACGTGCTCGTTGGGGTGCAGCATGCTGTACTCGCCGTGGGCGTGCCCGAGGATTTCCAGCGCACGGTTGGCGATGACCTCGTTGGCGTTCATGTTGGTCGAGGTGCCCGCACCGCCCTGGATGACGTCGACGACGAACTCCTCGTGCCACTGGCCGTCGAGAATTTCCTGGCACGCTGTGCGAATCGCTTCCCCGCGGGTGGCGTCGAGAATTCCGAGATCCTGATTGGCCGACGCAGCCGCCCACTTCACCGCTGCGAGTCCGCGAACGAGGTGCGCGTTGGTGGAGATCGGACGCCCGGTGATGGGGAAGTTCTCGAGAGCGCGCAGGGTGTGGATCCCCCAGTACGCAGTCGTCGGGATGTCGCGTTCGCCGAGAAGATCCTTCTCGATGCGGGTATCGGCCACGGTTGCGCTCCTTGATGGGGTGTCCAGCTGTCCGGCTGTCTGACAGGTAGAGTGTGGCGCAGAACACCTCATCGGTCAACCCCAGGCTAGGATTGCGTCATGAACCTGTCGGACAGCTGGGCAGTCAGTGCGCCCACGAATGCCCGAATGAGCGCAGCCGAGGCGGTGTTCGCCGACCTCCGCTCGGCGATCGCGTCGGGCGATCTCCCCGTCGGGCAGAAGTTGCCTTCCGAGGCCGCGCTCGCCACCCGGCACAGCGTCAGCCGCTCGGTCATCCGTGAGGCGCTGCGTTCCTGCCATGCCCTCGGCCTGACCGAAACCAAAACGGGCCTGGGCACTTTCGTCGTTCGCGACCGCGTCGGAAACGACCTCGACATCGGCAACTACGCCGCCCGCGAGCTCATGGAGGCCCGCCCCCACGTGGAGATTCCCGCTGCTGGCTGGGCCGCGGAGCGTCGCACCGACGAGGAGTTGACGGTGCTCGCCGGTCTGGCCGACGAGATGCGCTCCGAGGACGACCACGAGGCCTGGGTACTGCTCGACGCGCAGTTCCATACGGCGATCGCGCGAGCGAGCAAGAACCGCGTATTCGAGGCGATCATCGTCGATATTCGGGATGCGTTGACGCGGCAGTCGGAGACCCTCAACCTCGTCGCACATCGGCAGCAGCAATCCAACGTCGAACACGACGCGATAGTCGATGGCATCAGATCCGGCGAATACGACGCGGCAGCCCGCGCCATGACCGTGCATCTCGATGCGGTCCGGGGTGCAGTGGAGTCGCTCGCCGATCGGCCGGATCAGTAGTACGACTAGGCCGGGAGTGGAGCCTGCGGAACGACCCCTACTAGGCTGCTGCCGTGACGAAGGTATTGAACTCTCTCCCGGTCGGTGAACGAATCGGCATTGCATTCTCCGGCGGTCTCGACACCTCGGTGGCCGTGGCATGGATGCGCGAGCACGGCGCAGTGCCGTACGCCTACACCGCCGACATCGGTCAGTACGACGAGCCGGATCTGTCCGATGTGCCCGAGCGCGGCCTGGCCTACGGGGCCGAGCAGGCGCGGCTCATCGACTGCCGCGAGCCGCTCGTCGAGGAGGGCCTGGCTGCACTGACCTGCGGCGCATTCCATATTCGTTCGTCGCTGCAGACGTACTTCAACACCACCCCGCTCGGCCGCGCGGTCACCGGCACGATGCTGGTCCGCGCCATGCAGGAAGACGGCGTCTCGATCTGGGGCGACGGATCGACGTACAAGGGCAACGACATCGAGCGGTTCTACCGCTACGGCCTGCTCGCCAATCCGCAGCTGCGGATCTACAAGCCCTGGCTCGACGAGGCATTCGTCGCCGAGCTCGGCGGCCGGCACGAGATGTCGCAGTGGCTCAGCCAGCGCACGCTCCCCTACCGCGACTCCGCCGAGAAGGCGTACTCCACCGACGCCAACATCTGGGGTGCCACCCACGAGGCCAAGAGCCTCGAATACCTCGACACCTCGCTCGAGATCGTCAACCCCATCATGGGCGTGAAGTTCTGGGACCCCGAGGTGGAGATCGCCGCCGAGGAGGTCACCGTCGAGTTCGAACGCGGCCGCCCGGTCCGCATCAACGGCAAGTCCTTCGACAGCGCTGTCGACCTCGTCATGGAGGCCAACTCCATCGGCGGTCGCCATGGTCTCGGCATGAGCGACCAGATCGAGAACCGCATCATCGAAGCCAAGAGTCGCGGCATCTACGAGGCCCCCGGCATGGCGCTGCTGCACATCACCTACGAGCGACTCGTCAACGCCGTCCACAACGAGGACACCGTCGCGTCGTACCACAACGAGGGCCGTCGACTCGGGCGTCTGCTGTACGAGGGACGCTGGTTCGATCCGCAGGCGCTGATGCTCCGTGAGGGCCTGCAGCGGTGGGTCGGCAACGTCGTCAGCGGCAGCGTGACACTGCGACTGCGCCGCGGCCAGGACTTCACCATCGTCGACACCCAGGGCAGCAACTTCAGCTACCACCCCGAGAAGCTGTCGATGGAACGCAGCCAGGGCCAGGCATTCTTCCCCGGCGACCGCATCGGCCAGCTCACCATGCGCAACCTCGACATCGCCGATTCACGCAGCAAACTCGAGCAATACGCCGCGCAGAATCAACTCACCGCTTGGGGCGACCTGATCGGCGAACTGCCCGCAGGCGGAGCCGACGCCATCGCAGCAAGCGGCCCCGACAGCTCCGTCGACTCCTCGGCACTCGACCACGCCGCCATCGAGTCCGGCACCGACTAGAACTGCTTGCGCAACTCGCAGTTATGCACGGATTTCCGTGCATTTCCTTGCATAACTGCGAGTTCGGCGGGGTCAGTCTTCTGCAGGCTCGACCAAGCCCTGATGCTCGTCCCGCTCCGCCCACTCGAGTAGCTCATCGATGGCGAACACCGCGTCGTCGATGCCGGCGTGCAGGTCACCCAACTCGGCGAATCTGGCAGGCACCGTGAACATCGTGAACTCGCGCGGGTCGACGCTCGCGACCTCGTCCCAGGAGATCGGCGTCGACACCGTCGCCTGCTGATTTCCGCGCACCGAATACGCGCTGGCGATGGTGTGATCGCGGGCATTCTGGTTGTAGTCGACGAACAGTTTCGACGGGTCGCGGTCCTTGCGCCACCACGTCGTGGTCACGTCTTCGGGTGCGCGACGCTCGACCTCACGCGCGAAAGCCAGTGCTGCCCTTCGTAAATCCTTGAATCCGTAGGCCGGGTCGATGCGCACGTAGATGTGCAGTCCATGACCGCCGGAGGTCTTGGGCCAGCCGACGGCTCCGAGGTCTTCCAACACCTCCTGAACGACCCCGGCGACGCGTCGCACTCGGTCGAAGGGGCAGTCGGGCATCGGGTCGAGGTCGATGCGCCACTCGTCGGGCATCTCCACGTCGGCGCGGCGGCTGTTCCACGGATGGAACTCGACGGTCGACATCTGCACTGCCCAGGCCACGTGCGCAAGTTCGGTCACGCACAGCTCGTCGGCAGTGCGGTTGTAGCGGGGGAAGGTCACCTGCACCGTCTCGAGCCACGGCGGCGCTCCGTTGGGTACGCGCTTCTGGTGCACCTTGTCTCCGGCGAGACCCTTGGGGAAGCGGTGCATCATGCAGGGCCGCTCCCTCAGTGCCCGCACGATGCCGTCGCCCACGCTCAGGTAGTAGTTCACCAAATCCAGCTTGGTGGCACCGCTCTCGGGGAAATACACCCGATCGGGATTGGAGATGCGGACGCTGCGGTCGCCGACCGGCAACTCGATCGACGGTGAGCTACTGGCCATGAGATCGAGCGTAGGCGATCACGAACGCAGCGTGATGCCGTATCGGTCTCGCTTGCGGTAGATGGTCGCTCGGCTCATGCCGAGTTCCTCGGCCGCGTCGTTCATCGTGATGCCGGGTTGCGAGAGCACGCGAATCATCTCGTCGCGCTCGAATGTCTCGATGCGGGTGAGTCGATGGGTGGTGTGCGACAGCACCTCCGGCGGCAGGTGTTCGATGCCGATGACGTCTGCGCGGATCGCGGCCCGATGCATGACCGTCGCCAGTTCCGCGACGTTTCCCGGCCAGGCGTACTCCCGCAGCGCCCGCTCGGCGGCGGTGGTCAGCCTGACGGCCCGGCCGCGTACCCGGCCCGCGAGGTGCAGGGCGAGCGGCGCGATGTCGTCGGGCCGATGTCGCAGGGAAGGCAATTCGACGACTGTGCGCAGCAATCCGGCGAGTGCATGCGGAACGTCGTCGTAGTTCGATGCCGTGACGGTCACCGGCACACCTGCCCCTGCACGACGAAGCAGTTCCGCCAACGTGTCTGCCGCACGGGCGGGCAGCCTGTCGACGTCGCGGATGACCACGGCGGTATCGGGTTTCGGCAATTCGGGGGTCCACAGGTCGAGCCAGGCCTCGACGTCACGGGCAGCGGGCGCACCGGCGCTGAGGATGCGGCCGCGGGGTCGAGATGTCCGCAGCGCTCGGGCCAGGACGGTAGCTCGTCCTGATCCCGCCTCGCCGACCATCAGCACCGAACCGTGATCGGCCAGCGCCGATGTCGCCGAGCCCAGTGCACTGCGCCAGGCCGGCGAGAGGTCGTCGACGATGCCGGATCCTGCTCCGCTGTGCGCGGTCTCGACCCGGAAGACCTCACCGCGCGGTGCGGGCCTGGGCTGCTGGCCCTGCGACCGTGCGAGCATCATCGCCGAGGTGTTTCCGGCCGCCGATTGAGCAAGGGCCAGAAGCAGATCCGACGACGACTGCGACCACGTCGTGAGATTCACACACCCCTCCACCCGGCCGGTCAGTGGATCGAGAACGGGAGCGGCCGCACACGTGTACCCGGCCAACGAGAGCGAGTAGTGTTCGTCCGCCTTCACCACCGCAGGTACCCGATCCGCCAGCGCGAGTGCGAGTCCGTTGGTGCCGGTCTGATCCTCGGCGTAGGAGGACCCGGGTGCCAGGTGAACGCGATCGAGCGCGGCCAGCAACTCGCGGTCCGCGCTGACGCGATCCAGTACGAGACCGTCGGCGTCGGTCAGCATCATCGATACCGGCTCGTTCGCCAGCGTGTCGCGCAGACCGTCGAGCACCTCCCGGCCGCAGCGATAGAACAGGGATTCGCCGTCGTACGTTCCGGAGAAGACGGGAGCAACCTCGTCGAGCGAGACCCCGTACCGCTGGCTGCGATGCCACGACGCCAGAAGGCGGTGGGAGACGGCAGCGAGGGGCTCGGAGTGGAGTCGGGCTCGCACGAGACCCTCCGGTTCAGCCATGTGACCCACGTTACATTCGCATGTCGCAATCTCACCCCGCCGATCGTCTCGAATTGAGACGTCGCGGGGCCCTCGAGGCGGCCCCACAGCCCTACCGTCGTGCACAGATCAACGTGACCCACGTCACGCACTGCAATTCGGGAGGCCCATCGCATGTACACGAAAAACGGCGAGAACTACTTCATCGTCGACGCCCACATCGCCCTGTGGGATGCGCGCGCGGAGAACCAGCGCAACATCCACGGCAAGCAGTTCATCGACTGCTTCTACGACTACCACCGCAACCTGTCCCCCGAATCCGAGCTGTGGAGCTACGAGGAGTACCTCTACCAGGGCGGTGAGCGGCTGATGCACGACCTGTTCGAGATCGGCTACGTCGATCACGCCATCTTCCAGCCGGCCCACCTCGGCGAGTTCTATTACCGCGGCTTCGGCCAGACCGACGAAGCATCGGCACTGGCTGCGGCCAACCCGGACAAGCTGACCTACAACCACCACTTCGATCCTCGCAACGGCGAGCGTGGCCTCGACCAGCTACGCGCGGACGCAGAACGATTCGGGCTGAAAGGCGTCAAGCTCTACACAGCCGAGTGGAACGGCGATTCCCGCGGCTACAAGCTCGACGACGACTGGACGCGGCGCTACCTCGAAGTGTGCCGCGAGGTCGGCATCAAGAACATCCACGTACACAAGGGCCCGACCATCCGCCCGCTCGACAGAGATGCGTTCGACGTCGCGGACGTCGACCACGTGGCCACCGATTTCACGGACCTGAACTTCGTCGTCGAGCACTGCGGACTGCCGCGGCTCGAAGACTTCTGCTGGATCGCCACCCAGGAACCGAACGTGTATGCCGGACTTGCCGTGGCCATTCCGTTCATGCACACGCGTCCGAAGTACTTCGGGCAAATCATGGGCGAGCTGCTGTACTGGCTGGGCGAGGACCGCATCTTCTTCTCCTCCGACTACGCGCTGTGGACGCCCAAGTGGTTGGTCGAAGGATTCGTCGATTTCCAGATCCACGAGTCCCTCGACGAATACGCGCCCATCACGATCGAGCAGAAGAAGAAGGTGCTCGGGCTCAACGCCGCGAAGATGTACGACATCCCGGTGCCCGCCGAGCTGCAGCTGCCCGACGCTGACGAAACCGAGACCGGACCGCGTCAACCCGAACGCGCCGACCTCGCGGGGGTGTGACGTGTCGGTAGTTGCAACCCTGTCGAGGAACGACGAGGCGTTCGCCGCTCTCGGACTCGTCCTCGATCCCGAATTGGACGAGCCCATCACCGATCTCGGGTTCGTCCGATCCCTCGAGGTCGACGACGGCGTCGTGCATGTTCATCTCCGGCTGCCGACGTCGTTCTGTTCACCGAACTTCGCGTATCTGATGGCGGGAGACGCCAAGGACGTGCTGACGGCATTGCCGTGGACCGAGCGAGTGCTGGTCGAACTCGACGATCACCACGACTCGGACAAGATCAACGCCGGCCTTGCCGCCGACGCCGGCTACCGCGGCACTTTCGGACACGAAGCCGAGGAGAACCTCGACGAGCTACGAGCGACGTTCCGCCGCAAAGCGTACGTAGCTGCGATGGAACGCTCGCTCAAAGCATGGTTGCGGGCGAATCCCGATGCGACCGAGAACGATCTGTCGACGGTCGTGCTCGGGGATCTTGCGGACGACCGAACGTCGAACGCATTGCTCCGCCGCCGTGAGGCACTCGGACTTCGCACGGATCCGGCCGCCTCGGCTCTGGTCGATCACGCCGGCCGCCCGCACACCGGGGACCTGACGATGGTGATGCGGCGAGCCCGCGCCACCCGCGTGTCGATCGACGGCAACGCGCACTTCTGCCGCGGACTGCTGCAGACCCGATACCCCGGTGCCGAGGAACAGCAAGTCCCACGCGCAGAGGGCGCATTCATTCCCCTGACCACTGTCGCTGTCCCACAACGCACTACACAGGAGCATTCACGATGAGCACGATGCGCGCCGTCCAGGTTGTCGGCTACCACCGGAAGCTGGAGATGACCGAGGTCCCGATTCCCGAAGTGCAGGGTCCCCTGGACGTGATCGTGAAGATCGGCGGAGCAGGCGTGTGCCGCACCGATCTGCACATTCTCGAAGGCCAGTGGGCCGAAAAGTCCGGTGTCACATTGCCGTACACGATCGGCCACGAGAACGCTGGCTGGGTGCATGCGGTGGGATCGGCCGTCACCAACGTCACCGAGGGCGACAAGGTGATTCTGCATCCGCTGGTCACGTGTGGACTGTGCCGCGCCTGCCGATCCGGCGACGACGTGCACTGCGAGACAAGCGATTTCCCGGGAATCGACACCAACGGTGGGTACGCGGATTACCTGCGGACCAACGCCAGGACAGTGGTGAAGATCGACGACTCGCTCGAGCCGTCCGCGGTGGCCGCACTCGCCGACGCCGGCCTGACCGCCTATCACGCGGCGGCAAAGGCGGCCCGACGGCTGACACCACGCGACAAGTGTGTCGTCATCGGTGCAGGCGGCCTCGGCCACATCGGCATCCAGGTTCTCGAGGCGCTCTCCCCCGCTGAACTGATCGTCATCGACCGCAACGCCGATGCCGTGAAACTTGCTCTCACCTTGGGTGCCGACCACGCGGTGGTCGCCGACGGCAGTCAGGTGGACCAGATCATGGAGCTCACCGGCGGGTTCGGTGCCGAGGTGGTGCTCGACTTCGTCGGCGAAGGTGGTTCCACCGCAGAAGGATTGGCGATGACAAGACGGGCCGGCGACTACCACGTCGTCGGATACGGCGAGAACATCGATGTACCGACGATCGACCTGATCTCCGAGGAGAAGAACATCGTCGGCAACCTCGTCGGGCCGTACAACGACCTGTGCGATCTGATGTCGCTCGCCGCGCGAGGCGCGGTGAACCTGCATACGCAGACCTATGCGTTGGACGACTTCCAGAGCGCCATCGACGACCTCGACAACGGACGTGTTCGCGGACGCGCGATTCTCGTACCGTAGAAACGGGTAATAGCAAGAACCATCACTTCGACCACGAGGAGCACCGTTGATCTTCATCACCGCCAAGTTCAAGATCAAGCCCGAGCACGCCGACAACTGGCCCGAGATCTCACGCGACTTCACCGAAGCGTGCCAGGCCGAGGAAGGGTGCCTCTGGTACTTCTGGTCGCGCACTCTCGACGACCCCACCGAGTACGTCCTGGTGGAGGCCTTCAAGGACCCCGATGCCGGTGCCACGCACGTGAATTCGGATCACTTCAAGCAGGCACAGAAGGATCTCCCGCCGTACCTGCAGGAGACGCCGAAGATCATCAGCCAGGAAGTGGACGGCACCGGCTGGAACGAACTGGGCGAGCTCGCGGTCGACTAGTTCGAGCCGCGATCCCGGACCACCTGGCCCAGCGTCACGATGGCGTCGGCGAACTGCCCGGGTAGTTCCTGAGGCGGGTTGTGGCCACAATCGACCTGACGAACGTCGATCAGATCGTCGAAGTGCGCCGCGTGGTCCGGGCGCCCGTACAGCGAGGCGACGGTGTCCTCGGTCGGATCGATCACGATCGTGGGCACCGTGATCCTCGGTTGCTGTGTCAGCAACTCCTGGGTCGCGGCATAGGCCGCGTCCCCCGCCTCGATGCCGTAGCGGTGCCGGTAGGAATGCACGGAGACGTCGACGAAGTCGGGGTTGTCGAACGACGGTGCGGTGGCCGCGAATTCGGAGTCCCCGAACCGCCAGGTGGGCGACCAGTCCGTCCACAGTGTCTGTGCGATCTCTGCGCGGTACTCCGCGAGCCCGGCCCGACCCCGCTCGGAGTGCAGGTAGTACTGATACCAGTACCGCTTCTCCAGGTGCGGGGCCACCGGCGTCGACACCGCCGCGGCGATGTCCTGGATCAGATAGCCGGAGACGCTCACCAAGCCCGACACCAGCTCCGGCCACATCGCGGCAACGACGCAGGCCGCTCGCCCACCCCAGTCGTAACCGGCGACGATGGGCTCGTTCAGCTCCAGGGCGAGGATCAGCTCACGGAGATCATGGCCGATCGCAGCCTGCTCACCGGAGCGCATCGTGGCCGCGTCGACGAACCGGGTAGGACCGAAACCGCGCAGGTAGGGCACCACCACGTCGTAACCGGAATCGGCGAGCAGCCTCGCGACGTCGTCGTAGCAGCGCGGGTCGTACGGAAACCCGTGCAGCAGCACCACCGAACGTCCGGACGGATCACCGTGGCGGTCGAACACTACGTCCAACACACCTGCGCGAATCATCATGAAGTCCATGCTTACACGACTGCGAATCGGGTGCAGCCGACCGCGCTGAGCGCGGCCCATTGCACCCGATTCGAAGCCCCGCAGCACGAAAAAGCCCGGCACCTCGAGAGGTGCCGGGCTTTTTCAGCGAGGGGCTGGACTCAGAAGTCCATGCCGCCCATGCCACCGGTCGGATCGCCTGCGGGCGCTCCGGCCTTCTCGGGCTTGTCGGCGACGACGGCCTCGGTGGTGAGGAACAGAGCCGCGATGGACGCTGCGTTCTGCAGTGCCGAGCGGGTGACCTTGACCGGGTCGTTGATGCCTGCAGCGAGCAGGTCCTCGTACTCGTTGGTCGCGGCGTTGAGGCCGTGGCCTGCGGGCAGGTTGGAGACCTTGTCCGCAACGACGCCGGGCTCGAGGCCTGCGTTGAATGCGATCTGCTTGAGCGGGGCGGACAGTGCGACGCGAACGATGTTCACGCCGGTTGCCTCGTCACCATCGAGCTTGAGGTTGTCGAGTGCGGGCGCTGCCTGGAGCAGTGCCACGCCGCCACCGGCGACGATGCCTTCTTCGACGGCTGCCTTCGCGTTGCGCACGGCATCTTCGATGCGGTGCTTGCGCTCCTTGAGCTCGACCTCGGTAGCCGCTCCGGCCTTGATGACTGCAACGCCACCGGCCAGCTTGGCCAGGCGCTCCTGCAGCTTCTCGCGGTCGTAGTCGGAATCGGAGTTCTCGATCTCGGCGCGGATCTGGTTGACGCGACCGGCGATGGCGTCGGAATCTCCCGAGCCCTCGACGATGGTGGTCTCGTCCTTGGTGATGACGACCTTGCGTGCCTGACCGAGCAGCTCGAGTCCGGCGGTCTCCAGGGAGAGGCCGACCTCTTCGCTGATGACCTCGCCGCCCGTGAGGATGGCGATGTCGGCGAGCTGCGCCTTGCGACGGTCACCGAATCCGGGAGCCTTGACGGCGACGGACTTGAAGGTGCCACGGATCTTGTTCACCACGAGGGTGGAGAGAGCTTCGCCCTCGACGTCCTCGGCGATGATGACGAGCGGCTTGCCGGACTGGATGACCTTCTCCAGCAGCGGCAGCAGGTCCTTGACGGTGCTGATCTTGGAGCTGACGAGCAGGATGTACGCGTCTTCGAGGACGGCTTCCTGGCGCTCTGCATCGGTGGCGAAGTACGCCGAGATGTAGCCCTTGTCGAAGCGCATGCCCTCGGTGAGCTCGAGCTGCAGGCCGAAGGTGTTGGACTCCTCGACCGTGATGACGCCTTCCTTGCCGACCTTGTCCATTGCCTCGGCGATGAGCTCGCCGATGGACGGGTCGCCTGCGGAGATGCCAGCGGTAGCAGCGATCTGCTCCTTGGTGTCGATCTCCTTGGCGGACGCGAGCAGGGCTTCGGTGACGGCTGCAACAGCCTTCTCGATGCCGCGCTTGAGGCCGAGCGGGTTCGCGCCGGCTGCGACGTTGCGCAGGCCTTCACGGACGAGTGCCTGAGCGAGAACGGTAGCGGTGGTGGTGCCGTCGCCTGCGACGTCGTCGGTCTTCTTGGCGACCTCCTTGACGAGCTCGGCGCCGATCTTCTCGTAGGGATCTTCGAGCTCGATCTCCTTGGCGATGGAAACACCATCGTTGGTGATCGTGGGAGCTCCCCACTTCTTCTCGAGTACGACGTTGCGACCCTTGGGGCCCAACGTCACCTTTACTGCGTCGGCGAGGGCATTGAGGCCTCGCTCGAGGCCACGGCGTGCCTCTTCGTCGAACGCGATGATCTTGGCCATTGCGAAGTGATCCTCCGGATTGGGGGTGACACATTGCTGGCCGAGCTCGGTGCCCGCGACGGACGACCAGGGGTGTCGTTGATTCCCCGGCCTCACCGTGTCCCGACCTGGCACTCACGTATCGAGAGTGCCAACTGCATTTCTAGCACTCGACCATGGCGAGTGCAAGGTCGACCATTCATGCAAGCCGAGGGGCGAACCACCGCCACCCCCATGCCCGACGCCACCGCGCGGCGACAGCCGCGAGCGGATGCTCACCTTCGCGAGGGTCCTTCACGCACTGTTCACATCTGTACGCGTTGTTAACATCCGAATACTGTGCATCGAACCATCGGCGCTAATACCGTTGAGCGACAACAGCTTCGACGCCAAAAATTCGGACAAAACCCTACAAAAACGACAAGAAGGATCGAAACATGTCCGATACGGTCGACACCTCGTACGACAACTCGGCGATGGACCACGAGGAGGAGGGCTACCACAAGGGCCTGAAACCTCGGCAGTTGCAGATGATCGCGATCGGCGGCGCGATCGGCACCGGCCTGTTCCTCGGCGCGGGTGGACGCCTCGCCAGCGCCGGACCCGGCCTGTTCCTTGCCTACGCGCTCTGCGGAATCTTCGTATTCTTCATCCTGCGGGCCCTCGGCGAACTGGTGCTGCACCGTCCGTCGTCGGGCAGCTTCGTCTCGTACGCGCGCGAGTTCTTCGGCGAGAAGGCCGCTTTCGTCGCGGGCTGGATGTACTTCCTGAACTGGGCGATGACGGCCATCGTGGACGTCACCGCCATTGCGACGTACATGCACTACTGGGGCAGTTTCGAGGTGATTCCGCAGTGGGTCATCGCGTTGATCGCGCTGGTCATCGTCATGAGCCTGAATCTCGTGTCGGTCAAGTGGTTCGGTGAGATGGAATTCTGGGCCGCCATCATCAAGGTCATCGCGTTGGTGACGTTCCTGATCGTGGGCGTGGTGTTCCTCGCGGGCCGAATCCCCGTCGGCACCCAGATGCCGGGCATCAGTCTCATCACCGACAACGGCGGCTTGTTCCCATCCGGAGCATGGCCGCTGGTCATCGTCATCTCGGGTGTCGTGTTCGCCTATGCAGCAGTCGAATTGGTGGGTACCGCAGCCGGTGAGACCGAGAACCCGGAGAAGATCATGCCGCGGGCGATCAACTCGGTCATCGCCCGTATCGCACTGTTCTACGTCGGCTCGCTGGTGCTGCTCGCCCTACTGATGCCGTACACCGCGTACCAGTCCGGGACGTCGCCGTTCGTGACGTTCTTCTCGAGCATCGGCCTCGGCGGCGCGGGCACCATCATGAACATCGTCGTGCTCACCGCGGCACTGTCGAGCCTCAATGCCGGCTTGTACGGGTGCGTCCTGCGGTCGATGGCGATGAACGGTAGTGCGCCGGAGTTCACCAAGAAGATGACCAAGGGCGGCGTTCCGTTCGGCGGCATTCTGCTCACCTGCTTCATCACGCTGTTCGGTGTCGCGCTCAACGCCATCGCCCCCGGCGAGGCCTTCGAGATCGTGCTGAACATGTCGGCACTGGGCATCATCGCCAGCTGGGCCACCATCGTGCTGTGCCAGATCCAGCTGTTCCGCTGGTCCCAGAAGGGCATCGTGGAGCGGCCCAAGTTCCAGCTGTTCGGAGCGCCGTACACCAGCTACGCGACCCTGGTGTTCCTGTTCGGAGTGCTGGTGCTGATGGCCTTCGACGCCCCGATCGGCAGCTGGACCATCGCCACTCTTGTGGTCATCGTCCCCGCACTGATCGGTGGTTGGTTCCTGGTGCGCACCAAGGTGCTCGCGGTGGCAGAGGAACGCCTCGGCTACACCGGCCAGTACCCGGTGGTGGCCAACCGCCCGACCGAACCGGAGGAGTAGCCGATTCGCGTGACGGGGCCCGAAGACCGGTGCCCCGTCACGCGGCCGCGGCGGCGTTGTTGATCAGCTGCACCACCGCACGCGGATCCTCCACCGTCAGAATCAGCCGCTGATACTCCTGCTGCTCGAGCTCTATGACGATCGTGTCGGCACTGCCGGTGACGTTGTAGAACGTCTTGACGCCGTCGCGGTGAAACGTGCCAGCGGTCTTTCCCGGCAGACCGAGCCCCGGTGCTCGAATTCCTTTGGGCTCCTTGCTTGCTCCCGGATCGTGGGTAGCTCCGCGTACGCTGCTCAGCGGGATCTCGAGCTTCCGAGTGAACGACCACACCTTGTCCAGCCCCTGCGGCTCCACCACCAGGGTGCCGTCGACGACGGTCACGGAATTCATCTGAGTTCTCCTTCGATAGCAATGGTCGAGTCGATACCGGCGCGCACCAGTAACCGTTCGCCGAGGGCGCGCGCGACGTCCTCGGTGGCACCGGAAGCAAGGCTGCTCGCGCAGATTTCGCGGACATGATCGTCGAACGGCGCAAGTTCCAACAACGCCACCAGCAGCAGATCCACGTCCCATCGAGTACTGGTCAACGCAGCGAGAAACAATCCTCGCTTGCTGCCGAACGCCTGGTAGAGGCTGCCGCGATGCAGTCCCGTGACGCGCAGCAGATCGTCCAGGGACGTTCCTTCGTAGCCGCTGGATCGAAACTGCTCGGCGGCCGACGCGACGACGGTCGCCTCGTCGAAGCTTCTGGTTCGTCCCATGCACCGAGCATGGCAGATTGATGACCGATCGGTCAAGAACGATCGGTCAAGAAAACTTGAGCCACCGCGACCTCGTGAACGGCGAGCGTCGCGGCGGCGGTTCCGGAACCCCTGCTTCCACTGCAGCCGCGACGGCGTCGCTGAGCTCTACGCAGGTTCGGAAACGGTCCGATGGATCCTTCGCCAACGCCCTCGCAACCACCGCGTCGAGCCCCCGCGGCAACGACCGTCGACGACGGGTCACCGACGGCGGCTCGGCCGTGAGATGCGCGGCGGTGATGGCCAACGGCGTGGCCAGTGGATACGGAGTGCGGCCGGTCGCCAGTTCGACGAGCGTCGCCCCCAGGCCGTAGACGTCGGTCTGCGCGCTCAGCACTCCCCCGCGAAGCAGTTCCGGTGCCGCGTACGGGATGGATGCCATCACCGTCCCGCCTGCCACCAGCGGCGTGGAATCATCCAGCAGGCGCGCAATTCCCCAGTCCGACAACAATACCTGCTCGTATCCGTCGAATCGCTCGGTGGAGATGAGAATGTTGGCGGGCTTGACGTCCCGATGCACGACGCCCTGCGAGTGGGCGTAGTCGAGTCCCTTGGCCACCTCGGCGACGATGCGCGCCACCCGAGAGACGTCGAGGGCGATCTGTCCGCGGGCGACGAGCCGCGCAGCACTGTAGCCGTCCACGTAGTGCATGGACATCCACAGCTGGTGCTCGAACTCACCGTGCTCGTGCACCGACACGATGTTCGGGTGCACCAACTGTGCGGCGACGGCCGCTTCCATCCGAAACTTGTTGCGCAACCTCGGAGATCGCGACGCCTCCCGGTCCAGAATCTTGAGGGCCTCGTACCGATCGTGGCCCCGTCCGAGAACCAGATACACCTCGCTCATACCGCCGACCCCGAGGCGGCGCTGGACCCGGAATCCGGCGAACTCCGAACCCGGCTGCAATCGACTGGTCACCGAATCACCTGCTGCACAACATTTTTCACGCCGCAAAATACGAGGGGTGACACAATCGGACACGTCCGCAGCATCGGCAGAACTGTAGTCCGTTCGACTGTTCGAGGCGACTCGACAGAGTGCGCACCCACGCCCATTTCCCAGTTCGGCCGCCCTCGCACGTTTCGCCACCTGGGCCGATGTCGTTTATGGTGATTACCGGTACTTGACCGAAACAAGAGAAAAAGAACGGCAAGCCGATAGTGGTCAGCCGATTACGGTGACTCGAGTTGTAAGGAAGTCAAGTTAAGTGAAAGCAATAAAAGAAGCCTGGGGTGGCCTGCTCAAGCCGGTTTTCATCCCCGCATCGATCATCATCTTCGTGATGATCGCCTTCTCCGTGGTCTATGCGAGCACAGCGGCGGATTCGTTCGAGACGCTCAACGAAGCCATCACCGCAGGCGTCGGCTGGTGGTACATCCTGGCCGCGACCGGCTTCGTGCTGTTCGCCCTGTACTGCGGCCTGAGCCGAGTGGGCAACATCCGCCTCGGCCGCGACGACGAGAAGCCCGAGTTCGGCGTCCTGTCCTGGTTCGCCATGCTGTTCAGCGCCGGCATGGGCATCGGCCTGGTGTTCTACGGCGTCGCCGAGCCGCTCTCGCACTACGTGACGCCACCCGAGGCGGGCGGCGTTCCCGGTAGCACCGACCCCGCTGCTCGCCAGGCGATGGAGCTCACCCTCTTCCACTGGGGCCTGCACGCCTGGGCCATCTACGTCGTCGTCGGACTCGGCATGGCGTACATGACCTACCGCAAGGGTCGCCCGCTGACCGTCCGCTGGCTGCTCGAGCCGCTGCTCGGCCGCAAGCGCATCGAAGGTCCGATCGGCCACGCCATCGACACCGTCGCAATCGTGGGCACCCTGTTCGGTGTCGCGACCTCGCTCGGCTTCGGCGTTCAGCAGATCTCGGCCGGCCTCGACTACCTCGGTTGGGTCGAGACCACCAACTTGTTCGTGATCGTGCTCATCGCCGTGATCACCGGTATCGCCACCTTCTCGGTGGTCAGTGGAGTTTCCAAGGGACTCAAGTGGCTCTCGAACATCAACATGGGGCTGGCGGCTTCGCTCGCCCTGTTCGTGCTGCTCCTGGGACCGACACTGTTCCTGATGCAGTCCTGGGTGCAGAACCTCGGCGGCTACGTCCAGGCTCTGCCCGAGCTGGCGCTGCGCACCTCGCCGTTCTCCGACGACGGCTGGGCCGGCGGCTGGACCATCTTCTACTGGGGCTGGTGGATGAGCTGGGCACCGTTCGTCGGCATGTTCATCGCGCGTATCTCCCGTGGCCGCACCATCCGTGAATTCGTGTTCGGCGTGCTGCTGGCTCCGACCATCGTCGGGTCGCTGTGGTTCACCATCTTCGGTGACACCGGCATCCTGCGGCAGCGCAACGAGGGAGACCTGCTCGACGCCGAAGGGGCAGTGAACACCAACACCAGCCTGTTCCAGGTGCTCGACGGCCTCCCGATCGCCGCGATCACCAGTGTCATCGCCATCGCGGTCATCGTGTTCTTCTTCGTGACGTCCTCGGACTCGGGCTCGCTGGTGATCGACATTCTCTCGACGGGTGGCCAACTGGAAACCCCGAAGATCACCCGCGTCTACTGGGCCGTGCTGCAGGGCATCGCCGCAGCGGTGCTGCTGCTCGTCGGCGGGACCAGCTCTCTGACGGCGTTGCAGACGATGTCGATAGCCACGGCCGTGCCGTTCTCCGTGGTGTTGGCGCTGGCGTGTGTGTCGATGCTCAAGGCGTTCCGCTACGACGTCGCCACCACTCCGCGGTACGTGCGGGTGACCACCACCTCGGAGGTCACCGGGGACGACACGGACGCCCCCGCTCGGCCGACTCCACGCAAGAAGGCGACGTCGGGTATCTCGAGCACGTTCTCCGGCCTGACGCCATCACAGGAGGGGCTGACCTCGGCTGCTTCCGGCGGAACCGTCGTACTCGCAGTGCACGAGGTCTCCACCGAGCAGCTCGAAGTCCATCCCGAGACGGGAGCCGTCGAGTACTCGAGCGACAACGCTCCGGTCGACCCCCTGGGTGGAGAGGTCTTCGACACTCAGGAGTTCGCCGAATCGGCCGAGGGGCAGAACCAGAACAACCCCAGCTGAGCCGTTTTCACCACTCTCTGACCCTCGCGAACTTTCGCGGGGGTCAGAGGTTTTTCGAAGCCCAGTCGGTGAGAGCCTCCAGCGACGGCAGCAGTGCCTCTCCCGACGGCGTCAGGCTGTATTCCACCGAGATGGGCGGCCCCTCCGTGACGGCCCGTGCCACCAGCCCTGCTCTGCCCAGCTCACCGAGGCGCTCGGACAGCACCGAGTCACTGATCCCGCCGACGGCGCGGCGGAGGTCCGAGAATCCCATCGGCCCGTTCATCAGAGTCGCCAGCAGCAGGCCGTTCCATCTCTTGCCGAGAAAGCCGAATGCTTTGGTCAGCGCTCCATCACAGGCACGAGGGTCGTGAGGCTGCTCGTTCGAGACCATGCCTCCACCCTACCGAGGTGCTAGAGTCCGCCTTGCTACTTCGCAATTACTAGTGGCCTCAGAAATGAAAGCAGGGCACATGTTCATCGCAACCCTCGTCGTCTCGGTTCTGCTCGCTGTCGCACTCACGTTCTCCGCGATCGGAAAACTGACGAAGAATCCCTCCGTCGTCCCGATGCTCGAGCAGGTCGGGGTTCCCGCCGACAAGATCCCGTGGCTCGCCTACCTCGAGATCCTCGGTGCCGTCGGCCTCCTGGTCGGCTTGGTCGTCTGGCCGATCGGCGTCGCTGCCGCCGTCGGCGTCATCCTCTACTTCGTCGGAGCCGTCGTCGCGCACCTGCGCGCCGGGGACAAAGACTTCGCACCCGCCGCCGGACTGGCCATGTTCTCCGTCGTCGCGCTGGTTCTACGGGTGCTCAGCGCCTGACCAGTCGTAATCCATCTGGCCCGCGGTGGCGAGAGCATGATCGGCTCCCGACCACCGCGCGACCAGATGCAGCGCCAGATCCAGACCGGCACTGATACCAGCCGACGTCGCCAGGTCGCCGTGATCGATGTACCGAACACCCTCGTGAACGACGAGCGCGGGCCACCGTTCGCGCAGCAGTTCCAAGTCCTCCCAGTGCGTGGTGACCGGACGACCGTCGAGCAGTCCCGCAGCCGCGAGCACGAACGCACCGGTGCACACCGACGCGACCAACTCGGCGGTGGGCCGAAGACCCTGCAGCCACTGCAGAACGCTGCCGTTCGCCTCGACTGCGTCCACGACGCCACCGGGTACCAGGACGAGGTCGTAGGGCCGTGGGTCGTCGATCGTGGTGTCGACGCCGATTCTCATTCCGCCCCGAGCAACAGCTGCCCTGTCGTCGATCCCGACGAGCGTCACCTCGAACGGCGCTGCGCTGCCTGCACGTTCGGCCACCCGGTTGGCCACCGAGAACACCTCGAACGGGCCGCACGCGTCGAGTACCTCGACATCGTCGAACAACAGAATGGCAATGCTTCTGGTCATTTTCTTCCTCAACTGCTCGTGGTGGAGACGATGACGGGCACCATGACCGCGGCCATCACTGCGGCATTGACGTCCGAGACGGCCTTGCGCACAGCCGCGCCGGCCCACTCCCCCTCGGCGATCTCCTTCGCGCGCCGCTTCAGCAGCTTCTTGTCCGCATCCTCGATCACCTTGTGTGTCAGATCCACCGCCGAGATCAACGAGATCAACGCAGCCGTGTGCGGCGACGGCGTCGTCCCGTCCACCAGCGCGCTGCGTAGCGCGTCTCGCAGCACCTTCTCACGCGAGGTGTCCTGGGCAGGCCACGTCGTCGTCGGGAACAACCCCCACACCTTGTCCTTCTTCTCCGTGACGAAACCCTGTGCGACGAGTCGCGCAGCCAGTTCCTTCGCCAGATTCTTCTGCGACTTCTCGATCACCTTCTGTGGCTTCATCGGCCGCGACGCCGACGCGACCAGATCGAACACTCGACGCAACGCCGGGTCACTCGGCGCTTCGGTCGTGGAGCCTGCGACGACCACGTGATCCTTCTTGATCTGCTCGTCCGGGCCGGTGATGCGCAGCGACCCGATCATGGCGAGCTCGACGACCAGCGCACCTGCCAGTACCCGTGGCAACTTCGTGCTGTCGGCGAGCGGCTTGCCCGAGCCGTCGTCGAGCAACAGCAACAGCAGGTCCTCCGCGATCAAGGTCATGACGCGAGGCTACTCAGAATGTACGGGTAGTTGTATGCCAGCAGTTGTTCGAGAATCGCTATGTCCACATCGGCGAGCTTGTTCACGTACAGGCAACCCGCTCCTCGCTTGTGCTTTCCCAGCCGTTCGAGCAAGCTCTCCGACTCCGGGGCGTACGTGGCGCCGTACACCGACAGATTCGCCTTGCGTGGGGAGAACCCGACGACGAAATACTCTCCCCGGCGGCCACTGCCCGTCGTGTATCGATAGCTTCCGAAACCCACCATCGTCGGACCCCACATCACCGCCGGTTGCCCGGTGACGCGGCCCATGATCTCGGCGAGCGCGAACCCGTCCGCACGGCGAACCGGGTGCTCCACAGCCGCCAGGAAATCCTCGGCCGATACGTCGGTGGGTCGCGTCAGATTCTCGTTCAATTGATCAGGGCCTGCCAGTTCGACGGCACCCGCTCGCGCGGACCGGGAACCGTCTGATCGAGTGGACGATGTTGCGGCGGAGCCAGTTCCGGCCCGTCGTACATCTGCTCGTCCTCGTAGTTGTAGAACCATTCCTCGCCGGGCTCGTAGCTTCGCACGAACTGGTGCCGGGTGGACTCTGCATGTTTACTGGCATGCTGCGACGGCGAGGAATCGCAACATCCGATGTGCCCGCACTGCGCGCACCGCCGCAGATGTACCCACCACCCCTGCGTCTGCGTGCACTCCACACAACCCGGTCCCGACGGCGGAATCTTCGGGTCGATGCCTTCGATGGTCATGGTTCCTCCTCGATTGCAGGGTCGACGGGCAACCGCACGACGAATCGTGTGTCACCGGGTTCGGACACCAACCGCAGCTCACCCTGATGCTTGTTCACCACGATGCGCCACGAGATGTCCAGGCCGAGCCCCGTGCCCTCGCCGACCGGCTTGGTGGTGAAGAAAGGCTCGAAAATGCGCGACCGAATCTCCTGCGGCACACCGGTTCCGGTGTCGCAGATCTCGATTTGGACCTGATCCTCGTCCAACGACGTCCGCACCGTCAGCACCCCCTTCTCCTCGGGGGTAGCCGCCATCGCCTGCACGGCATTGTCGATCAGATTGGTCCACACCTGGTTGAGTTCGGCTGCGTAGGCCGGGATCGGCGGCACCGCGGGGTCGTAGTCCTTGACCACCGTGATGTCGTCACCGATCTTGCGGCCCAACATGATCAGGGTGCTGTCCAGCAGTTCGCGCACATCCACCGTTCGATACGGCGCACGATCCATCTGCGAATACTGCTTCGCTGCACCGACGAGCGTGGAGATGCGCGTGGTCGAATCCGAGATCTCGTTCATCAGCAACTCGGTTTCGACGGTGTAGTTGAGCCACCGAATTGCGCCCTCGAGCAACGCTGGATCGTCGACCGTCGCGGAAACCCGATCGAGCCACGGCACGTCGAGACCGGCCGAGACGAACGTCGGAGCCAGATCCCAGCCGTCACCGATGCCCTTGTCCTCGAACCACTCTCCCAGTTCGTCCTCGCGGTCCGACGCCTCCATCGCGGTCAGCTTCGGAGCCTTGGCGACCAGTTCCACGGCCTCGTTCTGCAGTCCGACCAGATGCGCCAAGCTGCCGCGATCGAGAGTGCCGCCGGCGATCATCGCCAACTTCTGCCGCATGTGCGCCACCCGATTTCGCAACGCCGACGTCGCCCGCACCGCAGCCGCCGCCGGATTGTTCAGTTCGTGCGTCAGCCCGGCCGACAGAGAACCCAACGCCAACAGGCG
The DNA here is from genome assembly GCF_040702585.1 of Rhodococcus sp. NPDC079359. Classification (NCBI taxonomy): domain Bacteria; kingdom Bacillati; phylum Actinomycetota; class Actinomycetes; order Mycobacteriales; family Nocardiaceae; genus Rhodococcus; species Rhodococcus sp. NPDC079359. Next base: position 217,263 of record NZ_JBFBLH010000003.1, read on the forward strand.
TTCTCGCTGCTCCACTATCTGCTTGGTGTTCTGATTGCCGAAGAACAGTCCCTCGAGCAGATGCAACGCCATCGGGAACCACTCCCGCACGATGGACGCGAAGCACTCGGCGTCGAGCACGAAGAACCGGGAGGGCTCGGTCACCCGCATCGAACCCTGGTACGTCTGCGGCACCCGATCGCCCAGGTACGCCTGCCACGCACCCGCGTACACCCCGCGTTGCGAGGTGCGATTGACCACCAGGTCCTCGCCACCGGAAAGTTTCGAGAGCACGACGGCCCCCTCCATCAGAACGTAGAAGCACGTCGCCGGCTCGCCTTCCGCGTACACCGGCCCCGGCTCGATCGTTTCGATGCGCCCGTCTCGGCACAGCTCCGCCAGCTGCGCGTCGGTGAGTTGCTCGAACAGGAACAGCGTCCGTAACTCTTCCGGATCACACGCGGGCGTGTTCTGCGTCTGCTCGGTCATGGGTTCGCCAGATATCTGTGCACCAACATCACGGCCATCGCTCCCTCTCCCACCGCCGACGCGACGCGTTTGGCCGAGTCGGATCGCACGTCACCGGCAGCGAACACACCGGGCACACTCGTTTCGAGGTGGTGTGGGAGACGGGCGGGCGTCCACCCGGCAGGCCCGCGCCCGTCGACGACGAGATCCGGCCCGGTGACCACGAATCCATGCTCGTCCCGCACGAGGACCCCGTCGAGCCACTCGGTGCGCGGTGCCGCGCCGATGAACAGGAACAGGTACTGCGCGTCGACCGTCGTCGTCTCCTCGGTCGCTCGGTTGTGCAGCGTGATCGACTCGAGGTGACCGTCTCCCGATACGCCGACGACCTCGGTGCACGGCCGCACGCTGATCTTCGGGTTCTCCTCGATCTGCTTGATCAGGTAGTACGACATCGACGCTTCGAGCGAGGTGGCCCGGATCAGAATGGTGACCGACTTTGCCCCGCGCGAGAGATACACCGCCGCCTGACCGGCCGAGTTCGCCCCTCCCACGATGTAGACGTCTTGCTCGGCGCAGCGCGCGGCCTCCGTCATCGCCGATCCGTAGAACACGCCGCGTCCGGTGAAGTCGTCGATTCCGGGTGCGTCCAAACGCCTGTAGGCGACACCGGTGGACAGGATGATCGTCTGCGCGCTGATGCTGCGGCCGTCGGCGAATCGCACTGTTCGCGCGGCACCGTTGGCTTCGAGGCCGACGACGTCCTGGGTGGTGACCACCTCGGCACCGAACTTCAGTGCCTGACGACGAGCCCGCTCGGCGAGCTGAGCTCCCGAGACCCCGTCGGGAAAACCCAGGTAGTTCTCGATCCGTGAACTCTGTCCGGCCTGACCGCCCGTCGCGGTCCGCTCGATCAGGGTGGTCCGCAGGCCTTCGGACGCGCCGTACAGCGCGGCTCCGAGTCCGGCCGGACCGCCCCCGATGACGACCAGATCGTAGAACTCCTCCGACGGCGAGACGGTCAGACCGAGCCGATCACCGAGTTCGGCATCGGACGGCTCGATCAACGCGGCACCCTCGGTGGTGATGACCACCGGCAACCGTCCGTCGTCCACACCTGCCGCGGCCAACAGCCGCGCCCCCTCGGCCTCGTCGGACATGTACCAGCGATACGGCAGCTGGTTGCGAGCGAGGAACTCGCGGATCTCCGACGAACGCGCCGACCAGCGGTGGCCGACGATCTTGGTGTCCTCGACGGCTCGGTGGTCGTACGCACACCAGGCCTCGAGCTGGGCGTCGAGCACGGGGTAGAGCTTTTCCTCGGGCGGATCCCACGGCTTGAGCAGGTAGTAGTCGAGATCGACGACGTTGATCGCGTCGATCGCGGCGTCGGTGTCCGCGTATGCGGTGAGAAGAATGCGACGGGCCGTCGGAAAGATGTCCATGGCCTGCTCGAGAAATTCCATGCCGCTCATCTGCGGCATGCGGTAGTCGGCCAACAGAATGGCGACGGGAGTACCGCGCAGCGCGAGTTCTTTCAACGCGTCGAGAGCGCCTGCACCGGACTCCGCCCGCACGATGCGGTACTGCTCCCCGTAGCGCCGACGTAGGTCGCGGGCGACCGATCTCGACACTCCTGGGTCGTCGTCGACGCTGAGAATGACCGGTTTCATGACCCTCCAGAACTGGTGCTCATCAACGACATGAGCATGCCACCGCGTCACCCCGAATGGGAGGCAAGCGGGCCTGGAAAGAGCGGGGTCAGATTCGGCCGCGTCGAATCAGGTCGAGTTCCTGCGGGGTGAGGAGCCGTTCGAGCTTCTCGGCGGGCCACGTACGCGGGCTGCCGCTCATCCTGGCGGTTTTCAACAGAGGGAGATCACTGCTGGTACGACGCATTATCGACTGTAATTTCACGGTGGATCACTCCGAACAATTTCTTCGTTGGTCCCGACACTCCGCTTGCTACATCGATCAGTGTCCGCCCGGTGTTAACGCCTCGGTGGGATCTCGTGCGGCGTTTCGCAGCTCGAGACAGTTTCCTGCGCTTACGGTCGGGGTAAACGGCTGCCCAAATCAACTGATCGGGGAACGTTCGTGAACACGTCGGGAAATTCTGTGGCCAGTTCCGTGCAGAACAACGGAGCATTCGAGAAAGCAGCGCGAGCCGGTCACTTCGTCAGCGGAGTGCTGCACATTCTGATCGGATACATCGCCGTCCGGTTGGCCTTCGGCCAGGCCGGCAACGCAGACCAGTCCGGTGCACTCGCCGAGCTGGCCGAGAAGCCCGGCGGAAAGATCGCGCTCTGGGTCGCGGTGGTGGCTTTCGTGGCGCTGGCGCTGTGGCGCATCGTCGAAGCGATCGTCGGCAAGAAATCCGATGCCGGCGCCGGGAGTGCCATGGACCGTCTCAAAGCAGGCGCGCTGGCCGTCGTCTACATCGCGTTCGCCTTCTCGACCTACGGCTTCGCCACCGGCTCGGGCAAGTCCAGCGGACAACAGAACGCCGGCTGGTCCGCGCGACTGATGGAATCCGGCGGCGGCAAGCTCGTGCTCATCGCCGTCGCGCTGGTCGTCATCGGAGTCGGCGGATACCACGTCTACAAGGGCGTTTCGAAGAACTTCCTCGACGATCTCGAAGGACACCAGAGCGGGGCCGTCGTCAAACTCGGCATCGCCGGATACGCCGCCAAGGGCGCTGCACTCGTCGGAGCCGGACTCCTCGTCGTGGTGGCAGTTCTGCAGTCCGATCCGTCCAAGGCCACCGGCATCGACGGTGCTCTCAAGACTCTCGGCTCGCAGCCGTACGGTCAGGTCCTGCTGATCCTCGCCGGCGTGGGCATCGCGCTCTACGGGCTCTATGCCTTCGTGTTGGCTCGCTTCGCTCGCATGTGAGCGGGAGTGGAGCCTGCGGAACGACCCAGGTGAGCAGTAGTTCGTAGCCTGCTACGAGTTTCCGTTCACCTGTGCGGGGTTGCTCGATCACCGTGGATCGAACAACTCGTCGACGCTGACCTCGAACAGCCGGGCCAGGCGGAACGCGAGAGAGAGCCGCGGGTCGAAGTGGCCCTTCTCGATCGAGATGATCGTCTGCCTGCTGACGCCGACCGCGTCGGCGCACTGCTGTTGTGACAAACCGGCAGCAGTGCGCAGCCGGTGCACGTGGTTCGAAGTCACCGCTGCGTACGCGAGACGACCAGGTACCGCACGGCCACGTCGACCATGGCCAACACCAGAAACGCGACTACCGGAACCAACTCCGTGTCGAGTATCGCCGAGGCAGCCGACGCGAGGCCTAGTGCGATCATCAGGTCGAAGAAGGCACCGGACGACGCGTGCTGCAACCACTGGAACTCGACGGAATCCTCCGGATTCTCCGGCATCTTCGGTGATCGTTGCGGAACCAATGTCCACGTCGCTCCGACGAGGGCAGGGGCCACCGCCGCGGCGAACACCAGACCTACCTGCCACCCGCCGTCTTCTCTCACCGATGCGGCGACGATCCCGACACCGGCGGCGAGGGCAATTCCGAGAACTACTGCGGGGACTCGTGACAGTGCGACCCTCATGACAACCTCCCGTGCGTGTACGAGTTCTTTGACATATCTCACCCCCACTCGATTCCGATGTCAAACTTCTCTTACATTCCCCTTCGTCTCGTTTCGCTATGAGCTCGGACACACATATGCTGTGACCGATTTGTCGTAACGTTCAGTCACACGTACCTGGAGGCCCACGTTGAGCAAGACTCTCGAAGCCACGATCGACATCGCCGCGAGCCCCGAGACCGTCTGGTCGATCGTCTCCGACCTGCAGCGCATGGGCGAGTGGAGCCCGCAGTGCAAGAAGATGAAGGTCTTCGGCGGACCGGTCGGCAAGGGCACCAAGACGCTCAACGTCAACCGCAAGGGGATGCTCGTCTGGCCGACCACCGCCAAGGTCGTCACCTTCGAACCCAACCGCGAACTCGCGTTCCGCGTCGTGGAGAACAAGACGATCTGGTCCTACACGCTCACTCCCACCGCGACCGGAACGACCGTCGTCGAGAAGCGGGAGGCACCGACGGGCACCACGGCAGTGTCGTCACTGCTGGTCAAGCGCATCCTCGGGGGCATCGACGAGTTCGACGTCGAACTCGTCGAGGGCATGAACAAGACCCTGCGTCGAATCAAGGCCGAGAGCGAGAAGTCCAGCCAGAAATAACTTTTCTCAGGAATGTTTCAGGTTTGTTTCCCGCGGGCATCCGTCGTTTCGACAAGCAACAAACACGAACGGAAAGTGGGGGCACCCTATGTTGGGACTCGGATTTGTAGGCTGGATCATCATCGGCGGACTCGCCGGCTGGATCGGTAGCAAGATCATGAAGACGGATGCTCAGATGGGCATCATCCTGAACATCGTCGTCGGCATCGTCGGCGGCCTCCTGGGCGGATTCCTGCTCAGCACGTTCCTCGACGTCGAGGGCGGCGGAATCATCTTCAGCTTCATCACCTGCCTGCTCGGCGCGTGCATCCTGCTGTTCCTGGTCAAGCTCGTGACGGGCCGCAGCCGCGTCTGATCTCACTCGCACCTCTCGACTGCCGGGGCCCTCACGTACGCTGTGATGGCTCCGGCAGTCGCGTGTTGACGCACGATTCGCTCGCAGCACCACGACCTGCCGACACCTGTCCGACAAAAGTTAGAGGAGACCGTGGCACGCCGTCCCGCCCCGATTGGTCAACCGCCCCGCACCGGAGCGGCTCACATCGTCGACTTGGTCCGTGAAACGATTCCACCGCTACACCCCGCAGGGCTGCCGTTCGTCGGCGGTCCGCTGGCCGTCGCCGTTCTCGGTCGACGCTCCAAGTGGGTCCGCAACGCCGGCCTCGTTGCCGCCGGAGCCTGCGCCACCTTCTTCCGCCACCCGTCGCGAGTGCCGCCGAATCGCCCCGGCGTCGTCGTCGCTCCCGCCGACGGCCTGGTCACACTCGTCGACACTGCCGTTCCTCCGGCCGAGCTCGCTCTCGGCTCCGAGCCGGTCCCGCGCGTCAGCATCTTCCTCTCCGTCCTCGACGTCCACGTACAGCGTGTTCCCGTCGGCGGAAAAGTCGTGGAAGTGGTGCACCGTCGCGGTCAGTTCAAATCCGCCGACCTCGCCGAGGCCAGCGAGGTCAACGAGCGCAACAGCATGCACATCAGAACCGCTTCCGGTCAGGATGTCGCCGTCGTGCAGATCGCCGGCCTCATTGCGCGACGCATCATCAACAACGCCAAGGTCGGCGACACCTTGTCGATCGGCGACACCTACGGACTGATCCGATTCGGTTCCCGCGTGGACACCTACTTCCCGGCGGGCACCACCCTGCTGGTCGAACGCGGCCAGCGGGCCGTCGGTGCCGAAACAGTGCTCGCCGAGCTTTCGCAGTAGAAACCGACATGATCACCAGACGCGCCAAGCCACCTGCTGCCATTCGTCTGCTCCCGTCCGTCGTCACGATTCTCGCGCTGTGCTCCGGCCTGTCCGCGGTCAAGTTCGCCCTCGACGGCCAGCTCGGCACCGCGCTCGCCATGATCGGTGCCGCTGCGATCCTCGACGCGTTGGACGGTCGCATCGCCCGACTGCTCGACGCCACCAGCAAGATCGGCGCCGAACTGGATTCGCTGTCCGACGCCATCTCGTTCGGTGTCGCCCCGGCGCTGGTGCTGTACGTGACACTGCTCGAGGGCAGCAGCGGCGGCTGGATCGTGGCGCTGGTCTACGCGGTGAGCATCGTGCTCCGCCTCGCGCGTTTCAACACTCTGCTCGACGAGGACGACACTCCTGCCTACGCGCGCGAGTACTTCACCGGTGTTCCCGCACCGGCCGGGGCGCTCATCGCCATGGCACCGATCGCGGGTTTCGAGCAGTTCGGCGACGGCTGGTGGGCCTCGTTCTACGTCGTCGCCGGATGGGCGATCCTCACCGCCGGTCTCATCGTCAGCCGCATCCCCACGCTCGCGCTCAAGACGGTCTCGGTGCCGCCGCGACTGGCCGCGATCCTGCTGGTGCTCGTCGCACTGCTCGCAGCCGCGCTCATCACCTTCCCGCTGATCCTGCTGATGGGCCTGGTACTGGCCTACCTGGTGCACATCCCGTTCGCGGTGCGCTCGCAGCGGTGGACCGCCGCACGTCCGTACACCTGGGACGCCAAGCCGGCCGAGCGCCGCGCCGAGCGTCGGGCCATCCGACGAGCTCCGGGAAATGCGCGCCGATCGCAGGCTCGTCTGGGACTGCGTCGGCCTCGCAGCTGATCCGCGCGCAGCCGACCCGTTAGTGTGGCTGTGGTGACCGAATCTCGCTCGACGACGCCTGAGCTCGTTCTCACTGCCCGCCTCAACACCTCGGCGGCCGATGCCCGACGCGGCGTCGTGCGCCTGCATCCGGAAGTCCTCGCGGCTCTGGGCCTGCGTGAGTGGGATGCGGTGTCGCTCATCGGTTCTCGTCGTACAGCCGCCGTCGTCGCCGTGGCTCCCGAGGGATCACCTCAGGGCACCGCACTGCTGGACGACGTGACTCTCTCCAACACCGGCCTTCGCGAAAATGCTTCTGTCGCAGTCGGACCCGTCACCGTCTACGGGGCCAAGGCCGTGACCGTGACCGGCTCCGCACTCGCCACCGGTTCCATCTCCGACGCGACCCTGCGACAGGCGTTGCTCGGCAAGGTACTGACGGTGGGCGACACCGTCTCACTTCTCCCCCGTGATCTCGGCCCCGGAACCTCGACGACATCTGCGACGCAGGCGCTGTCGAGGACATTCGGGGTCGCGTGGACCACCGAGCTGTTGACGGTCTCAGCCGTCGACCCGTCGGGTGGGCCGGTGAGTGTGCAACCCAATTCGGCGGTCGGGTGGGGCTCCGGCACCGTCGCTGCCTCGGCATCCGCACCTGTGTCAGCGCCACCGAAAGCCACGATACCGAGAGTGAGCGCAGCCGATCTGGTGGGAGTGAGCGCGCAGGCGGCCAAGCTGACCGAGTGGCTGCGGCTGGCGTTGGACGAGTCGGAATTGTTGGCGACGCTCGGCGCATCGCCGCATCTGGGGGTGTTGATCACCGGACCGGGCGGGGTGGGCAAGGCGACGTTGGCGCGCGCGGTCGTCGGTGAACGCGCATGCGTCGTGCTGGACGGACCGTCGATCGGCGCGCTCGAGGCGTCGGCCCGGGTCGATCGCGTCACCGCGGCAGTGGACGAACTCGCCGGTTCCGGGGTTCTGCTCATCACCGACGTCGACGCGTTGTTGCCCTCCGAGCCCGAGCCGGCGTCCACGTTCGTCCTCGATGTACTGCGCCGGGCCGTCGACACTCCCGGTCTCGCCCTGATCGCGACGACGGCCCATCCGGAGGCGACCGATCCCAGACTGCGCGGTCAGGACCTGTGCGATCGTGAGCTCACCCTGACCCTGCCCGACGCGGCGGGCCGCAAGGGATTGCTGGAGCATCTGCTCCGAAAGGTTCCGCAGGGCGACGTCGACCTGGGCGAGATCGCCTCACGGACACCGGGTTTCGTGGTCGCCGATCTGGCCGCCCTGACGCGGGAGTCGGCGCTGCGGGCAGCGGCGCGCGCTTCGAACGATTCGGCCGCGGCATCATTGACGCAGGACGATCTGGTGGGCGCTCTACAGGTGATTCGCCCGCTGTCGCGTTCGGGAAGCGAAGAACTGGCGATCGGCAGTCTCACGCTCGACGACGTCGGCGACATGGTGGAGACCAAGCAGGCACTCACCGAGGCGGTACTGTGGCCGCTGCGGCATCCGGATTCGTTCGCGCGCTTGGGAATCGAACCGCCGCGGGGAGTTCTGCTGTACGGTCCGCCCGGCTGCGGCAAGACGTTCCTCGTGCGGGCGCTGGCGAGCTCCGGGCAACTCAGCGTGCACTCGGTCAAGGGCGCAGAGCTGATGGACAAATGGGTCGGCTCCTCGGAAAAGGCTGTCCGAGAACTCTTTCAACGCGCCCGAGATTCCGCTCCCTCGCTGATCTTCCTGGACGAGGTGGATGCTCTCGTGCCCCGACGCGGGCAGAGTTCGGATTCCGGCGTCGGAGATCGGGTCGTCGCGGCGCTGCTGACCGAGCTCGACGGCGTCGAACCGTTGCGCGACGTCGTCGTACTCGGGGCAACCAACCGACCCGATCTGATCGATCCCGCACTGCTCCGGCCGGGCCGGCTCGAGCGTCTGGTGTTCGTGCCGCCGCCGGATTCCGATGCGCGAGTGGACATTCTGAAGGCGTCGGGCAAATCCATTCCGCTCGCCGAGGACGTGGATCTGGAGTCACTGGCACGCGATCTCGACGGATACTCTGCGGCCGACTGCGCGGCGTTGCTGCGCGAGGCCGCGTTGACGGCGATGCGTCGGTCGATGGATGCAGCCGACGTCACCGCCGCCGATGTCGCCGCCGCTCGGGCGACGGTCAGACCGTCACTCGATCCCGAGCAGGTGGCGCATCTGCGGGCCTACGGGTCGTGAGCGGAAACTCGTAGCAGGCTACGAGTTTCCGTGCACGTGCGGCGCAGCCGCTCTCACTTCCAGCGGCCGAGGATTTCCTCTGCCCGCTTGGCCAGTTCCATCTGGAAGATCGGGCCGAAGCTGATGCGACCCACGCCCAGGGAGGCGAAGTGCGACAGGTCGCCCTCGGCCGGGTTGGCGATGGCGTTGATCGGCAGCGGGAGTTCCTCGGCGAGACGCTTGTAGTCCGCGTCGTTGTGGAAGCCGACGGGGTAGAGCGAGTCGGCACCGGCTGCGGCGCACAGCTTCAGCCGGGCGATGGCGCGGTCGACGCGGTCGCTCTCGTCGCCGATCGCCTTGACGAACAGGTCGGTGCGGGCGTTGATGACCACGTGGACGTCGGTGGCGTCGGATGCTGCGCGCAGTGCTCCGACGAAGTCGGCATGTTCCTGCGCTTCGCGGAGGCGTCCGCCTTCGCTGTGCACGGTGTCCTCGATGTTGAGGCCGACGGCTCCGGCAGAGATCAGTCCGTCGATGAGTCGCTTGGGGTCCTCGCCGTAGCCGGATTCGATGTCGACCGACAGGGGTGCGTCCACGGCGGCGGAGATCTGCGAGATGCGGGTGAGCAGTTCGTCGAAGGTGATGCCCTCGTTGTCGGGCTTGCCGATGGAGTCCGAGACGGGGTGGCTTCCGACGGTCAGCGCGCTGAACCCGGCGGAGACGGCGAGGTTGGCAGACCAGGCGTCCCACACCGTCGGCAATACGACCGGGTTGCCCGGCTTGTGCAGCTCGAGCAGGGTGGTGGCTTTCTGGGACAGGTTCGTCATGAGACTCCTTCGCGGTGACCGACAGAGAACGTACGTTCTCTGTACGACCAACATACGCGCTTCAGTCGATCAAATCGAGCGCTTTCATCCGGTCGAACACCATCAGCGATCCCGGAGCGACGTCCGGCATGGCGGCGTACTCGTCTCGGGTGAAGTACCTGATCTCTGCGATCTCGCTGGTCGGCGTCGGCTCGGTCGCCAGATCGGCGAGGAAACACGTGATCTCGAGCGGGGTTCCTGCCGGGTGCCCCCAGGCCTCACATTCGAACACCCCGAGGAGCCGGGCGTCCGTCACCGCTGCATCGAGCTCTTCCCTGATCTCGCGATGCAGTGCTTGCTCGGGCGTCTCGCCCGGGTCGATCTTTCCGCCCGCCATGTAGAACGCGGATTTTCCGGCCGATCGGGTCTGGATCATTCGACGATCTCGGACGTACGCCAGCCCGGCGGTCCGAATGAGCCTCGGATCGGTCACCGACGCGCTCCCCTCACTCACGGACCCGCACCGTTCTGTACCGCCTGGCACGCCGCCTACCTCGCAAAGTAAAGTGGACAACGACAACTCGCGGCTGCCGCTCGGCAACCGGTTCATTATTTCTCAAAGCTTCACATCGAACTTCACACGGACTTCGCACACCCTACTCATCGCCGCCCTACGACCACCGCTCGGTTTCATCGCCGATGCGACCGAGACGACGGAGTGATTTTTGCTCGCCATTCTTCTTGCGCACGCCGCCGCCGCGCTGCTCGCGCCACTGTTCGTCCGCTGGTGGGGTCGCAATGCCTTTTTCCCGCTCGCGCTCGTACCCCTGCTCAGCCTGATCTGGGTGTTCGGCAACTGGGGAACCGAACAGAAACTGAACATCGAATGGGTCCCTGGCCTGTCGATGAACATCGACATGCGGTTCGACTCCCTCGCGGCCATCATGTCGCTGCTGGTCCTCGGCATCGGCGCACTGATTCTGCTCTACTGTGCGCGCTACTTCGAGGACGACGAGCCCCGGCTCGGGCTGTTCGCCGCCGAAATGGTCGCCTTCTCCGGTGCGATGTTCGGCCTCATCACCAGCGACAACATGCTGGTGCTCTACATCTTCTGGGAAGTCACCACCGTCCTGTCGTTCCTGCTCGTCGGCCACTACGCCGAGCGAGCGTCGAGCAGACGAGCGGCCACCCAGGCACTGCTCGTCACCACCGCGGGCGGCCTGGCGATGTTGGTCGGCATCATCATCCTCGGCCAGGTGTCCGGCACCTACAACCTCTCGGAGCTGGTCGCGAACGCGCCGGGCGGCTGGTTGCCCGGTGTCGCGATCGTGCTGGTCCTCATCGGCGCACTGAGCAAGTCGGCCATCGTGCCACTGCACTTCTGGCTCCCCGGAGCCATGGCCGCCCCGACACCGGTCAGCGGATACCTCCATGCCGCTGCCATGGTCAAAGCAGGCATCTACCTGGTCGCGCGCCTGGCCCCGGGGTTCGCCGATTCCGGCCCGTGGCGAGCCACGGTGATCAGCCTCGGACTGCTGTCGATGATCCTGGCCGGGTGGCGAGCTCTACGCGCATTCGACCTCAAGCTGATACTCGCGTTCGGCACCGTCAGCCAGCTCGGCTTCCTCATGGTGTTGGTCGGCATCGGCTCGGAGAAGGCGATGCTCGCCGGCCTGACGATGGTGATCGCCCACGCGATGTTCAAAGCGGCGCTGTTCATGGTCGTCGGCATCATCGATCACACCACCGGCACCCGCGACATCCGCAAACTGGCCCACCTGGGCAAGAAGGCTCCCTGGCTCGCCGCGATAGCCGCGCTGGCCGCGGCCAGCATGGCCGGACTTCCGCCGATGCTCGGGTTCGTCGGCAAGGAGACGGCGTTGTCGGCCGTGATCAGCACCCCGACGCTCGATCCCACGGTCGCGGCCTTCGTCGTCGCAGGCCTGGTGATCGGATCGATACTCACGGTCACCTACAGCATTCGGTTCGTCTGGGGCGCGTTCGCGCGCAAGCAGCTCAAGCGGGCGAGTCCGTCGGTCAAGGCGATGCACGCGCCGGCAGCCCTGTTCCTCGCCGCACCCGCCTTCCTGGCGGTGCTCGGTCTGGTCGCCGGATTCGCGTCCTCCATCGTCGATCGCATCGTCAGCCCGTACGCTCGCACGCTGCCGTCGTACGGCCAGGAGCCGTACCACCTGGCGCTCTGGCACGGATTCAATCTGCCGTTGGCGCTGACAGTCGTCGTCGTCACCGGTGGTGTCGGGTTGTTCATCGCGCATCGGGTGGTCAACCGGCTCAAGTTCGAGCATCCTCCGCTCGGCAACGCAGACCGCATCTACGACAACGTGCTCAAGTCCATGGACACCCTGTCGATCCGCCTCACCGGCACGACGCAGCGCGGTTCGCTCCCTCTCACTCAGGGCACGATCCTGCTGACGCTGGTGCTGCTGCCGATGATCGTGCTGATCCTCGGCGCAGAACCGGACTTGGACTACACCCTGTGGAACAACCCGTTGCAGCTGATCATCGGGGTCATCATGATCGCGGGTGGCCTCGGAGCCACGGTGATGCGCAACCGCCTGGCCAGCGTCATTCTCGTCGGTCTCACCGGCTACGGCTGCGGAGTCATCTTCGCCATCCACGGTGCCCCGGACCTGGCGCTGACCCAGTTCCTCGTCGAGACCTTGACCCTCGTGATGTTCGTGCTCGTCCTGCGCAAGCTCCCGGCCGAGGTCGACGACCGGGGTTCGGCCGGATCGCGCGGACCTCGCGCGGTGCTCGCCGTCGCCGTCGGGGCGACCGTGAGCATCCTGGGTGCGTTCGCGATGAACGCCCGAAACACAGACCCGGTGTCGCTGCTCCTGCCGGACGCCGCATACAACCTGGGCGACGGCCAGAACGTCATCAACGTGATCCTCGTGGACATCCGCGCCTGGGACACTCTCGGCGAGATCTGCGTGCTGCTCGTCGCGGCTACGGGCGTGGCGAGCCTGGTCTTCCGCAACCGCCGGTTCGGTAGCGCTCCGCGGGTGTCCGACGCCCCCTCGTCGTCCTCCGATGCGAACTACGCGGCGGAGACGACGTGGCTGCTCGGCGGCGATCTGATCGATCCGCGTCATCGCTCGTTGATTCTCGAGGTCACGACGCGATTGATCTTCCCGACGATCATGGTGCTCTCGATCTACTTCTTCTTCTCCGGTCACAACGCTCCCGGCGGCGGTTTCGCCGGTGGTCTCACCGCCGGCCTGGCGCTGGTGCTGAGGTACTTGGCCGGTGGCCGCTACGAGCTCGGTGAGACAGTTCCGATCGACGCCGGAAAGATCCTCGGACTCGGCTTGATCTTCGCGGCCGGAACCGCGGTGGCGTCGATGTTCCTCGGAGCCCCGGCGTTGTCCTCGGCGACGTTGGAGGTGACGTTGCCGATCCTCGGCGACATCAAGTTGGTCACCGCATTGTTCTTCGACCTCGGTGTGTATCTCATCGTGGTCGGGTTGGTACTCGACGTGCTCCGTAGTCTCGGCGCGCGTCTCGACGCACAGGTGGAAATGCAGAGCCAAGGCCGAGTGAGCGCCCCATGACCGCTGATCTCGGAATGCTCGTCATTGTCGGTGTCCTCATCGCGGCGGGTGTGTATCTGCTGCTCGAGCGCAGTATCACCAAGATGCTGCTGGGCCTGCTACTCGTCGGCAACGGCGTCAACCTGCTCATGCTCACGATCGCCGGCCCTGCGGGAGCCCCGCCCATCGTGGGTCGGGACAACGCGGTGAACCAGGAGATGGCGGACCCGCTGGCCCAGGCGGTGATCCTGACGGCAATCGTCATCACGATGGGAATCGCGGCGTTCGTGCTGGCTCTGGCCTACCGGTCGTTCACTCTCAACACCAAGGACGACGTCGAGAACGACCCCGAGGACACCAAGGTGTCCCGGCGCCGCTCGATGGCCGAGGCCCCCGACCGCGACCGCTCGGACGACCCGGTGACGGGTGAGCCGAGCTTCGGCGGCGACGCATTCGACTCGAAGGGCAACCCCATTCCGCTCGAGGAGATCAGAAACCTCGAGGATCTCGAGTGCTACGAGGATCTGCACGACGGTGATTTCGACAACGACGACGACAACCCGCAGCTGCGCGGGCTGGACGGACTCGACACCGCCGAGAAGGACGACAGCCGCCCAGATGAGAAGGGAGACCACTCATGACGATCTCCCCCGCAGTGATCGACGTTCTGACTCCGCTGCCGGTACTGATTCCGATGCTCGCCGCCGCGTCGACCCTGGTGCTGGGGCGACGGCCTCGCGCTCAGCGATTCATCACCATCGTCGCGCTCACCGCGGTGGTCGCGATCTCGTCGGTGATGCTCTATCTCGCCGATCGCGACGGCACCAGCGCACTGCAGGTCGGCGGTTGGGATTCCCCGCTCGGCATCTCCCTCGTGGTGGACCGTCTGTCGGCGATGATGCTCGTCGTCTCGTCCATCGTGCTGCTGGCCGTCATGGTCTACTCGATCGGCCAGGGCATCCGCGACGGTAGCGAGAATCAGCCCGTCTCGATCTTCCTGCCGACCTACCTCGCGTTGACCGCAGGTGTCTGCAACGCGTTCCTCGCAGGCGACCTGTTCAACCTGTTCGTCGGCTTCGAGGTGCTGCTCGCGGCGTCGTTCGTGTTGCTGACACTCGGCGCGAGTGCCGACCGCGTGCGTGCGGGCGTGTCGTACGTGATGGTGTCGATGGTGTCCTCGCTGATCTTCCTGATCGGCATCGCGCTGGTCTACGCAGCCACCGGAACGCTGAACCTGGCCCACATCGCGGTACGCATGGACGACATCACCCCAGGAACCAGAACCGCGATCTTCGCGGTTCTACTGGTCGCGTTCGGCATCAAGGCCGCGGTGTTCCCGCTCTCGACGTGGCTGCCCGACTCGTATCCCACCGCCCCGGCACCGGTCACCGCCGTGTTCGCCGGCCTGCTGACGAAAGTCGGTGTGTACGCGATCATCCGCGCCCACACCCTGCTGTTCCCCGACGGCTCACTCGACAACGTACTGATGGTCTGCGGCCTGCTGACGATGCTCGTCGGCATCCTCGGCTCCATCGCACAGAGCGACATCAAGCGACTGTTGTCGTTCACCCTCGTCAGCCATATCGGCTACATGATCTTCGGCGTCGCTCTGTCGACACAATCGGGATTGTCCGGCTCGATCTACTACGTCGCCCACCACATTCTGGTGCAGACGACGCTGTTCCTCGTCGTCGGTCTCATCGAGCGTCAGGCCGGTTCGTCGTCGCTTCGACGCCTCGGCGGTCTGGCTGCGGCCAGCCCGGTGCTGGCGATCGTGTTCCTGGTGCCGGCCCTCAATCTCGGTGGCATTCCGCCGTTCTCGGGTTTCATCGGAAAGGTCGCACTGCTGCAGGCCGGTAGCGAGCAGGGCAGCGTGTTGGCCTGGTTGCTCGTCGCGGGTGGAACCGTCACCAGCCTGTTGACGCTGTACGTCGTCGCCCGAGTCTGGACCAAGGCGTTCTGGCGAGCTCGCGCCGACGCTCCCGAGGGCGACCTGGCCGACAACAGCCCGTCCGCTCTTCTCGACGACTCGTCCGACATCCAGTTCGGTGACCGCGAGGACGTGGGCCGGATGCCCGCCTTCATGTTGCTTCCGACCATCGGGCTCGTGGCCGTCGGCTTGGCCATGACGGTGTTCGCCGGCCCCATCATCGACATCAGCGATCGCGCTGCGGCAGACCTTCGCGATCGGTCGGTGTACATCGATGCGGTGCGCGGTGCGGAATGGGTCGGCGATCAGGCCTACGAGCAGTCGCGCACGAACGAGGAGGGCACCCGATGAAGATGAACCGCTCCGTTCTGCTGCGCCTGTGGACGCTCGCGTGGCTGACGGCAATCTGGGTTCTGTTGTGGGGCAACGTCTCTGCGGCGAACGTCCTGGGCGGCATCGCGGTGGGACTGCTCATCATGGTGCTGCTGCCGTTGCCTCGTGTTCCGGTCGAGGGCCGCATCCACGTGTTGTCACTCGTCAAGCTGGCCGTCGTATTTCTCTACTACGCAGGGGAATCCAGCGTCAATGTGGCCTGGTTGGCGATCCGCCCGAAAGCACCGCCGGTCACCGGCGTGCTGCGCTGCCGCATCGCTATCAAATCCGATCTGGTGCTCACCCTGTTCGTCGACGCGATGAACCTCGTGCCCGGCACCATGGTGCTCGAGATAGACCGAACCCGACGCTTGCTCTACGTGCACGTGCTGGACATGGGCACGCAGAAGGCCGTCGACGGCTTCTACGCCTACGTACGAAACCTGGAGAAACTCTTCATCGCGGCGTTCGAGCGAGACTCCGACTGGAAGCCGAGCCCGCTGCACTTCCAGGAGTACGAGCAGTACCACGGAGTGCTCGGTGACGATCCGGCATCGAGGGACCGCGACGCCCCGAGAGACGACAAGAAGACCGACGACAAGAGGAAGGGGGACTGGTCGTGACCGTCGTCCTGGCGATAGCCGGAGCCCTCCTGATCGGTGCCGCGGTCCTCACCGCATACCGACTGCTCGACGGACCGAGCACGCTCGACCGTCTCGTCGCGATGGACACGATCCTGGCCGTCTCGATGTGCGGTCTCGGAGTGTGGGCCGTCTACAGCCGCGACACCACCCTCGTACCGGCCATCGTCGCGCTGTCCTTGGTCAGCTTCGTCGGGTCGGTCAGCATCGCGCGATTCCGAGTGAGGGACGAATGAGTGACACAGTGAGGGACGAATGAGCACCGTAGCCCAGGTCATTGCCTCTGCCTTCATCCTGTTCGGAGCACTGCTCGCCTTCACCGCGGCCGTCGGCATCGTGCGCTTCCCCGATACCCTCTCGCGGATGCACGCGGCCACCAAGCCGCAGGTGGTCGGTCTGATCATGGTGCTGATCGGTGCCATCATCAGCCTGCGCGGCAACGTCGACATCTGGATGCTCGTGCTGGTGGGCATCTTCACGCTGGTCACCGCTCCGGTAATCGCGCATACCGTGGGCCGCGTCGCCTATCGAGAACAGCGGGGTCGCGACGGTCTGCTGATCGTCAACGAGATGGAACCGAACGACCCCGACGAGTAGTGCGAGCCGCGCCGGATCAGGTGCGGAGGTCGGTGACCAACGATTCCACGACGGCTCGCAGGTCACCGTTGGATTTCGCTGCCACCGCCCGCTGACGCTGGTACGACGCCCCCAGCCGCGGAATGTCGGCCACCGCGGCCAACTCGTCGACGCAGTTCAACCGGACGGCCGTCGGCGTCAGCTTCTCGAGCAGGTCGTTCAGGTCGTCGGTGACCAGACGTTCGTTGCTGTCCGAGTCGAGAATGATCTCGGCATCGAGGCCGTACCGGGCAGCCCGCCACTTGTTCTCCTGCACGTGCCACGGCGGTATCGACGGCAGGGTCTCCCCCGCTTCGAGACGTTCGTCGAGATGGACGATGAGGCAGTGCGTCAACGCGACGAGAGCCGCGAGCTCCCGCTTGGTCGACGCCCCGTCGCACACCCGAACCTCGATGGTTCCCCACTTGGGGGCGGGGCGGATGTCCCAGTGCATGCCGCCGAGTTGCTCGATGACGCCGGTCTTGAGCTGATCACGAACGAATCCCTCGAACTGCGGCCAGTTCTCGAACTGGAACGGCAGCCCGGCCGTCGGCAGCTGCTGGAACATCAACGCACGATTGCTGGCGTAGCCGGTGTCGTTGCCCGCCCAGATCGGTGAGGACGCCGACAGCGCCAGCAGGTGCGGGTACTGCAGCAGCAGTGAGTTGAGAATGGGAAAGACCTTGTCGGGAGACGACACTCCCACGTGCACGTGCACACCCCAGATCAGCATCTGCCGACCCCACCACTGCGTCCGAGCGATCAACTCGTCGTAACTCGGGGAACTGGTGAGCTGCTGGGTGGACCACTCGGCGAACGGATGGGTCCCCGCCGAGAACAGATCGATTCCCAGCGGATCCGCCGCGCGCTCGACGAGCGAGAGAGACTCGCCGAGGTCTGCCATCGCCTCCCCGACGTTCTCGCACACTCCGGTGACGAGTTCGACGGTGTTGCGGAGCAGTTCCTTCGTCACCCGCGGGGTGTCCCCGGCCAGGTCGCGGACACCGTCCATGACCGCCTCGGCGGAGTTGACCAGGTCTCGCGTGTTCTTGTCGACAAGCGCGATCTCCCACTCGACGCCGAGCGTCGGGCGCGGTGAACTCGCGAAGTCGATCCGGGGAGCGCTCAAACTACTGCAGTACCGCGCACGCCGCCCGCGAGCCGGCATCGCCGGTCATCAGAGTCGTCATGTCCGGCACGGCGGCACCGTCGGGCAGGGTGTATCGCGGCGGGATGTTGGCGAAGTTGTCGGCACCCTCGTGCACGATCACAGCCGTTCCGGCACCGCCCGCACGCAGATCGTCGAGTGTGATCGCGTCGGTGGTGGTCGTGAGCATCCCGGTGCCGTCCTCGCCGACCTGAATGGACGTCAGATCACCGCTGGCCGGGTACTCGGTGCGGCCGTCGACCTGCAGGTGACCGCCCGCGGACAGGAATGCGCCGGGCTCCCCGCCTGTCGGTGCCACGGAGTTCGGCTCGCAGGCGGCGACGGTGTGAACGTGGAAGCCGTGGAAGCCGGGGGTCATGCCCTCGACCTCGGCGGTGACGGTGAGCTTGTCGCCCTCGGACGCGAACGACACCGTGCCGACCTCGGCACCGGAGGCGTCGCGCAGTGCGGCTTCGATGATGTCGCCGGAGCTCGACTCGGCCGGGCTGTCGCCGGCGACGGCTTCTGCCGACGGATCGGCCTCTCCGGTCCACACCGGCGGGACGGTGCCGGGGACGTCGGACGGGACCTCGCCGTTGCTGCAGGCGGAGAGCCCGAGAGCTGCGATCGCGAGGACCGGGGCCACGTAACGCAACGATCGGGTCGCGGCAGTGCGTCGCTTGAACATGTCCATCGGAAATCGCTCCTCTTTCAGGCAGTTTCGCCGGGCTCGGAAATGATAACGTGCCGACCGATTCAGCCGAATCGGGCACGGAAGTCGACGCTGTGGAACTGGCCGCTGCAGGACTACTGGGTCACGATGACGACGACGCCTGTCGTGGATTCGAGCGAGGTCGGCTTGGGTTCGGCCGGGACGCCGAGCTGCGTGGCGATGGTCTGCGCGGCCTGTTCCTCACCTGCCGTCGTGCCGTAGTACACCGCGGTCTGCGCGAACTGGTCTTCACTGAAGTTGCCCGTCTCGGCGACGTTCCAACCCTCGGCGGTCAACGTGCTCGCGGTACCGGCGGCCAGGCCGGAGACATTGGAGTTGTTGAGTACTCGCACTTCGACGTCGGCGGGTGCGCCCGAGGTGGTGGTGGGTGCCGCGGCACCGGTCGCCGAATCGCCCGCGGGAACCTGGGCTGCAGGAGCCTGTGCGGTCGGTGCGACCGCGGCCGGTGCGCTCGTCGTCTCGGCGGCGGGCTCGGCGGCCGCATCGTCGGAATCGGAACCCGTCAGAGACAACGCCCCGATCGCTGCGAACAGGATCGCGAGCGAGATCAACACCATGGCCAGGGCGCGGAGTGGTGGCCCGGTCTGTTCCGGGTTCGGGCTGCTCACCTGATCGACCCTAGCCGACCGTCGACGGCGACTCGGCACACGGAACGCACGACCTGCTCAGACGTCGAAACCCAGCCGACGTGCCGCACGAGCCTTCTGCCTGCTCGCACGCAACCGGCGCAGGCGCTTGACCAACATCGGATCCGCGGCGAGCGCCTCGGGACGATCGACCAACGCATTCAGGATCTGGTAGTAGCGGGTCGCCGACATGGAGAAGAGTTCCTTGATGGCCTCTTCCTTGGCCCCGGCGTACTTCCACCACTGCCGCTCGAAGGACAGGATGTCGTGCTCTCGTCGACTCAGTCCGTCCGCACCGACCTCGTTCGGATCCTGAGAGCCGTCCGAACTTCCCGGTTGCTGAGACTGGTTCGAGTCACGCGCTGCTGCGCCGTCCATCCCACTCCTCGACTTCTCGACTTCCCAGGGTCGGCAGGATCACCCACCCGGAGAAATCTGCTTCCCCCAGTACTGCCGACACCCGTAGGAGCGCCGACCGAATTACACAGTTGTACTTCGGGGATCATTCAACCATGTCCGACGCCGGGGACACGGCTCCTGCGGGCTGCCCGCGCGTGGCGTGTTCCACCTACTCGACCGCATGCGCGACGCACACCACTGGCTCATTCCGCAGGCTCCACTCCTCACCACGGGTCATTCCGCAGGCTCCACTCCCGGTATCCTTGTCGACCATGGCAATTCTTCCCATCCGGATCGTCGGCGATCCGGTGCTGCACACCGCAACCGCTCCCGTCACCGAGTCACCCGCCGAGCTGGCCGAGCTGATCGCCGACATGTACGAGACGTTGGCCGCCGCGAACGGCGTCGGACTCGCCGCGAATCAGGTCGGTGTCGGCAAGCGTCTGTTCATCTACGACTGCCCCGATCAAGGCGAGGACGGCAAGGTCTTCCGCCGCCGCGGCGAGGTCGTCAATCCGGTACTCGAGACCTCCGAGATTCCGGAGACGATGCCCGATCCGGACGACGACGACGAGGGCTGCCTATCCGTCCCCGGCGAGCAGCACCCCACCGGGCGCGCCGAGTGGGCCCGGGTGACCGGTACGGATGCCAAGGGCGATCCCGTCGACATCGAGGGTCACGGATTCTTCGCTCGGATGCTTCAGCACGAGGTGGGTCATCTCGACGGCTTCCTCTACACGGACGTGCTCATCGGTCGACATGCGCGGGCCGCGAAGAAGGCGATCAAGCGCGCCGGGTGGGGCGTGCCCGGTCTGAGCTGGACGCCCGGCACGGTCGACGACCCGTTCGGGCACGACGACGAGGACGACGACTGACCGTCCCGGTGGGTACCCGGGTGATGCTTCGCTATCGGTTGCCACCCGGCCACACCCACCCGATGACGGACGTGATCGGCGAACTGGTGGCGATGGACGCAGGCTCGGTCTCGGTGCGCGGCCGGGACGGCGTGCTGGTGCAGGTCGCCGCCGAACGAGTCGTAGCGTTGAAACCTCTGGGGCCCAAGCCGATTCGGACGTCGGAGATCCGCTCGCTCGAGGCCGCTGCCGCCGACGGTTGGCCGGGCGTAGAGCGGGAGTGGATCGACGGCTGGCAGCTGCGATTCGGTCACGGGTTCACCGGCCGCGCCAACTCGGCGGCACCCCTCGAACCCGGAGCGTCGACGACGGCCGAGACTCTCGCGCAGATCGTCGACCGATACGCCGCTCGCGGACTGGTGCCGACGCTCTCGCTCCCCGACCGTCTCGGCAGCGCGCCGGCCGGGTGGCGGACCTACAACGAGACCGCCGTCATGGCTGCGGACATCGCGAAGCTCGTTCTGCGCGGCGGTGATTCGGCTATCGCCGTCACCGCGCAGCCGACAGCCGAGTGGCTGAATTCCCTGCGCTACCAGGGCAGCGAGGCTCCCGCGGGCGCAGCGGAGGTGGTCGCCGCAGTGCGGGGCGGCACCCTCGGTTTCGGCATGATCGGCGCGCACTCGTCGTCGGCGGCCGCCGTCGGTCGCGCGGCCGTCACCACCGCCCCGGACGGTCGATGCTGGGTGGGACTGACCTCGCTCTGGGTCTCTCCCGAGCATCGCCGCAACGGCCTCGGCACTCTGATGTGCGGCGAGTTGGTGCG
This sequence comes from Rhodococcus sp. NPDC079359, assembly GCF_040702585.1. Classification (NCBI taxonomy): domain Bacteria; kingdom Bacillati; phylum Actinomycetota; class Actinomycetes; order Mycobacteriales; family Nocardiaceae; genus Rhodococcus; species Rhodococcus sp. NPDC079359. The sequence continues at coordinate 238,667 of NZ_JBFBLH010000003.1, forward strand.
ATGGGGACGCGACAACGGAGCGACACACGCGTACCTGCAGGTGGCCGTCGACAACACCGAAGCCGTTGCTCTGTACCGAGACCTCGGCTTCGAGGACCACCATCGGTATCGCTATGCCCGGCCTGTCGGAGGCGTTCGATAAGGTTCGTTCCCGTGCGCTTGGCTACTTGGAATGTGAACTCCGTCCGCTCTCGTCAGGATCGAATCGTCGATTGGCTGCAGCGATCCGATGTCGATGTGCTGGCGATGCAGGAAACCAAGTGCAAGGACGCACAGTTTCCGTATCAGCGGTTCACCGACATCGGGTACGAGGTCGCCCACGTCGGGCTGAGCCAGTGGAACGGCGTCGCGATCGCATCGCGCGTCGGCCTGGACGATGTGCAGGTCGGGTTCGAGGATCAGCCCGGGTTCAGCAAGGATCCCGAGATCGATCCCGCCCAGGAGGCCCGCGCCATCGGCGCCACGTGCGACGGGGTGCGCGTCTGGAGCCTGTACGTGCCGAACGGCCGCGAACTCGCCGATCCGCACTACACCTACAAGCTCGAGTGGCTCGCTGCGCTGAAGGCCGACGCGCAGGCGTGGGTGGCGGCGGATCCGCAGGCGCAGATCGCGCTCGTCGGCGACTGGAACATCGCGCCCACCGACGACGACGTCTGGGATCCCGCACTGTTCGAGGGCAAGACCCACACCTCCCAAGCCGAGCGCGACGCCTTCACCGCGTTCGGCGACGCCGGCTTCACCGAGGTGACGCGGCAGTTCACCCCCGAGCCCAGGACGTACACCTACTGGGACTACACGCAGTTGCGGTTCCCCAAGAAGCAGGGCCTACGCATCGACATGGCGTTGACCTCCCCTGCCCTGGCGGCACGAGTGACCGGCGCGTCCATCGACCGCGAGGAACGCAAAGGCAAGGGAGCCAGCGATCACGCTCCGGTGATCGTGGAGATCGGCTGAGCAGAGTCCGCCGACCTGTCCGCCACGGCCCTGGCGGCGAGAATCGCCCCGACGGCGATCAGCACTCCGTGCGCAATTCGCACGGCAGGCGGGGTGTAGAACTGCGGAAGGAAGAGCACGAACCCGGCAGCGAGCACCGCGGCGTAGCGGTTGCGTAGAGCGAATGCCACCAGCCCGACGGCGATCAGCACCAGTCCGAGCCCGAACATGACGGACTGTACGAGCGAGTACCTGATCGAGTCGGCCAGATCGATCAGGCCGGGGTTCGCGTTCTGTACGGCATCGACACCCAGTGCATGCAGCGCGAAGGTTTCCGCGCCGTAGTACGGCAGCACCAACCCGACGCCGATCCACGTAGTCACGACCGCGAGCTCCGACCGTCGACCGGTGTAGAGCACGGTCAGCCCGAGCGCGATGAAGCCGAGCATGGCGAAGGTGTGGGAGAGCACCCAGTTCGAGGATGCGAAGGCGTCGGCTCCCGCCGTGCCCACCTCGTCCGAGTAGGGACGCAGTGTGGGATACGCGGCGAACATGATGCCGACGAACAGATACAGGGATACACGCATCGGGGAATGCCAACCTTTCGAGAGCGGCGCTCTCTACAGGAAGCAGTATTCATTCGATACGCCCATAAAACAAGAGCACTGCTCTCTATTCGGCGATCAGATCCAGAAATTCCTCGTGCTGCGCCAGGTATCGCCGCACGTAGGTACAGATCGGAACGATGCGCCACTGCCGGTCACGCGCGGTGTTCAGGGACGCTCGTACCAGCACGCCCGCCCATCCGCGGTCGCCGTACTCTTCCTTGACGACGGTGTGCATGAGCGCGACGACCGGGCCGACGCCGCCGTCGTCGCCCTCACCGAAGCGATACCCGAGAATACCGACGAGTTCGTCGTCGACGAAAAGATCGAACCTGTTGTGATCGACGTCGTCCTCGATGCGAACGACGGGCCGGTCGACCGGAGCGGGCCCGGTGACCCGCCGTGGATGTATGTGACTCATGTCACTCATGAGACCAGTGTTGTCCATGTGACGCGAGGCGAGTGCACCGATCGTCGCCGAGTCGTGCCCTTAATGTGACCAGGCTTGATGTGACCGGGCGATGCGTGCAGGAACCCGAGGTCAGAGAGCGACGAGCATGTCGTTGTATTCAGGATTGGCCGCAGCGAAGCGCTGCACGTAGGTGCAGACCGGCTTGACCTTCCAGCCGTAGGACCGAGCACTGTCGAGCGCGCGCCGCACCAGAATGCCGGCCAGACCCTGATGACCGAAATCCTCGGTGACGACCGTGTGCATGAAGGACACGACATGAGTACGCGTCGCACGCGTGCCGTTTCCCTCGACCTCGTAGAAGCCGACGATCCCGACCAGATCACCGTTCAATCGAAGCTCGAATCGGTTCTGGTCTTTGTTGATCGAGACATCAGCGCTAGGAGAACTTGCCAGCATGGGACGCCTCCTTCGCTGTGTGTGGAGTGATGAACGAGTGAAACCGATGTGACGTGCACCACTATTAAACATGCGCACGGTGGCTCTGTCACCTTTTCTACCAACAAACCTTCGGATGCGTAGGTTTGTCCGTCGAACCCGACACGAATGCTGGTACGGATCATAAGTGGCCCTGTTCGACGTTGTGATACAACAACATTCAAGACCTGCCCAAGTTTTCGCCACGGACTCGGCAATCCGATTCAGCGGCCGCGACCCCCGCCTCCCCACGCGCCGGTACTGTCTTCTCTCGTGAAGTTCCTACCGCTCACGCCCAACGGCGAGACTCCAGTCCGCGCGCTGACCATCGCCGGAACCGACTCCGGTGGCGGTGCCGGAATCCAGGCGGACAGCCGAACGATGGCACTGCTCGGCGTGCACGCCTGTGTCGCGGTCGCTGCGGTCACGGTCCAGAACACCGTCGGCGTGACGGGCTTCCACGAGATTCCGCCGGACGTCGTCGCCGCGCAGGTTCGCTCCGTCGTCTCCGACATCGGCGTCGGCGCAGCGAAGACCGGAATGCTGGCCTCCACCGCGATCATCGACGCGGTCACGGCCGTCTGCACCGAGGTCGGCATCGGCCGCGATCAGCCGGTTCCGTTGGTCGTCGATCCGGTGTGCGCGTCGATGCACGGCGATCCTCTGCTGCACGCCGAGGCCCTCGACGCCATCCGCCACACCCTGTTTCCCATCGCCTCGCTGGTGACCCCCAACCTCGACGAGATTCGGCTCATCACCGGCATCGACGTGGTCGACGACTCCACCGCGCACCGCGCCGCCGAGGCCCTGCACGGGTTGGGCGCGCAGTGGGCCCTGGTCAAGGGCGGTCACCTGCGGACGTCGACCCACAGCACCGACCTGCTGTTCGACGGCGACACCTTCCTCGAATTCACCAGCGAACGCATCGACACCGGCAACGATCACGGCGGCGGCGACACCCTCGCCGCGTCGATCGCGTCGGCCCTGGCGCACGGATACTCCATGCCCGACGCGGTGGCGTTCGGCAAGGAGTGGGTTACCCGCTGTTTGGCCGCGTCCTACGATCTGGGCGCGGGCCACGGACCGGTGTCACCGCTGTGGCGACTGCACGAGTCGGAGGATGCGTAGGTCGTCGGGTGCGCCCTTGATCTTCGGAGCGAAGAAGCTGCGGCGATAGGGCTTGGAGACCACGCGCAAGGCGTCGAGCACCTCCGGCGGTACCGCCTCCAGGGCCGCCGCGGAGATCATGATGTTGCCGTTGCCGCCGGTCTGCATCACCCGGGCGGCGACGGTGACGTCGACGCCCAGCCAGTCCGATCCCACCTGCCGCGGGCTGCCGGTGTGGATGCCGACGCGCATCGTCGGGGTGTAGCCGTCGACGTCGACGCCCTTCAGTGCCTCACGGGCCGCGAAGACCGCGTCGACTGCTTTGCCCGGATCGGCGAACACTGCCATGATGCCGTCGCCCAGTCTCTTGACGACGTGGCCACCGCGGAATGCGACCTCGGGTTCGACGGCTTTGGAGACCTTGCGCAGCAGGGTCAGGGTGGCGGTGTCGCCGGCCCGCAGCGACCACGACGAGAACCCGACGAGGTCGGTGAACACGATGGTGACGTCGTGCTCGCCGCGGCCTCTGCCGGCTCGTTCGAGGATCGCCTGCCACAACTGCAACGCTCCGAGGCCCACTTCGCGGGACGCACCGGGTTCGTCGTCGAGGCCGTTCGCAGCAAGGAACCTGTCGGCGACACGAGCGACGGCCAGGGCTCTGCCCGGACCGTCGATCGACAGTGGATCGCCGAACGTGGGGTCACCGGGTAGTGCGCGGCGCACACGCCGAACCGCCCCGATCACCGCGGGCGCTCGATTGGTGGTGCGGACCCACTCCACGACCGAGGAGACGACTGCGTTCACAGCATCGAGCGTAACCCACGGTTACACATACTTACCCTCATCCTTCGGCGCGAGCGGCCTCGCGCGCGGCGCCCACCGGAACCCCGTTGGGGCCCTCCACCGACTGCGCGTAGACGCCGATTCCGTAGGCCACCGCCGCGCCGTTCTTCGCCAGTGCTGCGCGGTCGACGTTCGCCAGGGTGTCCTGATCGGTGTGGTAGTTCTCGTCGAACGTCTGATCCGCGGTGCCACCCCACTTCTCGGCCTGCGCGCCGGTCTTGTTCTCGTCCGCTCCGCTGAACACACCACCGGCGGGGATGCCGACCTCGATGAACGGGCCGTAATCCGATCGGCCGTCGAAATCGGTGCCGTCGACGGCTACGCCCTCGGTCGCCAGTCGCTCGACGAAGGTGCGCTCGATGGCGTCGGATCCGGCCGGTCCGGCGGGCTCACCCACCTGGTCGGAGTCGTCTCCGTCGTAGGCGAGGTAGCCGGCATTGTTCGAGCCGATCATGTCGAAGTTCAAGTACAGCGCGATGTTTCGCTTGTCCTCGTCGGACAGGCCCTCGACGTACTCGGTGGAACCGACGAGTCCGTTCTCCTCGGCACCCCAGAACGCGAAGCGCACCGCGTTGGTGACCTCGGGGGCGCTACCCATCTGCAGTGCGGTCTCGAGCACTGCCGCGGTACCGGTTCCGTTGTCGTTGATGCCTGGACCCTCGGGGACGCTGTCGAGATGCGCACCGGTGACCACCACGTTCTCGGTGGAACCGGTGGTGGTCTGCGCAATGATGTTGCGGCTGGTGGTCGTTTCGGTCTCGGTGACGAGGGTCAGCGTCACCTCGGGTGCGGCCAGAACGGCCGCCCCGTCCTCCTGGCTGACGCCGCCGGTCGGAATCCGAGCGGTGTCGGTGTCGCCGAGTGTGCCCGAATCGAGCGGTCCCGGTTCGTTGTTGACGATGATCGCGGCGGCCGCTCCCAGTTCCGCTGCAACAGTTTGCTTCACACCGAACGGGCACACTCCGCGCGGCACGACCGCAACGGCTCCGGCCAGGTCGAGGCCGGTGTAGTCGGTCGCCTCGCAGCCGTCTGCACCGGCGGGAGCGCCGACGACGCGTGCGGTGATCCCCTCGGCGGTGGTGGTCGGCGAGTAACTGAGCGCGAACACCGGGATCTCGGCACCCGCCACCGACAGGGTCTGGGTCTGCGCCTCGAAGGTGTCGAAATCGAATTCCGGGGTGGTGACCTCGAACCCGGCCGATTCGAGTTGCGAGACAACATAATCGACACTCGCGTCGTACCCGGCGGTGCCGGCCGCGCGGTTTCCGTCGTTCTCGGCGGCGATGGCTTCCAGTTGTTCGAGGTGCCCCACCAACGCCTCCTCGGTGACCGCTTCCGACAGGCCCGGCCCGTCGGGTGTAGCGAAAACTCTGGCCGGTTCCTCGTCCGAGGTGGACGAGCAACCGGCCAGAATCAAGACAGTGACAGCGCTACTTGCAAGCAAGGAAATCCGCATAGCGGACACCCTACCGGCGAGCGGCGTCAGGCGTCCCGACGATTGACGACGAACACCGCTGCTCCGAAGATCACCGCGGTGAAGGCGACGAAGTAGATCAGGCCGCCGATCGGACCCCAGTGGAAGTCGACGCCGCCGCCGGATCCGAGGAAGTGATTGGCGTTGAGGAAGGGCAGGAACGGCTGGATCTTCTCGCCGACCGTCGGAATCACCCCGACGAGGTTCTCGATGAGCAGTGGCCACAGCAGCAGGATGGCAATTGCTCCGGCGGACTGCCGCATGAGAGCACCGACGCCGATGGCCAGAACCACCTGGACGAACGCCAGGATGGCGGTGCCGTACAGGATGCGCCAGGTTCCATCGACGTCGAAGCCCAGCAGCGCACCTGCCTGCTCACCGGCGAGCGCCTTGGCGAGGTAGAGCCCGATGACGGCGAGCACGAACGACAGGATCGCACCGTAGACACCGACCAGCAGGGCCTTGGCCGCCAGCACCGATCCTCGGTTGGTCACGGCCTGGAACGTGGTGCGGATGAGTCCGAAACGGTACTCGCTGGTCACGGTCAACGCGGCCAAGATCATCAACACCATCGAACCGAACGTTCCGACTCCGAGTCCCACCACGTCGGCTGCCGTCGTGGGCGGAATGCCCTCGGGCGCATCGGTGTCGGTGGCCAACTGTGCAGCCCACCCCAGTATTGCCGCGAACCCGAGACCGAGCACCACGATGATCGCGCTGCACCACCACGGCGACTTGGTCGAGGTGAACTTGATTCTTTCTGCTGCCAAAACGCCCATCAGAGTGCACCGCCCATTGCTTGCTGATTGTTGGGGTTTTCGGCTCCCGCGCCGTGATATTGCACTGTGTCTCCGGTGAGTTTCATGAATGCTTCCTCGAGCGAGCCTCGCTGAGAGGCCAACTCGTGCAATGTGATTCCAGCTCGACCGGCGATGTCGCCGATCGCGTCGGTCGTGGAGTTCAGCACCACCAACGAGGGCTGAAGTTCGTCTGTCTTGTCCGGCTCACGCACGGTGAGACCGGCGGTGGTCAGGGCCTGGCGGAGTCCGTCGAGCTGCGGGCTGCGCACGCGTACCGATGCTTCGGAAGCATGGTCGATGAATTCCTGCACCGTGGAATCGGAGATCAACTTGCCGCGTCCGATGACGATGAGATGCTCCGCGGTCTGCGCCATCTCCGAGAGCAGGTGGCTCGAGACCAGCACCGTGCGGCCCTCGGCTGCCAAGCGCTGCATGAACTTTCGGATCCAGACGATGCCCTCGGGATCGAGTCCGTTGACCGGCTCGTCGAACAGCAGCACCTTGGGGTCACCGAGCAATGCGCCCGCGAGTCCGAGCCGCTGCGACATACCGAGCGAGAACCCGCCCGCGTTCTTCTTCGCGACCTCGGACAGGCCCACCAGCCGCAGTACCTCGTCGACGCGCGACTTCGGAATGCCGTTGGAGGCCGCCATCCACTCGAGATGCGCACGCGCCGAGCGATTGGGGTGCACCCACTTGGCGTCGAGCAGAGCGCCGACGGTACGCAGTGGCTGCTTCAGATGGCTGTAGCTCTTGCCCTCGATGGTCGCCGCTCCCGAGGTGGGGCGGTCGAGACCGAGAATCATCCGCATCGTGGTCGACTTGCCTGCGCCGTTGGGGCCGAGGAATCCGGTCACGATGCCGGGCTTGATGGTGAAGGTGAGGTTGTCGACCGCCGTCACCGCGCCGTACTGCTTGGTCAGTCCTGTCACTTCGATCATGGGTCAACCTTCCCCCATCGACAGCGTCCGCACATCGACCCACAGTCGTCAGTTGCATCATCCTTTCGGATGACCCAACCCTGAGACAGTCGGTCACTTCGGCGTCTCGCTGCCACACGGGCGAGGCCGCAAAAGCGCGCGCGTTTGCCAGATGCGCGCGGAATCGTCCCCGTACCCGCCACTATTCCGCACGCGTTTCACGAACGCGCGCGCGTTTGCCGAATGTGAGGAGGCAGCGGCCACATCGGCGGCGGCGTCGGCGTCGGCGTCGGCGGCATCGGCGTCACGCGGCCACATGAGCGTCGGCAGCAGCGGCCACATCGGCGTCACACGGGCACGGCCGCAAAAGCGCGCGCGTTTGCCAGACGCGCGCGGAATCGCCCCCGTACCCGCCACTATTCCGCACGCGTTTCACGAACGCGCGCGCGTTTGCTGGATTCGCAGCACCCCAGGCAACGCAGCACCACAGGCAACGCAGCACCCCAGGCAACGCAGCTGATCACATGGGCGAGCTGGCCTGAGCCCAGAATCGTTTCGGAATTCGGCCGGCATGCCTGGCCTGGTAGCCCGCGGCCACCGCGTTCCGCATCGCCGACGCCATCAGCGCCGGATCCTTCGCCCTGGTCACTGCGGTCGCGAGCAGCACCGCGTCGCAGCCGAGTTCCATTGCGAGGGTGGCGTCGCTGGCGGTGCCGATGCCCGCGTCGAGGATCACCGGCACAGTTGCAGCGTCGACGATCATCTCGATGTTGTGCGGGTTGGCGATGCCGAGGCCGGTGCCGATGGGCGAGCCGAGCGGCATGACAGCAACGCAGCCGATGTCCTCGAGTCGCTTCGCCAGGACCGGGTCGTCGGTGGTGTAAGGGAGCACCTGGAAGCCGTCGTCCACGAGTTGTTCTGCGGCCTTGACCAATTCGATGGCGTCGGGCAGCAGGGTTCGCTCGTCGGCGATCACTTCGAGCTTCACCCAGTCGGTTTCGAGCGCCTCACGCCCGAGCTGCGCGGTGAGTACTGCTTCGGCCGCGCCGCGGCAGCCTGCCGTGTTCGGTAGCGGCGCGATGTTCAACCGGCGCAGCAGATCCAGCACTCCCGTTCCACCCGCGGCGTCGACGCGACGCATCGCGACGGTGGTCAGTTCGGTTCCCGACGCGACGAGGGCTTCCTCGAGTACTGCGAGGTTGGCCGCTCCCCCGGTGCCGGTGATGAGCCGGGAGGTGAAGGTGCGGCCCGCGATCGTCAAACCCGCCATGCCCTCAACCACCCTGCACAGCCGTGAGAACGTCGATGGTCCAACCCTTTTCGACGCTGGTGGTGTCCCAGCGGCTCTTGGGCAGCACCGCTCCGTCGACGGCGACGGCGATGCCCTTCTCGGGCAGGCCCAGGAATTCGAGCAGCCGACGCATGGTCATGTCCTCGGTGAGCAGGTGATCCTCGCCGTTGACGGTGATGCCGATCGCGACCTGTGTCATGGTGTCCTCTCGATGTGTGCAAAGCGTTCGGGTGTGGCTGCTTTCGCCTCGGGCAGGGCGTCACCGGAGATCAGCGCGGCGACGGCGGCGGCGGTGATGGGCGCGAGCAGGATGCCGTTGCGGCCGTGTCCGGTGGCGACGACGACGTTCTCGTCGAGCCTGCCGATGATCGGGAGTCCGTCCGGGCTCATCGGCCGTAGGCCGGCAGCGGTTTCGTACAACTCGTATTCGCCGATGCTCGGCATGAGTCGTTCGGCGTCGGCGATGAGGTCTCGTACCCCGGCGACGGTGACCTGGGTGTCCTCACCGGATTCGTATTGTGTTGCGCCGACGACCAATCCGTCACCACGTGGCACCAGGTAGATCGGGCGTCCGTGCACGGTTCCGCGGACGGTGCGGTGCGGCGGCGGTGCGGCGCTGGGCCTACGACGCAGCCGCAGGATCTCGCCTTTCACCGGCCTGACCGGCAGAGAGGGCCACAGTGCGGAACAGCGAGAACCGGCGGCCAGGACCACCTGATCGGCGTCGGGAATTGCGTCGACCGAGCTAGCCACGAACTCGACGCCCGCGTCCAGACATCCCTGCTCGAGCGCGGCGATCAGCGCCCGGTTGTCCACCGACAGTTCGGTCGGAGCCAGTAGGCCGAGTCGAATGTTCTGCGCCAGAGCAGGTTCGAGCTCACGCAGCTGCGCCCGTCCCAGAATCTCGAGTTCGTGTCCCTGCTCGCCCACCCATTCGGCGATGGTTCGTAGATCGGCTGCATCGGCGGAGTCGAGGGCAACCGTCACCGATCCTGCTGCGGAGAACACCGAGGGGCCGGGGAGGCGTCGAGCGAATTCCGGCCAGCGCGCCAACGACGCGGCACCGAGATGCAGCAGTTCGTGTTCGCCGGGCCAACCCTCGGACAACGGTGCCAGCATTCCGCCCGCGACCCACGACGCGCCTTTCCCCAGCGCGGGATCGTGCACGACGACCCGATGACCGTCCTCGGCCAGGCGCAGCGCCGTCGACAACCCGATGACGCCTCCGCCGATAACGACGATGTACACGCGATTCACGTCCTCACTCCCTGCGCCCGCATGATCGGGTTCAGGTATTGACGGTAAGGGCGGCGAACCCACTCTCAGCCCCACGATCCTCGGGACTCCCGCGATTTCTCGGCCACTCCGTCGTCGGTGGCGGCCACCATGAGAATACAGTTCGCTTTGTGCATCCATCTCAGACCGCCCGCAATCAGACTCCCCGTGAGCGTCTTGCGTCCGCTCGCCTGTACCTGTGTACCGATGCCAGGCGCGACAAGGGCGATCTCGCGCAGTTCGCCGAGGCCGCGTTGTCCGGTGGCGTCGACATCATCCAGCTGCGTGACAAGAACTCCGCAGGCGAGCGCGAGTTCGGCCCCCTCGAGGCCAAGGACGAGCTCGCTGCGCTGGCGATTCTGCTCGCCGCGACCAAACGGCACGGGGCGCTGTTGGCAGTCAACGATCGCGCGGATCTGGCGTTGGCCTCGGGTGCAGACGTGCTGCATCTGGGCCAGGGCGATCTGCCGGTGCACTATGCGCGGCAGATTCTGGGGCCGGACGTGGTGATCGGGCGCTCGACGCAGAACCGCGCTCAGTCCTCGCTCGCCGCGATCGAGGACGGTGTCGACTACTTCGCCGTCGGTCCGGTGTGGCCGACGCCCACCAAGCCCAACCGCTCGGCCGCGGGGCTCGAGGCTCTGCGGGCCACCGCGGACGCACTGCCGGAGCGGCCGTGGTTCGCCATCGGCGGCGTCGACGCGACCAACGTGGATCAGGTCAAGGCAGCCGGTGCCGACCGCATCGTGGTGGTTCGCGCCATCACCGAGGCCAGGGACCCCCAGGCGGCCGCTCGTTCGTTGGTTCAGGCGCTACAGGCTTAGAGCTACAGCCACGCGAGAACCGACGACGGCGTCAGGACCTGCACCGATTCCGGCAGCCGGTCGCGTAGTCCGCGGTCGGCGGTGACCATCGCCGTCAGGTCTCCGCCGCGGTGGGCCTGGTCGGCGAGGGTGTCGTCGCCGCTGCCGTCGGCGAGAATCGTCCGGGTGCGGGGGTGGTCGACGACCGCGTCCCTGGCCTGGCCTTCGAGCACGGCCTCGATGCGGGTGAGCCAGCCGTACTGACCGCTCGGCAGTTCGACAGTGCGCGGCAGCGTCTCGGCGAGCGAGGTCAGCAGTGCACCGGTCGATCCGGCGCGGTCCTTCCACCACCCGTTCGGTCGCGAGCCGAGCACGTTGGCGGTGTCGAGCAGCACCCGCAGCGGCACGGTGCGCAGCGACGGCCAACTGGACGCGAAACCCGGGTGCAACGGGAGTTCGTCGACGATCGACTCCGGCACCCAGCGCAGTTCGGTGCTCTCGCCGTTGGGCACGGTGGTCAGAGGGTGGTCGGTATCGGCGACGACGGTGGTGTACGACCAGCCGCTCTCGACACTGGCGGTGACGCGCTCACTGCGCACCCTGACCTGTTCGTCGGAGATACCGGCTTCTTCGTGGGCTTCGCGCACCGCCGCGTGCGCGGTGCTCTCGTGGGAATCGCGAGCTCCGCCGGGTAGTGCCCAGGTTCCGCCCTGGTGGCTCCACAACGCTCGGTGCTGCAGCAGCACCATCGGCTCACCGGTGTTCGACGGTTCGTTCGACGGTGCACGCAGCAACAGTCCGGCGGCACCGTGCTTTCCCCAGTGCCGAGAACCGTCCGTACCGATCACCCAACCGTCCCCGTCGCCACGCATGCTCTCCAGCGTAGGGGAATCATCCTTCTGTAGTGACTGCGCTGTAGTGGCTGCAGTACGGTCCGCCTGCTTATATGCTCGGGTGCGTGATCGCGGCCGGCATTACCCCCTCCGCTGCCGTCCCCCCGACAACGGCTACACACGTCGGTGCCGCTGCAGGCAAGCCGCCGGTTCGATACACGATGCGTTCGACGCCTGCGCGGTTGGTCGCGATGGGAACCGCGCTGGTGTTCTTGGCGTTGACGGTTGGAAATCTTGCGTCCACGGCCGTGACCGATCGGGTCGACACCCTGGGCACCCTGTTGGTGCGGACCGAGCCCTTCGCGAACTCGGCACAGAATTTGTACGGGGCACTGTCGGTGGCGGATGCGGCTGCGGCCACCGCCTTCATCGCCGGCGGTCTCGAGCCACCCGAGGTGCGCGAGCGCTACTCGCAGGCGCTGGGCGAGGCGTCGTCCGAGCTGATCGCGGCCTCGGCCGGGGTCGCCGAGAACGACGCGGCCACCAGCGCGGTGCTCACGCAGATCGCCGCGGGGTTACCGGTATACAGCGGTCTGGTCGAAACGGCGCGAGCCAACAACCGCAGCGGAAATCCGGTGGGCGCGGCGTATCTCGGCGAGGCGTCGACGATGATGCAGACGACTTTGCTGCCGCTGGCCGAGAAGTTGTACACCGAGCAGGCGTCTCGGGTGTCGGCCGATCAGGAACGATTCACCAGTCCGCCGCTGTTCGCAATCGGCTCGCTGGTGTTCCTGTTGCTGATGACCGGCGTGGCCCAGTGGTACCTGTCGCGAACCACTCGCCGCACGTTGAACATCGGATTCCTCGCTGCCACAGTCGCTGTCGCCGGCCTGCTCGGCTGGATGCTGGTGGTGGGACTGATTTCCTCGATCGCCACCGATCGCGCGATCGACCGCGGCGTGTCTCCGCTGAAGTCCTACACGACGGGTTTCATTCTGGCGCAGCAGGCCAGAGCGGACGAAACTCTCGACCTCGCCCGTCGCGGCGGCGGCCAGGATTACGGACAGTCGTTCGACGCGAACGTCTCTCGGCTCACGGAGATGTTCCAGGGCGACACCGCGGTGATCGATGCACTGAACACGTGGTCGGTCTCGCATTCCAGAATCGATTCCGCCCTCGAGGTCGGCGATTTCAACGGTGCGGTCTCCATTGCCACCGGCACCGGCGAGTCCGATTCCGCGGCCGCGTTCACCGCACTGGACAGCGTTCTGGTGGACGGAATCGAGAATGCGCGAAGCGAACTGCGGTCCAACATCGACCGATCGGTATGGGTGCTGTCCGGGCTGTCGAACGGCGCGTACGTGCTCACCGTCGTCGCGTCGGTTGCCTTCGGCGTCGGCCTGTTCCCGAGACTGCGGGAGTACCTGTGAAACGTCTACTCGCCGTCGGCATCCTGGTCACCGCCCTGTTGGTCGGATGTGCACCGCCCGAGAACTCTGCGCCGCAGGTCGACACGACGTTCACCGAACCGCCGCTGCCGGAGGGCGCGTCCGTCGCCGCTCGGCCCACCGAGAGCCCCGCCGACGACGAGTGCGCCCGCCCCACCGCCAGCCTGCGACCACTGCCCGCCGGCACCGATGTTCCGCCGCCGCCACAACCGACCGTCGACGCACTGCGCGCCAAGGGCCGCTTGGTCGTCGGACTGGACACGGGCAGCAACCTTTTCAGCTTCCGCGACCCGATGACCGGGCAACTGGTCGGCTTCGATGTAGACATCGCACGGGAGGTCTCACGAGACCTGTTCGGCGACCCCAACCGGTTGGACTTCCGTATCCTCACCTCCGCGGAGCGGCTCGAAGCTCTGCAGAATTCTTCGGTGGACATGGTGGTCAAGACCATGACCATCACGTGCGCTCGCCGCAAGGACGTCCAGTTCTCCACCGTGTACTTCCAAGCGCAGCACCGTGTTCTGGTGGTGCAGGGGTCGGGCATCCGCGGAGTCGAGGACCTGGCGAACAAGCGAGTGTGCGCCGTGGAGGGCACCACGTCGCTGCGACGCCTCCAGCGCGTCCAGCCCGCCGCGACCGTGGTGACGGTACCGATGTGGTCGGATTGCCTTGTGGTACTGCAGCAACGGCAGGTCGACGCCATCAGCACCGACGACGCGATCCTCGCCGGTCTGGCAGCACAGGATCCGTACCTCGAGATCGTCGGCGACAGCCTGAGCCCGGAGCCGTACGGGGTGGGAATCAACAAGAACAACGAGGATCTGGTGCGCTTCGTCAACGGAACGTTGGCACGCATCCGCTCCGACGGCACGTGGAATCGCATCTACAACCGGTGGCTGACCGTCCTCGGCCCCTCCCCCGGTCCGCCCAACGCGTCGTACAGCGATTAGGGGCCTCGGAATATGGACGACGACGAACAGCAGGCAACCGCCCCGGCGGAGCGAACTCAGGCGGTCTCGCGCACCGACGACAGCGAGCGCACCCGGGCAGTGTCGAGAACGCAAGCAGTCTCGGAAACGGACGGCGTCGAGCGCACTCAGGCCGTCTCGCGGTCACCGGTCGACGATCGAACCCCGCCATCGAATGCGTCGTACTCCGCTTCCACCCGCTCCAAGACGGGTCGGTCGAGGTCCGGTCGATCGCGCAGCACTGGGATTCGGCGGCGACTCGGCGGCGGTCTGGTGGAAGTGCCTCGCGTCGAACCGATCGATCCTGCCACGGCCGTGATGTCGGATCCGACGGTGCCGCAGCACAAGCGGTTCTGTTGGAAGTGCAACGCCAAGGTGGGCCGCAGTGAACCGGACGAGCCCGACGTGGCGATGGGCATCTGCCCGCACTGCGGCGCAACGTTCGACTTCACTCCCTTGCTGGAACCCGGCGATCGCGTGGTCGGCCAGTACGACGTGCAGGGCTGCATCGCGCACGGCGGACTCGGCTGGATCTACCTCGCCATCGACCGCAACGTCAGCGACCGCTGGGTGGTGCTCAAGGGACTGCTGCATTTCGGTGACGAAGAGGCCCACGCCGTCGCGGTCGCCGAGCGGCAGTTCCTCGCCGAGGTCGCCCATCCCGGCGTGGTGAAGATCTACAACTTCGTCGAGCAGCCCCGCAGCGACGGGTCGACCGTCGGCTTCATCGTCATGGAGTACGTCGGCGGCCGGTCACTGCGCGACATCCTCACCTCGTGCGGCGACGGCGCACGCCTACCCGTCGAGCAAGCACTGGCCTATGTTCTCGAAGTGCTTCCGGCCCTGGGCTATCTGCATTCGATCGGACTGGTCTACAACGACCTCAAGCCCGAGAACATCATGGTCTCCGACGACCAGATCAAACTCATCGACCTCGGAGCGGTCGCGGGTATCGAGGACTACGGCTACCTGTACGGCACGGTGGGCTACCAAGCACCGGAGATCGTCAAGACGGGACCGACGGTGGCGTCGGACATCTTCACGGTCGGCCGCACGCTGGCGGTGTTGACCCTGGACATGCCGTCGAAGAACGGCAAGTACCTCGACGGCCTCCCCTCGGTCGAGGAATCCGAAGTGCTACAGCAGTTTCCGTCCCTGCATCGACTGTTGCTGCGCGCGACACACGAGGATCCCACTCGACGGTTCCGATCCGCGGACGAGTTCGCCGGGCAGGCCACCGGTGTGCTGCGTGAGATTCTGGCCATCAGGACGGGTGTCGAGCGGCCGGGGCTGTCGACGGTGTTCAGCCCGCCGCGTACGACCTTCGGCACCGAGCAGTCGGTGGGGCGAACCGACACCTATGTGGACGGTACGGTACGGCACGAACGAATGACCGCCTCGGAAGTGGTTGCTGCGCTTCCGGTTCCGCTGGTGGACCCCAACGACCCGAGCGCGCCGCTGTTGGCGGCAGCCGTGCACGTCGAACCTCGACAGACCCTGGACTCGCTACAGCACGCCAAACGCAACGGTATCGAACGCGTCACCGCCGGAGCCGAATCGAGCCGTTCCGCAGGGTCCTCCAGTCCCGTGGAACTGAGCCTCGAAATCACCCTCGCCGAGGTCAAGGCCCATCTGGATCTGGGGAACGTCGTCGAAGCAACCGACATTCTGGCCAAGGTGCAGTCGACCGACCACACCGCGGATCCGTGGCGAGTGCAGTGGTACGCAGGCCTGATCGCGCTGCTGCATCACGAATACGATTCTGCGTTCACGAGTTTCGACAACGTACTCGGGGCGATGCCCGGCGAACTCGCACCCAAGCTCGCTCTCGGAGCCACCTCGGAGCTGCTCGGTCATGTGGCTGCGGGCAACGGCGAGGAAGCCGAGAAGTGGCGGGCCCGCGCCGAGGGACTGTATCGAGCGGTGTGGCGGACCAATCGCGGCATCGTGAGCTCGGCGTTCGGCTTGGCCCGGCAGTTGCAGCGGCGCGGCGATCAGACCGGGGCAATCGCAGCGTTGGATCAGGTGCCGATCAGCTCACGGCACTACTCGATGGCGCGCATGACCAGCGTGCTGACACTGCTGATGGACCGCTCGCGAGCGGAGCTGTCCGAGGCCGATTTCCGTTCTGCTGCGCGGCGAGTGGCGTTGCTACCCAAGGCCGAGAGCCGGGCGCTGCAGATGCGGACGCTGGTACTGGCAATGGCGCTGGACTGGATCGTCTCCGGCCACGCCGCCACCGCCGAGCGAGAACCCATTCTCAGCGTCCCGTTCACCGAGGACGGCTTGCGGCGCGGCACCGAGAAGGGCCTGAGGGCACTGGCCCGCAACGCCACCGATCGCGCCCACCGTTTCTCGTTGGTGGACCTGGCGAACGCCATTCGGCCGCGTTCGCTGTTCTAGCTGCGTACCAGGCTGTCCGCTGCCCGAGCGATCGCCAGCTCCTCGTTGGTGGGCACCACCAGCACGGTGACGGTCGACGAGTCGGTGGAAATCACCCGAGCCTGCTTGCTGCGCAGGGCATTCCGCTCTGGGTCGATCTCGATGCCGAAGCCCTCGAGATTTGCCAGGGCATCGGCGCGCACTGCTGCGGCGTTCTCGCCGACACCGGCGGTGAACGTGATGACATCGAGCCGGCCCAGCCCGATCATGTACGCACCGATGTACTTGCGCAGACGGTGGATGTAGACGTCGTATGCCAAGCGTGCGGAGGCGTCGCCGTCGTCGATCCGCTGTTGCAGTTGCCTGAAGTCGTTGACCCCGGACAGTCCGATCAACCCGGAGCGACGGTTGAGCAGGGCATCGATGTCGTCGACGCTCATGCCTGCGCTGCGTCGCAGATGCAGAATCACCCCGGGGTCGATATCCCCACTGCGGGTACCCATCACCAGACCTTCGAGGGGAGTCAGTCCCATCGAGGTGTCGACCGCCTTGCCGCCTGCGACCGCCGAGGCCGAGGCCCCGTTGCCCAGGTGCAGCACGATCTGATTCAGCTCCGAGAGATCGCGTTCCAGGAACTGCGCCACCTGGTCCGAGACGTAGTGGTGCGAGGTGCCGTGGAAGCCGTAGCGCCTGATGTCGTGCTCGGCGGCGACGGTCGCGTCGATGGCGTAGGTCGCGGCCGCGTCGGGCAGGGAGTGGAAGAAGGCGGTGTCGAACACTGCCACGTGCGGCACGTTGGGCAGCTGCTTCCTGGCGACCTCGATGCCCAGCACGTTCGGCGGATTGTGCAGTGGTGCAAGACTACTGAGGTCCGAGATATGCTGCACGACGGCGTCGTCGATGATCGTCGGCCGGTAGAACACGGTCCCGCCGTGGACGACTCGATGCCCGACCGCGGTGACCGATTCCAGTTCGACGCCTGCGTCGGCGAGCATCTCGAACGCCAGCGCCAGACCGGCACCGTGGTCGTCGATGTGCTCGATTCGCTCGACACTCTCGCCCCGGTGGTCGAGTTCGACCCGACCGTCGGATTCACCGATGCGCTCGACTAGCCCAGTGGCCACGGACTCTCCGGAGCCCGGGTCGACGAGTTGGAACTTGACCGAGGACGAACCGGAGTTGACGACGAGGATGCTCACTTGCCCTCCTGATCGGCTGCGGCGGCAATCCCCTGCGCCTGAATCGCAGTGATGGCGACAGTGTTGACGATGTCCTCGACCAGCGCACCGCGCGAGAGATCGTTGACCGGCTTGCGCAGGCCCTGCAGAACGGGCCCGACGGCAACCGCACCGGCGCTGCGCTGGACGGCCTTGTAGGTGTTGTTGCCGGTGTTGAGGTCCGGGAAGATGAACACCGTCGCTCGGCCTGCCACGTCGGAATCGGGCAACTTCGACGCGGCGACGGACGGTTCGATCGCCGCGTCGTACTGGATCGGACCCTCCACGAGCAGTTCCGGATTGCGTTCGCGCACAAGCGCTGTGGCTTGCCGCACCTTGTCGACGTCCGCTCCGGAACCGGATTCGCCGGTGGAGTACGACAGCATGGCCACCCGTGGTTCGATCCCGAACTGGGCCGAGGTCTGCGCCGAGGACACGGCGATGTCGGCGAGCTGCTCGGCCGTCGGGTCGGGTACGACTGCGCAGTCACCGTAGGCGAGAACACGATCGGACAGGCACATCAGGAAGATCGACGACACCGTCGACACGCCCTCGGTCGTCTTGATGATCTCGAACGACGGCTTGATGGTGTGCGCGGTGGTGTGCGCCGCACCGGACACCATACCGTCGGCAATTCCCTTGTGCACCATCATCGTTCCGAAGTACGAGATGTCGGCCATGATCTCGCGGGCACGGTCGATCGTCATACCCTTGTGCTTGCGCAGCTCGGTGTACTCGGCGGCGAAGTCCTCGGCGTAGTCGCAGTTCTTGGGGTCGAGAACTGTCGCGCTGTCGAGATCGACGCCCAGTTCCGATGCACGTCGCCGAATGGGACCTTCCTCGCCGAGGATCGTCAGGTCCGCGACCTGACGCTGCAGCAGACGTCCGGCAGCCCGGAGGATGCGATCGTCGCCGCCCTCGGGGAGCACGAT
This sequence comes from Rhodococcus sp. NPDC079359, assembly GCF_040702585.1. NCBI lineage: Bacteria > Bacillati > Actinomycetota > Actinomycetes > Mycobacteriales > Nocardiaceae > Rhodococcus > Rhodococcus sp. NPDC079359. The sequence continues at coordinate 257,384 of NZ_JBFBLH010000003.1, forward strand.
GTGCTTGCGATCGGCGCGCGCCCGGTGGATCAGCTGGTACTCGAACATCTGCGGGGTCGTGATGGTCGGAATGGCGATGTCGAGCCGCTCCAGAAGAGTTTTCGCGTCGACCCGCTGTTCCATGAGGCCGAGCGCGGTGTCCACCTTGCGCTGCGAACCCACCGCCACGCGGCCGCGCGTCTGCGCTGCAGCAGAAGCGGTATCGAAGGTGCCGAGCTCGGTGGTCAGGATCGGCAATCGGGGGCCGAGGCCCGCCACCAGACGAGCGATCGCCGGATGGGGCTCGATGCCGCCGTTCATGATGATGCCGGCGAGAGACGGAAAGCCCTCCGCCTCATGGGCATTGACGAGGGCGAGCAACACGTCGGATCGATCTGCAGGCGCGATGACGACGACGCCCTCGGTGAGCCGTTCGAGGATATGCTCGGCCGTCATGCCACCGACCATGACCCGCAACGCTTCTCGCTGCAGCAGCGACGAATCACCGCTGTACAGCGTGCCGTCCACCGCCTCGAGCAGTTCCGCCATCGTCGGCGCGACGAGGAGCGGAATCTCCGGCAAAGACCACGCGGGCACGCCGACCGACGCCAACGCGTCGGTGACAGCATCGAGATCCTCGGGGGCGCAACGGTTCGCCACGATCGCAGCCAGGTGGGCATGATGCTGACGCAGTTCGCCCTGGCACAGAGTGGCCAACTGCGCGATCTCGTCGGGCGTGCGACCGGACCCGCGCAGCGCAAGCAACACGGGGGCACCGAGATTGACGGCGATGCGCGCATTGAAGCCGAGTTCGCTGGGGCTGCCGACGTCGGTGTAATCACTGCCCACGATCACCACGGCGTCGCACTGGGACGCCACCTCGTGATACCGATTGACGATCTCACTGAGCGCTGCATCCTGATCGGCGTGCACCTGCTCGTACGTGACACCGAGCGACTGCTCGTACGTCAGATCTGCGGTGGTGTGCTCGACGAGCAACTCGAGGATGTAATCGGGTTCGTCGGTCGATCGAGCAATGGGACGGAACACCCCCACCCGGGCCGCGGAAGCGGCGAGCATCTGCAGCACACCGAGCGCGATGGTCGATTTCCCGGTGTCCCCTTCCGGTGACGCGATGTAGATGCTCGAGGGATACATGTCCGACGCGTCGGTGCCGCTGGGCTCAGCCATGCCCGCCAGCTTAGTGGGGGTCGTTCCGCAGGCTCCACTCCTGCCCAGTAGGGGTCGTTCCGCAGGCTCCACTCCTGCCCAGTGGGTTGGGGTGTTGACACCGGGCGCGGTCGGGTTGTCCCATGAACCATGGCCGAATCACCGTTCCCGGATGTGCGCTGGGGCAGCGAAACATCGTTCATCCGCAAGCCCGCCGTCAAGTTCGCGTCGACGAAGCCCGGTTCGTGGGTAATCAGGAACCTCGCAGGCGTCGACCGGTGGCTCTTGACCAAATCCGACGGCCGCTTCACCGTCCTCGGGCCGATCGCGGCTCCGGTGGTGCTACTGACCACCACCGGCCGCAAATCCGGCAAGCCCAGGACGAGTCCGCTGCTGTACTACCGGGAGGGCGACAAGATCTACGTCGTCGGATCCAATTTCGGTCAGCAGCACCACCCGGCGTGGACGTCGAACCTCCTCGCCGACCCGAAGGCCGTGGTGGCCATCGGCGGCAAGAAGATTCCGGTGACGGCCACCCGGATCACCGGCGACGAGAAGGCTCGCATCTACCGGCAGTTCGACGCGATGGTCGAGGTGTACGGCGAATACGAGACCCGGACCGACCGCGACATGCGATTGTTCGCACTCGCGGCCGATCTCTAGTCTCTTCGGGAATCAGCCGAGCTTGCGCAGGCGCGGGGCCAGGTCCTTCTCGAACAGCTCCAGGAACCGCTTCTGATCGTGCCCGGGCGCGTGGAACACCAAGTGATTCAGGCCGGCATCGGTGTACTGCTTGACCTTCTCCACTGCCTCGTCCGGGTCCGATGCGACGATCCAGCGCTTGGCGACCTGCTCGATCGGAAGCTCGTCGGCGGCCTTCTCCATCTCGATCGGATCGTCGATCGAGTGCTTCTGCTCGGGCGTCAGTGACAGCGGTGCCCAGAAACGGCAGTTCTCCAGCGCCAGTTCGGGATCGGTGTCGTAACTGATCTTGATCTCGATCATCTTGTCGATCTCGCCGGCGTCGCGCTCGGCCTTGCCCGCGCCCTCTTCGACGGCCGGAAGCAGCTTGTCGGTGTAGAGCTCCATGCCCTTGCCCGACGTGCAGATGAATCCGTCGCCCGCACGTCCTGCGTACCGCGCCACCACGGGTCCGCCGGCCGCGATGTAGACCGGGATACCGCCCTCGGGGACGTCGTAGATCGACGCGCCCTTGGTGGTGTAGTACTCGCCCTCGAAGTCGACGCGGTCGCCGAGCCACAGCTCACGCATCAACCGCACCGACTCACGCAGGCGCGCGAATCGTTCCTTGAACTCCGGCCATTCGCCGGTGAATCCGGTCGCGATCTCGTTGAGCGCCTCTCCGGTGCCCACACCCAGCATGATGCGTCCGGGGTACAGGCAGCCCATCGTCGCGAACGCCTGAGCGATGACCGGCGGGTTGTAGCGGAACGTCGGCGTCAGTACCGAGGTGCCGAGCTGGATCGTGTTCGTCCGTTCCCCGACCGCCGTCATCCACGCCAGTGAGAACGGCGCGTGGCCACCCTCGTGCCGCCACGGCTGGAAGTGATCGCTGACCGTCGCCGAATCCATACCGTGCTGCTCGGCGAGCACACCGAGCTCGACCAACTCCCGCGGTCCGAACTGCTCCGCCGATGCCTTGTACCCCAGCTTGAGACCCTGCGCCACGCCGAACTCCTGTCGTTGGTCGTCCTAGTTCTTCGATTGTGCACCTGTGGTGGTTCACCACGCTCTACTGGATCCCCAGAACCGTGACCACTGCCGCCAGTACCGCTACGGAGCCGATACCCACCGCGAAGATCCATAGATCTCGTGATTCGGGCATCGGTGCACCACTTTCGAGGGCATCGCGAACGCGCATCCACCGTCGCAGACCGATGATCGGTGCCGCCGCAGCGAGACCGATCAGAATCAGGCCCAGCGCCGTCCGAACCCACCCGGTACTGAAATCAGGAACCAGGTGGACGATCGCGATTCCGCCGGCGAGCAGGCCGAGAGACGTTCGCAGCCAGGCGAGAAAGGTGCGTTCGCTGGCGAGGGTGAACCGCTCGTCGGGGCGCGTCACGCGTGTGCGGTCATGCGCTCGCGAATCAGATGGGCAACCAGTTCAGGATCGTCGGGGGTGAAGACCGGCGAGATGCGGCGGATGGTGAGCACCACTGCAGTGTCCTTCTTGGGACGCATCACGTCCAGTGGAAGCCACTGGTCGGTTGTCGACGCACCCCACAGACGCCAGCGACCGTTCCAGTTGCCGAGGACGGCGGTGTCTACGGCGCGAATCCTGTCGTACGGTACGAACTTCTTCGTGGCGAAGGGGAAGTAGTAGTACCTCAAAGTGACGCCTGCCTCGTCGAGACGGACCAGTCCATCGTCGTAGATGACGTCGCCATTTATTCGCATAGGTAACGGTATGTCTTCGGGCTCAGAGCACGCAACAGCGGATTTCGGAACTTATCTCGAGCTCGGCGCAGGCGTACGGACCAACGTCAGGTGCGAGGTTCGACGCAACTCGAATCCGATGGAGAGGTAGAGCTCGATGGCGCGCACGTTCGCGTCCGACGCATGCAGGAACGGCTCCTCACCGCGGGCGCGAATACCGTGACCGACCGCGCGAACCAGGTCGGTGGCCAGCCCCTGCCCGCGGAATGCCGGGTCGGTGCACACGGCACTGATCTCCGTCCAGCCGGCGGGGTGCATACGCTCGCCCGCCATCGCGACCAGCGCGCCATCGCGTCGAACACCGAGGTACGTACCGAGTTCGATGGTGCGGGGCAGGAACGGCCCGGGCTCGGTGCGGCCCACCAGATCGAGCATCTCCGGGACGTCCGCTGCTGTCAGCTCCACCGCCTCGGCGAAGGGCCGCGTTTCGAGGTGCGTGCCGACGAGCTGCACCAGACCGAAGGTCTCCAGGTGCGACCAACCCTCGGGCAGCGCGCGTTCCGGGCCATTGAGCCCGACGACGGTTCGTGGGCCGAACAGCGCAGCAATGTCGTCCCAGTCCTGGGACTCGAGGACGTCGGGGTGCACCAGAAACGGAGACACCGCAGGATCGGCGCGCATGATCCGTCCGCGCCGGACCGCGAACCGCGACAGTGAGCCCTCGAGGGAATTTCGAACGGGATCGTCGAGAGGATGAGCAGACACGACAGACAGCGTCGCACGATCCGGCTCGCGGCTATGCGTGCCGTCGGGCTCGTCACCAATACTTATACCGGTATCGTTGTTCGGCACACGGCGAAAGGCTCCACATGATCGAAATTCTTCCCCCCACCAAGATCCCCCTCGCGCGCGAATCCGGCGCCCTGGTGGCCGGAATTCTCCGGACCGTCCGCGAACGCGCCACAGTCGGCACCAACCTGCTCGAGATCGATCAGTGGACCAAGGACATCATCGAAGGAGCCGGGGCGACGTCCTGCTACGTCGACTACGCGCCGTCCTTCGGCCGCGGTCCGTTCGGTCACTACATCTGCACTTCCGTCAACGATGCTGTGCTGCACGGCCTTCCACACGACTATGCGCTGGCCGACGGCGATCTGCTGACGCTGGACCTGGCCGTGATCCTCGGCGGCGTCGCAGCGGATTCGGCCATCAGTTTCGTCGTGGGCGAGAACAAGCCAGCCAAGGCTCTCACGATTATCGACGCCACCGAACGTGCGTTGGCTGCAGGAATCGAAGCAGCTGGACCGGGCCACAAGATCGGCGATATCTCCCACGCCATCGGCACGGTGCTCAGCGCTGCCGGTTACCCGATCAACATGCAGTTCGGCGGCCACGGCATCGGCTCGACAATGCACCAGGATCCCCACGTCTCCAACTCCGGACGGCCCGGCCGCGGCTACCGCCTACGCCCCGGCTTGATGTTGGCTCTCGAGCCGTGGGTCATGGAGGACACCGCCGAACTCGTCACCGACCCCGACGGCTGGACCCTGCGGAGCACGACGGGGTGCCTCACCGCGCACAGCGAGCACACCGTGATGATCACCGACGACGGTGCAGAAATCATGACGCTCCCCAACTCCTGACCCGACGGCCCCTGACCCGACGGCCACGAGGTCAACCGTTGCGATCACGGTGAGTGGATCCCTGGCGGAACTGCCGATAGCCGACGAGTCTGTGTCTGTGAACGAGAACTGTCGCTGCTCATGCTGACCATCCGTCCAGCATCCGCAGCACCCTTGTCACAGGAGCCATCCATCATGAGCACCGAAGCGACCGTCGTCGTCCGCATCTCCGATTCCGGCACGGCGTCCCTGCAGGGACTGACTCGACCACAGCTGCATGCACTCGCCGATGCGCTTCGCAGCGCCGCCAAGAGCTATGCCCCGCATGCGAAAATCCTCACGCGATTCGATGTGAGGGTCAACGAACTGAACGCACCACTGGTCATCGATATCCCCGCCCGCGATGTGATCCTCGGTGGCAGAAGCGTGCGACTCAGTCACACCGAATTCGAGATCTTCGCGTATCTGGCGCAGCGCCCGCGCGTCGTCGTCGGGAGGTCGGAACTGAGCACCTCGGACGGCGGTCGCAGCGTCGACGTGCACCTGTCCCGGGTGCGAACCAAGCTCGGTCACTTCGGTCGTCTGATCACCACCGTCCGCGGCACCGGTTACCGCTTCGATCCGGAGCCGGGCATCCGCGTCGTCACCGCGCCGACCACTCTGCGCAGCGCCTGAGAGTTATTGCGACAGAGCAGCAGCTCTGCGGCGACGCTTCCGCCGGACCACCACGAACACCAGCAAGGCAAACAGAACCACAGCAATGAGGGCCCCGAGTGCCGTGGCACCACGGAAGCCAGGCGCGCTGGTGTCGAGGGTGCGTTCACCGGCATGAGCGGCGTTGCTGGTTCCGAGAACGATCGTGAGCGTCAACAGGTTCGGGATGGCCGTGACGACGGCCAAGATGACCGAGCCGATCGCCAATTGCTTTCCTGCCCTGCCCTTGCGGACCGACCATGCGCTCCAGAAGAACACCAGCGGCGCGAAGGTGCAGACGATGCCGAAGAGCAGGCCCCACAGAATGCCCTTGGTGAACGTGCGGTCGGCCAGGGTCTCCACCCGCAGACTCCACCAGCGCGGCAGAAAAGCAGCGAGGATGAAATACGCGACAAGCAGAAGCACGATGCCCGCTCCGACGAGAATGCCCCGCCTCTTCCAGTTCGCCGAGCTGGTCGACGGTGCGGGCGTGGTCGGATCGGCAGTCATGCCGACAATCGTAGAGCCTGCACAGCAGTGCCCCGGTCGTGTCGAGACCCGATCGTTAACTGAAAAGGTCCGCGAAGACGAAAACTAGCTCCGGCGGGCCGAGATTTCGACCAGCGGGCTCTTGCCGGATTCGCGTCCCTCGGAAGCAGTGCGATACGGCCACAGAGCTCGTGCCAGTAGACCGACCGACAGTCCGATCCACATCCACGCCAGATCGCGTTGTAGGAACGCGAGTGCTGCACCGACAAGCGTGAGCACGGAGCCGATCCCAATCGAGCTGCACCGTGTTGAGCGCATCGGCCGCCGAACGAGAATCCTCGACCTCGAAGACGGACGAGACTTCCGAGCGAACTGCCGCAGGACCGCCTGAGCGCCGTCGATACCGGCCGGACCGACAACCCCGCGATGCCTGACGACTCGAGCGGCCGAGACCTCACACCCCTTATGCCGACCGATCACCCCTGGTCTGACCCGGGTTCGACTGATCGGTCGGGAGAAAGGGTGTGAAGTTACCCGAACAGCTAGGGAATCAAGACGAACTTCCCGCGAGGGTGTGCCGTCTGCAGTTCGGCGTGCGCCCTGGCGACGTCATCGAGTGGGAAGGTCTTGGCGACAGTCACCTCGAACACCCCCGCACCCGCCTGCTCCAGCAGCACCGGCGACGCGAGGCGTCGACGCTCCATGCTCGCCGGCCCACCGACGGTCGAAAACCCGTCTGCCGAGGCCCGACCGAAGGCTGCCGTCGTCACCAATCTTGCTCGATCCGTGAGCAATTCGAGAGACACGTCGATGGCCTCGTCGGCGCCCACCGTGTCGATGGCTGCGTCGATGCCGTTCGGTGCGGCCGCCCGCACGCGGTCCAGTAATCCGTCGCCGTACTCGACCGGATCGACTCCGAAGGCACGCAGCGCTTCGTGATTCTGAGCGCGAGCAGTCCCGATGACCTTTGCACCGCGTTCCAGAGCGAGCTGAGCCACCACGGACCCGACGCCGCCCGCAGCCCCGTGCACGAGCACCGTGTCGCCGCTCTTCACGCCGACGGATTCCAGTGCGTCGTAGGCTGTTCCGGCAACGGCCAGCACCCCGGCGGCGACGTCCCAATCCAGATTCGCCGGCTTCGGGAACACGAAGCGCGCGGGCGCGACAATCTTCTCGGTGTACGTGCCGTTCACGCCGGAGACGATCACCTCGTCGCCGACGGCTATCGAACCGCCCGGGCCCTCGACAGCGCCGCCGACTGCCACTACGATTCCGGACGCCTCACTGCCCAGGGCGATCGGGAGCTTCGATTCGTCGGTGCCGAACGCACCGCTGTAGCTCTTGAAGTCGAAGGGATTGACTCCGATCGCCTTCAGCTCGACCAGAACCTCGCCCTCGGAGGGTTCGGGTAATTCTCGTTCGACGATCTCGATGACTTCCGGACCACCGTAGGACGCTGCAACTGCTGCTTTTGTCATGCAAAGCACAACGACCGACACGGTGGAGAATGTTCCGGTCAGACCCTCATTGTCCGACGACTCAGACGGCCACGGACAGCTGGTTTCGTCCGTCCCGCTCCAGGACCGAACCTGCGCGGCGAAGAACGGCACTCGGCTCGGTCAGGTTCGCGCGCTCGACCCAATAGTCGATTGTTTCCCGGCCTGCCTCGAACTGCGCGAGCATCTCCAGACACAGCCATGACACGACCGAGAAGTCCGGCTCAGCACCATCGAGCCCTGTCATTGCCACTTCTTCTACCACCGAGAGCAGCGCACGATCGGTCTCGAAACAACTCCGATCGAGCCATGCCGCAGCACGACGAAGAAGTGCCCAATCCGACTGGGGCACAGCTTCGGTCGCCGACTGCCTGCACAATTCTGCCGTCGCGGCAAGCACATCCACAACCGGACTCGACACCGCACCGTCCAATTCGACGAGCAAGCCTCGCTCCGAATCGATCATGTCTGCCATGTAGTGCCAGCGGACGGGAATTGCCGCGCCTTCGGGCCACAACTCCGTCATCCCGAACTGAAGTCGGGCGATCAGTTCCCTCGGTGAACTGCACGAAGCGGCGAAGCGAAAAGCGTCGTTCATGTCGATCATCCCCACTGGGTCAACACTCAGCCAACGGACACCGGCTCGGTATCGAGCTCGGGAGGTGCTGCAATGCAGTGGCGTCTGTCGCCGAACAAGCAACGCTGCTGTGGTCGTTACGTCTGCCTTGCCCGTTATTGAACGCCGTGACCAGCGCACGCGCGACTCGGCGTTACCGGAAATCGACAACGTCACAATTCCGAGGGCAAGCCATCCACCTCACAGCCAGGACACCATGAATTGCAGGGACTACTCCGACGAAAACCCAGAAGACGTTCTCCACTCATTGGACGATCCCGGAGATGCAGGAGACGAAGACCACGACAACCCGTACCAGCGTCAGGGCACAGCCCTGCCTGCAGCACGTATATCTCCGGCATCGATTCTTCAGGCACGCGCCTCCCAGACCAGTCGATCTCCTTCGACGTAGGGCTGATACCGGCTCCAGCCCGTCAACCGCATCGACATAGTCGTATTTCGCTCGAGCGCGAACACCAGATCTTCCAACATCGCACTCAGCGATCGCCAGATCGGAGGCCGCCGCGCCACGTCCGCATCCGGCCACAAGTTGACGCAGCCGTGAAGCGGACCGGAACGCGCATCGACGAACAAGGTGTCGGCATCGTCGTTGGCGAAAGGAATGAACCCAGGAAGCATTGCGCCAGCAGCTGTTCCGGCCGGTTTGGCCATCTCGGCTTCTATGTCGATCCGACGTCCGAACGCAAGGTTCCTGTTGGCTTCGACCCAGAACTCGTGCCGCTTCTCGACCTGCGCAACAGGCATCAGCTCGAACTGTGGGGGCAGAAGCAGCATTCCTCGGCGGTGGTCTGCTCGCTCGACGCATCGGTACAGCTCTCGAAGTTCCGTGGGCCACCGGCATGTCGAAGCCTCGGCGGCTTCGATTGCCTCGTCGGTCGCACCGAAGTACTCGACGCCCAGGTTTGCAGTCAGTATCGAAGACAATCGACCCCATTGGCGTGTAACCGAACTCGGACGAGTCGCCTTGATCAATCGCTTGACCTCGGCTGCGCCGTAACCCGGCCATAGATTCTCGATCTCGGCGGGATCGAGGTCGGCCTTTGTCACACGGTCAGTATGCCGAACCACGACCGAACTTCACTGTCGCCATGTCCCATCCGTCCTCGAATCACGCTGATTCGAAGCGTTGTGCGCACTCGGGAATCCGGTGACGATCGGACGATGTCGAGGAACAGCACGATTGCCATGATCGAGCGCGGAATCTCCCCTGCCGTCGAATCCTGGGACTGGCAGGTCGATGCACTGTGCCGCGGACAGGACTCGGAGATCTTCTTCTCCCCGTCCGGCGAAGGGCGTTCCGCACGCCGCGCACGGGAGGATCGTGCGAAGCAAGTATGCGCGGGCTGCGGGGTCATCGAGGCATGCCGGCGATTCGCACTGGCCGCCAACGAACCCTTCGGCGTCTGGGGTGGCACCACGGCCCGCGAGCGACAACAGCACCGAGCCAACTCCCGACGTGCCGAAGAACTGCGGGCGAGTTAGTAGCAGGAGTGAAGCCGGCGGAGCGACCCGATAGTCCAGGAGTGAAGCCGGCGGAGCGACCCGATAGTTCACAATGGAAGGGTGAGCGAAACCGAGAAGCCTCAGCAGTGGACGTATCTGATGGACATGGACGGCGTTCTGGTTCACGAGGATCATCTGATTCCCGGTGCCGACACGTTCCTCGCCGAGTTGCAGGCCAACGAGATTCCGTTCATCGTGTTGACGAACAATTCGATTCGTACCCCTCGTGACCTGCGCGCACGTCTCGCATTCACCGGTCTGGACATTCCGGAGAAGTCGATCTGGACCTCCGCTCTCGCGACCGCGACGTTCCTCGGCAATCAGCGACCCGGCGGCAGCGCCTACGTCGTCGGCGAGTCGGGTCTGACGACGGCCCTGCACGACATCGGCTACACCCTCACCGATTCGAGCCCCGACTATGTGGTGCTCGGCGAGACTCGGACCTACTCGTTCGAGGCCATCACCACCGCCATCCGCCTCGTCGAGAAGGGTTCGCGCTTCATCGCCACCAACCCCGACGCCACCGGACCGTCCCGTGAGGGCTCGCTGCCTGCGACCGGTTCGGTTGCCGCGCTGATCACCAAGGCCACCGGTAAGGAGCCGTACTACGTGGGCAAGCCCAACGCGTTGATGATGCGTTCGGCGCTGCGTGCGATCGGTGGCCATTCCGAGAACACGCTGATGATCGGCGACCGGATGGACACCGATGTGCTCTCCGGTCTCGAAGCCGGGCTGCAGACCATCCTGGTTCTCACCGGCATCTCGACGGTCCAGTCCGTGGAGCAGTATCCGTACCGCCCGACCAAAGTCCTCGATTCCGTCGCAGACCTGGTGGGCCGCACGCAGAACCCGTTCTGATGACACTCGAATTCGTACTCTCCCGGCAGGATCACCACGTTGTCGGGCGGGGTGTCCGGCACGCTTTTCCCGATATCGCCGACGCGGTGGCCGCGGTGCGAGACGGCCGAAACGTCGTCGGCGCAATCCCTTTCGACATGTCCGACGCCACCGCGCTGATCGAGCCGGAGGAGTTCTACCGCCTCGACGGGCCGTGGGCGACGGTCGATGCTCTCCCGCCATTGCCGACCGTGACCGTTGCGCGGCAGATTCCCGATCCGAGCGTTCACGTGCAGCGAGTCCGGGATGTCGTCGAGCAATTGAAAGCCGGTGTGGCCGAGAAGATCGTGCTGGCGCGGGCCATCGAGGTGTCAGCGGAGTCGCCGATCAACCCTGTCTCGGTGTTGAGCGCGCTGGTCTCCCGCGATCCGATGGGCAACGGTTTTCTGGCCGACCTGTCCCCCGCCGCGCCTGCCGGTCGACACATCGTCGGTTCGAGTCCGGAACTGTTGGTTCGCAAGCGCGGCAACATCGTCAGCTGCCATCCGTTCGCGGGAACGGCTGCGCGTTCGACCGACCCCGACGAGGAAGCGCGCATCTCCGCGGCGTTGGCGGCGAGTGCGAAGGATCAGGCCGAACATCGCTTCGTCGTCGACGAGATCAGGGCTGCGTTGACGCCGTTCTGCGAGACGCTCGAGGTGCCCGAGTCGCCGCAGCTCAGCAGCACTCCGCAGCTGTGGCACCTGTCGACGCCCATCGTCGGGACGCTGGCCGATCCCGCGACCTCGGCACTCGACCTGGCGCTTGCGCTGCACCCCACCGCCGCCGTCGCCGGTGTGCCCCGAGCTGCGGCGATGGACACCATCGACAGCGTCGAGGGGTCCCGCGGCTTCTACGCCGGGGCCGTCGGATGGACCGATGGCAGCGGTGACGGCGAGTGGATGGTCACCATTCGCTGCGTCGAACTTTCGGCCGACGGCCTGACCGGAACGGCTACCGCCGGCGGGGGCATCGTCGCGGATTCGGATCCCGACGCCGAACTCGACGAAACCACAGCGAAATTCAGAACCGTGCTCAGCGTCTTCGACCGCTGATTCGATCCGGGCCGCACAACATCTACGCCCCGCGCAGAAATCCACGCCCGCCGAACGGGGTGTGGATCTCCACGCGGGGCGTGGATTCGTCCGCTGAACCAGTTACTTCAGCGCCTGGTCCAGATCTCCGATCAGATCCTCGGTATCCTCGAGGCCGATGGAAATGCGCACGACGCCGTCGGTGATGCCCACTGCCGCACGACCTTCCGGACCCATCGCGCGATGCGTGGTGGTCGCCGGGTGGGTGATCAGCGACTTCGAGTCACCCAGGTTGTTCGAGATGTCCACGATGCGCAACGCGTCGAGCACCTCGAAGGCACGCTTCTTGGCCTCGCCCTCGGGAGCATCGAGCTCGAACGTGACGACGGTGCCGCCGCCCGACATCTGCGACTTCGCCAGCTCGTACTGCGGATGTGACTGCAGGAAAGGATATTTCACCCAACGCACCGCAGGGTGAGCTTCGAGGAACTCGGCGATCTGCAGCGCGGAGTTCACCGAATGTCGCACTCGCACCGGCATCGTCTCGAGTCCCTTGAGCAGCGTCCACGCGTTGAACGGGCTCAGCGCCGGACCGGTGTGCCGCATCAGGGTCTGCACCGGACCGTCGATGTACTCCTTCGATCCGAGGATCGCACCGCCCAGCACCCGCCCCTGACCGTCGATGTGCTTGGTACCGGAGTACACCACCACGTCGGCACCGAGTTCGAGGCTGCGCTGCAACAGCGGCGTCGCGAACACGTTGTCCAGCACCACAGTTGCACCGGCCGCATGAGCCATCTCGGAGACGCGTCGAACATCGACCAACGACTGCATCGGGTTGGACGGAGTCTCGAAGAACACCGCCGTCGTCGGCACCGACAGGGCCTGCTCCCACTGCTCGAGGTCCTCGCCGTCGACGAAGACGGTCTCGACGCCCCAGCGCGGCAGGATTTCGTTGCAGACCACGAAGCACGAGCCGAAAAGGCTACGCGCAGCAACCAATCGGTCACCGGCCTTCAACAGCGCACCCAGCGCGGTGAACACCGCCGACATTCCACTCGAAGTACCGAAGCACGCCTCGGCACCCTCGATCAGGCGCAGTCGCTCCTCGAACATCTTGACCGTCGGGTTGCCGTAGCGCGAGTACACGAAATGATCGATGTCTCCGGTGAACGCCTGCTCGGCGGCTCCGGCACTCTCGTACACGAAACCCGAAGAGAGATAGAGAGCTTCGGCATTCTCGTCGAAGCCCGATCGCATCAGACCGCCGCGAACGCCGAGCGTTCCCAGACCCACACCCTCGGGTAACGGCTTGTCGAAACCCCCGCCTTTGGGAATGTTCGTCACGACTGCCTCCAGGGCAACCCGACCGCACGCCACCCCGTGGCTCCGCGGTGGCCGTCGGCGTCGGTGGCACCTTCGAAACCGTCGAGCACGTTGTAGGACGGGCCGATTCCCGCAGCGGTCGCGGCTTCGGCGGCACCGATGGATCGCTGACCGGAGCGGCACAGGAACACCACCGGCCGATCGCCGTCCACGCCTGCGGCTTTCAGGTCGTCGACGAAGTTGGCATTGCGGGCACCGTCGGGAAAGCTGACCCACTCGATCAGGTGCGTCGGGCGGTCGATGCCGGAGGTGTCCGGGACACCGACGTACTGCCACTCGGCGCGCGTCCGAACATCCACGAGCACTGCTTCGGGGTTGCTCTGCAACAACTCCCAGGCAGCTTCCGGGGTTATGTCACCTGCGTAGGTCACTTGATCAGCCTTCCGTCACTCGCTGTTTCGACATCACACACGTACCGGTCAGACATTGCACACCAGCCACTTGTCGTCCACACGGACGAAATTCCACACGTTGTCGGTCTGCACTCCGGATTTCTCTTCCTTCAGCGGGACCGTGACCATTCCGCGGTCGCCGTTGACCTGGTACTCGGTCGGCACGCCGTCGATGGACGTCTCGCCGTTGCGCTCGACCTCGCCTGCCCGATCGGTTCGGTACTGCGCGTCGTCACCCGGAATCAGGCGCTCGACCTGATCGAAGCAGGTGTTCTGACGCAGCAGGTCCGCGTTACCGGTGTTCTGCGCTTCGAGGAACCCGTCGAGGCTGTCGGTGAGCAACTGGGCCTGCGTCACGTTGTCCTCCGCGGGAGCGAACTTCGAGGCCGCGAAGATGCCGCCGAGCAAGACGACGACGATGCCCACAGCGATGAAGAACGGCCACGCGTTGGGCGGACGCTGCTCACCGGACTCGGCAGCCGCCTCGGATGCGTTGTTGCGCGCTTCCTCACGACTGTCGACCCACTGCTGCCTACGTTCACTCCACGACGCCATGAAGCCAATCTTCCTCGATCCGACGGGTCCGCGTTCAGCTGGGGCCTCTCAGTGAGAGGGGCCGACGGGGATGTCTCCACGCAACGTGATGCGGTGCATCTTGCGGTGCTCGGTGCCGTAGTCGCGGTTGGCGTAGTGCGAGGTGCTGCGGTTGTCCCACAGCACCAGGTCGCCCAGCCGCCAGCGGTGCCGCACGATGTGCTCGGGTTTGGTCAGGTGCGCGTAGAGCAGATCCAGGATCCCGCGACTCTCGGCCTCCGACACACCCACGATGTGGGAGGTGAAACCCGGATTGACGAACAACCCCTTGCGGCCGGTTTCCGGATGGACCCGCACGACGGGATGTTCGACGGGGACCAGCGCGGTGACTTCCTTGCCGTCCCACACGTTGCCTTTTCCGCCGCGCTTCTGCGCGAGGTAGTAGCCGAATTCACGGTTGCCGTCGTGAATTGCCGTGAGCCCGTCGATCATTCGACGCACGGGTGCGGACAGCGATTCGTAGGCGAGCTGGCTGTCGGCCCAGTTGGTGTCGCCGCCATGAGGTGGCAGGACGACGGGCCGCAGGATCGAACCCATCGGCGGACGTTCCATGAACGTGACGTCGGTGTGCCAGACGTCGGCGAATCCGTTGTCCTGACTGTCGAGCGCGTAGACCTCGGGGGCGACGTGGCCGCTGTCGTGCACCGGGTGGCCTGCCGTCAGGTCGCCGAGCCTGCGACCGAATTCGACGTGTGCAGCGTCGTCGAGCGTTTGCCCGCGCAGCACCAGAACCTTGTGCTCGACGAGGGCTCGGCGCACGGCGTGAATCTGCGCATCGGACGCCGCGGCGACATCGAGGCCGATGACCTCGGCACCGAACGACGGGCCGAGCTTGTCGACAGTGAGCGTTGAGGTCTGTTCCAGAGTGGTCATGTGTCCTCGAATCTGTGCACGGCCGGGCGCTGATCTTCGGCAACGCTGCCGTCGAGAGAGGGGTCCCGTCCTGCTGGAGGAGGGGAAGGGCGTCGGGTCTTGTCACCGACAACACATGTTGGTGCAGGTACGACAGAAGTCGACGGTGAACCGCCGGACCAGGTATGTCGTCTCCACAGAGCAATTCCTACCGGAAACCGGGAAATCCGGCAAGTTGCCCACTGCCCCAGCTCAGGTTGTCCTTAATTTATGCTGGGGTGTCCGCACTTCCCTCGAAGAAGGTAGCTCGCTGCACATGACTGATCAGACTCGTCCACTCCGCGTCGCCATCGTCGGTGCCGGACCGGCAGGCATCTACGCCGCCGACGCGCTCATGAAGTCCGACCACAATGTCAGCGGACCGGGCGTCAGCATCGACCTCTTCGAGCGCATGCCCGCGCCGTTCGGGCTCATCCGCTACGGCGTGGCCCCCGACCACCCACGCATCAAGGGCATCATCACCGCCCTGCACAAGGTGCTCGACAAGCCCCAGGTCCGCCTGCTCGGCAACATCGACTACGGCACCGACATCACCCTCGACGACCTGCGCCGCTTCTACGACGCCGTCATCTTCTCCACCGGAGCCAACGCCGACCGCGCACTCAACATCCCCGGCATCGACCTCGACGGCAGCTACGGCGCCGCCGACTTCGTCTCCTGGTACGACGGCCACCCCGACGTCCCGCGCACCTGGCCCCTCGACGCCGAGAAAGTCGCCGTCCTCGGCGTCGGCAACGTCGCCCTCGACGTCGCACGCGTCCTCGCCAAAACCGGCGACGAACTGCTCCCCACCGAAATCCCCGCCAACGTCTACGAAGGCCTCAAAGCCAACAAGGCCATCGAAGTACACGTCTTCGGACGCCGCGGACCGGCACAGGCCAAGTTCACCCCACTCGAACTCCGCGAACTCGACCACTCCCCCAACATCGAGGTCATCGTCGCCCCCGAGGACATCGACTACGACGAAGGCTCCGAACAAGCCCGCCGCAGCTCCAAGCAAATCGACATGGTCGCCAACACCCTGCAGGACTGGGCCATCCGCGACGTCGGCAAACGCCCACACAAACTGTTCCTGCACTTCTTCGAATCCCCCCACGAAGTCCTCGGAGACAACGGCAAGGTCGTCGGCCTCCGCACCGAACGCACCGAACTCGACGGCACCGGCAACGTCACGGGCACCGGCAAATACAACGACTGGGACGTCCAAGCCGTCTACCGCGCCGTCGGCTACCTCAGCCAGAACATCAGCCAACTCCCCTTCGACGAGCAAGCAGGCACCATCCCCAACGAAGCCGGACGCGTCGTCGAATCCCCCTCGTCCACCACACCCGTCCCCGCCACCTACGTCACCGGCTGGATCAAACGCGGACCCGTCGGCCTCATCGGCCACACCAAAGGCGACGCCAACGAAACCGTCGCCAACCTGCTCGAAGACGCGCCGACCTTCGCCGGTGCGGCCGAGCCCGATCTCGACGCCGTCACCTCGTTCCTCGAAAACAAGCAGGTCCCCTTCACCACCTGGGACGGCTGGTACCGCCTCGACGCCCACGAACGCTCACTCGGCGAACCCGAAGGCCGCGAACGCGTCAAAGTCGTCGAACGCGAGGACATGCTGAAGGCATCCGAGCCCGACAAGGCCTAGAGCGGCTGCGCCGCATGTGAATGGAACTTCGTAGCAGGAGTCGAAGTTCCGTTCACATGCGCGGAGCGCTCTATACCCGCACTGCCAGCAGCTTTCCCTCGGTCTCGATCTTGCGCTGATGCTCGTTGAAGTCCGGTGCAGCGCAGACGAACAGCGTGCGACCGTCGGATCCGCCGAGTCCGCAGGCGAAGACCCCGAGATCGAAATCGAGCTGCTGAAGAATCTCCCCGCCCGGTGCTACGTGCAGCACTCGCTGCCCCAGCGCGTCGGCGATCCACATCGTGCCGTCGGTGTCGATGCAGCAACCGTCGGCCGCCACCTTCACCTCGCTCATGGCCGTGGCCATGTCCGTCGACGACGGCAACTCACCGAATTTCGCCCAGTCGCGCCGCTCCCCCAGCGACCCGTCCTCGGCGATGTCGAAGGCACTGACTCGGTTGCCGACCGTCTCGTCGACGAGCAGTTCGCCCGACGCCGTAAAGGCCATCCCGTTGGGGAAGTACAGATCCGACGCCACCACGTGCGCGGAACCGTCCTGATCGACGCGAATCAGATCGGCCGTCTCCACGGGCGCGAAGTTCATCAGATCGAACCCGAAGTTACCGATGTACGCGCGGCCCTGCGCGTCGACGAGCATGTCGTTGAGATTCGCCTTCACGTACGTCGACAGATCGGCGTGCACGGTCAGCGAGCCGTCGTGCTCACGCAGTAGCAGCTTGTAGTCGCGCATCGACACGATCAGCAGCCGCCCGTCGGGCAACCATCCCAGGCCCGACGGCTGATTGGGTACTTCGGCTTCGACTCGTACGTCGGAGCCGTCCTCGAGGGCGGACACGACGCGATGGGAGTAGAAGTCCGATACCCAGATCCTCCCCTCGTGCCAGCGTGGACATTCGAAATAGGTGTATCCGTCGAGAACGACAGTGGTCTCCGGTTTCATGTTTCGAATTCAAACACCGCGAACGGTGGCCGCGACGCCGAATGGGTGAGCTGGCATGCTGGGGGCCGTGTTCGACGCCCACCTACACATCATCGACCCGAAGTTTCCGCTCATCGAGAACCACGGTTTCCTGCCCGATCCGTACACCGTCTCGAACTACCTGTACGACGTCGACGGGCTCGGTATCACCGGCGGCGCAGTGGTCACGGGGTCGTTCCAGGGCACCGATCAAAGTTTTCTGCTCGCTGCGTTGGAGACTCTGGGACGCGGCTGGGTCGGCGTCACTCAGATCGATCCGGAATGTTCCGACGAGGACATCGTCGCACTGAACGACGCGGGCGTGCGGGGAATGCGGTTCAATCTCAAACGCGGCGAGACGGATCTGCAGATGCTCACCGTTCAGGCGCGTCGTGTCCACGATCTGGTGGGGTGGCACGCCGAGCTGTACGTCGATGCGTCCCTGCTGCTCTCGCTCGAACCCGTCCTCGCGAAACTGCCGGCGGTGAGCATCGATCACTTGGGACTCTCGACACAGGGTCTGCCGTACCTGCTCGATCTCGTCGACCGCGGAGTACGCGTCAAGGCAACGGGATTCGGCCGGGTCGATCTCGATATCGCCGACACCCTGCAGCAGATTCACCGGGTCAATCCCGCGGCGTTGATGTTCGGCACCGATCTACCGGGCACCCGCGCCCCACGCCCGTTCTCGGCGAACGACATCGACATCATTTCTCACGCCGTCGGCGGCGATCTCCCGGCGGTGCTCGACGGCAACGCCCGGGCCTGGTATCGGGTCCCTTGACCTAGACGAACACCGCGCCGCCGAGCCACACCGCCGAGGCGAGCAGGGCACCGAACAGTTCCACCAGAATGGACAGACCAGCGGCCTTGGTGGCGTGCACGGTGGATCTCCATGCCTCGGAATGGTTTCGGTGTCTCGGCACTTCCGCCACGTAGACGCCGGCGATGAAGCCGACGAACAGGCCGAGGACGGGGATGACGAAGAATCCGACGATGCCGAGCAGTCCGCCGATCATCAGCGATCGCGTCGGCACACCCGCCTCCCGCATGCGCCGCCCGGGCCAGGTGTATTTCACGACGCCGCTGATCACCAGCAGCACCGTCGCGATCGCGAAGACCGTCCACGCTGCGGCTCCGCCGGTGACCCACGCCCACACTGCGACGGCCCCGAAGATCAGGATGGTGCCCGGCAGAATCGGGACGACGATACCGACGAGGCCGACCAGAATCACCAGGCCGACTAGGACTTCTCCGAGCGCACTCATGAGCTCAGTGTGCCCTGTGTCCGGTCAGACGACGGGACGAACCTTGCCCGCTGCCTCGCGTGCCCGGCTCCGTGCGGTGTCGATATCCGACGCCGTCGACACCGCCACTCCCATCCGACGCCGGACGAAACTCGTCGGCTTGCCGAACAGACGAAGATCGGTCTCGGGAACCGCCAACGCGTCGGCGACGCCGTCGAAGTGAATGCCGTCCGCGTCGACGCCGCCGTAGATCACCGCCGACGCACCGGGCGAGAGCAGCGTCGTGTCGATCGGCAGACCCAGAACGGCCCTGGCATGCAGCTCGAACTCCGAGAACCGTTGCGTGCGCAGCGTCACCAGGCCCGTATCGTGCGGCCGCGGACTGACCTCGGAGAAGTAGACGTTGTCGCCCTGCACGAACAGTTCGACGCCGAACAACCCGCGTCCACCCAGGGCCGTCGTGATCCGCTCGGCAACATCGCGCGCACCGGCCAGGGCCGCGTCGGACATCGGTTGGGGTTGCCAGGATTCGATGTAGTCGCCGGATTCCTGCAGGTGCCCGATCGGCTCGCAGAACGAGGTTCCGTTCGCCGCTCGGACGGTGAGAAGTGTTATCTCGTAATCGAAATCGACGAATCCCTCGACGATGACACGACCGAGGTCGACGCGGCCGCCCTTCAGCGCGTACTCCCACGCCGCCTCGACATCGGCCTCGCTGCGAACGACGGACTGACCCTTGCCCGACGACGACATGACGGGCTTGATGACTGCAGGAAAGCCGATGGTGGACAGCGCTTCTCGCACGTCTTCCAGTGAATCGGCGAACGCATAGGGGGACGTCGGCAGCCCGAGCTCCTCGGCCGCGAGACGTCTGATGCCCTCACGGTTCATGGTCAGCTGAGTCGCGCGAGCCGTCGGGATCACGACCGTCCTGCCCCGCGCTTCCACCTCGGCCAGGGCATCGGTGGCGATGGCCTCGATCTCCGGCACCACGAAGTCCGGCTGCTGCGAATCGATCAGCGCCAGTAGCTCTTCGGGGTTGCTCATGTCGATCGTGAACGCGTGATGGGCCACCTGGTGACCGGGGGCGTTGTCGTAGCGATCGACGGCAATCACCTCGACGCCGAGGCGCTGGAACGCGATGATCACCTCTTTGCCCAGCTCACCCGAGCCGAGCAACATCACCCGGGTGGCCCCGGGAGTGAGCGGAGTACCGATGCGGACGGGATCTGGGGCAGTCACAGCCCTATTATCCACACCCCGATCAGTTGGACGACCTAGTACAAGTTAGTCTCCATTCACATTCGCAGCTGACGAGTCGGAACGAGGCAACAACGTGTCGAACACTGGTGGACCGCTGACAGGGCTCCGCGTCGTCGAACTCGCGGGCATCGGGCCCGGCCCGCACGCCGCACTGCTGCTGGCCGACCTCGGCGCAGACGTCGTACGAGTCCAACGCGCTGGCCAGGTGTCCCCGCACGACCATCAGCTACGCAGCCGCACCATCGTCGAGGCGAACCTCAAGGATCCCGCCGACATCGAGAAGGTCCTCGGCCTGATCGAGCGCGCCGACGTGCTGATCGAAGGGTTCCGCCCCGGCGTCACCGAACGCCTCGGCCTCGGACCCGACGACGCCCTGGCCCGCAACCCGCGTCTGGTCTACGGCCGGATGACCGGCTGGGGTCAGGAAGGCCCCTGGTCGCAGACCGCCGGCCACGACATCAACTACATCTCCGTCACCGGTGTGCTCAACGCGATCGGCCGCGAGGGCGAGCGGCCCGTGCCGCCACTGAACATGGTCGGCGACTTCGGCGGCGGCTCCATGTTCCTCGTCTTCGGCATCATGGCGGCGCTCTACGAGCGCCAGAGCTCCGGGCAGGGCCAGGTGGTCGACGCAGCGATGGTCGACGGCACCGCCGCACTCTCGCACATGATCTGGTCGTGGCGTGGCGTCGGAGCCTGGAGCGACGACCGTGGCACCAACCTGCTCGACACCGGCGCGCCGTTCTACGACACCTACGAGACCTCCGACGGCCAGTACATGGCAGTCGGCTCGCTCGAGCCACAGTTCTACGCTCAGTTGCTCACCGGATTGGGCCTCGCCGATGCGGACCTGCCGCCGCAGATGGACAAATCTCGCTGGCCCGAGCTGCGCGAGAAGTTCACCGAGACGTTCCTGTCCAAGCCCCGCGACGAGTGGGCCGCGATCTTCGACGGCACCGACGCCTGCGTGTCACCTGTCCTCACCTTCGCCGAGGCACCGAACCACCCGCACATGAAGGATCGCGACTCGCTCATCGACGTCGGCGGCGTCACCCAGCACCGTCCGGCACCGCGGTTCTCCCGCACCGAAAACGGAGTCCCGACGCCACCGCCCTCCACAGCAACCGACATTGGCTCGGTCTGGAGCTGATTGTGCGTCGAACTCGAAGTTGTGGACGGATTTCGGCTGATTTCCGTCCTTAACTTCGAGTTCGCGGTCAGAAGACCAGCGCCGGTTGTTCCGATTCGGCGCTCGGGGCCAGGGCTCGATACGCCGCCGCCGTCGCCATCACCGCGGCCCGAAGCTCTTGCGGCTCACGGGTGTACGGCAGCCTGAGGTAGCGCTCGAAGGCACCCTCGACGCCGAACCTCGGTCCTGCGGCCAGCACTGCGCCGAAGGCGGGAGCGGTGGCAGCGAGTGCACTCGACACCGGTGCGGGTAACTGCAACCACAGCGACATGCCACCCTCGGAGCGTCGGTAACGCCAATCCGGAAGATGTTCGGCCAGAGCATCTTCGAGTACGTCTCGACGCTCACGCAGCTGAGATCGACGGAGCTCGAGCGCCGGTTCCGCGTCCTGCAGCAGGAACGAGGACGCCAACTGATCCATGATCGACGTGCCGAGGTCGTGTGCTGCCCGCGAGCCCGCCAGCTGCGAGACGAGCGACGGATGCGCCCTGATCCATCCGATGCGCAGGCCACCCCAGAACGACTTGGATGCCGACCCGATCGTGACGATATCGGACCCCGAGACCCGCCCGAACGACGCGACCGGTGGGGGTGGTGGGGCGTCGAGCCACAGGTCGACCATGGTCTCGTCGACGATGAGCGTCATGCGCGTGTCACGGGTGATGCGGGCGAGCTCCGCTCGGCCCTCGGCACCCAGCACCTGCCCGGTGGGGTTGTGGAAGTCCGGTATCAGATATGCGACCTTGGCAGCGGTTTGCCTTGCGGCACTGCGGATCCCGTCGAGATCCCAGTCGCCGTCGGCCGGACGCACCGGCACCGGCACGGGACGGGCACCGACTCGCCTGATGGCTTCGAGCGCATTGGGATAGGTCGGATGATCGATCAGCACTCGATCACCGGGCGAGGTCAACGTGCCCAGCAACAGCCGAACTGCCTGCTGCGCACCGGAAGTCACCATGATCTGATCGGCCGTCGTCGGCAGGCCACGCTCGACGAAGCGTTGCGCGATGGCCTCCCGCAGCACCGCCAGACCGATGGGCTCCATGCCGTGCGTCGGCAGATACGTCGGAAGCGCCTGGAGCGCAGACTCGTACGCCGCGGTCATGGTGCCGTCCGCCGCTGCCATTGCCGCGTGGGACATGTCCACCACCGGCCCCGACGGTGTCGTCGACTGAATCAACAATCCATTGGGGGTGGGCGCTGCGGGCAGGGCGACGGTACTGCGCGATCCCTGCCTGCTGATCAAATAGCCCTCGTCGCGCAGGACCGAGTACGAGGACGTGATGGTGGTACGACTGAGATCGAGAGCCGCCGACAGATCACGCTCACTGGGCAGACCGACACCGAGCGGAATGCGACCGTCGTGAATGAGAAGTCGAACGCCGTCGGCCAACGCCCGATACGTCGGACGCGACGCCTTGCGCCTGCCGGATCCGTCCGAGGACGCGTCGCCGCGCCAGCTGCCGAGATCACGGGCCAGTGACGCTGCATTGAGGACTCTCGAAGCCATGCCCACCAGTATTCGCCCACTGGTCTTCGACTTTCAAGTCCATTGAGCTTTCACTGGACTGCCGACCGAGGTCAGGTGAATACTGGACCGATGCCGAGCAGCACGCTCTTCGACACCGCCATCGGCCGTTGCGGCATCGCCTGGACCGACGACGGAGTGGTCGCGGTCGCCCTCCCCGAACCATCGGACGAGGCGATGACGGACTACCTCGCCGGCTTCGGTGCAGTGGAACGACCGGTCGACCCCCTCGCAGCCGAAGCGATCGAGCGAATTGTCGCCCTGCTCGATGGACGTACTGTCGACATGAGCCCGATTCCGCTGGTGCTGGGCGTCTCGGAGTTCGACGCCGCGGTGTACACCGTGTGCAGTGGGATTCCCCGGGGCGCGACACTCACCTACGGCGACATTGC
Source organism: Rhodococcus sp. NPDC079359 (assembly GCF_040702585.1). Taxonomy (NCBI): domain Bacteria; kingdom Bacillati; phylum Actinomycetota; class Actinomycetes; order Mycobacteriales; family Nocardiaceae; genus Rhodococcus; species Rhodococcus sp. NPDC079359. Next base: position 280,786 of record NZ_JBFBLH010000003.1, read on the forward strand.
CCGGCGACTCGGCCACCCCGGCGCAGCCCAGGCAGTAGGCGGTGCGCTGGGACGCAATCCTGTACCGATCATCGTCCCGTGTCATCGAGTGCTCGGCGCCGGTACGGAAGTCGGCGGCTTTTCGGCACCGGGTGGTACGAATACCAAACAAAAAATACTGGGCATCGAAGGGGTTCCGGGATTCGACGAGCCGAGATTGTTCTGAATTACTGCCGGATCGAACGAAACTACCCGACCGAATAAAGCGCACGAAACAGGGAGCAAGAATGGGTTTCAGGCAGAAATACCGAAAGCCGAGATGGGTTCATCGACCGCGGACACCAACACGGCTTCCGGTCCCGGGCTGACATCGGATTCCTCGCTCCGACCGCCGATGGTGAATGCACCTACATCCGGCAACCACCCGATAGCTCCGCGCTGAAACAGGTTGTAGCGACCGGATCCAGTGGGCGTCGGACGCTCGTTGCTGATCGGATACCCAAGTGCGCCATAGGGTCCCCCGTGGCCGAGATACCAGTCGAGGATCGGGCCGTGCACTTCGTGCGCGCCGCCTTCGGGGAGAGCGAACACGGTCGCATGGGTGAATTCGAGCATTCCCCCGCCCTCGGGGCCGAGCATGAATTCACCGGCCTGAGCACCGATCCAAGGATGTTCGTATGCGAAGCGATCGAATTGGTAGCTGAAAACTTCCAACCCATTGTAATTTTCAGTCATCGCTCGACCTTTCGTCGCCCAACCTGGCGACAATTATCCACGTCGATCAGCAGCGGCGCCTGACGAATAAGACATATATGTGAAATGGGCTAGTTCAGGAGCTCGAGAATATCGGCCGGAACGAGATCCGTCGCCGTCGGATCGATCACCGCCCGAGACCACGAACCGCCGCTGCCGTCGAGACGAACCAGCTGATCGGGACCGAGTATCCAAAGCTGATCTCCCGCCGACCAGTTCACTCCGTAGCCGTACGCCTCACTGGACGTAGCGGGAGCGCTGTACTGCACCGCTCCGGTGGCGTCGACGATCTGCAGCGTCGGAACACCGTCGATGTCGACGACCTGGGCAGTCGATGCACCTGAAGGAGAGGTCTGCGGGGCGGACAAAGCCACGGGAGCAGGCGGAGTGGTGGTGGTCGGCGGTGGGACGGTCGTTGTTGTCGTTGTCGGAGGGACGGTTGTCGTTGTCGGAGGGACGGTTGTCGTTGTTGCCGGAACTTCGACCGGCGGCGGAGCCGGGGACTCCTCGGTGAGCGACGGATCCGTCGTGGTCGGGGCCGGTGCGACGGTGGACTCCGGGACCAGCGGAGACGTCACCGGCGGTGCAGGTGTGGTGGTCTCGGGAACAATCGTCTGAGGGGCACCGCGGGCGCCGGCCCCGGCGAGAAGCGCAGAGCCACACCGAACGCTGGGGAGAAGATTCAGTGCAGAGGTGGTCGTCGCCATGGTCAACGTGAAACCGTCACTCGGCGCAGAAAACCTGGTGCCGGACACTGTCTGCACCGTGAAGACCCAAGTGCCTGTCCTCGTGCCGAGCAATAGTCCGTTGGAGATGTCGTCCGAGGTTCCCGATACGGTTTCCGTTCGATCGGCTTGACCGTTCTGGATGGATCTTGTGATGGTCCACCGGTACGCGAACCCGGTTCCCGATGGTGGTGTCCACGACATCGTCACAAAATTGCCGATCAATCCGAGTACGCCAGGCTGATTTTCGCATCCGACATTCGTGGGAGCCGGTACCGGCGGCAGGGCGGTAGTGAAGGTGCCGCTGGTCGCTGATATCGAGTCCGTCCATGCTGCAACAGTTGTCGGGGCATTGGCAGAGGCGACTCCGACAGCGCCGACGGTTGCGACTGCGATCGCAACTGTCAGTGTCGACCTGGAATGTCGCCCACCGGACATCTTCGAAGCCGCTTCTCCGTCTGCTCCGGTCGACTCGGTCCGCTTCCTGTCGCGCGGCCTCCAGGCCACCATGAGAAGCACACCGACGAGGACACCTCCGGCGAACACTGCAACCGGACCGCTCAGCCAGGTGACGACGTAGCCCAGCTTGGGTGCGCTGACCAGAACCCGGCCTGCCTCGGTGACGATGTAGGTTTCGAGGTCAGGTTCGGCGTTCGCGTCACCCTTCAGGGTCAACGCTGCGGTTCCGGCGACCTCGTTCACGGCCACGACTCGGTGGGTAATTCTGTCACCCGCGGCGTTGGTCACGTTGACGATATCCCCGACTCGAATGTCTTCCGCTGGCACCGTCCTGCTCAGCGCTAGGGCTCCAGTCTCGATCTCAGGAGCCATCGACCCCGAACGGAAGACCAGCGGAGTGAAGCCGAACAGCAAGGCTCCCAAGGCCGCCGCGACACAGACGAGGCCCGCAAGGGCACCGATGGTCAGGGCGAACTCGCGCAGCAATCGACTGGCCCGTGGGCCGTCGCGCTCGACTTCTTTCGGAATGTCGGTCATGGGCTAGGTCGACGTCGCTTCGAACGAGTAGTTGATCGATCCGGACGCCGCGGGATCCGGCACCGAAGTGCCCAAAGGCATCATGACGCTCATACACATCGGCGCGTTTACGCCTGCACCAAGAGGAACGTTGGCATCGGTGCCGCTCAACTTGAGCGGCTGCGCAGTCAGCGTCAGAGGGGCAAGCGTCCCGAGAAGCGACCCGGTGCACGCGTTGCCCGTAGCCGTCCCTGTGTAGAACGACGTGCTGAGCACGGCTCCGATCGAAGCACCGGAGGCAGCGGCTGTGATCTTGTAGTTGAACGGGACAGTGCCTGCATTGTTGACAATGATGTCGGCAGCCAGAGTGTCCCCGGGTACGAGGTTGAGTTTGTTCAGAGTTGACATGGTTGCCTGGGCATTCGAACCGTTGAGCTGGATATCGATGCGCCCCGTCGTGAATACGCCCGACGTCGCAGTCGCCGTATCCGACCATGCAGCAAGGGTTCCCACCGCGCCGAGACCGAGCACGATGCCTATGGACATGATGGCCCGGGCCCGAGCGCTGATCAGCGCCAGACCGATGCGGCGCAGGACGCTCGAAGAACGGAAATCACTACCGTGACGCGCCATCAGGGCCGCGCCCCTTCCATATCCGCCCGCGCACCCGAAAATTCCGGGCACTCGGAACTGTTGCTGTTGTCCCACTGCACAACGAGATCGACTGCAGCAGAGGAGGATCGGGTTTCGTTTCCGGCAGCTTCGGCCATTGCGATCGTGGCGTCGATGAGCTTCTTCTGCCCGGCCGCGAGGTCGATCCACGCGCAGGATTCGGCCGACTCGCCGCCGCCGATCGAGACGCTCAGGGATCGGAGGAACGCCGGGTTGTCGCTGTCGAAGGTCAGCCAGAGCCGTCCGTCCCGGTCGGTGTCGTTGAACACGTGGAACTGTGATTCACGCGCATCGCCGGGAACCCACCGAATATCGTTGTCGAAGAATGCGCTTCGAAGGGTCGCCGCCCACTCCCTCCCGTCGTCGCTGTACTTGACGGTCTGCGCGCGGGTGGATCCGGCACCGAGGAACAACACGACTGCGACGCCGGCGAAGACGGCCGTGCAGGCGACAAAGGTGCTGTGCCTCACGGCGACTCCTCCTTCCGACTCCGGTGGCGATCGACACCAGCCCCGACGAACATGAACAGTGCATACCCGGCCAATCCGATGACGATGACGGTCACTGTGATCTTTCGCTGTTCACCGTTGAGCCAGTTGTTGACGTAGCCCATGTACGGCACCGAGTACCAGACTTTTCCGCGAATCTGCCCGATCTGCACCGGGTTCTCATCGTCGGATCCGTTGTTGTCCCCGCGTGTGACATAGGTGGTGATGCCTTCCCCGCTCTGCTGGGTCGCCACGATGCGGTGAGTCACCACTTCGGGCTCGCCCGAACGGATTTGATAGGTGATCGCAGTTCCGACCTCCAGCTCGTCTGCCGCTGCGGGCTTGACCACAACCAGGCTTCCCGGTGGGTACGACGGCTTCATCGAGCTGGTGAGAATCGTGTAGGGCGTCGAACCGGTGACTTTCGGAACGACGACGGTCACCCCGAGGACGAACAACATCGCCGCCAGAAGCGTGTACGACGCGATCCGGCTCACCCACCACCAGGCACCGGTCCGGTTCTCCTCGGACACGTCTGTCACGGTTTCGATCACGTCCGTGTCGTCGTCGGCATTCATGTCTGGTCCGCCCGGAACGAGAAGGTCACCGTCGACGACGCGCTCTGCGGCGGGGTGGCACCGACGGCGAGCCGAAAGCACCACACTTCGGTGGCACCTGCAGCCAAAAGTCTGGCCGCCGGTGCCACCGGAGCTTGAGCGCCACTGGCATTTCCGCTGTACAACTGTGTCGTCGGCCCCGTCGGTGCACCTGTCGCCGGGCAATTCGTCTCGGCCGCAACAGTTGTCGCAGTCAACACAAGGGGAACCGTTCCGGTCGAGGTGGTTCCCTGCAGCCGAAAGTTGAACGGAACGTTGCCGGAGTTCCGGATCGAGAGCGGCGCCTGGGAGAAACCGTTCGGTCCGAGATTGGCCGAACCGAGTGCAGCGAGAACGTAATCGTTCACTTCCGCTCCGTTCGGGCCGACCTTGATGTCCAAGGTGCCGGAGTTGATGGTCCCGCCGGCAACGATCTGCTCGTCACGCCACAGCGCGCCCGTCGCCTGTGCTGATCCGAAGACCACCACAGCGACGGATGCGGCTGCGAGCGCCCAATACCGGCCGTGCTTGTTCGTCACTGCTCAGGGAAGGGGACGAACCTGGTCGAGCGTCAGGGTGAAGGCATTCAGATTGACGCTTCCGTTCTGAGCGATCAGGCCGGTTGTAGCTTCGTTGAATACGAGTGTGACCTTCACAGTGATTTCCTGGGGGGACGTCGTCAGCGGCAATTCGACCGCTGCTCCGTTCGGGAGCGGTACGCCCGTTCCCACCGAGACCTGCGCTGAGGCAGCCAATGCCGCAGCGAGCTGCGTCGAACCCGCCGTCGGAGTCGTCCCCGCGGCGGCAACCTGGCTGAAATTCGCAGTGATCGTTGCTTCCAGGTTCTCGCCTGCGAAATTCACGTCGTAGGTCGTGTCGTAGGTCAGGACGTCGCCGGGCACGATGAGGTAACCGGACGGGTCGGGTCCGATCGTGACATCACCACCGATGTCGTCGGAGACGTCTGTCCACACCCCTGGATCACCCGTTGGTGCGAAGTTGAGCTCGCCCGAGTTGATGGTGCCACCCGCGACCGTTTCGGTGTCCTGCCACAGTGCGTAGGATCCCAAACCGCCGAGCAGCAGTACAGCTGCCGCCCCCGCGGCTATGGCGCCCTTGGTTGCCTTGTTCATTCGTTGTCGCTTTCTTCGGTGGCCTTGTTCTGAGGCCGGAGGGGGGTGACCCGGTATGGGTCGGTCGGCCATCCGAAGAGGCCTCCGCAACTGGGTGCGATGCCCATTGTTTCGGCACGACTTCCTCGCCCGTTACCCAAGTGATGGTAAAAGTCCGAGGGAATGTTCAGCCGCCCGTTTCGTACTTTTGGTTTACACATAAAGTTGGTTTGTAAAGCTACTTGGATTACGAAAACCGCCGTCTTGTGGCGGATCCTTCGAGGTGGAGCATCTGATTTCAGCGAACGTAGTGTGCTTCTGCTTGATTTTCCTGCTCTACTCGCTGTTTCGGTGCGCTGCCGGCAACCGGCTTCCGACGCCCGTGTCCGGGCAGGAAAAAGCCCCGAGGCTCTACGCCTCGGGGCTTGAATTTCGCAGTGGTTGCCTACCGCAGAATGTCGCGTCGAACGATGGTTTCGTCGCGGCCCGGTCCGACTCCGATGCACGACATGTACGCACCCGAGAGCTCTTCGAGACGCAGCACGTAGTTCTGCGCGTTGATCGGCAGTTCCTCGAACGTGCGGGCACCGGAGATGTCTTCCCACCAACCGGGCATCTCTTCGTAGATCGGCTTGGCGTGATGGAAACCGGTCTGCGTCATCGGCATTTCGTCGTGCCGCACCCCGTCGACGTCGTACGCGACACAGATGGGCACCGTGTCCAGGCTGGAGAGCACGTCGAGCTTGGTCAGGAAGTAATCGGTGATGCCGTTGACGCGGGTGGCGTATCGCGCGATGACGGCGTCGAACCAGCCGGTGCGTCGAGCACGCCCGGTGGTGACGCCCACCTCGCCGCCCTGCTTTGCCAAGTACTCACCGTAATTGTCGAACAACTCCGTCGGGAACGGTCCCGAGCCGACACGCGTCGTGTACGCCTTCAGGATGCCGAGGACGGTCCCGATCTTGTTGGGGCCGATGCCGGAACCGACCGACGCGCCGCCCGCAGTCGGGTTCGAGGACGTGACGTATGGGTAGGTGCCGTGGTCGACGTCGAGCAGAGTGCCCTGCGACCCCTCGAGCAATATGGTCTCGCCGCGCTCGAGCGCGAGGTTGAGCTGCAACCTGGTGTCGGTGATGCGGTGCTTGAAGCCCTCGGCCTGCTCGAGCACCTCATCGACTACCTGCTGTGAGTCCAGCGCCCGCCGGTTGTAGATCTTCGAGAGCACCTGGTTCTTGAATTCCAGTGCGGCCTCGACCTTTTGGGTCAGGATCTTCTCGTCGAGCACATCGGCTGCGCGGACGCCGACGCGAGCGATCTTGTCCTGATAGCAGGGCCCGATACCGCGGCCGGTGGTTCCGATCTTCTTGGCACCGAGGAAGCGTTCGGTCACCTTGTCGATGGCGACGTGGTACGGCATGATCAGGTGCGCATCGGCGCTGAGCAGCAGGTTCGTGGTATCGACGTCACGCTTCTCGAGGCCTTCGAGCTCGGTGAGCAGCACACCCGGGTCCACGACGACGCCGTTGCCGATGACGTTCTTCACGCCGGGCGTGAGAATTCCCGACGGGATCAGGTGCAACGCGAACTTGTCGCCGTTCGGAAGGACGACGGTGTGACCGGCGTTGTTGCCGCCCTGGTAGCGAACGACCCACTGAAGGCGTTCGCCGAACAGGTCGGTGGCTTTGCCTTTGCCCTCGTCGCCCCACTGGGCGCCGATCAGGACTATCGCCGGCATGTGCTCTCCTACGTTGCTTTCGTGCGAGGACGCGCTGCAAATACTGCTCGATCGAACGCAGCCGTCACCATTTGCCGCAGGCGCGACAGTGGCCGGGGGAACAGTCTAGCCGAGGCGGTGAGCTGGCCCGCATGCCGCTACGGTGGAGCCGAAACGAGGGCACTATGGTCGTTCGAGGGTTCGACGAAGATCTAGGAGCGCCGTGACACCGTTCGTTCTGCACTGCGGAAATCCGCCGTTGCCGATCACGCTGACCGACGTCCCACTGCGCACCGCCGATGCAGTACCGACAGACGACGACTGCAGCGCGATCTTCTCCGACATCGAATCCGCACCGGCCCCCCGCATCATCGTCCTGGGCAGCGACGCGTCCCTGGCGGCCGTACTGACCCGATTGATGCGCACCGATCGTCTGCACGTCGAAGTCGCGTTCGTACCGGAGACCGCAACCGACGCCGCCCACATCTACAAGCTCGGAACCGGATCCCGTGCCGCAAAGGTGGCACTGACGGGCAAGGCGTCGAGCACCCCCCTCATTCGCGACGACGCAGGCAAGGCCGTTGTCGGTCGGGCGCTCCTCGGCGGTGCCGGCGGCGCGGAACTCGAGGGCGAGGCGTACGTCGACGACACTCGGTTGTTCTCCGGAGTCGTACCAGGCGTCGAGGTGGCACCGACCCCGGAACTGCCGGGACTGCGCGCGCGGGTGATCAGCCGTCGACGATTTCTGCCTCGCCGCTGGGTGAGCGGACGGGCGATGCAGCTCGGCTCCCCCGCCGCAGACCTGATGCGCGACGGCATCGCCGGCGACCGAACGGTGAAGCGGTCGACGTTCTATCGTCACCACGAAGAGTGGCTACTGGTCCGATGACCGTTCCGCTGCGCCGCAGTCCCGTTCTGCCGAGCCCGGTGTTCGTTGCCGTCCTCGCCGTCGCGGGAGTGGGCGGCGCACTCGCGTGGACGGCCGAGGACGTCACGTCGTTCACCGCGCGCCTCGGAGTGTTCGTCCTTGTACTGGCCGGCTGGATCGCCTCGGTGTGCCTGCACGAATTCGGTCACGCATTCACCGCATTCCGCGCCGGCGACCGAGAGGTCGAACTCCGCGGCTATCTGACGCTCAACCCGCTGAAGTACACCCACCCGCTGCTCTCGATCGTCTTACCGGTGGTGTTCATCGCGATCGGCGGAATCGGACTTCCGGGCGGGGCCGTGTACCTGCGGACCGGGCAGTTCTCGGCGTCCACGCAGCGGCGCATCGCCCTCGCCGGCCCCTTCGCCAATGCCGTTGTCGCCGTGGCACTCCTGATCGTCATTCGCATGTTCGGCACCGACGGCACTCATCAGGCCTTCTGGTACGGGCTCAGCTTCCTGGCGTTCCTGCAGATCATGGCCACGATCCTGAACCTGATTCCGGTACCCGGACTCGACGGCTACGCCGCACTCGAGCCCTCGCTCTCGCCCGCCACCCGTGCATCGCTCAACCAGTTCAAGGGCTACGGAATCCTCGTGCTCGTCGCGTTGCTGTTCGTGCCCGCAGTCAACTCCGTATTCTTCGGTGCGATCTACACCCTGTTCGGGCTGTCCGGTGTTCCCGAGTTCTTCGCAGGCAACGGCAACTACCTGATGCGATTCTGGCTGTGACGGCTGGTTCATCCAGGAGCAGCGGGAAGAATTGCACGGTTTCGAGCGCGATCGACGGGATTCCGTCGATGCAGGCAGGTTCTGTGCAAACTCTCCCGATTGTGTCGGTGGTCGGTCGCATAATTTCCCCATGACGACGTGGAACGACTTCTCGACGGCAGCACCGAGCCTGGCATCGGCGGTGCGCGCCAGATTCACCGCCCACAAGCACCATGTACTCGCGACGCTCCGGGTGGACGGCTCACCGCGCGTCAGCGGAACCGAGGTCGAGTTCGACGACAGCGGCGTACTACGCCTCGGCTCGATGCTCGGAGCCGTCAAAGCACGAGATCTGCAGCGCGACGGACGGTTCGCGCTGCACAGCAATCCGGGTCACCATTCGATGGAAGGCGGAGACGCGAAGATCGGCGGGCGTGCCGTCGAAATCACCGATCCTGCTGTGCTGCAACCGATATTCGACGCCGCACCGGGCGAGCTGGTGCCGTACCACGTGTTCGATCTCGACATCACCGAGGTCGTACTGACCTCACTGGTGGACGATCACATGCAGATCGACGTGTGGCATCCCGGCTCCGACGTACACACCGTCACCAGGTGAGCTCTTCCTTGCAGGTTCGGCCGTGCGCGGCGGGTTCGACCTGCACCGTGGCGTGGTCGAGGCCGTAGCCGGACAGCAACGACTTGGCACGATCGAGCACCATCGACGACGACCCCTCGCATTCGAGGTGCACTGTGGCCACATCCATTCCGGTGGTGAGTGTCCACACGTGCAGGTCGTGCACTCCCGTCACGCCCGGTAGCGCGCGCAGGTCGCCGGTCAGCGCGTCGACGTCGACATTTGCCGGGCTCGCCTGGGTGAGGATGCGCAGCGCCGACCCGGCGAGCTTGATCGCACGCGGAATGACCCACAGCGAGATCAGGACGCCGACGACGATGTCCGCCCACGTCCACCCGAACACGACCATCAGCACACCGGCCACGAGCACGCCGACGCTACCGACCGCATCGGCCAGAACCTCCATGTACGCACCGCGGACGGCCAGGGAATCCTTGGCGTCGCCGCGAATGAGCAGCATCACGACGATGTTGGCCGCGAGACCGGCCGTCGCGGTGAGAATCAGTGGTACGCCGGGAATTTCAGGAGCATCGCCGATGCGTGAAATCGCCTCGTACATGATGAACGCCGCAACACCGAGCAACAGAACGGCATTTGCGATGGCGGTCAACACTTCTGCCCGATGCCAGCCGAATGTTCTTGCCGCTGCTGCACTTCCCTTGCGAGCGAGCATCAACGCGATCAGACCCATCGACATGCCGAGCACATCGGTGAGCATGTGGCCGGCGTCGGCGAGCAGGCCGAGCGACCCGATAGCCAGGGCCACGGATGCCTCGACGACGAGGAACACCACCAGGATCGCCAGCGCGACGACCATCTTGCGCACCCGAGACCTGGGCGGCCCCGCACCTGCGGGCGAGTGACCGCCCGCGCCGTGGCTGTGCCCGTGACCCGCGCCCATGACTCCCCCTGGTGACCGATGTCGACTTCCGGAAGTCACCATATGCGTACATACGCATATATGCAATGGTGTGCTCGGGTCACAACTCCGGCGGGACGTGCGGATGGTCCACCGTCGGTGGAAGTGTCGCCAATGCAGAAATACGCTTGAGCCCGGCGACCTGAAGCAAGTCGACGATGATCGATCGCAACTGCGCCAGCACCACCGTCGCCGACAGACCGGCGTTCGAGATCAACTCCGGCTTGGCACCGGCCGCAACCGACCTCAACACTCGCGCTGCTTCTGCCGCGTCGGGCTTCTGTCCCGGATCGGCGAGGATCATCTGCCGCAACACCTCCACCGCATGCGCCAACTTCTCCACCTCGTCGACGACACGCGGATCGAGAATCTCGTCGTCGCGCACCAACGTCAGCGACCGGCGCGCGAGCACCCGGATATTGCGGACGGCGTTGTCGATGGGATCGGCCGTGGCCGCGAGCGCCGCAAGACGATTGCGGTGGTTCCAATACATCGGAGAGATTCGCGCGATCTCCCGGCCGCCCTTGAGGTCGGTCCGCAGAGCATCGATACCGGACTGCGTCGCACGCGCCTTGCGCAACGCCTCCTCGATCGGTTTGGGATCGTTGGCCACCAAACCGTCGGCCACCTTCTGCAACACAGTCGCAGCCGTCGCCAACACGCTCGCCGCATCCTTACGGGCTCGCCACACCGGATGCGTCGGGATCAACGCCACGATCGCGATGCCCACCAGGCCACCGACCAACGCGTCGACCATGCGGTTGGGGCCACCCATGTTGCCGGGTGGAATGAGTGTCGCGACCAGCACGGCGGACGATCCGGCCTGCATCGCGATGATCGGGCCGCCGTCGAGGAACACCGCAGCCGACATCGCCAACACCACGACCAGAGCGATCTGCCACGGACCGCTTCCGATCAGTGAGATGAGCAGATCTCCGATGCCGATGCCCACCGTCACTCCGACGACGAGCTCGGCCGATCGGCGCACTCGAGCACCGAGCGAGACGCCCAGCGAGACGACAGCGGCGATCGGCGCGAAGAACGGGCTCTCGTGACCGACGATGTCCGTCGCGACGAACCACGCCACACCTGCCGCCAACGCGCACTGAATGATGGGCAGCAGCGACAACTTCAGCCGAGCGCTGCCCGATTTCACTCGGGTTCGGCCGCGCACCCGGCTGGCGCGGGCCCGGTCAGCCCAGGCCGAGCGCTTCTGCTGCCTTGGGGTCACAGTCTTCGAGGAGGTCGAGGCAGCGGGCGTACTCGTCGTGCTCGTTGATGTCGCGGGCCGCTTTGGCGAGGACTGCGACGCATCGGAGGAATCCTCGGTTGGGCTCATGGCTGTACGGGACCGGCCCGAATCCCTTCCATCCGTTACGACGCAACTGGTCCAGACCTCGGTGGTAACCGGTACGAGCATAGGCGTACGCCGTGATGGTGGCACCGGACTCGAGGGCGGCCTCGGCCAGGTACGCCCACGCGATGGACGCCGTCGGGTGCGCCGCCGCGACAGCCTCGGGCGCTTCGTGGTTCAGCAGCGCGGATTCGGCCTCGTCGTCTCCGGGCAACAGTGTGGGTTGGGGTCCGAGCAGATCACCGAAAGAAGTCATGGCGCTCATTGTGCCCTTACGTCACCGAATCGTGTCCGAACACCCCCGGTGGCGCTCGCGGCGAGCGGCACACCCGGTCGATAGGCTGCCAGCTGACGAAATCGAGAACCTCCGAGTTCTCGGATGAATTCGGTGAACGAGGGAGAACGCATGCCGGACGAGAAGAAGAAGGCGCCCTCCGAGGCCGACGCGGCCACCGAGAAGATCGATCTGGGCAAGAAGAAGCAGGTCGACGAGCCCGCCGACCCTCCGACCGAGAAGATCGTCACTGCCCCAGCCGAGGAACCGGCAGCGGAGGCGAAGCCGGTCGCGAAGCCGACTGCGGCCCCGCGTCGCATCCCGCCGCGAAACCCGTCCGGCGCTCCGGCGAAAGATGTTGCGGCAGAGAAGAAATCACCAGCCGCCGTGCCGCAGCCGGTCGGGCCGAGGAAGATCGAGCCGCAACAACCGAGACCGAAGCAGGTCGGTCCCCAGCGCGTCGGTCCCCCGCCGACGGAACCCGGCAAACCGAGTCGGAAGAAATGGTGGGCGGCGCTGGTGGCTGCGGTTGTCGTGGTCGCGGCAGTCGCCGCCGGTGCGTATCTGCTGATCGACCGTACGAGCGTCGACGACTCCCCGGAGGCCCGGATCAGAACGACCGTCGAGTCGTTCACCCGCGCATTGGCCGACGGCGACCTCGCCACGCTGCGCAGTACCTCGTGCGGTGACCTCGCGACCTTCTACCGAGACATCCCGGACGCGGAATTCACCGATGTCCACCGCGTCTCGGCCGAGCAGGGCAACATCCCGACCCTCGACAGCATCGACGCCATCCAGGTCGGCGACGACACCACCGCGATCGCCCAGGTCATCGCGCACACCGAGGCCAACCCGAACGATCGATCGCCGCGCACCTTCGACCTGCGCCTCGAGGGCGATCAATGGAAGGTGTGCAGCTGACGCTGCAGTGGCGCGGACAGGCGCCCCAGAGGGCACTTATCCACGCCACTGCCGGCTAGCCGGCACTCACGCTGCGACCGGCGGACTTGAGGTCGTTGCAGGCCTCGACGACGCGGGCGGTCATGCCGGCCTCTGCCTTCTTGAGGTAGCTGCGCGGGTCGTAGGCCTTCTTGTTGCCGACCTCGCCGTCGATCTTCAGAACGCCGTCGTAGTTGGAGAAGAAGTGTCCGGCGATGGGACGGCTGAACGCGTACTGGGTGTCGGTGTCGACGTTCATCTTCACCACGCCGTACTCGAGAGCCTCTTCGATCTCGCTCTTCGCCGAGCCCGATCCGCCGTGGAAGACGAAGTCGAACGGCTTGGAACCCGATGCCAGGCCCAGCTTCTCCGACGCGACCTTCTGGCCGTCCGCCAGCACCGACGGCTTGAGCTTGACGTTGCCCGGCTTGTAGACGCCGTGCACGTTGCCGAACGTCGCCGCCAGCAGGTAGCGCGAGCCTGCGTCGCCTGCGCCGAGGGCCTCGACGGTCTTGAGGAAGTCCTCGTTGGAGGTGTAGAGCTTGTCGTTGATCTCCGCCTCGACGCCGTCTTCCTCGCCGCCGACGACACCGATCTCGACCTCGAGAATGATGTTCGCTGCCGCCGCGCGGGCGAGCAGGTCCTTGGCGATCTCGAGGTTCTCGTCGATCGGGATGGCCGAGCCGTCCCACATGTGCGACTGGAACAGCGGGTTCTTGCCTGCATCGACGCGCTCCTGCGAGATCGCGATGAGCGGCCGAACGTAGGTGTCCAGCTTGTCCTTGGGGCAGTGGTCGGTGTGCAGAGCGATGGTGACGTCGTACTTGGCGGCGATCACGTGCGCGAACTCGGCGAGCGCCACAGCGCCGACGACCATGTCCTTGATGCCCAGTCCCGACCCGAACTCGGCTCCACCGGTCGAGAACTGGATGATGCCGTCGCTACCCGCGTCGGCGAAGCCCTTGATGGCGGCGTTGATGGACTCGGAACCCACACAGTTGATTGCCGGAAAGGCGAACTTGTGTTCCTTCGCCCGGCCCAGCATCTCGGCGTAGACCTCGGGAGTTGCGATAGGCACGGCGTCATTCCTCCATTGAAAAGTTCGGTTGTGTCCTGTGCAGTATGGCAACCTCCGAGCCCGGTGTCGTGCGTACCCGCATCGCTGACGTCATTACGCGGGAGATCGAACAGGGCAGCGTGTTCACAGCCGGGCGACACCAACTACGGAGGGACTTCCCGGTTCAGGCCGGTAGTGTGGGCGCGGTGAGTCTTCTAGCTGCCTCGGAATCGGTGACGACCAATCTGGCGTTGTTACCTGGATTTCTCGACCCCGTGAACCTGCTCAACTCCTTCGGTCACTGGGTGCTGATCGGGCTGCTGCTGGTCGTGTTCATCGAGTCCGGGCTGCTATTTCCGCTGCTCCCAGGCGATTCGCTCCTCTTCACGGCCGGTTTGATCGCAGCGTCGAAGTCCACCGAGATCGAGCCGTTCGCGTCCATCTGGACTCTGGTGATCCTGATTCCGATTGCGGCAATCCTCGGTGATCAGGTCGGCTATCTGATCGGCACGAAGGGCGGCGCAGCCCTCTTCAAGAGCAACGATTCGCGCTTCTTCAAGAAGAAGTACATCGACGAATCGCACATATTCTTCGAGAAGCACGGTCCGATCACCATCATCCTGGCGCGCTTCGTGCCGATCGTGCGGACGTTCGCACCGGTCGTCGCCGGTGCGTCGCACATGAAGTACTCACTGTTTCTCACCTACAACGTCGTCGGCGGCGTGCTCTGGGGCGCGGGTGTGACCACCCTCGGTTACCTGCTCGGGCAGATCGCGTTCATCCGCGACCACGTCGACATCATCTTCCTGCTCATCGTCGCCGTCTCCGTACTGCCCATCGTCATCGAGGTCGGCAAGCGCATGATCAAGGCCCGCAAGACTCCGCTCGGGGAGGCCACCGACATGATCGAGGCAGACGCCCCGGACACCAAGTCCTGATCGAGATCTTCCGAAAGTGATCGAGTCCATGTCGTCGATTACCACTGCGCTGCCGACCGTCTCCGTTCAGGCCGTCGGCAGTTTCGGTCCGCTGGAGACAGCAGGCCCCCTCGTCGTGTGGATCATCGTCATGACTTTCGTCTTCATCGAATGCGCGGTGATCATCGGATTGTTCCTGCCGGGAGATTCGATGCTGATCACGGCAGGAATCGTGATGGCGACCCACGCGTCGGGCACCGGTCACATCTGGGCGCTGTCGCTCGGTGCGATGGTCGCCGCCATCGCCGGCAATCAGGTGGGGTACTCGATCGGTCACCGCACGGGCTCGACGCTGGTGGCCCGCAAGAACGGCAAATACCTCAACACCAAGAACCTGCACAAGGTCAATCTCCTGCTCGAGAAGCACGGATTCTGGGCGGTGCTGGTCGCGCGATGGATCCCCTGGGTGCGCACCCTGTGCCCGCTCGTCGCCGGTGCCGCGAAGATGGATCACCGCAAGTACACGATCGCCAGCACGCTCGGTGCCATCATCTGGGCTCCGGTGCTGTTGCTGATCGGGTTCTACTTCGGCTCGTTCATCGACGGCATCCCGTGGCTGATGCCCGCCGTCCTCATCGGCATGGTCGTGCTGCTGGTCGTCGGAACCGGACTCGGCATCTGGCAGTACCGCAAGGAAATGGCACGCCCCGAAGAGACCATCGAGGTCGAAGAGGTCGTGGAGTAGCGGCTCTAGAAACCTGCGGGAGTGGAGCCTGCGGAACGACTCAGAAACCTGCAGCTGCGACGCGGTATGCGGCTTCCATGAGCATCCAGCCGCCCAGTTGGACCGACAGGTCTCGCTCGGGTACGTCGGACGGTCGGACCGTTCCTTCGGTGAAGCTGGCGATGTGCAGACCTTGCCCCGGGAATCGGGCTTCGCGGGTCCAGTCGGCCCCGAACAGGGGGTTGTCTTCCACTTCGAGGCGGTTTTCCCACGCTGCTTCGGCCGAGTTCAGCACGATCGCAGCTGCGAGTTCGCGAGCTCGGTCGTCGGCGTCGGAGTCCCCGGGCAGCTTCACCGCGACCATCGCCAGGTACCGCGCGAGGATCGGGTTGAACAGGCCGCCGTCTCCCCCACCGCCGCCGGTGATGACGAGGTTGCGGGTCAGGTGGTTGTCGACTGCGTCGACCAGAGCATGGACTCGGTGCGCGTGCCTGGGTTCGCCGAGCCGAACTGCGAGTTCGGTCTCGAGGCCCAACGTGACGCCCTGGCAGTAGCTGTACACGGCGCGTTCCATCTCACCGGGTTTGCCGGCGTCGACGAGTGCGCGAGTGGAATGCATTCCGTCGAGAATCAGCCCCGTGCGCTCGTCCCTGAGGGTGCGGTCCATCCAGTCGGCCATCTCCTGGGCACGCCACAGCCGACCGGTGCGCGCCAACAAGATCGCGGCCGGACCGTTGGCGGGTGCGTTGTAGAAGTCGGACTTCTTGCGCCACGGAATGCCGCCGCCCTCGGCCGGAGCCCAGGCGTCGAACAATTCCATCTCGATCTGCTGGATGCCACCGCGATTGCCGACGAAGTGCTTCCGCTGCGCCCGTTCGAGCGCCAACCCGAGCCACGCCATGTCGTCGTAGTAGTTGTTGGTCCACCCGCTGACGTTGCGGGTTCGGTGCGCTCGGGTGATCTTGTTCAGTCGCCGACGGCGCTTGGGGGTGAGATCGCGATCTGCGGCGTCGACCGCGCAGTCGAGCAGGTGGGCCTGCCACCAGTAGTGCCAGCGCAGGAACATCCGTTCCTTCCGGACCGGTGGCCAGGCGACGACTCCCAACGTCGTGCCCGGTAGCCCCCAGAGCCGACGCATGTGCCGCGCGACGACGGCCCCCTCCGCGGCGTCCGCACGCTGCGACCACAACTCCTGCATACCCGCAATCCTGCCACTACCGTTGCAGATTCGTTACATCCCGCCCCGGAAACCGCCCCCGAAACCGTTCCGGAACCCGCTGTGGTGTCACCACGCAGTATCGATGTCGGCATGCCGCCGAATCCACGAGTGCATGGCAATTCCCGCGGCAACCCCGGCGTTGATACTGCGGGTGGAACCGAACTGGGCGATCGATACCGTCATCGACGCCAATTCGCGGGCACTGTCGGTGACGCCCGGTCCCTCTTGTCCGAAGAGCAGCAGGCAGTCGCGCGGCAACTCCGCCGTCTCGATCGGTACCGACCCCGGGGTGTTGTCGACGGCCACGACGACGAGGCCCTGCTCCGCGGCGAATTCCATCAGCGCTTCCACCGTGTCGTGGTGGTGGATGTGCTGGTAGCGGTCGGTGACCATGGCACCGCGGCGGTTCCACCGACGTCGCCCGACGATGTGCACCGCCTGGGCGGCGAAGGCGTTCGCGGTGCGCACCACCGTCCCGATGTTGGCGTCGTTGGTGAAGTTCTCGATGGCGACGTGCAGCGAATGCCGTCGGGTGTCGATATCGGCGACGATGGCCTCGCGCCGCCAGTAGCGGTAGGCGTCGACGACGTTGCGGCGGTCACCGCCTGCGAGCAGTTCCGGGTCCAACCGCGGGTCGTCGGGTGGTGGTTCGACGTGGGTGTCGGACCACGGTCCGACACCGTTGGGGTTCTCGCCCCACTCGGTGGGACCGGCATTGTCCGACGGAGAAGTGCTGTCGCTGCTCAATAGATTTCGTTGCTGTCCGGTGCGATGCGGAATCCGTGTCCGGTCGCATCGTCGACGCACGAGATGCCGTTCTCGGCGGACGTGCAGGTGAATCCGTTCTCGGCGATGGTCGCCCCGACCGCGAGCGGCGGATCGATCGTTTCCCCACCCGAGGTGTAGACCACGCCGCCGGAGCACATGAAGGCCGCCGGCCCTTGATTGGTGACTCGAATACCGTTGCCCCAGTTGATCATGCAATCCTCCGGCCGCGGCGGCACCGGAGTGGTGGTGCCCTGACACCCGGCCTCGGTGCGGTTCGACAGCGGCACGATTCCGCACTGGAACAGACCGTCGGGGGAACTGAAGTAGAAGGCGCCGCCGATGGCGGCGTACGTCGTCTGCGGTTCTGCGGTGGGCGGCGGCTCGACCGGAGGCGGGGGCGGCGGGAGCGCTTCTTCCGTCGTCGTCACCGGCGCAGGAGTGGTGGTTGCCGTGGTCGTCGTCGGCGCGAGAGTGGTGGTCGACGGCTGCGGCGGCTGGGCAGCGGACTCACTGCTGCAACCGGCGAGTACCAGCGCCGCGGCCCCGATTCCCACCGACCAGGCTCGAAACCGACCCATTCGCCTTGCCCTGCTCGAACGCAACCTGCTCGAACCCCACGTACTCAGCATGAAGAAACCCCGACCCACCTTTCGACACCGATTGCTCGAAAGACCGACGATACCGGCGTCAGGGCCGGCATCGTTCGGCGACGAGTTCTAGGTGTGGCTCAGGCGCCGGTTGACCTCGCGAGTGAGCCACGCGGGCGAGAAGCGCGAGCCGAGCGAGAGCGCCTTGGACGGCAAGCCGACCGGGAAATGCACCTTGTGCAGCCGACGCTTCACCGGCCGGGTCGCGTCGAAGATCGCGTCGGACACGTCTTTGACGGTGAGCCGGACACCCAACGAACTCGTGGTGCCCGTCGACACGCCCTGGGTCATCGCAGTCTGGACGAACAGCGGCCACATGGCCTTGACCGAGATGTCGTACTTGCTCCACTCGAGATCCAACGCCTCGGTGATGCCGCGTACCGCGAACTTGGTTGCGCCGTACGTCACCAGCTCGGGCTGACCGTAGATGGCCGACGCGGAACACAGGTTGACGACCTGCGCGCCTGCCGTGTCCTTGAGGTACGGGAAAGCCGCGAGGGTGCCGTAGACGACCCCGTTGACGTTGATGTCGATCTGACGGCGGTGCACCGACAGGGGCATGTCCTCGAAAGCGCCCGCGGCGAGGATTCCGGCGTTGTTGATCAGAATGTCGAGTCGACCGTCGCCCTCGGAGACGAACTCCTTCAACCGGGTTTCCCACTGGTCGGAGTTGGTTACATCCAAGATGCCGGTGACCACACGGCCGCTGAGCGAGGCAGCTTCCTTGCCGAGCGATGCCAAGCCGGTCTCGTCGATGTCGTAGGCACCGACGAGGTAGCCACTGGCGGCGAACTTGAGGGCCGTCGCGCGGCCGATACCGGCAGCTGCGCCTGAGATGAAGACAGTTGGTCGAGTCACATCGATCACCGTACATGTAACCCTACTTACCGGTAACCCCCTATCGTCGAATATCCAACGGCCGCTTTCGGCGGCGTAGGAGCACCGAAGTGAACAACGCGAGAATCGTGCGATCCGTCGTAGTCGTGACGATCGGCTACGCCCTTGTGCTGGCGATCTGGATCGGTTGGTTGAGGGACCGCACCCCACCGGGAACGCTTCCGTATCAGTTGGCAGCCCTGGTCGCCGGATTCGGCGCAGCTCTCGGACTGGCCATGCTGATCGCCGGACGCCCCACACGTGAGCAGAAGGAACTGATCGAACACGGCGTGGAGGGGTGGGCGACGGTCGATGCCATCCGCCGGATCGACGACGACACCGCCGAGTTGGACCTCGAATTCACCGTCCCGGGGTCGGGCAGCTACTTCGGCAAGATCGTCTACGACATCCCACGTTCGGACACCTCACGATTCGAGCCGGGCACCGTCATCGCCGTTCGCGTCGACCCTGCCCACCGCGAGCGGGTACTGCTGCTACCCCGAAGCCAGGGCCTCGACGAGTAGGACCTGCGCCGCCACATAGGTCGAGAGGATGATCGCTTCCGCGGCGCGCCGCCGACGGTCCTCGGTCAGGAAGAGCCGTCTGAACACGATCAGCGCGTCGGAGACGGTGAACAGAACACCGCCGATGATCAGCCTGCGATCGCCGCCGCGCGAGACCGAACGCGCAGACAGGGTCGACGTGGTCGCGAGCACCGCACCGTAGCCGGCCAGGGTCGACGCCACCGCGGGCTGCCGCCCGGCCAGGAGCGTCGATGCGACTGCCCATCCGGCGTATCGCGGAGCGGCGTCGAGCAGCGTCGGACGCGCACCCAGACGGAGCAGCAGATACGTATAACTGCCCTGCATCACCGCGAACGCACGCGCGCCCCATTCCAGAGCGGAATCGTCGTCGGGGTCGATCAACAGAACATCGCCGACCGTGGCCGCCGCAAGACCCGCCATGAGCACCCGATCTCGCGCCGGATCGAGCCCGCTCGCCAGCGCCGGGACGATCAGAGGCTTGGCCATACGCTGCACGGGCATCGACCCCGCCGCCGCACCGACCACGGTCACCGCACCCGCCACCAGCGCGGCTGCACGAGCCCGCCGAACCCGACCGACAACCATCGCAGACCTCCACCGACAATCTCGTCACAGCGAAAGTCACATGTGACGCTGACCCCTATCGCTTGATACTCGCAGGTCGCGTCGCCATCGTGGAGAGGTCGGTCGGATCATATCGAGGTAGTGGGGACCATCATGCGCCGCAAACTCACCGGGCAGGACAGTTCGGGACGATCCGCCTTCGCCGGCAATCCCAACCCTTTGCTCCGCGACTGCGACGTTCGTCAGGCGCGCATCAAGCACTGGGTGACCGCACTGCTGATACTCATGGTTCCGGTGTCGCTGTGGATCGGTGCCACTGCGCACTCCGATCAACAACAGCGACTCGAAGACCAGAAGAATTCGATTCACCAGGTCACCGCGACCACGACGGCAGTCGCACAATCCGTGCCCGCCGTATCCACCGAGCTCGGCGCATCCGGCGCAGCCGCAACTGCCGTCGACTCACGCTGGGTCTACCGAGGCGTCGAGCACACCGGACGCGTCAGCGTCGACACCGGATCGCCTGCCGGGACCACCACGCAGATCTGGGTCGACAACAGCGGCGATCTGAGCATGCGCCCCCTGACCTCGTCGGATGTCGTCGCCGCATCCATTTTCAACACCATCGGCAGCTGGGTGCTCGTGGCATCCGTTCTCATCGGTGCCTATCAATTGATGCGCTTCCGCTACGACGGTCGACGGGACGCCGAGTGGGACCGCGAGATCGCCGATCTGCTGCGGCAACACTGATCCGAGCTCGTCCATCTCCCTGGACTCGAGCGCATTTTGCGATAGATAGTTAGTGTATGTAACAATAAATCGGTGAGTCACTCCGACGAAGACATCCGAGATCTCCTCTCGCAGCTGGTCACCAGCTCGTCGCGCTTCGTCCGATTGGCCGCACGGTTCGGCAGCGACGAATGGCCGAGGGCGTGGATGCGGGCCCTGTCGTTGCTCGAGGAGTACCAGCCCCTGCGCATCAGCACCTTCGCGGAGCTGGACCGCTGTTCCCAACCCTCGGCAACGGCGCTGCTCGCCAAGTTGAGCAACGCCGATCTCGTCACCAGGCGACCCGACCCCGACGATTCGCGTGCCGTTCTCATCGAGATGACCGAGTCCGGCCACCGATGGCTCGCCGAAGGTCGACGCCACCTCGTCGACGGACTTCTCCCGTACCTGTCCGACCGCGACCCAGAACAGATCCAGAAACTGACCGACGGCTTGAGCGAGCTTCGCAGCATCCTCGAGCCCGTCGATCACGAAACGAGAGGAACTCTTTCGTGACCACCAGCACCTCGACCGACAGCCTGCTGAAGCAACCTCGCGCAGTATGGGCAGTTGCATTCGCCAGCGTCATCGCCTTCATGGGCATCGGTCTCGTGGACCCCATCCTCAAGCCCATCGGTGAACAGCTCGACGCCTCGCCGTCGCAGGTGTCACTGCTGTTCACCAGTTACATGCTGGTCACCGGCATCGCGATGCTGATCACCGGAGTGGTGTCGAGTCGCTTCGGCCCCAAGCGCACGCTGCTGGTGGGACTGGCGATCATCGTCGTCTTCGCAGCCCTGGCAGGCACGTCCGGATCGGTCGGCGAGATCATCGGATTCCGCGCAGGCTGGGGGCTGGGCAACGCCCTGTTCATCGCGACGGCGCTGTCGACCATCGTCGGTGCCGCATCGGGAGGTGTCGCTCGCGCGATCATCCTCTACGAGGCCGCACTCGGTATCGGTATCGCGACCGGCCCTCTCGTCGGTGGAGTTCTCGGCGGGTTCAGCTGGCGCGGACCGTTCTTCGGGGTGGCCGCACTGATGGCCGTCGCGTTCATCCTGCTCATCGTCATGCTTCCGGACACCCCGAAGCCCGCCCACACCACGTCGATACTCGATCCGTTCCGCGCGCTTCGTCACCGCGGCCTGCTCACTGTCGGCATCACCGCGCTGCTCTACAACTACGGATTCTTCACCCTCCTCGCCTACACCCCCTTCCCGTTGGACATGGGCACCTACTCCATCGGCTTCATCTTCTTCGGCTGGGGCCTGTGCCTGGCCGTGGCGTCGGTGTTCATCGCGCCGAAGCTGCAGCGGGCCTTCGGAACGCTGAACATGATGATGCTCGCGCTGCTGCTGTTCGCCGTCGACCTGGCCGTCATGGCGATGTTCACCGAGAACAAGACCGTCCTCGTCGTGGGAACCGTCGTGGCCGGGTTGTTCCTCGGCGTCAACAACACGCTGATCACCGAGACCGTGATGATCTCGGCACCGGTCGAGCGTTCGACGGCATCGGCGGCCTACAGTTTCGTTCGCTTCACCGGCGGGGCCGCGGCTCCCTATCTGGCCGGCAAACTGGGCGAGTCGAACATGCACGTCCCGTTCTGGGTGGGTGCCGCCTGCACTGCTCTGGCCATCGTCGCGTTGGCAACCGGCCGGAAGGTGCTCGCTCACGTCGACGATCACGAACCCGCACCTCACAGCATCGACGAGGCCCGCGCGGTGACGGTCGGCGACTGAAATACGTTCACCCGACTGGGTTTTCGCGGCGGTCGAGATGTACGCATCTCGACCGCCGTTTCACGTCTCAAATCTCTCTCGTCACATACGTCCCATCAGTAACACTTTCATAACCAATTCTCAGGTAAAGCTCTGAACGGTTCCCGAGACCGGCCGGTTGGTTTACGGTCACGTCAACACGGTTGTTCGTGTGACTCACCAACTACACCCGTTCCGCGTGGGAGGGCGGGTGCGTGCAGCACGATGCTGCCACTGACCGAAGGGCCACAATCTCCATGTCGCAGAAGTCGATCGCCAGGTCCAAGAAGGCGCGCCTCGCCGCTGCCGGGGCCGCCATGGCACTGTCCCTCTCCATCGCCGCACCGGGAATTGCCAGTGCGCAGGATCAGACACCCGAAAGCTCCTCCGTCGAACAGCCCGCCACCGAAGAAGGCACCGAGTCCGGCGCTCCCACCGCGGAAGAGGGCGCAACCGTCGAGGGATCGGCCACCGTCGACGGGCAGATCGAAGCGCCTGCTCCGGCCGTCACCCCTGAAGACGCCGCAGCGGCCGCCGCAGCGGCAGTGCCGGCCCCCGAGGTCCCGTCGGCCATCCGCCCACTGCCGCAGGTGACCGGTGGCGTCGTCTTCAACGACGACGGCACCGCGACGGTCAACCTGGACATCATCCCGCAGCTGTCCGACGCCGAGAAGCAGGCGATCGCCGACGCCGAGGCCGAGAGCAAGGCAGCGGTGGAAGCCACCACTGCCGCCCAGGTGCGGCTCGAGACCGCCAAGGCCGCCGAGGCCACCGCGAGCACCGACGCCACCAAGGCAGAGGTCGCCGCAGCCGAGGCCGACGTCAAGGCCAAGACGGCCGCCGCAGAGGCCAAGGCCGCCGTGGTCGCCAGCACGGCCGCCAGTGCTGCGGTCACCGCAGCCAAGAACGACGCTGCCGAGCTGAAGACCACCGCCGACGAGGCCAACGCTGCAGCGGACCAGGCCGAAGCCGACGCGACCGCAGCCGAGGAGCTTGCCGTCCAGCTCGAGGCCGCAGCGGTATCGGGCGATCCCGAGGCCACCGCAGAAGCCGAGGCAGCTCGCGCCGATGCGA
The DNA here is from genome assembly GCF_040702585.1 of Rhodococcus sp. NPDC079359. Lineage (NCBI taxonomy): Bacteria > Bacillati > Actinomycetota > Actinomycetes > Mycobacteriales > Nocardiaceae > Rhodococcus > Rhodococcus sp. NPDC079359. The sequence goes on from NZ_JBFBLH010000003.1 coordinate 304,477, forward strand.
ACGCCAAGGCCGAACTGGCAGCAAGCGCCAAGGTCGAGGCAGATGCGTCGACCAAGGCCGTCGAGGATTCCGTCGCGGCACTGCAGGAGTCGTTCAAGAGCCTCAACCTCGCCAAGATCGCTGCGGCCACCAGGGCCGCAGCCGCGACCGCAGCGAAGTCGCTCGCACTGCACGTCGAAGCGCAGACGGCCGCTGCCGTGGCCGCGATGGCCGAGCAGAACGCTCTGAACCTCGAAGCTGCAGCCGAGGCCGCAGCAGGTGAGGAAACCGAATCCGAGAAGGCCGCAGCCGACGCCCGGACAGCAGCCGATGCTGCCAGGGCCGACGCCGAAGCCAAGGCCGACGCGGCCACCGCAGCTCAGGCTGCACTCGACGCCGCGCCGTCGGACGCCGATATCGCTGAGTTGGAAGCCGCGGCCGCCGACGCCGCACAGGCGGTGACCGATGCCAACGCAGCCGTTGTGGCCGCCGACGCGGATCTGCAGCTCAAGACCGAGGCAGCCGCAGCAGCCAAGACCAAGGCCACCGACGCCGCGACGGCGCTGACGGCCGCACAGGCAGACGTGACCGCAGCAAAGGCCAACTCCGACGAGAAGGCCAAGGCCGAAGCCGATCTGAAGGCCGCAGCCGCCGAATTGGCCGCCAGCGGACCGAAGTTCGAGTGGACGATCAATCTCGGAAACACCGTCCGCGAGGACGTTCCGGTCACCGAGGTCGACGAGAACACCGTCGTCGTCGACAAGACCGGAGTCTCCCTGGTTGGCGTCAAGAACGAGGACGGATCGTTCACGGTCGCGGACTACTTCACCACCGACGAGAACGGTGTCGTCAGTGTTGCCGGCGATCTGCCGCCGGTCGATCTCGCTCTCGGCGACTCCTCCGACGAGGCGTCGGGCGCATCGGACAGCTCGTCGAACACCCCGGTGATTCTCGCCGGAGTCGGCGTGGTCGTCGTCGCGGCTGCAGGCGGAGCGTTCTACCTGCGTCGCCGCAGCTCCACCGATGCCACCTCGTAGTACCCGCTGGTTGTGGACGGCGATCCTGACCTTCGTTCTCCTCGTATCAGGTTGTGCGAGTGACGAAGTCGGGGTCGCCGCGCCGGATCGCTCGCCGGTGCAGTCACAGATCACTGTGGCGGCACCGACGAGCGACATCGCTCCCGCTCAGCCGGAACACATCGAACTCCGGTCCTCGGACGGCACGACCTATCTGAGCAGCCCCATCCACCCCGATCCGCTCTACCGCGGCGGCGACAGTGGCCAGGTACTCAACCCGGTCGACGAGCTACCTGCATGGTGGGCCGAGAGCGGCATGCCGGGAACCTCCACCGAACAGACGGTAGTGGTTGCCGGACACAACTATTCGAAGCGCGACGCGCCGTTCAAGGCGCTGCGCGTGGTGATGCCCGGCGATACCGTCGCGTTGCGCACAGCGAGCGGCACTCTGGAGTACGCGGTCGAATCGGTCGGCCCCCTACCGAAGGGGTCACTGTTGGCCGACAACGAACTCCGACGCTCGGTGCCCGGACGATTGATCCTGGCGAACTGCGACGTCCAAGGCGGCGAACCCACCGACGACAACTTCGTCGTCGTCGCGCAACTGGTTCGCTGACAAGCCCTTTCGGGACCGGGATTACAGGCCGAGGTCCGCCAAGCCGAGCAAGGATCGATACTCGAGTCCCTCGGCGGCGATGACTTCGTCCGCCCCGGTCGCGCGGTCGACCACCGTGGCCACTCCGACGACCGTCGCGCCTGCGTCCCGCAGAGCCTTGACGGCAGTGAGCGGAGAATTTCCGGTCGTCGTCGTATCCTCAACCACCAGAACACGTTTGCCGACGATGTCCGGTCCCTCGATCTGACGCTGCATGCCGTGCGCCTTCGCTGCCTTGCGCACCACGAATGCATCGATCGGCCGTCCCTGGGCGTGCATGATCGACATCGCCACCGGATCTGCGCCCATCGTCAAGCCGCCGACCGAGACGAAATCCCAATCGGCAACCAGATCACGCATCAGCGAACCGATCAACGCACCTGCCCGGTGATGCAGGGTCGCGCGACGCAGATCCACGTAGTAGTCGGCTTCTTTGCCCGACGACAACGTGACCTTCCCATGCACGACGGCAAGCTCTTTCACCAAATCGGCCAGTTCCTGCCGGTCCGAATTCGCGGCACTCTCGGCCATGTTCGGATTCCTCTCGTCGCACCACGGATCTTCGATAGGTCGGTACGAACTTACCCACCGACTCGCGCGACCGCTCCCGGCGGCTCCGATGCTCGATCTCGGGTCGTTTCTGCCACTAGGCAGCGATGTGGGCCGACTGCTGCTCGTCGAGCAGTTCCTTGGTCTCCACGAACGGTTCCGGTGCGGTCAACGAACGAGACCTAGCGACGAGCGAGGACGGGAACGTGCCGATCGCCTGCGACAGCCGGTACGCGTTGTCGTTGTACACGCGTACCGCGCCTGCGATACGACGCTCGGTGACGTTCAGTTCTCCGGCCGGACCCTGAAAAGCCCAATTGCCCAACGCATTCTGACGCGCATCGGCGTCGGCGAGCACAGCATGGAACGCGGCGGACAACGCATTCTCGGCAGCGGCCTGCGACTGCAGACCCAGGCTGCGATCGCGCACTGCCTTGGACCACGACCGTGCACCGCCGAGCTGACGCAACAGATCACCGGACAGCCCGGTGGCCTCCGCGGCCGCGAGGAACGGGCCCAACTGCTCGTGACGCCGATCCAGTTCGACCTCGACCAGTCGCAGACTCTGCTCCGTCTGCTCGCTGTACCGACCGAGTCGACGCAGCGCGATCAGCACGTAACCGACCACGACAACCGCGACCAGGACCACCACTGCCACGACAACACCCGAAGAAACCGTCACGAGGTACGAATTTAGCCGCGTAAGCGCATCTGTGCCTGTAAACACGCCCGAACTTTCGTCAGGGCTGGTTGCGTCGGCGCTCCGAGTCGAAAGGAATCGGACGCGACGCAGGCGGATGCGGCACAGGACGCGACGGATTCGCCGAACGCGCAGCCTGCGGACCGGCCGCATCGGGCCGCGGCGGACGCGGCCTACGTCCGGGTTCCTGCGGACGTGGCTCGGAAGTACGAGGATCTCGGGTGCGGGGCTCCGGGGTACGAGGCTCCTGGGTACGGGGCTCGGCTATCCGAGGAGGCCGAATCCGAGGCTCGGGTGTCTTGGGCGCAGGCGTTCTCGGCTCGGCAACACGTGACTCCGGGCTTCGCACCGCCTGGATTCGGGGTTCCGCCACCCGAGGCTGGGGATCGTGCGGCACGTCCGCTTGCTGATTATGTGGCTCATGGACCAGCGGCCTACCCGGATCGCTTCGATCGCGGCCGGGATCGCCGGGGCGAGCGCCGTAGACGGCACTTCCACGAACCGGGGGCAGCACGTGCAACATGCCCGACAGTCGTGCGACCGCGTCGATCGCGGCGTCCCAATCGCGACCCGAACTGTTCAGCGGCAAGGACCCGAGCGTCCAGTCCTTCTCGCTCCACAGCAACTGCAGATTCGCTGGAATGGACTCGGTGAACGCGGCCATCCGCTGGTCGCAGACACGGCGAGCGATATCGACGTCGGTGGCGAACACCACGCGCGGCCCGATGGAACCGAGCAGTTCCATGTCCTCGTCGCGCGGCGGCGGCGTCGAGCGGGGCCGGAGGTCGATGTCGACATCGGAACCGACCGAACGCTGCACGGCCACGATGGTGCCTGTCTCCTCGACGTCGAAGAGAACGAACTCCTCACCGCGCCGAACACCGGTCACCACTCCCAGAGCCACGTCGAACTCGGGCTTGGACAGAGCAGCGCGAGAGAACCGAGTGACCAGTTCTCGATCGTGCGGTCGATACTCGTACCCCTGCGCCTTGGCCCACATCTGCCGGACACGTCCGGACCGATCTCGCTTGGACCTGTCGATGTAGAGCAGCGCCACTGCACCCATCAGTGCAATTGCCGCAAGGCCGAACCACATTGCCGTCATCGCGAACCACCTTAATCGACATCCACACCTTCACCGCCCACCACCGCCGGGTCCTGTGAACGGTCCCTACGACTGCTCGGGTTGCCTATGGGGTCATTCCGCAGGCTCCACTCCTAGCCACCGAGACTGGGCGTTTCGATGATGACGTTCGCGCGAATCGTTCCGTCCTCGACGGCCTCGCCCTGGACCACGACGAAAGCACCGACCGCCAGCGACGCCAGATCGCTACCGGACAACGAGATTATCTGGGTCTGGGGTGTGGTCTGCACCGTCACCGGAGCGCCGTCGAGTCCGTCGAGTGTCAGAGTCGAACCGTCGTTGGCGCTGATCGTTCCCACCGACGACCCCAGCTGACCGAGAATCTCGGGAATTCCTCCCGGGATCAGCTCGGGCGTGGTGGCGGTGCCCGATTCGGTGGGCTGCGGCGTGGTCGTGGGTGCACTCGAGGTGGGCGGTCGGATCGACGTCGACGGCGCAGAAGCGGTGGTCGACTCGTCGGATCCCCCGCTCAGGAAGGAAATCCCGAACACCACGACGATGGCGAGTACGACGAGTCCGATCAGCGCCAGAACCCACGGTCGTGGCCCCTTGCTGCCGGAATCGGCGGCGTTCGGATCATCGCCGGGAGGCGGAGCGCCGTACTCCGGCGGCTGCCCGAACTGCTGGGTGTGGCCGAATTGCTGAGTGTTGCCGTACTGCTGCGGCTGCCCGTACTGCGCAGTCTCGTACCCCTGGCCGTACTGCTGGGTTTGGCCGTAGGCCTGATTCGCCGCCGCCTGCTGCTCGGGGTCGTACGGCGGAAATGCCTGCGTGGGCTGATACCCCGGCGGATAGGCCTGGGGGTCGGGGTTCTGCTGGGCAGGATTCTGCTGAGTCGGATACTGATAGGCCGGATCCTGATAGCCCGGGTTCTGGTACGCCGGGTTCTGGTACGCCTGGGTCGGATATGCCTCGGTGGGGTGAGCGCCGTCGGGATACTGCTGGGCTCCGGGGTACGGCCGACCGTAGTCCTTGGTCGGCTCGGATGGCTCCGCCTGGGGTGCTGCGTCCTGATCGCGCTCCCGAGGTGACCGTGGGTCGTCCGGATTCGTCATTCCACGAGCGTACCTATCCGGCACTTCCCGGTTGAAGGCACAAAACAGGCCCACCCGAGCAGTGCTCGGGTGGGCCTGTTGCGGAGAAGGGCCGCCGCTAGCCCAGGATCAGGCGTTCGCCGTCCGGGCTCGAGTTGACCGACACCACGTCGCCGTCGTGGACGTCGCCGGCGAGCAGGAGCTTCGCCAGTTGATCGCCGATCGCCTGCTGGATCAGCCTGCGGAGCGGACGCGCGCCGTACAGCGGGTCGTAGCCGCGGGCCGCGAGCCACAACTTGGCCGGCGAGGACACCTCCAACGTCAGGCGACGAGCCGCGAGACGCTTGGCGAGGAAGCCGAGCTGAATGTCGACGATCGACTCGAGCTGGTCCTCGGACAAGGCGTCGAACACCACGACATCGTCGAGGCGGTTGACGAACTCGGGCTTGAACGAGCGCCGCACCGCGTCCATCACCTGCTCCTTGGTGCCGCCGGCACCGAGGTTGGAGGTGAGGATCAGGATCGTGTTGCGGAAGTCGACGGTCCGGCCCTGGCCGTCGGTGAGGCGGCCTTCGTCCAGTACGGCGAGCAGGATGTCGAACACGTCGGGGTGCGCTTTCTCGACCTCGTCGAAGAGCACCACGGTGTACGGACGCCTGCGCACGGCTTCGGTCAGCTGGCCGCCGGCCTCGTAGCCCACGTAGCCCGGAGGCGCACCGACGAGCCGAGCGACGGCGTGCTTCTCGCTGTACTCGCTCATGTCGATGCGGACCATCGCGCGTTCGTCGTCGAAGAGGAACTCCGCCAACGCTTTCGCCAGCTCGGTCTTGCCGACGCCGGTGGGTCCGAGGAACAGGAACGATCCCGTCGGACGGTTGGGATCGGCCACTCCGGCGCGGGAGCGTCGGACGGCGTCGGACACCGCTTGTACTGCGTCCTTCTGTCCGACGACTCTCTTGCCTAGCTCGTCTTCCATGCGGAGCAGCTTCGCGGTCTCGCCTTCGAGCATCCGGCCGGCCGGAATTCCGGTCCAGGCTGCGACGACGTCGGCGACGTCGTCCGGGCCCACTTCCTCCTTGAGCATCACGTCACCCTGGGCGGGCGAGTCCTCGGTCTTGGCTGCGAGCTCCTTCTCGAGGGTCGGGATGCGTCCGTAGCGCAGTTCGGCGGCCTTGCCCAGATCGCCGTCGCGTTCGGCGCGATCGGATTCGCCGCGCAGGTTCTCGAGCTCCTCCTTCAGTGCCCGTACCGAATCGATGGCGTTCTTCTCGTTCTGCCAGCGGGTGCTGAGCCCGGCCAACTTCTCCTGCAGGTCGGCCAGCTCCTGGCGGAGCTTGTCGAGTCGAGCCTTCGACGCGTCGTCGGTCTCCTTCGCCAGTGCCATCTCCTCGATTTCGAGGCGACGGACGGCGCGTTCGACCTCGTCGATCTCGACGGGGCGCGAGTCGATCTCCATGCGCAGACGGGACGCGGCCTCGTCGACCAGGTCGATCGCCTTGTCCGGCAGGAACCGGGCGGTGATGTACCGGTCGCTCAGGGTTGCCGCGGCGACGAGGGCGGAGTCCGTGATCCGGACGCCGTGATGCACCTCGTAGCGTTCCTTGAGTCCGCGCAGGATGCCGACGGTGTCCTCGACCGACGGCTCACCGACGTAGACCTGCTGGAAGCGTCGTTCGAGAGCGGCGTCCTTCTCGATGTACTTGCGATACTCCTCGAGGGTCGTCGCACCGACGAGACGCAGTTCGCCGCGGGCGAGCATCGGTTTGATCATGTTGCCCGCATCCATCGCCGATTCACCGCTCGCGCCGGCTCCGACGATGGTGTGCAACTCGTCGATGAACGTGATGACCTGACCGGCGGAGTTCTTGATGTCGTCGAGCACGGCCTTGAGCCGTTCCTCGAACTCACCGCGGAACTTCGCGCCGGCGACCATCGAACCGAGGTCGAGAGAGACGACGGTCTTGCCGCGCAGGCTTTCGGGTACGTCGCCGGCGATGACGCGCTGGGCCAGTCCTTCGACGATGGCCGTCTTGCCGACGCCGGGTTCGCCGATGAGCACCGGGTTGTTCTTGGTGCGTCGGGAGAGAACCTGTACGACTCGCCGGATCTCGGTGTCGCGGCCGATGACCGGATCGAGCTTGCCTTCCCGGGCGAGCGCGGTCAGGTCGGTGCTGTACTTCTCCAGCGCCTGGTAGGTGTTCTCCGGATCGGCGCTGGTGACCCGAGCGCTGCCCCGGACGGCCTGGAAGGCGTCGCGCAGCTCGTTGGGTCCGGCTCCGTGGCCGGTCAGCAGCTTGGCGACGTCGTCGTTTCCGGTCGCCAGGCCGACCATCAGATGCTCGGTGGAGACGTACTCATCGTCGAGTTCGGTGGCCAGGTGCTGCGCTGCGGTGATCGCGGCGAGGGTTTCACGGCCGAGTTGCGGAGTGGTGGTCGAACCGGTTGCCGAGGGCAGCCGGTCGACGAGGCTCTGCGCTTCTCGACGCACCGTTGCGGGGTCGACGCCGACGGCCTTCAGCAAGGGAGTGGCGATGCCGTCGGTCTGATCGAGCAACGCCACCAACAAATGTGCCGGACGGATATCCGGGTTACCGGCCGCGGATGCGGCCTGCAGAGCAGCGGAGAGTGCTGCCTGCGACTTCGTGGTGGGAGTGAAGCTGTCCACCGGTCACCTTCTTTCGACTGGGTTCTGCAAAGACTGTCGCTCGGTACAACCATAGCGAAGTTGAGTCTGTTCCGCTCAACCTTGGATTTCTCCACATTCTGCGACGTGCGCGATATCCTCGACCGGTCTACTTTGGTGTCGGTCGACAGCAGTGATTCGGTGGGGTGGAGGTGGATCGATGCTCGACGCACGCACGATCTCCCTGGTCCGCACCGGATTCAAATCCGTCGTGGCCGCTCAGGACGGTCCGGCGCGGCTGTCCCGGTCCTTCTACGGCCATCTCTTCGCCCAGCACCCCGACTTCCGAGCTCTGTTTCCCGCCTCGATGGATGCCCTGCGTGAACACTTCGTCATGGCACTCGGCTACGTCTTCGAGCATCTCGACGATCCCGACCGCGTCGAACCGTTCCTCGAACAACTCGGCCGGGACCACCGCAAGCACGGAATCTCCGGCGCGCACTTCCGTGCGGGCAGTTCGGCTCTGATCAGCGCGTTCCGCACCTTCGCCGGCAACGAGGTATGGACCGACGAGGTCGAGACGGCCTGGAACGATGCACTGACCGTGGTGAGCGATGCGATGGCCGTCGCCGCCGACGACGACGAACTGCCGCCTTTCTGGAGTGCCACCGTCGTCGAGCATCAGCGGGTGCTCGACGACCTCGCGGTGGTTCGATTGAAGACCGACGGCGAGATCCCGTACTTCCCCGGGCAGTACGTCAGTGTGCAGATTCCGCAGCGGCCCAAGCTCTGGCGGTATCTGTCCCCGGCCATTCCCAGCAATCCGTACGGCGAGATCGAGTTCCATGTTCGACGCGTATCCGGGGGCTGGGTGTCACCGGCGATGGTCACCGAGACCGCGGTGGGTGATCGCTGGTCGATCAGTCCGCCGCTGGGCGGGATGCATGTCGATCGCGCGATCGGCGAGGACGTGTTGATGATCGCGGGAGGCACCGGTCTGGCTCCGCTGCGTGCGCAGGTCATGGAGATGGCGCAGCGCAGCAACAATCCGCGGGTGCATCTGTTCGTCAGCGGAACGTATCCGTGCGATCTCTACGATCTGGACACGTTGTGGCAGCTGTCGCTGTCGAATCCATGGTTGACGATCGTTCCGGTGACCGAGCAGCTCGAGAATCCGTGGTGGTATTCGGGCACGCCTCGCGAACTGCCGTGGGGAATGCACCACCGTCTGCACGGTGCGGTGGGCAAGGTGGTGACCCAGTTCGGCTCGTGGGCCGATCGGCAGATTCAGATCTGCGGGTCTCCGTCGATGGTGCGAACGACGATCTACGCCCTCCGCAAAGTGGGCACGCCGATGGAGCACATTCAGCACGATCCGTTCTGAATCAGTCTGCGCTGCAGGGCAATCAGCTGGACAGCGATTTCGGCGGCAGATCCTCGACGATTCCGCCGGCCACCAGTCGCGGAGTCCACGTCTCGGTGATGAGCCGGCCGTCTCCGGTGATGATCGCGTCGGGGTCGGGATCGATCAGGATGGGATAGCCGGTGTCTGCGGTGGCGAGAATGTTCTGCACCAGGAGGCCGTTCTCGATGGTGTAGTGCACCGAAACCGGATACAGGTCGGAGTCGAATGCCCATGGGCGACCGATGAATATCACTGCATCGCCGAGATCGTCGAGTACCGACACCGAGCCATCGCGCTCGAGCCGCAGGCTCCACTGAGGCGGCATGGACGTGGCGAACTCGAATCTGTGGGGCGCTCGGGCGTCGAGCAGGTGGATCATCAACAGCGCGCCGTCGCGGGGATCTCGTTGCGGAACAATGACTTCGAACGATCCGCATTCGTAGAATCGGGACCCGAACGGCCCCGGGATGCCCGCGCCGAGATCGTCTGCGATGGTGAGTGCGAGCCGAACGAACCCGGAGCCGTCCTCGGCCCTGAGCGTGATTCCCTCGGAGGGGTGCGGCAGGCGCGATTCGTCCCGCGGCGCGTAGGACAGCACGGCGCGTAGCAGCGGCTCGACCACCTCCGCGTCACCGTCTCGTGAATCGAACGTTCGCCGTCGACGATCGGTCATCTCCACCCCCTTCGCCTGGCAAGACAGTCTGCCACCGGGGCTCGAATCACGCGTCCGATTCTGCGGAAAACCATTCGTTCGATCCCGCTCTCGGGGCACCCGCCTGCCCGGGCTCGCCCCTCTATGTCCACCGACGCATGAAACCGATCAGTACGATTTTCTGACGAATTTCTGCAGGTCAGCCATGGTTCGCGGGATCCACGGCAGCGGCTACTATGAGCCGGTTCGGTCCGCGGCGGACCGATCTGCCCGGGTGGGCAGCGGCTGTATCAGGAAGGCACACACATCCCCGATGTCCGCTGATTTCGCCGCACGTCTGAACCATCTGTTCGCCACGATCCACCCGCCCGGACGCAAGCCACACACCAACGCCGAGGTCGCCGACGCTCTCGCCTCGCGCGGACACCAGATCTCCAAGCCCTACATCTCGCAATTGCGGTCGGGGCAGCGCGCCAATCCGTCCGCGGACACCGTCGCGGCGCTGGCCGCGTTCTTCAAGGTCAAGCCCGACTACTTCTTCGACAACATCTATGCGACGAAGGTCGACCACGATCTCGAACTGCTCACCCAACTGAAGGGCTACGGTCTGCGCCGCCTGTCCGCTCGGGCATTCGACCTGTCCGAGGAATCGCAAAATCTGCTCAGCTCGATGGCCGAGAAACTCCGCGTGAGCGAAGGCCTACCCGCGGTGCCGCCGGACAGCACCCGTTAGAACCCGCTAGGACCCGGCCCTGGCGGCAATCCTTGCCTGCACTTCCGGACGCCGCAGCGGCGGCACCGTCGGCGGTGGCTGACGCCGCTCGGGAAGCGCATCGAGGAGTCGGTGCGTCGTCGCCGTCACCTCGGCGACGGCCAGCTCGAACGCATCGCGGGTGGCGTCCGACGTCTTCTGTACGCCGCTGATCTTGCGGACGTACTGACGCGCGGCCGCTTCGATCTCGGCGTCGGTGGCGTGCGGTTCCAACCCTCGCAGGGTGGTGATGTTTCGGCACATATCTCGACGATAGCCCCGCATCTCACACCTCGAGAAGACCCGACAACGCCCGTAGACACAACGCGCGCACCTGCTCGCGGTCGAGAGTTCTGCGCTCCACCCAGTCCAGACACACAGCTCGCACGAAGGCGATCCAGCCGCGCAGCGCGGTGCGTACCGTTTCGTCGTCCTGCAACGTCGTCGGCAGCGCGGCAAGGATCCGCTGCTGCTGGACGTCGAACTCGCGCGTGAGGATCTCGTTGATCAGAGGATCCCCCAGCAACGTGCCGCGATTGACCGCGCGGACGCCGTGCGCATGTTCGTCGGTGTACGAGATGTACGCATCGAGGCCTGCGGCGATCTGCTCGAATACCGGCAACGAGGTGTCCGGCGCGGTCAGACCGAGGTTGCGCTCCGATTCGGCGCGGACGATCTCGACGAAGAACTCCCGCTTGGACGGGAAGTAGTGATACATCAATCCGCGTGACACGCCGGCAAGGTCTGCGACCTCCTCGATCCAGACGTCCTCGTACGGCCGCTCGGCGAACAGTGCCGAGCCGATCTCGATCAGCTGCGCACGCCGCAGTGCCGGCGTCATGCGCTTGCGCGGTGTGGTCATGGGCCTCGAACCTTACTTGACACCGGTTCAACAGTGAGTACGGTCACTATTTGACACGGTTCAACAAGGGCCGGTCCCGAGACGATGGAGTGGCGATGTCGACACAGTTCGCGGTACGAGGCGGCTCCCTGCCCCATCCCCCGCACCGACTCCCCGTGCTCGGCGACGTCGTCGGCGTCGATCCCCGCACCCCCGTCCAGGATTCGACCGCGATGGCCCGCACGCTCGGCCCGCTGTTCGAGCGGCACATCCTCGGCCGACGATTCGTCTTCGCCTCCGGTGCCGACGTGGTGGGCGAGCTGTGCGACGAAAAGCGCTTCGAGAAGTTCTTGCCCCCGGGCGTCGAGAATCTACGGGACATCGGAGCCGACGGGCTGTTCACCGCCTACAACCACGAACCGAATTGGCAACGCGCCCATGATCTTCTGCGCCCGGCGTTCACCGCAGGGGCCATGCGCGGGTACCACGAGATCATGGTCGACGTCGCCGACGACCTGATCGAGCATTGGGAGTCCCTCTCTCGCAACGCGTCACCGACCGATGTATCGGCCGACATGACGACGTTGACGCTCGAGACCATCGGCCGGACCGGATTCAGCTACAGCTTCGGCTCGTTCGCGCGTGCCGAGCCGCATCCGTTCGTCTCGGCCATGGTCGGTGCGCTGACGTACAACCAGCGGCGGGCGTTGCTGAAGGTTCCCGCGTTCGCCAAGCCTCTGTTCGCCCGCTCGGATCGCCGGTACGCGGACAACAAGCAGTACCTGGCAGACGTCCTCGCAGATGTCGTCAGGACCAGGCGCCGATCCACCGAAGACTTCAGCGACCTGCTCCAGATCATGATGGACGCCGCGCGTGACGCCGACAATCCGAATGCCCTGAGCGAAGCCAACATCGGCTGCCAGATACTGACATTCCTGATCGCCGGTCACGAGACCACCTCCGGTGCACTCTCTTTTGCGCTGTACTACCTGGCGACGCACCCCGAGGTCTTCGAGCGCGCCCGCGCCGAGGTCGACGAGGTCTGGGGTACCGGCAAGCCCGAGTTCGGCCAGGTCCCCAAGCTGCGATATGTCCGACGCGTCCTCGACGAATCACTGCGCCTGTGGCCCACGGTCCCGGCGTTCGGCCGCGGGGCACGCGCCGACACCGTCGTCGGCGACGGCTACGCCATGGCGGCCGGAGACTGGGCGATCGTGCTCGCCACGGCGCTGCACCGCGATCCTGTGTGGGGTGACCGCCCGCACGAGTTCGATCCCGACAACTTCTTGCCCGATCGCATCAAGGCCCGGCCCGCTCACGTCTACAAGCCTTTCGGCACCGGTGAACGCGCCTGCATCGGAAGGCAATTCGCCATCCACGAGGCCGTTCTGGTACTCGGAACCATTCTGCAGCGCTTCGACCTGCAGGCAGACCCGTCGTACCGACTGAAGGTACAGGAGCGACTGACCATGATGCCCACAGGCTTTCGGGTACAACCCACAGTGCGGCAGTAGTCAGTCGGGCAGCAGCGGAACCGAGATCCCCGGATCACGGCCGAGCAACACCCCACGAGTGAGCGACGTCGAGCCGAACTTCTTGTGCACCCCGTCGAGCGCCCGGTCCAAGGCCGAGGCCTCCGGTGGTGTCCGTACCTGCGGCGGGTCGAACTGCAGCTCCAGTTGCTCCGCACCGCCCCTGTCGATGCTCGACACGGTGACCCCCACCAACGTGATGCCCTTCTCCGCGATCAGCGGCGCCGCGTCGTGCAGCAATTCGAGTGCGGCGTCGAGAATGTCGCGAGTGTCGGCGGTCGCTCGATCGAGCGTGTGCGACCTCGTCGCCCGGGTGAAATCGGCAAAGCGCAAGCGCAACATGACGGTTCGGCCGGTTCGCTGCGCGGCGCGCATGCGGTGCGTGACGCGATCGACGAGCCCGATCAACGATGCCTCCACCTCGGCCGCGTCGTGCCTGCCGCGACCGAGTGCCCGCTGCGCACCGATGGAACTGCGCGACTTACCGGGCTGGACGCGTCGTGGATCCCGGCCCATGGCCAGCGCGTACAGGTGGGCACCCGCACCCTTGCCGAGTACCGAGGCCAACGACCGCTCGCCGTAGGCCGCGATGTCGCCGACCGTTCTGATGTCCAGAACGTGCAGCTTCTCGGCGGTCACTTTCCCTACGCCCCAGAGTCTTTCGATGTTCAGCGGGTGCAGGAATTCGAGTTCGCCGCCGGGCGGTACCAGCAGCAGACCGTCGGGCTTGGCGAAGGCGCTGGCAACCTTGGCCAGGAACTTGGTGGTGGCGATCCCGACGGTGATGGGCAGCCCCACCTGCTCGGCGACGTCCTGCCGCAGACGCTGTCCGATCTCGGTGGCACTGCCCGCGATCTTCTGCAGCCCGCCGACGTCGAGGAATGCCTCGTCGATGGAGATGCCCTCCACCAGCGGGGTGGTGTCGTGGAAGACGTCGAACACGTCCTTGCTCGCCTGCGAGTAGGCATCCATACGCGGCGGCACCACGATGGCCTGCGGGCAGACCGCGCGTGCCTGCCCACCGCTCATCGCCGTGCGTACCCCGAAGGCCTTGGCCTCGTAGCTGGCGGCCAGTACCACTCCCCCGCCGACGATCACCGGCTTGCCGCGCAGCCGCGGATCGTCACGCTGCTCCACCGAGGCATAGAAGGAGTCCAGGTCGGCGTGCATGATGCTCGCCACGGGTCTGCCGGTGGACTCCACCGTTCCATGCTCGCACAGGCCACCGACACCCTCGGCCCGCTCACTCGCAGACGTGGTCCTCCGCGGCCTGCACTATCGGCTCGGCCCAGGGCTCGCCGGTCCCTTTCTCGTAGGTAGCACCGAGCGAATCGGTCACCTCGGCGACGGCCTCCTCATCGGACATTCCTTGCTGAGCGCGGGTTTCACAGAAACCCGGAATGTAGATGCCCAGTGCGAACACCTCGTTGACCGTGGTGCCGATGCCCTGCCCGTACAGGTCGTCGAACAGTTCGCTCATTCCCGGAGTCTCGAGAAATCCGTCCCTGGCCTCCTGCACGTCACGCGAGATGCCGGTACCGGTCTCGGTCGACGTCATCTCGTAACTGCAGCCTGCGCTCAGTGCCATCAGGCAGAGTGCAGCGCCCATCGATATCCGACCCGCTCCCCGCTTCACAGAATCACCCCAGCAACCACGTAGGTCAGCGCGGCGACGGCAGCGGCCGCGGGCAGCGTCGTCACCCACGCTGCGAACATGTTTCCCGCCGTCCCCCAGCGCACGGCCGTCGTACGCTTGGTTGCCCCGACGCCCATGATCGCCGACGAGATGACGTGGGTGGTCGACACCGGCGCTCCCAGTCCGATCGATGCCACGTACAGCACGGACGACGCCGTCGCCTCCGCGGCGAACCCCTGGGGTGGGTCGAGTTCGATGATCTTGCGGCCGAGGGTGCGCATGATCCGCATCCCACCGGTCGCCGTTCCGACCGCCAGCACCGTCGCGGTGAGGAAGTAGCACCACAGAGGAATCGTGTAGTCGGCCTGATTGCCCGATACGACCAACGCCAGAACCACGATGCCCATCGTCTTCGCTGCATCCTGCATGCCGTGTCCGAAAGCCATGGCCGCTGCCGAGCACGTCTGTGCCCGGCGGAATCCGCGGCTGGTGGCACTGGGAGACGATCGTCGGAACATCCACAGAATGGCCACCATCGCGGCGCTTCCGAGCACGAAACCGACTGCAGGAGAAACGATCATCGGGAGGATCACCTTGGTCGCGACGCCTCCCCACAGCACCGTCATTCCGCCGGCCAGTGCAGCTCCCACCATGCCGCCGACCAATGCGTGCGAGGACGAGGACGGCAACCCGTACCACCAGGTGATCAGATTCCAGACGATGGCACCGACCAGGGCGCACCCGACCACGAGCAACGCGTCGGATCCGACGTCGAGGGCAATGATTCCCTCCCCCACCGTCGACGCGACCTTCGCACCGAAGAAGGAACCGAGCAGATTCCCCACCGCGGCCATGACGAGCGCCGTCCGCAGGGTGAGTGCGCGAGTGGACACCGACGTCGCGATGGCATTGGCCGAATCGTGAAAGCCGTTGGTGAAGGTGAACGCCATCGCAAGGGTGATGACCAGAACCAGTGCTACCACCGCGCACTCACGTCTCTTTCAGCACGATGGATTCGATGACGTGCGCGACCTTCTCGAAAGCGTCTGCGGCATCTTCGAGTTCGTCGCCCACTCCCTTGAGCTTCATCACGGTCAATGCGTCGAATCGGCCGTCGAACAGATCCGCCAGAAAAGTCCGATAGGCATGATCGGCCCGGTTCTCGAGCTCGTTGATCTCGATCCAGTAGCGCTCGAGATCCTTCATCGACGCCAGCCTCGGCATTGCATCCGCGGTGACCTTGGCCGACCGGTCGAGGATGTCGATCATGTCGTGCATGTGCGGGGTCAGTTCGTCGATTCGGTACAGCGAGAGCAGATGTGTCGCCGCTTCCATGTGGTCCATCACGTCGTCGAGGCTCGAGCCGAGGACGTAGATGTCGGTGCGATCGAACGGGGTGATGAAGCTCGAGTTCAAGGTGCGGAACAGATCGTGGGTGACGCTGTCGGCTTCGTGCTCGAGATCGACCATTCGACGCGCCACCGCATCGATTTCCGGTGCGGATTCGAGCAGTTCGGTCAACGTCTTCGCTCCGGTGGCCAACAGCTGAGCCGAGGAGTTGAACAGGTCGTAGAACAGAACGGACTTGGGTTTGAAGCGTGCGAACATCTTTCGTCTCCTGAATGGTGCGGCTACCGGCGAGCGCCGGCGTAGGGCTCGAGCAGATCCGACGGCACGCGGTGGTCGGCATCGGCGGGCAGGACCAGTTCGGGCGCACCGGCGCGTGATCGAGGTGCCATCTCGAACGCCTCGATCGACTGGCAGTACTTCGAGACTCGGATGACGGACATGTTCATCCGTGCCGTCATGTCGGTCACCCAGTACGGCACTCGCTCGTTGGCCTTGATCTCCAGGATCGCGAGCTTGGGCGGGATGATGAAGCGGTTCTGGGCACCGGAATCGAATCGGAAGTCGCGATCCCGCCCGTGCACCTTGTGATCGATCGTCACCCGTAGACCGAGGTCGGCCTCACGACCGATGTACGCCTCGCGCAGATAACCGGTGGTGACCATCGGACGCAGATCCAGATTGGCGATCAACGTGCTGACCTCGTTGACGAACGGGCGTTGACTGGGATCGCACTCGATCTCCTCGCGGCCGTTGAGCCACCGCTGAGAAACGTCGTAGGGCAACGAGATTCGGCGCTTCTGGGTGACCCTGTTGACGCGCTGCTTGATCTCGATCTGCACCGGCGTGTCGTCGGTGCACTCGGATGGAGCCCCGTACAGCCGTACCCGCACCTTGCGCCTGAACTTCAGGCCCTCGATCTTCTCCCAGTAGAACCGCAGATCGGTGGTGTCGTAGTACAGCGAGGTGACCGGGTAGCCACCCTTGGGCGAGAACGGGTCGGTGTCCATCCGTGCCGTCAGTTCTTCACGGACCTGAGCGACGTCGGCCTCGGCAACGAAGTACTTGATCTCGTACCGATTGAACGAGTGCAGCTTGCTGGCGGTCTGCTGGTAACCGGTGGGCTCGGTGTTCAGGTCCTCCGGCGACGCACCCTGCTTCTCCAAAGCGGCCTTGGGTCGAAATTTGTCGAACAGATACATGGATCGAACCTTCCTTCGGTGGGTGTGCACGGTCGGGCGACGCCGCGTTCAGTTCGGCTCCGCGAACACGATCGGGGGTAACTCGGCGGCCCCGTCCGCCTCGGAGGCGATCAGCAGTTCACCCGCGTCGGTGTAGGCGACGGCCTCGCCCTGTGGTTGATCGGGGCCCTCGACAACACCGGCGGGAGCGCCCGAGAATGCCGCGGCCACATCACCGTCGGCGATTTCGAAGACGAACAGATCCTTCTTGGTTCGCAGTGCCCCCGCAGTGGCGTCGGCATCGACGGCCGCACCGGTGATGGGTCTGCTCGACCCGTCCGGCGCAGTCGCAGACACCGTTCCGGAACGGACCAGATCGATGGATGTCGTTGTGGTGTCGATGGTTTCGCCACTGCTGTAGATCGACGCGGCCGCACCGCCCGAGACCTTGGTGATCAAGACCGGTTGCCCGGTGGGCGTCAGAGCGAACGCCTCGACATCGTGTGCGCCGTCGGGGTAGCGCATCGTGATCGAGGTGCGCCGGTCGGTGGCCACGTCGACGCCGATCAACGTGACGCTGTCGCGGTCGTTGTCGTTGTCACCGGTGTCGGCGAGCCACACGATCCCCGCGCTGTCGACGGCGATGTCCTCTACGTCGACCGTCTCCGCTCCGACGTCGACCCACCTGGTCACCTCGCATGCCCGGTCCAGCACCGCCAGCCGGTCGTCGCTGCCGCGGTCTCCGATGGCGTAGCCGGTATCGCCCCTCCACGCCAGGCCCGACAACTCGGACAGGCCCGAGTCGGTGGGGGTGCACCAGGTTTCGAACGGTGCTGTTGCGGTCGTGGGTTCGACAGCCGCGAGCTCGGTTGCCGAACACGACGCGAGGACCCCGCACCCCGCGAGAATCATGCCCACGCGTCGTCTCCGAGTGTTCACCCGACCGTCGCCTACCCGCCACGAGATCGAGCGTCGGCGGTCACCGCGCGGGAGCAGCATCGGTTCATGAACGGTCGAACTTCTGTTCCCGAGTTGCTGGTCGCCACCGGCGCTGCGCGCACGCTGTCGCAGGCCGCCTCCTTCGTGATGGAGGGAATGGTCCTGATCAACGGCTTGCCGCTGCGCGATCCTCGCCGCGAAGTTTCCCCGGCAGACACCCTGACCCTGCGCTGACCGCCGGGACATCACGACGATCCCGTCACGACAGGATCGTCGGCGAGTGCATCGGTGCGAATCTGCAGCCGTGACTTCAATTCCGCAGCGTCGGCGTCGATCTCCTCCTGAGTGAGCGCCGCCGACGTCGGAACGGATGCGGCAACGTCGTCGACGATGTCGAGCACTCGGCCGCTCGCCCACAGCTCGTCGTAGATCGTGCGGAAGGCAGCGTCGTACTCGTCGGTGAATTCCGTCGAGTCCAGGAACATGTCCTTGAGCGAATTACCCAACATCGGGCCGCCCTCGGGCATCCCCCCGCCTTCCGGAATCTCCATTCCCTCCGGTGGTGTGAACCCCTCGGGCATCTGCGGCATCCCACCGCCACCTGCCCCGCCGCCACCGGGAATCATCGACACCGCGTCGTTCGCACTTGCGGTGGAATCGGAGTTCAGAGCCAGATTCAGATCCCACGACACCACCGAGAACGTCTTCGAGTCCAGGTCGTAGTACAGGTAGAAGTTCTTTCCCGGGCCACCCATGTCGTCGCCGTTGGCCAGCAAGTTCTGCAGGGCAAGGTAATTCGCCAGTGAGTCGACATCGACATAGTCGGCCAGATGCGCATCGAACTCGGCCTGATCGGCACCGTCGAGCCACTTCAACAGCGTGATGATCGGTTGCAGGTCCGCGGTGCCGAGAGCGTTGATCTGTGTGTACTGCTCGGCGTACGTCGTCTGATCGTCTCCCTCGTAGGTGAAACTGGCCTCGGCACCGACCTTGTACAGCACCCCGTCGCCGTCCTCCAGGGAGTTGGCGTAGTCGTCGTCGGGAGCGACGACAACCAGCCGCGTCGTCTCGGCCGAGTCGTTCACCGAGTACGTGGTGTAGGTGAAGTCCTGGGTCGCCTGGCCCGAGGCCTCGGTGATCGCAAGAGACACCGACTCGTTCAACGCGGGCGTGTACGGCCGAAGCGACAGCGTGGTGTGACCCTGATAGGCCCGCCCCTCGGAATACTCCGCGAAGTCGATCAGAAACGGAAGATCCTCGGGCGCATCGAAACTGAGCGGCTCCCCGAACATATTCATCCCGGCACCGCCGGGCATGGCCGCACCCTCCGGCATCACTGCACCCTCCGGCATCACTGCACCCTCCGGCATCGCCCCACCCTCCGGCATCGCCCCACCCTCCGGCATCGCCCCACCCTCTGCAGGTGCTGGTCGACCGGATGTTTCAGCGTTCCCTCCGCCGCGGCCGGGCATCGAGCCGTCGTCGCTGCTGAGAGTTGCCAGCGTGGAATTGCCCTTCAATCGGATACCGACGTCGGTGATCAGGGTTCCGTCGATGGTGATGTCTGCGGGTACCGACTCCTTGACCCCTTCGTTCTGGAAGGAGTCCTTCAGTGTCTGGTAGTCGCCGGCGTCCACGTCGATCGAAATGGAGTGCGACACAGTGGTATCGAACAGATCGACCGTGCCCTGGACGTTCTCGGTGATCTCGGAGGCGATCACGGTTGCATCACCGGTGATGTACGGGCGGATCCGGGTCGACCCGAACACGGTCGCCATCACCACGACGAACACCAGCAGAGTGGCAGCAATTTTCCAGTGCTGCCGCACCGTCCGAGGTACTCGGTGGACGAGCCTCCTTCGCAGGGTTGTCGGGGCCGAGGGAAAGTTCGTGTTCGGGTCGGTCACGATCAGATGTCCGTCTGGTCGTATCCGGTGAGTACCGAGACCCGTTGCCCTGTGTTGACCTCACTGAGAGCAGCGATCAACTCGCCGGGTTTCTTCCCGGATCTGAGTTGGGCCGTGAAATAGAGCTCGGTCAACGCACCCGATCGCACCGATTCGGTACTGACCAGCTCGAATTCCTTGCAGTACTTGATCAGTACGTCTTCGACGAGATCGGTGTAGTCGGCGTCGGGCGGCACCTGCACCTTGACGACCTGGCGCTGGACATCGAGTTTGAACCAGTTGAACTTGCTCATCACCACCATCACCAGGCAGATCGCAAACGTGGCCGCAATCGCCAGTACGTAGAACCGAGTTCCCGTGGCCATGCCGATCGCCATCACGAGGAAGATGAACCCGACGTCGCGAGTTTCCTTGATGGCGTTGCGGAATCGGACGACGGACAGCGCGCCGACGAGCGCGAAAGCCCGTGCCACGTTCGATCCGACGACCAGCATGATCAAGCTGATGACCATGCCCACCGTGACGAGGGTCTGTACGTAGGACTGGCTGTACGAGACGTTCTTGTGGGTGAGTCGGTAGACCCAGCCGATGATCGCCGACAGGACGAACGACAGTGTCAGAGACACCACGATGTCGAACGTCGAGAACGTTCCGCTCAGGTCTTGAATGTTGAAATTCATTGCATTCCGATCGAGTCGATTCGAATTCCGCACCGGTCACCGGGAGCACGTGACCCGCGCGCCGACATCCGCAACCGATGCTGTTTACCGTTTGTTCGGATGCCGTTAACCCTAGAGACAGCTGCGACGGAAATTCCACCTCAGAAGCTGGCAGTTTCCTGCCAATTCAGCCGTTCATTTGCTGGCAGCGATCGAATTTCGAACGCACACGACCCGGCGTCCCACTCGGACGTCGGTCGGTTCGACTCTTCGGTTGTGTTGTGCATCAATTGATTACGCGTAAGCGCACGTGTACGTGTACGTACCGTCAATCCATCGTCGAGCGAAGTGACGGCAGAATTACTTCGTCGATTATTCGTGTTCGGTATTCCGAATCCAAAGGCTCGGCGTCCGTCAACGGACCCGTCATGATTGCGCTGAACACCATGTATTGCAGAAAGTCTGCCGATCTCGGCCTGCTCGACAATTCCCCCCGCTGCACCGCACGAACGACGACGGATTCCAGGAACCGAGCCTCGGGTTCGAGAAACGTTCTTCGCACCGCTGCCGCCAACTGTTCGTCGACCATCACCGCATGGTGAATCGCCGCGGCAAAACGTCGATCGTGCTCTGCCCCCTCGGAGATCCGGCGCATCAGCTCCACCAGATCGCCGCGAAGAGTCCCGGTATCGATTCCGGCGAACGGCGGCGGGCCGACCGATTCGATGGCGGCGACCACCATCTCCCCTTTGCTCG
The DNA here is from genome assembly GCF_040702585.1 of Rhodococcus sp. NPDC079359. Classification (NCBI taxonomy): domain Bacteria; kingdom Bacillati; phylum Actinomycetota; class Actinomycetes; order Mycobacteriales; family Nocardiaceae; genus Rhodococcus; species Rhodococcus sp. NPDC079359. The sequence goes on from NZ_JBFBLH010000003.1 coordinate 325,783, forward strand.
ACCACCGCCGGTACAGGGTGGCTTTGCTGCACTGCGCTCGCTCGGCGACAAGATCCATCGACAGCGAGTCGTAACCGACGTCGCCGAGACACATCAGTGCAGCGTCGAGAAATTCTTCCTCGCGCGCCGCACTGACCCTCGATCGACGTGGAGCGTCGCTGTTCATGCGTGCCACCTTATCGAATCGAAACAGTTTCGTACCGCTTCTCGACTGTAGCGGTGAGGCATAATACTGTCACCGGACGAGCAGTGCGGGTGACCGACGTCACGGTCGTGTGCCATTGTTGAAGCCGTCGGATCGGCGTGAACGGCTGGAGAAAATCGTGACGGCCTGGTGGCGGTGGTACGCAGCGCTCGGCGCAGTCGGCTGCGCCGCTTACTTCGTTGTCCCGACCACCGTCTGGGGCCAGTCGGTCTTCGTCCTCGTCGGAGCCTCCGCCGTTGCCGCCACCGTCGTCGGCACCAGGATGCACCGGCCCCGCAACCGTACGGCCTGGCTGGCCATCGCCATGGGCACCGCCCTGTGGGTGATCGGCGACATCGTCTACGAGTGGATCCACATCACCCAGGGCAGTGTCCCCTACCCGTCGCCGGCGGACGCGATCTACCTCGTCGGCTATCCGGTCTACGGTTTCGGCCTGTTCCTTCTCGCTCGCCACAAGTGGCGACCAAGCGAACGCGGCCACGTGGCAAACAGCGCCATCATCATGGTCGCGTTCGGACTACTCACCTGGGTGTTCGCCGTGCAGCCGTCGCTCGGCGGAGGCGGCATCTCCGGAACCGCAGGCCTGGTCGACGTCGCGTACCCCGCGATGGACATCTTTCTGCTGGGACTGCTGGCCCACTTCGTCGGCTCACGGCAGTGGCGGACCCTGTCCTACCGGCTCCTCACCGTCGCCGTAGCGCTGCTCGTGGTCACCGACACCGTGAACAACTTCGCGATCGTCTCCGATTCCTCGTCCGACAGATCTGTCTTCGACGTCGGATGGATCATGTCCTACGTCCTCATCGGGGTCGCCGCCCTTCACCCATCCATGCGGCGCATCACCAACCCGAACATCGAATCCGACGCCCACCTGATGGCGTCGTTCACCACTCCCACGGTCGTCGTGCTGACCGCAGCCACCCTGACTGCGCCGATCGTGATGTTCATCGAGGTCGTTCGCGACGAGCCGATCGCCCAGTGGGGATGGGCGGTGCTGCTCTGCGCACTCGCGTTGGTGGTCCTGGTGATGCTACGCATCACCGATCTGCTGCGGTTGTTGCACACTCAGACCGTCCAGCTCCGTGCCGTCGCCGATACCGATCACCTCACCGGACTGGCCAACCTACGCGCCCTCGAGCATCGACTCTGGGGCAATGCGGGTGAGTCGACCTTGCTCACCGTCGACATCGACCGATTCAAGGAGATCAACGACACCTTCGGACGCGGCCTCGGCGACCAGGTCCTCGTGGTGGTCGCCGAGCGACTGCGAGGCGTCGCCGACGACTCGATTCTGTTGGCGCGCTTGGCCGGTGACGAGTTCGCCCTGTGTGGCGCATCGGAGTCGATGGACCCGGCCGCGTTGGCGCACCGGATTCAGCTCCTGTTCGCCACTCCTTTCGAGGTGGGGAACATGACCCTGCTGATCGAAGCGAGCGTCGGAGTCGCGTCCAATTCTCCCGGCGACGGTGAGGACGAAACGACACCCGATCGCCTCGTACAGCGCGCCGACCTCGCCGTCCAGGCCGCGAAAGCCGCCCAGTCTCGCGTCGCGTACTACGACCGGTCGATGGACCGGGACAAGAGCGAGCAGCTCATCATGCTCGGCGAACTCACCACGGCACTGGAGACGGATCAACTGCAACTGCACTATCAGCCGCAGATCGACCTCACGACGATGACCGTCGTCGGCGTGGAAGCACTGCTGCGGTGGCATCATCCGAACGGCACCGTCCTGTCCCCCAGCACATTCCTGCCCACCGCCGAACGCACCGGACTGATCCGGCCGTTGACGAGCTACGTCCTCACCCAGGCCCTCGCCCAACGAAGGCAGTGGATGACCGATGGGCTCGAGCTGAGCATCGCCGTCAATATCTCGACCCGAAACCTGTTCGACGACACCCTCATCGAGCAAGTGTGTGCTGCGCTGAAGGAATTCGATTGTCCACCTCGCCGATTGACCGTCGAGGTGACCGAGACCTCGGCGATGACCGACCCGATCGGCGCGACCGAGACGTTGTCGATACTGCATGCGATGGGCGTGCAGGTCGCCATCGACGATTACGGAACCGGTTACAGCTCGCTCGCCTACATCGAGCGATTGCCGGTTCAGGAACTGAAAATCGATCGCACGTTCATCGGCGGCATGGCACACAACCCGGCGCATGCCGCCATCGTGCGATCGACCGTCGAGCTCGCCCGTACGCTGGGATTGTCGGTGACGGCAGAGGGAGTGGAGGACGAGGTGACGATGACGGCGTTGCGCGAACTAAGGTGCGGACGAGCGCAGGGTTACCACCTCGGCCGTCCCACCTCGGCAGACCGACTACCCGCCCTCGTCGCCGAACTGAACGCGCATCTGAATACTGCTACAGGAGAACGGATATCATGACCGAAGCAGCCCTGTCGGTGTATGCCGCGATTCGATCTCGCCGCGACGTCCGCGCCGAGTTCGACGGAACCGTCGTCGACGACGACGTTCTGCGACGAATCCTCGGAGCGGCGCATCAAGCCCCGAGCGTGGGCAACACCCAGCCCTGGGACTTCGTGGTCGTCCGCAAGCCCGATACTTTGAGCGCATTCGCGACCCACGTGGCCGGCTGCCGACAGGATTTCGCGGACAAGCTCGACGCCGAACGACGAAAGACGTTCGACCCCATCAAAATCGAGGGAATCGAGACCAGCGGGACCGGGGTGGTGGTCACCTACGATCCCGACCGTGGAGGTCGGCACGTCCTCGGCCGCGACACCGTCGACGACACCGGACTGTTCTCCGCCGTCCTCGCCATCGAAAACCTCTGGCTCGCAGCGATAGCCGAGAACGTCGGCGTCGGCTGGGTCTCGTTCTACGACGAGGCATACCTCACCGAACTGCTCGACATCCCCGCACCGGTCCGCCCGATCGCCTGGCTCTGTGTGGGTCCGGTCCAATCGTTTCAGGAGGTACCCGATTTGGAACGCTTCGGTTGGCGTAGCCGCCGTCCACTGGACGACGCCCTGCACTTCGAGCAGTACCGCCGATGAGGGCGCGCCTGGTCGCGGCGGCCACTGTCTGCCTGCTCGTCGCCGGCTGCTCTGCGGCCGAATCCCCGACCGAACCGACCACTCCGGCAACCACTCCGGCGGCCGAGCCCGCACAGGCCCCGGATGCGGCCGACCCGATCGGTACCGTCGTTCCTCTTGCGGGTGCACCCGAAGGTGTCGTGGTGGGATCGTCCGGGATCGCTGCTGCCGGGGTGCGGGAGCCCGACGGCGTGGTGCTGTTCGACGCGGCCACCGGTGCCGTGCGCCAGATGGTCTCGACGACGGGTGCGCCGCGACATCTCTCACTGGCCGGTCCCGACGGCCCGGTGTTGGTTCCACTTGAGGGCAGTGACGAGCTGCTCGAGATCTCACTCGCCGACGGCGCGATTCTGTCGACGGCCACCGGTGTCGGCCGTCAACCACACGATGCCGTGCAGACCTCCGACGGCACCGTCGTGGCCACCAACGAGATGGGTGGCGGAGTGATCTTCCTGCGCGACGGGGCGATCGTGTCGGAGCTACCGCCGGGCCCTGTCCAGCCCGGTGGCGCGGCCGCTCTCGGTCCGTTCGCGGCTGTCGCGGACGTGCAGGGCAACGGTGTGTGGGTCTACGACGGCGCGACGCAGCAGGAGGTGTCTCAGGCTCCGATCGGCGTCAAACTCACGCACGCGGTGACGGTGAATCAGACTGTGGCCGGGTTCGCCGACACCGACGGAGGTGCGGTCCTGCTCGCATCGGTCGACGATGCCGGCGGCATTCGTCAGATCGCATCGATCGACGCACCGGGTAACCCGTACGGGCTCGCCGTGGATCTCGAACGTCGGTTGCTGTTCGTGACGCTGACCGCGTCGAACGTACTGCGGGTGGTCGATGTATCCGATCCCGCAGCTCCGCGAACCCTGGGCGATGTTCCGACGGTGACGCAGGCCAACTCGGTCGCGGTCGATCCGCGGAACGGCGACGTGCTGGTGACCGGCAGCGACCCCGGCGCGGCGAGTTCGATTCAGATCATCCCCCGCGCCGAGTTGCCGGTCGGTTAGGGCGTCACCACCCGTAGGAGCCCGGGATTCCCTTGAACGGACCGACGACGTCGTCGGTGATCCAGCCCTCGTAGAACCCGCCTTCCTGGGGTCGGACCGCTTCGCCGTCGATCTCGCACTCGAGGCGGCTGGGCGAGAACGCCAGGTAACCGGCGATCTCGGCGAACCGAGGGGTGGGGTTCTCGTAGCTCCACCCGGCTGCCTCTGCGACAGCGTCTCCGCCGTGGACGTCCCAGTACGTTGCTGCGCCCTTCCACTCGCAGTGCGTCGAGCGCGCCGCCGAGGGGGTCAGCGCGCCGGGAACGACGTCTGCAGGCGAGATGTACCAGGTGGGCGGATGGCTCGTCTCGAGTACGCGGTAGGCGGCGGTGGTGCGGGCGATCACCTCGCCGCCGAGCCGCACGACGAGGGAACGGTTCGAGGCTTCGAGCTTGGGCGGACGGGGGTAATCCCAGACGGACTCCTGGCCCGGCTTCGGCTTCTCGGGAACGACGGATCTCGGCAGATGTGTACTCATCCTTCGATGGTGCCACCGGCTGTCACGGGGCGTCGACGGGATAGAGATCGTCCACCCGTTCCTCGTCGAGAATCCAGCGATCGACCTCGTCGAGTGGCTCGACCGTGCGCACCGAGGTGACCGAAGATTCAGGTGGGCGGTGTTCGCTGCGGACCGGCTCGGTGAGGACGGGCTCGGTGCGGACCGGCTCGGTGCGCTCGATCGGCGCGGGTGCCGGTATATCCGGGGTGGTGAGTTCGGCTGCAGGTGTCACGGGTTCTGTTCTCGGGACGATAGCCACCTCCTCGACGGCGGGTTCTTCGTCGGCGATGTCGATGGTCTTCGGCAGTTCCGCCGGTACCCGGACGAGGATGCCGAGCCCGTGGGTCGCGGCCAACAAGCTCACCGGGGCGACGGTTGCAATTGCCGCCGACAGGGCCGGATGCAGCGTACCGGCGTCGGAGATGAAGGCGTGCATGGCATTTGCGCCGATACTCACCAGAGCTGCCGTGATCAACACACCCCAGAAGAAGCGTCGACCACTGCGTTGATCTTCGAATTGGGCGAGCGCAATCACGGAGATCGTGGCCTGCAGGATGGTGCCGTCGACGATCACCGGCCACAGCCAGGACAGCGAGCGTGGAACGCCTGCCATCGTGGCCAGATCCCACAGTGCAGCGAAACTGAGCACGAAGGACGCAATTCCGATGACGGTGGTGATGACGACCGCACTGACGAGCGTCGCACGCAGGACCTTGTTCATGGATCGTCATGAAACACGAACCCACCGACAAGTTCGGTGAAGGCTGCGACGGTCAGGGCTCGAAGGCGGCGCGAACGATGCGTCGCCGCCGCGAATGTCGATCAGGCTGGGCTTCACAGCAGTGTCGACAGCGAGTGCGCCGGAGGTAAGTCCGAGGAGACCTGCGGATTCTGATCGCCTCGTTGCGGCCCGGTGTTGTCCGCCCAGCAGTCTTCGCGAACGCGCGCGCGTTTGCCAGGGGCGCGCGGAATCGCTATGCGAGCGTTGACAATTGCGAACGCGCCCGGCGAATGCGCGCGCATTTGCCACAATCCCCCACTGCCACCGCACCGAGCCCGCTCAGAGATCAAGCGGTACGAACGACTCCGCGGTAGAAGTCGGCGCGATCGTGTGCGGACATTCCGCCCCATACGCCGTAGGGCTCGTTCGCCTCGAGGGCGTGCTGGCGGCACTGTTCGAGTACCGGGCAGCGGCCGCAGACCTGCTTGGCGGATTTCTCACGCGAGGTGCGAGCGCGGCCTCGTTCACCTTCGGGGTGGAAGAAGACGGACGAGTCCAATCCGCGACACAGACCGTCGAGTTGCCAGTCCCAGACGTCTGCGTTGGGAACGGGAAGTTGGACCGGCCTGGCGGGTGCGCCTCGCACCATGAGCTGTCTCCTCACTGAAAAAGTGAACAAGCTCACTATCTCGCATTCGTCATACTTTTACAAGTCCTTTCGGTCATTCGTAGTACTTAAAAGCAAGCGCGCTTGCTTGAAATTCGCACGTTCAGGGCGACCGTCAGCAGACCTGCGCCCCGTTTGCGGCCCCAGGTCCGAATGAACGTCGCATTGCCGCAGTCAGACCGACTGAAAGTCACATTGATCCCCCGTGGCGGTCACGAAACGGCGATCAGTGACTTTCCGACATTCCCGCACGCTTTTCGAGTTCGACGAGAATGCGCTCGGCGATCTTGGTCGGCGGCGGTCCGATGTCGACGACGATCGCGTTTTCGTCGTCACCGAGTGGCTCGAGGGTCGAGATCTGGGTATCGAGGAGCGAGGACGGCATGAAGTGGTCCATTCGAGCGTTGAGGCGTCCGCTGATTCGGTCCTTGGTGCCGGCCAGATGCACGAAGATCACCTCGGCCCCGTCCCTCGATGCGGCGCTCAGCACGTCTCGGTACGACCGCTTGAGTGCCGAGCACGTGACGATTCCCGATCGACCGGTGGAGGTGTGCTCGGTGATCCACTCCGCGATCACGTCGAGCCATGGCCACCTGTCCTCGTCGGTCAGTGGCTGACCCGACGCCATCTTCGCCACGTTGGCGTCCGGGTGCAGGTCGTCGCCTTCTTGCAGGTCCCATTTCAATGCTCCGGCGAGGATGCCCGCCACTGTGGATTTACCCGAACCGGACACTCCCATCACCACGAGAACCGGATGATGTGCTCTGCCTGTCGTCTGTGCTGCCATCCCTCGATACTGCTCCATCTCGCTCGGGTGGACCGGACAGACGCGAGAAACCGGGCAAGGCGTGGGACGATCGGTCGGACATGAGCGAGACCAACGACTTCCGCCAGCTGCACGATTCGGTGCTCGACGAGCTCGGTCGCGACATCGTGAGCGGCGCGATCCCGAGCGGGACCCGAATCTCGGCCGACGACGTCGCCGTGCGGTTCACTGTGTCGCGGACCGTCGTCCGGGAAGTGGTTCGCGTCCTGGAATCGCTTGGGTTGCTCACCGTGCGTCGACGCGTGGGGATCACCGTGCAGGGCTCGCAGAACTGGAAGTCCCTGGACCCTGTGGTCATCCGCTGGCAACTGGCCGGGCCTGCCCGCGCCGAGCAGTTGCTGCTGCTCAGCGAATTACGTTCGGGGATCGAGCCTTTGGCAGCCAAGCTCGCTGCGCATCGAGCAACACCCGAGCAATGCGGCGCGCTGACGGCCGCCGTCATCGGAATGTCGTCGACGTCCCGGGCCGCGGACTCCGACGCCTACCTCGAACACGACAGCAATTTCCATCGCACGTTGCTCGCTGCCTCCGGCAACCCGATGTTGCGGTCGATGTCCGACATCGTGGTGGAGGTGCTCGCGGGCCGCACTCGCCACGCCCTGATGTCCCGCCAAGCCGACCCGGAGGCGATCCGACTGCACGGCGTGGTGGCGTCGTCGATCCAATCCGGCGACGCCGACGGCGCCCAGCGAGCGATGTTGGCCATCGTCACCAAGTCCGCCGCCTCGATGTCGGCGGCCTCCGGTGTGACTCCATCGCCCGGTCTGGTCCCCGACCAGCAGTGATACATCCCGCGCACAAAGCCAGGTACGCCGAGGCGGGGTTCATCGCCTAGATTCGACGGGTGACTGCTCTCGAATTGCCGCTCGAACTTCGCCGCGCGCTCGTTGGAGTGGCTCGGACTCCGCGTCTGCTCGTCGCGTCCGATTACGACGGCACCATGGCGCCGATCGTCTCCGACCCGCAGAAGGCCTTCCCGCACCCCGAGTCGGTCAGCGCCATGCGCGGACTCGCCTCCCTCGCCGGCACCAACGCCGCCGTCATCTCCGGACGTGCCCTCCGCGATCTCGCGATCCTCTCGCGCCTGCCGTCCGAGGTGCAGCTGGTGGGCAGCCACGGCAGCGAGTTCGACGCCGGATTCGTCAACGCCATCGACGAGAACGCCAAGAAGCTCCTCACCGTCATCACCGGCGAACTGCAGGCCATCGCCGACGCCCATCCCGGCGTCAGCATCGAGACCAAGCCGGCCAGCGTCGCGCTGCACGTCCGCAACGCCGAGACCGCCGCCGGTGACGAAGCGCTTGCAGCAGTGCGATCCGGTGCGGCGGCGCGGGACGGCGTTCAGGTCACCGAGGGCAAGTCCGTCATCGAGCTGGCGGTCATCGTCACCGACAAGGGCGTCGCCCTCGACATCCTTCGTCACCAGGAAGCCGCTACTGCCGCAGTCTTTTTCGGCGACGACGTCACAGACGAGAAGGCCTTCGGACACCTGCACGGGCCGGACATCGGCGTCAAGATCGGACCGGGAGACACGCTCGCGGAGTTCCGCATCGACAGCACCGAGCAGGTTGCGCTCGCCCTGGCATTCCTGCTCGAGGAGCGACGACAGTGGCTCTCGGGAGCCGACGCCCCGCGCATCGAACGACTGACGATGTTGGCCAGCCCCAATGCCGTTGCGCTGCTGACCCCCGACGCCGACGTCACCTGGCTGTGCCACCCCGAACCAGATTCCGCAGCCGTGTTCGCACACCTCCTCGGCGGCGATCAGGCCGGCCACTTCAGCGTCGGACCCACCCGCGCATCACTTCCACTGAGTCAGCAGTACGTGGACGGCACGATGACGGTGCAGACCAAGTGGGCCAGCCTGCAGGTCACCGACTACCTGCCGCACGACATCGGCCAGGGCCAGACCGCGCTGACCCGCGTCATCACCGGCAAGGCCACCGCCGTCGTGACGTTCGCGCCGCGTCCGGAGTTCGGAAAAGCCTGGGCCTCACTCGAACCCGATGTCGACGGCCTGCGCATTCTCGGTACGGCAGATCCGATGGTGCTGCGCAGTCCCGGCGTCACCTGGAACATCGTTTCCGACGGTTCGCAGCAGGCCGCGCACGCCGAGGTCGATCCCTCGAACGGGCCGATCGTTCTCGAATTGCGGCTCGGCACAGATGATCTGAGCGAGCACCCGTGGGACGAGGTGGAGCGTCGCCGCGCGTCGGAGGCGTACTGGAAGGACTGGGCCGACGGCCTGGACCTGCCGCCGCTCAAGCGCGATCTGATGAAACGATCGGCACTGACCCTCCGCGGCCTCGTCCACGCCGAGTCCGGCTCGATCATGGCCGCAGCCACCACCTCGCTACCCGAAGACATCGGCGGAGTGCGCAACTGGGACTACCGCTACTGCTGGCTGCGCGACGCCGCACTCACCGCAGCCGCGCTGGTCGACGTAGGGTCGACGGCCGAGGCCGAGAACTACCTCTCCTGGATTCACGGGGTACTCGAGTCGGTCTCCGGCCCCGAGCGTCTGCACCCGCTCTACACCATCTGGGGTCTCGGTCTACCGCCAGAGGCCGTCATCGACGAGCTGCCCGGCTATGCCGGCTCGCGTCCGGTGCGCGTGGGAAATGCTGCGAATCAACAGGTTCAGCTCGACGTCTTCGGCCCCATCGTCGAACTGGTCTCCGCCCTCGCCCACGCACGCAAGGCCAAGGGTTCCGAGAACGGCCTGTCCGACGACGATTGGGAACTCGTCCGCGCCATGGTCGAGGCCGTCGAGCGTCGCTGGTTCGAGCCCGACCACGGCATCTGGGAGATTCGAGACAACCCCCGGCACCACGTCTACTCCAAGGTGATGGGTTGGATCACCGTCGATCGCGCCATCGGTCTGGCCGAAACCTTCGGTCGCACAACAGAACCCGGTTGGGCATCGTTGCGCGATACCATCCGCGAGGAAGTACTCGCCAACGGCTGGAACGAAGAAGTGCAGTCCTTCACCGCCGCGTACGACGGCACCGACCTCGACGCCGCGACGCTGTTCATCGGATTGTCCGGACTGATCGACCCGGCCGACCCCCGCTTCGCGGCCACCGTCACTGCCACCGAGGCCGAACTGCGCAGCGGCTCGACGGTCTACCGCTACCGCCACGACGACGGTCTGCCCGGCGGCGAGGGCGGCTTCCACCTCTGCGCCGCCTGGCTCGTCGAGGCCTACCTACTGGTGGGACAACGCGCCGAGGCCGAGGCCCTGTTCGCCCAACTCGTCAGTGCCGCAGGCCCCACCGGACTGCTCAGTGAGGAATACGACCCCATCGCCGAACGATCACTCGGCAACCATCCCCAGGCCTACAGTCACCTGGGTCTACTGCGTTGCGCGAGATTGCTCAGCGTCTAGGGCTCACCCCAGCTGCGTCAATGGACCACTGCATACGTCTGACCGGTGCAGTGGTTCATTCACCCACTGGGGTCCGCTGCGTGGATGGCACCCTGCATACGTCTGAGCCGTGCAATGGTCCATTGACGCGAACGGGGGGGCGAACGGGCGAGGGGCAGCTCAGGCGATAGCGGGCGGTTGTTTCGGCGGCGGTCCTGCGGTTCGGCCGCGGAAGAGTTCGGTCGGCAATGTTTCGGCGGCGACGATGCCCGAGTGGGAGGACGAGAGCACCAGTTTTCCTGCTCGACGGCCTTTTTCCTCGGCGTCCTGGCGCACAGTGGTGAGGTTTTCGCGGATGGCGTCGGAGATGCCGTCGAATCCGGTGACCGAGAGTTGGCTCGGCACATCGATTCCGGAGACTCGGGCGAAGTTGAGTGCACCGAGGGCGATGACGTCGGTGGTGCACAGCAACGCCGTGGTTTCGCGGTTGGCCTGCAGTGCTTGGGCGGCGGCGGAGTGGCCTGAGCGAACGGTGTGGTCGAAGCGTTCGACCACGGTGAGGGTGTCGGGGTCGAGTCCTGCGTCGATCATGGCGGCCTGAACTCCGGCGATACGTTCGCGTTGGACGTGGAAGTGACTGTCCGCCAACCGCCCCGGGGGTACGACGCCATCGCGGCGGTCGCGTCCGAGCCGCATGCACAGTACCGCGAGGTGTTCGTGACCGAGCGCGATCAGATGTGCGGCAAGCATTTTCATCGCGCCGCGGTCGTCGATGGCGACGAGGGCGGCTTCGGGGATGTTGCGGGGCTGGTCGCACACGACGATCGGGAGGTGGCGCTCGCGCACGGCAGCGAGGTAGGGGTCGTCGTCGGCGACGGAGTAGACGACGAATCCGTCGACTCCGGCTTGTTGCACCACGGCAGCTGCTTGCACGTCGTCGCGTTCGGCTCCGGCGGGGATCAGCAGCAGGCCCTGTCCGGCGGCTTCGCAGGATTCGGCGAGTCCGGCGAGGAAGCTCATCGCGGCTGGGTCGCGGAAGGAGTAACTGAGTGCTTCGGTGAGGAGCAGCCCGATGGCGCCTGCTTTACGGGTGCGCAACGATCGGGCGACCGGGTCGGGACCGGCATACCCGCGGCGTTTCGCGGCTTGGAGCACGCGTTCGCGAAGCTCCGGGGAGAGCTGATCGGGTCGGTTGTAGGCGTTCGAGACAGTGGTGCGAGAAACCTTGAGCTCGGCAGCGATCGACGCCAACGTCGCCTGACGTCGCGGTTCGCTTGACCTGGCCATAACCGGGACGTTAGTCCCACAACGCTGCGCAGAGAAACTCGAGGTCGCGTTCATCCGATTCGATCCGCCACCCCACTGCGCGCTAGAGTACAACGGTAACGGTTTCCATTAGCGTCAAGTTCCGCTCATCAGGAGTACATCGATGTCGTCCAACCATCGCGCGTCCCGGACCAAGCTCACGGCCGTACTGGGCCTGACCTGCGCCGCAGCGCTCACGCTCAGCGCGTGCAGCTCCACCGAATCCGCGAGCACCGAATCCGCACCGGCCACCGCCGTCGACGGACCGATCACGATCGTTGCATCCACGAACGTGTGGGGAAGCGTCGCCGAGGCAGTCGCAGGCGACTTGGCGACAGTGACGTCGATCATCTCCGATCCCTCTGCCGACCCGCACTCCTACGAGGCCAGCCCGGCCGATGCTGCCGCCGTCGCCGAGGCGTCGCTGGTGGTCTACAACGGTGGCGGCTACGACGAGTTCATCGAGGACATCCTCGCCTCCGAGGGCCAGAACGTACCGTCCGTCGACGCTTTCACGCTGCTCGACGACAGCCATGATCACTCCTCCGACGAGCCCACCTCGGAAGCAGCAGCCGAACCGGCGAGCGAGGACGGCCACTCACACGGTGAGGTCAACGAGCACGTCTGGTACAACGCCGAGGTCGCCGCGCACACCGCCGAGGAGATCGCCGAGAAGCTCGGTCAGCTCGACCCCGACAACGCCGCGCAGTACACCGCCAACGCCGAGACCTTCCACGAGCAGGTGCACGCCATCACCGACGTGACGGCGCAGATCGCCGCCGATTTCCCGAACGCACCGGTTGCGCAGACCGAGCCGATCGCGCATTACCTCATCGAGGAATCCGATCTCGACGATCGCACTCCCGAGGACTTCAAGGATTCCATCGAGGAAGGCAACGATCCCTCGCCCGCTTCCATCGCTGCGACGCGAGATCTGTTCACGTCGAACTCGGTTCGCGCGTTGATCTACAACATCCAGACCGAGGATGCGGTCACCCAGGACATCCGTTCCACCAGCGAGGCGGCCGGCATCCCCGTCGTCGAGGTCACCGAGACGCTGCCTGCCGGCATGACGTACCTCGAATGGCAGACCAAGGCTGCAACGGATCTGCAGGCCGCGCTCACCACCGCCTCCTGACCCGAACCGGCGTGATGGAAAGCTGTAGTACATGCCTGCTGTAGAACTGCGCGATGCCGGACTGGCGTTCGGCGAGCGCACGCTGTGGCAGAACCTGGACCTGACGGTCGAGAAGGGTGAGTTCGTCGCCGTTCTCGGCCCCAACGGCTCGGGTAAGACCTCTCTGCTCAAGGTGTTGCTCGGCCAGAATCACCTCACGTCCGGCACGGCCGCGATCGACGGCAATCCCGTCCGTCGCGGCCAGTCGGGCGTCGGTTACATCCCCCAGCAACGCAACATCGACGACGATCTGCCGCTGCGCGGACGCGACCTCGTGGGCCTCGGCTGGGACGGCCATCGGTGGGGCATGGGCCTGCGCGGCATACGAAGGCGCAAGGAGACGGTGCAGCGAGCGATCGATCAGGTCGACGCCAACTCGTTCGCGGGTGCGCCGGTCGGCTCGATGTCCGGCGGTGAGCAGCAGCGACTGCGCATCGCCCAGGCACTCGTCGGCGATCCGTCGGTACTGCTGTGCGACGAGCCCCTGCTCAGCCTCGACCTCGCCAACCAATCTCTGGTCTCGAGCCTCATCGATCGCCGACGGCGGGAGCACGAGACCGCCGTGTTGTTCGTGACGCACGAGATCAACCCGATCCTCCCCCTCGTCGACCGCATCGTCTACATCGTCGACGGCCGGTTCCGCATCGGAACTCCCGAGGACGTCATGACCACCGAGGTCCTCTCGGAGCTCTACGGCACCGAGGTCGAGGTCCTGAAGGTCCGCGGCCGGCTCATCGTCGTCGGAACCGGCGATTCCATCGATGCGCTCGGCTCGGCCGGCGCACACCACCCACCCGTGCCGCACGACAGAGAAGACAAGGCATGAACGAGAAGGTTCTCGACGCATTCTCGAAGATGCTCGACTTCGACACCACCGCCAACCTGCTGACATACGACTTCGTCCAGCAGGCACTGATCGCCGCCGCCATTCTCGGGCTGCTCGCCGGTGCCCTCGGACCGTTGATCGTCAGCCGCCAGTGGGCGTTCGCCGTGCACGGATCCAGCGAACTCTCGCTCACCGGTGCGTCCGCAGCCCTGCTCGTCGGGATAACCGTGGGCCTCGGAGCCATCGTCGGATCCGTTGTCGCAGCGGTGATGTTCGCGCTGCTCGGCAGCAAGGCCCGCGACCGCGACTCGGTCATCGGCGTCATCATGTCCTTCGGCCTCGGCCTGTCGGTGCTGTTCATCTGGCTCTACCCCGGCCGAACCGGAACCAGCTTCTCGCTGCTCATCGGCCAGATCGTCGGCGTCGGACAGAGCGGTATCCAGCTGCTGCTGGTCTGCGCGGTGCTGGTACTGATCGTGCTGACCGTCGTCTACCGGCCGCTGCTGTTCGCCAGCACCGACCCCGAGGTGGCGCTGGCCCGCGGCGTTCCCGTTCGTGCCCTCTCGGTGGTGTTCGCCGTACTCGTCGGCGTCGCTTGTGCACTGGGCGTCCAGATCGTCGGCGCACTGCTGGTGCTCTCGCTGCTCATCACCCCGGCTGCCGCTGCCGCGCGAGTGACGGCCAGCCCGCTCAAGGCGACGCTGCTGTCCATTCTGTTCGCCGAGGTCGCCGCCGTCGGAGGCATCCTGCTCTCCCTCGCCCCCGGCCTGCCGGTGTCGACGTTCGTCACCACCATCTCCTTCGTCATCTACCTCGTCTGCCGCGCGATCGGCGGAACCCGCAAGGCCAATTCCGGACGGCTCGTCGCCGCCTAGGATGTCGAGGGTGACGTCCATCGATCTCAACGCCGATCTCGGCGAAAGCTACGGTGCATGGACTCTCGGCGACGACGACGTGATGCTCGCCCTGGTGTCGAGCGCCAACGTTGCGTGCGGCTTCCATGCCGGTGATCCCACCACTTTGCTGCGTACGTGCCGTTCCGCCTCGAACGCAGCCGTGCGGATCGGGGCGCAGGTGGGCTACCACGACCTGGCCGGGTTCGGCCGACGTTTTCTCGACGTCTCCCCCGCCGACCTCACCGCGGACGTGATCTATCAGATGGGTGCACTCGACGGCCTCGCCCAGGTCGCCGGATCGGCCATCGCCTACGTCAAACCACATGGGGCGCTGTACAACGCGATCGTGCACCATCACGGCCAGGCCAAGGCCGTCGTCGACGCCGTCCTGGCCTACGACCGCACGCTGCCGGTGCTCGGTCTCCCCGGTTCGATCTTCCTCGAAGAAGCCGAGCGAGCCGGACTGCGCACCGTCGCAGAGGCTTTCGCAGATCGTGCCTACACCCCGCAGGGAACGTTGGTGTCCCGCTCGGAACCCGGCGCGGTACTGTCCGATCCCGAGGCCGTCGCCCAGCGTGTGTTGACCATGATCACCGACGGCACCGTGCAGGCGGCAGACGGCTCGAGAATCGACGTTCGGGCCGAGTCGATCTGCCTGCACGGCGACTCCCCCGACGCGGTCGCGATGGCCACTGCCGTCTCGGAGTTGCTCCGCGCCAACGACATCGATATCACCGCTTTCGTCTGATGCGCATTCTCTCAGCCGGCGAGGGTGCAGCACTCGTCGAATTCGACGGACTGAACGAGACGATGGCGTATTACCGGGCGCTCACGCTGGACCCACCGGCCGGCGTCGTCGATCTGGTTCCCGCTGCTCGGACCGTGCTGGTGATGTTCGACGGGCCGAAGCAACCGACACTGGACTGGATCGCGGCAGTGACACCCGCCGCGACGCCCGATAGAGATCACTCGGAGACCGTCACGATCCCGGTGGTCTACGACGGCGAGGATATCGACGACGTCGCCCGTCTGACCGGGCTGTCCACCACGGACGTCGTTGCGGCACATACCGATCAGACGTGGACCGTTGCGTTCGGTGGTTTCGCACCCGGCTTCGGCTACCTCGTCGGCACCGATGAGCGGCTACACGTCCCGCGCCGCTCGTCGCCGCGCACCAGCGTCCCTGCCGGTTCGGTGGGCCTGGCAGGCGAATTCTCGGGCATCTACCCGCGGTCCTCGCCGGGCGGTTGGCAGCTGATCGGCCGCACCGACACACCACTCTGGAACCTCGACCGCGACCCACCGGCGCCGCTCCGGCCCGGCACCACCGTCCGATTCGAGCAGGCATGAGAGCCCTCACCGTTCTGCGGACGGGACCGCTGTGCACCGTGCAGGATCGCGGTCGCCCGGGGCATGCGTCGATCGGGGTCGGTCGCTCGGGGGCGGCAGAGCTGCTCTCGCACGATGCAGCGAACAGGCTGGTGGGCAACACTTCCGATGCCGCAACACTGGAAGTGACGTTCGGTGGACTGAAGGTCCGCGCCGAGTTCGACGCGATCGTGGCCGTCACCGGGGCGCAGGTGACCTGCCGAGTGGACGGCACAGAGCAGGGCCTGTTCTCGACCATCACGCTCCGTACCGGGCAGGAACTCGAACTGTCCCCACCCACGAGCGGTCTGCGCAGCTACCTGGCCGTGCGCGGCGGAATCGCCGTTGCTGCAGTCCTCGGCAGTCGGTCGACAGACACGATGTCCGGTCTCGGCCCGGCTGTGGTCTCCCCCGGTACCGCCCTGCCCGTCGGGAACGACAAAGCCGAGTGGCCTGCAGCAGAGTTCGTTCCACCGCCCGCGTGGCCCGACACACTGCGCATCACCTTCGGTCCACGTGCAGACTGGTTCACTGCACGCGCCCGATCGATTCTGCTCGAGCAGTCGTGGACCGTCACGCAGGATTCCGATCGCGTCGGAATCAGGCTGGACGGTGCCGAACCCTTGCGCCGCACGAAAGAGGACGAATTGGCCAGTGAGGGAATGGTTCTGGGTGCGCTTCAGGTTCCGCCGTCCGGGCAGCCGGTGCTGTTTCTCGCCGACCACCCCGTCACGGGCGGTTATCCGGTGATCGCGGTTGTCACTGCGGCAGACGTCTCCGCAGCCGCGCAGCTGACGCCGGGAACGCAGATACACTTCCGCGCTATCGGTTGATCCCGGCCGCACACAACCTCACACCCCTTTTCTCGACCTCACACACCCATTCAAGCGATAGCAGGGATGTGAGGTTTGCAGAAAGGGTGTGAGGTTCGCGCTTCAGCCGCGACGCTGCCGCGCGATGTCCGCCAATACGACGCCCGCCGCGACGGATGCGTTGAGCGATTCCACCGGTCCGGCCATCGGGATCGACAGGATGTGGTCGCAGGTCTCGCTGACCAGACGCGAGAGGCCCTTGCCCTCGGATCCGACGACGATGACCACCGGGCCCTTGCCGTCGAAGGTGTCGAGTTCGGTGTCGCCGCCTGCGTCGAGGCCGACGACGGTGACGCCCTTGGACTGCCAATCCTTCAGTGTGCGAGTCAGATTCACTGCGCGTGCGATGGGCAGGCGAGCCGCGGCACCGGCACTGGTTCGCCATGCCACCGCGGACACGCTCGCGCTGCGTCGCTGCGGGATCACGACGCCGTGGCCGCCAAACGCCGCCACCGATCGCACGACGGCACCCAGGTTGCGCGGGTCGGTGATGTTGTCGAGCGCGACGAGCAGCGCGGGTTCCTGGTGCGTGCGCGCGTTCGAGATCAGGTCGTCGGGGTGCGCGTAGCGATACGGCGGCACCTGCAGGGCCAGGCCCTGGTGCAATCCGTTGGCGCTGAGCTTGTCCAGATCGGAGCGGGGAACTTCGAGGATGGAGATCCGCGCATCACCTGCACGCTGCACGGCCTCCTTGAGTCGATCGTCGCTGTCGGTACCGACGGCAACCCACAGGGCCGTCGCGGGAACGCCCGCACGCAGGCACTCGACGACCGGGTTGCGACCGAGCACCACCTCGGGACCGTCCTCGGCCTTGCGTCCTGCCGGTCGTCCACCCGCGCGGCCACCGGTGCTGCCGCCGCGGTTCTGGGCAGACTTCTCGGCGAGCTTGGCCCGACGCGCGGCGGGGTGCTTGGTGCGCTCGGAGGCGGGAGGCGTCGCGCCGCGGCCTTCGAGACCCTTCCGACGCTTGCCGCCCGATCCGGCGACCTGCCCCTTCTTGGTGCCGTCCTTGCGGATCGCGCCGCGCCTACTCGAATTGCCTGCCATCACAAACCTGCTTCGTCGGTCTTGCTCGTACCCAGCGACCATTCGGGCCCGTTGGGTGTATCTGTCACGTCTACTCCGGCCTTGGCCAGTCTCGTCCGTATCTCGTCTGCGGCGGCCCAGTCCTTGGTCGCCTTCGCCGTTGCCCGACGCTCCAGCTCGGCCTCGACGAGGACGCCGAGGGCACCGAGAGCTGCTGCGTCGGAACCACTGTCGCTGGCCCAGTGCGGATCGAGTGGGTCCACGCCGAGGATGTCGAGCATCGCTCGGACGCTGCCTGCGTACTCCACCGCTGCCGGTAGGTCTCCGGATTCGAGCGCGGTGTTGCCGAGAGTGACGGTCGCGTGAATCTCGGCCAACGCCTTGGGAACTCCGAGGTCGTCGTCGAGAGCTTCGGCAAATCCGGCGGTCCACTTACCCAGCGGCACCTCGCCTGCACGTTCGACGGCTCGTCGAACGAACCCTTCGATACCCCGGTAGGTCACGGCCGCCGTTTCGAGCGCAGTGTCGGAGTACTCCAGCATCGAACGATAGTGCGCTCCACCGAGATAGAACCGAAGTTCCTGCGGCCGAACCTTTTTCAACACATTGGGTACCGAGAGCACGTTGCCGAGAGACTTCGACATCTTCTCGCCGCCCATCGTCACCCAGCCGTTGTGCAGCCAGTACCGAGAGAAGCCGTCACCGGCCGCCATGGACTGGGCCCGCTCGTTCTCGTGGTGCGGGAACACCAGATCCAGTCCACCGCAGTGGATGTCGAAATCCGACCCGAGGTAGTTCTCCGCCATCGCGGAGCATTCGAGGTGCCAGCCGGGCCGACCGGGGCCCCACGGCGTCGGCCACGACGGCTCACCCGGCTTCGCGCCCTTCCAGAGCGTGAAATCGCGAGGGTCGCGTTTGCCCTCGGCGACGCTCTCGCCCTGATGTACGTCGTCGAGCTTGTGGCCGGACAGCGCGCCGTAGCTCGGGAAGCTCTGCACGTCGAAGTAGACGTCACCGCACTCGTCGGCGTAGGCATGGCCGCGTTCGATCAGTCGCTCGATCATCTGGACCATCTGGGTGATGTGCCCGGTGGCGCGTGGCTCGGCCGACGGCGGAAGCACTCCGAGTCGGTCGTACGCCCAGGTGAAGGACCGCTCGTACGTCGCAGCCCATTCCCACCACGGCCGGCCTGCGTCGCGTGCCTTGCTGAGGATCTTGTCGTCGATGTCGGTGACGTTGCGGACGAAGGCGACGTCGTAGTCGTGCGCCAGCAACCAGCGACGTAGTACGTCGAACGCGACACCGCTGCGCACGTGACCGATGTGCGGTTCGCCCTGCACCGTCGCCCCACACAGGTACACCGATGCATGGCCAGGGACCAAGGGGGTGAATTCCCGCAGGGCCCTCGTCTCGGTGTCGTGTAGGTGAAGGGTCACGACCAGCAATGCTACCGGTGGTTTTACCTCGTCATGACAAGTGCGGTCGCGATGGCCGCGATTCCTTCGCCCCGACCGGTCAGCCCGAGCCCGTCGGTGGTGGTCGCAGACACCGATACCGGCGCACCGAGTACCCGCGAGAGCACTTCCTGGGCCTCGGCGCGGCGCGGTCCGATCTTGGGCCTGTTGCCGATGATCTGCACCGCAGCGTTGCCGATCGCAAATCCATCGGCGTAGAGCAGGCGTTTGACCTCGGTCAACATGGCAGCTCCGCTGACCCCGTCCCATTCCGGACGTCCCGTCCCGAACACCGATCCGAGATCGCCCAGTCCGGCCGCGGAGAGCAACGCGTCGCACAGGGCGTGGGATGCGACATCGCCGTCGGAATGCCCGTCGAGTCCGTCCGCGTCGTCGAACAGCAATCCGGCCAGCCAGCAGGGCCGGCCGGGGGCGATGGGGTGCACATCGGTACCGATGCCGACTCTCATGAATCGCCTCTCGTCAGGGCCTCGGCCAGCAGCAGATCGAGGGGGGTGGTGATCTTGAACGCGAGGGCGTCACCGACGATGGTGTGCACGGTCTCGCCGATGCGCTCGACCAGGCCCGCGTCGTCGGTGGAGATGTCGGTGGTCGCGTCGTACGCGCGGCGCAGGACGTCGGCGTCGAAGCCCTGCGGGGTCTGTACCGACCGCAGGCTCGCGCGGTCCGGGGTGCCAACCACTGCGCCCATGATGTCGACTTCCTTGACGGTGTCGACGACCGGGAGAACCGGGATGACGGCGGAGCGGCCGGCGCGCACCTCGGCCACGACACGGGCGATCAGCGTCGGTGGGGTGAGAGCGCGGGCGGCATCGTGGACGAGCACGACGGCTGCGTCGCCGACGGCGGCGAGACCGGCGCGCACCGAATCGGTGCGTTCGAGGCCTCCGGCAACAACGGTGACGTCGTCGCCGACATGACGGCGGGCCGCGTCGAGCAGCTCCGTCGGCACGATGACGACGATGCGGTCGACAGCACCCGAGGCCCGGAGGCCGTCGACGGACCGCGTCAGGAGAGAGTCCGTACCCAGACAGACGAATGCCTTCGGCTCGTCGTATCCGAGCCGAAGGCCTTTGCCTGCAGCGGGTACCAGGGCGACCACGTCGCCGGAAGTACCGTTCACTCTAAGAAGCTGTGGCGAGAACTTCGTCGAGCATGGTGTCGGCCTTGGCCTGGTCGGTTCCTTCGGCCAGTGCCAACTCGCCGACCAGAATCTGCCGTGCCTTGGCGAGCATGCGCTTCTCGCCTGCCGACAGTCCGCGGTCCTGCTCGCGTCGCCAGAGATCACGGACGACCTCGGCAACCTTGTTCACATCACCGGAAGCGAGCTTCTCCAGGTTGGCCTTGTACCGACGCGACCAGTTGGTGGGCTCTTCGGTGTGCGGCGCGCGGAGCACCTGAAAGACTTTGTCGAGACCTTCTTGCCCGACGACGTCGCGAACGCCTACGTACTCTGCGTTGTCCGCGGGAACTCGAACGGTGAGGTCGCCTTGCGCGACCTTGAGAACCAGATACTCTCTCGGTTCACCCTTGATGGTGCGTGTCTCTATCGCTTCGATCAGCGCCGCTCCGTGATGGGGGTAAACGACGGTGTCTCCGACCTTGAAAATCATGTGACAAGTGCCCCTTTCGATTTATCAAGAATACCACGGCCCATATCAACGGTGCAGGTCAGGGGCATAGCGGTGCCGAATCAGGGGTTGACACAGAGGATTCGACGTGTATCCGACGCCACATTTCCGGTCGGTTCGTTCCGCTGTCTCCACTCCCGACAGGCACCCTCACCTGGCGTCATCGGGCCCTCGGCAGACCCCACGAGCGGCCGGTGGACCAGAACTACTACTCTGCCTAGTGGACGAGAAGGACCGAGCCGGCCCGGCACCACATGGAGGACGACCGAAGTGACTGCAATCGACGCTGCGACACCGCTTGGCCGCCATCGCAGGACGGCCGCCGCCCTCGCTCTTCTCGCCGGTGGCGCGCTCGCCCTCACCGCGTGCGGCGCAGGTCAGATCTCCCAGACGGCCACTCAGGTCGCCGCGGTCAACGGTAACTCCGCCGACGTCGGAGACATCCAGCTCCGCAACGTGCACGTGGTGTACCCCACCTCCGAGGAATACAGCATCGAGCCCGGCGGCACCGTCGAGCTCGGCTTCACGGCCATCAACGCCAACACGAGTGTGGCCGACGAGCTGACCGGCATCTCCTCCCCCGAGGCACAGGTCACCATCGTCGACGAGGCGGAAGCGGGCAGCAACGAGATCGCGCCGCAGACCGCGCTCGGCGCAGGTTCGCCCGCAGACGTGCAGCTCGACGATCCGCTGCTGCCGATCCAGCTGATCAAGGTCGAGATGGCCGACATCTCCGAGAACGTTCGACCGGGCCTGACGCTGCCGGTCACGTTCGAGTTCGCGAACGCGGGCGAGGTCGTCGTCAACGTTCCCGTCGATGCCGGTATCGAGCTCGAGCGCGACCCGTCCGCGGTCACCGAGCACAGCGAAGGCGAATAACCGCCGCTCCGACCCTGTCGGTGCCGATCGTTAGGCTGCCGACGTGGTCAAACTGAAGTCGAGCTACCGCTGCTCTGCGTGCCGTCACTCGGTCTCGAAGTGGGTCGGTCGCTGTCCCGAATGCGGTGACTGGGGCTCGATGGAAGAGGTCCAGGCCACTGCGGCTCCGCTCGCGACGCGGGCAGGCGCATCGTCCCTTCGCTCGGGCGGCGGAGCCATGATTCCCAGCACGCCCGCTGCGGCTCTGACGACCATCAGCAGTGCCACCTCGCAGGCCAACACCACCGGAATCGACGAGTTCGATCGCGTGCTCGGGGGCGGGCTCGTTCCCGGTTCGGTCGTCCTCCTTGCCGGCGAACCCGGAGTCGGCAAATCGACGCTGCTGCTCGAGGTGGTGCACCGATGGGCCCGCTCGGCACCGGATCGACGCGCGCTCTACGTCACGGGCGAGGAGTCGGCGGGGCAGGTGCGGTTGCGTGCCGATCGCACCGGCGCGGTACACGAACGCGTCTTCCTCGCCGCCGAATCCGATCTCGCCACCGTCTTCGGCCACGTGGAGCAGGTCAAGCCCAGCCTGCTGATCGTCGATTCGGTTCAGACGATGCTCGCCGCGGACGTCGACGGCGTCATCGGCGGCGTCACCCAGGTTCGTGCCATCACCAGCGCGTTGACCACGCTGGCCAAGACCACCGGCGTCGCGGTACTGCTCGTCGGGCACGTCACCAAGGAAGGCGCGGTGGCCGGTCCGCGATCTCTCGAGCATCTCGTCGACGTGGTGCTCAACTTCGAGGGCGACAAGCACTCCACCCTGCGGATGATTCGGGGCGTCAAGAACCGGTTCGGGGCCTCCGACGAGGTGGGTTGCTTCGAGCTCCGCGAGACCGGCATCGTCGGCATCAGTGATCCGTCCGGGTTGTTCCTGCATCATCGGAACGACGCCGTGCCCGGCACTGCCGTCACCGTCACGATGGACGGCAAACGGCCGCTGTTGGCCGAGCTGCAAGCGTTGATCGTCGACACCACGATGCCATCGCCCCGGCGCGCGGTCAGCGGGCTCGATCACGCCCGCGTGGCGATGATCCTGGCCGTGCTGGAACGTCGCTGCGGCGTCAAGGTGTCCAAGGCGGAGGTCTACGCGGCGACGGTCGGTGGGATGCGCACCAGCGAACCGTCCGCCGATCTCGCGCTCGCCGCAGCGGTGGCCTCGGCGGTTCGCGATCAACCACTTCCCGCGGGCATGGTGATTCTGGGCGAAGTCGGCCTGGCCGGAGAGGTGCGCCGCGTCGCCGGGCTGGGTCGCCGTCTCGCCGAGGCCGCCCGATTGGGGTTCAACTACGCCATCGTCCCCGAGGACGCCGGTCCCATACCCGACGGCATCAAGGTCAAGACCGTCACCAACGTCGGCGAGGCGTTGACCTACACGCGTATGCGGCCCTTATGACACCGGGCGGTATTCTTCGTCCGACCGCCCGCGTGTAGCAGCGCAGTATCCTTTGTCTGCCTGCCTGCACGTGGCAGCGCAGTACTCTTTGTTCGCACGCACAGAAATCCGCAGCCCGAGCCGTAGCCGCTGCCAAGACACGAGGGGGTTGGCCGATGGAGGGCACCACGCCGTCCCCAGCGTTGCGCGAGACAATCGCCCGGCTCGCACCGGGAACCGCACTGCGCGACGGTCTCGAGCGAATTCTTCGCGGCCGCACCGGCGGGTTGATCGTCCTCGGCTACGACGAAGAGGTCGAGGCGATCTGCGACGGCGGGTTCGAGCTCGATGTCGAGTTCGCCCCCACCAGGCTGCGCGAATTGTCGAAAATGGATGGCGCAGTGGTGCTTTCGACCGACGGCAAGCGCATCGTCCGATCCAACGTCCAGCTGGTCCCCGACCACAAGATTCCCACCGTCGAATCCGGTACCCGGCACCGCGCCGCCGAGCGAACCGCCATGCAGACCGGCTATCCCGTCGTCTCGGTGAGCCAGTCGATGAGCATCGTCAGCGTCTACATCGGTGGCATCAGGCACGTCGTGGAAGGCTCGGCCACCATTCTCTCGCGCGCCAATCAGGCCGTCGCGACTCTCGAACGCTACAAGGCCCGGCTCGACGACAACACCCGTCAACTCTCGGTGGTGGAGATCGAGGACTTCGTGACACTGCGCGACGCCCTGACCGTCGCGCAGCGCCTCGAGATGGTGCGGCGAGTGTCGGTGGAGATCGAGCAGAACGTCCTCGAACTCGGCACGGACGGCCGCCAGCTCGCTCTTCAGCTCGAAGAGTTGTTGGGCGACAACGACGTCGATCGCCAACTGATCGTGCGTGACTACCTGGCCGGCAACGAACCGTCGAGCACCACCGGAGTGGAGAAAGCGCTCGCCGCTCTGGACAAGCTGACCGACGTCGACCTGCTGGATCTGACGACGCTGGCCCGCGCTTTCGGATATCCCGCGACCATAGAGGCCCTCGACACCCCGATGAGCCCCCGTGGGTACCGGGTGCTCACCCGAGTTCCGCGGTTGCAGTTCAGCCAGATTCACCGACTGGTCGGCGCGTTCGGCACTCTGCAGGGGTTGCTCGCGGCCACCGCAGCCGACCTGCAGTCCGTAGACGGTATCGGTGGACTCTGGGCTCGTCACATCCGCGAAGGCCTGTCCAGACTCGCCGAGGCCTCGATCTCGGGACCGTACGACTAGGACGCCTTCTTCGTTCCGGGGAGGAAGCCCGCGTCGATCACGGCCTTCACGTACGGTCGTGCGCTGGTGATCAACTGATCGGCGTCCTCGACGTCTCGCCATACGGCCGACGCCATCACGTCGGTCCGATCCTCGATGTGCCGGTCGAGAGCGAGTCCGTCCCCGGTCAACGTCTCGCCGTCCGCCGAGGTGGTGAGCAATCCGCGAGTGGCGAGTCGTTCTGCAGCAGAGCCCCATTCGCTTTCGGACCACTGCCGGGTCAGCTGCGTGATGCGCTTGCCGAGTGCTCGACGGCCGGGCTGCGGGGTCGTGCGGTCGGCCTCGTGGAAGACGGCGGCTTCCGTCGGGTCGAGTTCTGCGTCGATCAAGGCGGCGAGGTGACCGTCACCGCGCCACTCGCGTAGGACGGTGATCGAGTGCCAGAGCGCGAGATGCGGCACGTCGGGGTGCTCGGCCGAATGCCACGCTGCGGCGAGTGGCCGACCGGCGAACGAGGCTGCGTCGCCGATGACGCGGAGACGATCTGCGAGCTTGGCCAGGCCGGGGTCGGCGGCAAGTGAACCCAGCGCGGTGCCGAGGACGGAATCGAGCAGTGTCCACCGGCGATTCGACACCGAATCCAAACCGACGGCAACAGCGGCCGGCCAGGCGCGTTCGATGAGCACCGGGTTGAAGTTGTAGAACGCCGCTGCGACGACACTCGGCGCACACGGACCCATCGGGGCTGCCCGAGCCCCGACGTACCAGGCATGACCGTCGAGGCCGGTGTCCTCGTATGCCGCACCCAGTTCAGGGTTGAAGTACGCGGTGACGTGGAAGGGCTCGAATGTCTTGTAGGCGGAGCGGGCGAGTGCGGTCGAGGTGGTCATGAGATTCGACCGTACTCAGCCGGTGATGTTGAAGGGCTCCGGCACGCTCTTGAGCTCGCCGAGCTGGGCGATCGCCTGGTAAGCACCGACACCGACGGGAATGCGCTCTTCGCCGCAGCCGGGTACCGAGTTGGTGCCGGACCACTTGACGGTGAAGCCGGCCTGCTCGCCGGGCTTGAAGGTACGCAGATCCGACGCGGCATTGGGGAAGCAATCGACGTTGGACCAGATGCGCTGGTTGTCGAGGGTGTAGACGAGCGCCTGCTGCAACCCGGCACCGACGTCACGCTGGCATTCGGTGGAGCCGATGTTGGTGATGACCACGGTGAACACGGGCTCTTCACCCAGACGGTACGTGGCCTTCTCCGGCGTCACCTTGATTGCGAGCGATTGATCCGGGCACTGGTTGGAGATCACCGGGGCCGGAGCGCCGCTGGTGGTCGCAGCCGCTCCGCCACCGGCAGCAGAGTCGGTCGCCCCACCGGAGCCACCGGAGCCGCCGGATCCGCCCGCACCGTCGCCGGAGCCGCCCGAACCGCCGGAATCGGCGTCGGCGGCAGACGAGCTGGGTGACGGCAGGGCCGAAGTTGTTGCCGGAGCCGCAACGACGCCCGCGGGAGCAGCCTCGGTGTCGTCGGAACCGCCACTGAGCGAGGCGATGAACCACACGATCAATCCGAGGACGACAACGGCCGCACCGATGGCGAGAGCGCGGCGTCGCCAGTAGATTTCGGGAGGCAAAGGCCCGGTCGGTTCCAACACGAATCAACCGTATGCGGCCGAAGCCACGCTATCCCTGAGCCCACGCGGCGTGTCGCGTGGGCGACCTCACCGATGTTGGGGTTCGAGTCGGTTCAGGCGGGCATTTCGCCGATGTCGCCGATGACCTCACGCAACTGCGCATGACCCTTCGACAGCTGGTAGGTGAGGCCGACGATCGCGAGTTCCCCGGCTTCGACCTTCTCGGCGACGATCCGCGAACGTTGCATCAGCAGATTGCCGGTCTCCTCGACGTGGCGTGCCTCGAACTCGTCGACGGCCTGGTAGCCGTCGCGGCGGGCCGAGAGCACCGACGGGGTGACGCGTTCGACGACGTCGCGGATGTAGCCGCCGGGCACGTCACCACTCTCGAGGGCGTCGACGGTCGCCTTGACTGCACCGCAGTGATCGTGGCCGAGCACCACGATCAGCGGCGCGTTCAGCACAGCAACGCCGTACTCGATGGAGCCGAGCACCGCGGAGTCCACCACGTGACCGGCGGTACGCACGACGAACATGTCGCCGAGGCCCTGGTCGAAGATGATCTCCGCAGCAACACGGGAGTCGGCGCAGCCGAAGAGGATGGCACTGGGGTGCTGAGCACTCTCGAGGCGGGCACGATCCTCGATGCCCTGCGACGGGTGCAGGACCTCTCCGGAGACAAACCGTTGGTTGCCTTCCTTGAGGGACTTCCAGGCAGCGATCGGATTCGAAGCAGGCATGGGTCTCATTGTGCACGTGGATCGAGTTACCGGCGAGTCGGGTTGACTACTGTTGGGACCGATCACAGACACGACGAGAAGGGCGACCAGTTGCCGATCGATGCCGACGCTCTGCTCGGGTGGTTCGACACCGACGGACGCGATCTGCCGTGGCGACGACCCGGCGTCAGCGCATGGCAGATCCTGATGAGCGAGATCATGCTGCAGCAGACACCGGTGGTGCGGGTCGCGCCCATCTGGGAGCAGTGGGTGCAGCGTTGGCCGGTCCCGTCTGCGATGGCCGCGTCCTCTCAGGCCGAGGTGCTCCGTGCGTGGGGCAAGTTGGGCTATCCGCGTCGAGCACTGCGATTGCACGAGTGCTCCCGCGTGCTCGCCGAGGAGTACGGCGATGAGGTGCCGACAGACGTGGAGACGCTATTGAGCCTGCCCGGCATCGGTGCGTACACCGCCAGAGCGGTAGCGTGTTTCGCCTACGGCCAGCGAGTTCCGGTGGTCGACACCAATGTTCGACGCGTCGTCGCGCGTGCGTTGCACGGCAACGCCGAGCCTGGAAATCCATCCACGACAAGGGATCTCGCCGACGTCGAACAGCTGCTCCCGGAGAGCGTCCCGCGGGCCGCCCGCTACTCGGCGGCGTTGATGGAACTGGGTGCACTGATCTGCACGGCAAAGAATCCGGCATGCCTGCTGTGCCCGCTCCCCGAGTGCGCCTGGATCGAGGCAGGTAGGCCCGCGCACACCGGCCCGGCCAAGAAGGTCCAGAAGTTCGCAGGCACGGATCGTCAGGTTCGAGGCAAGCTCATGTCGGTGCTACGCGAGAGCACCGGCCCCGTCGAGCGGGCACAACTCGACATCGTCTGGCCCACCGACCCGACTCAACGCGACCGAGCTCTCGATTCACTGCTGACCGACGGCTTGATCGAACAGACGGAGTCGGGATTGTTCGCCCTCGCAGGTGAGGGTTCGGACGGCTGAATCTTCGCTACCGAGCGAGAAATTCGACGAGAGTCGCGTTGACGGCGTCGGGGCGTTCGAGGTAGCCGAAATGACCGGTATCGGCGATTTCGACGTATCGAGCACCAGGTATAGCGTCGGCGACGTCGCGGCACTGCTGCACGGGGATCATGCGGTCGTCGGCGAATCCGATCACCAGAGATTTCGCCCTGATTGCCCGGTATGCAGCCAATCGGTCTGTCCCCGCTCGCATTTCGAGTCCGATCTGCGCTCGCATGCCCGCCGTCTTCTTGCCGCCCGAGTATTCGAGGATCGCCAGCCAGTCACCGATCGCGCTGTCGTCGGCCAGCGTCTTGGGCGAGAAGTTCTGCATTGCAGTCATCGCAGCCCGGTACGACGCGGGTAGTTCGACCCCGGCGTCGTGAAGGTCCTTCTCGCCCTTCGACATCTGCGCACGAAAGGTGGTGGTCTTGCCGAACGTGGCCATCATCACTGCATGCGACACCAGATCCGGCCTGGCCAAGGCCAATTCCTGGGTAACGCGGGCACCCATGGAGGTGCCGACGACGCGTGCTGCGCCGCCACCGAGGTGCTCGACGAGGGCAGCGGTGTCGGCGACCAGGTCGTCGAGTGTCATCCCGCTCGCACACTCGGAAGACGGTGCGATACCGCGATTGTCGAACGTGACGACCCGGTACCCCTGCTTCACCAGGACCGGGACCTGATGGGTTCGCCAGACTCGTCCTGGGCTACCGGTGCCCATCACCAACACCACGAGCGGGCCGTCGCCGGTGACGTCGTAGTTGAGGTCGATTCCGTTGAGCTTCGCGAGCGGCATTCGGATCATCTTAGTGCGCGCAGGAACTCCTCGACCGCCGTGCGATACCGCTCGGGAGCCTCGTCGTGAATCAGATGGCCCGCCTTCTCGATCCGAATGTGAGTCGATTCGGGCTTGTCCGAGTGCATCTGCTGCATCTGGCCGGCCGGGGTGATGGTGTGCTCACCTTCGATCAGCAACACCGGAGCGGCGACGGCCTCCCACTCGCCCCAGAAGTGCCGCGTCCCCCATTCCTGCGAGATCGCCTCGAAGAAGTCCACCTCGCCGTGCAATCGCCAGCCGTCTTCGCTGCGAACGAAAGAGTCCAGAAAATATTGTCCCGCAACATCTCCGAAGAATGCGAGTACTGCGTCGGCGTCGGGAAAGGGCTGGGGCCAGGCCCGCATCATGGCGGCCCAGTCGCCTGCGGTGCGGCCCCGAAAGTCCGGGGCGATGTCCTCGACCACGAGCCCAGTTACGAGGTCGGGTCGCTGCGCGGCCGCACACCACCCGTGCAGTGCGCCCATCGAATGACCGATCAGCACGCTGGGACCCAGCCGGTCGAGATGCTCGAGCAGGTCGGCCACGAAGTACTCGGTGGTGGGCTCCGGCGGCGGAGGGCGACGATGCCCCGGTGCGTCGTAGGTGTGCACGTGCCCGAATTCTCGAAGCCACGGAACCTGCCTACGCCAGGTGGCAGCACTGCCCATCAGCCCGTGCAGCAGCAGAATCGAACGGCCGGATCCACCCTCGTCGTAGAGCATCACCGCCGAGCATAACGGCGGAGTAATCTCGCGAGCATGGCCATTGTGAAGATCAATGCGATCGACGTACCCGAGGGCGCAGGCCCCGAACTAGAGAAGCGCTTCGCCGCGCGCGCCGGGTCGGTCGACGGCTCCCCCGGCTTCCTCGGGTTCCAACTGCTGCGGCCAGTCAAGGGCGAAACGCGCTACTTCGTCGTCACCCAGTGGGAGAACGAGGAGTCGTTCCAGGCGTGGTCGGCAGGACCGTCGCGGGAGGCTCATGCCGGTGCCCGTTCCCCGAAGCCGGTGTCGTCCGGAGCGTCGCTGCTCGAATTCGAGGTCGTATTGGACGTGCCTGCTTCTTCGTGACGCCGCTCAGATGTGTTGGCGCGCGAGCTTCCACTCGAGTTTCGTCGGCATCTCCGAATCCAGTTTTTTCACGGCATCGGCCAGGAATTCAGCGGGCATCGGTCTTCCCAGGAAGTAGCCCTGGGCACCGTCGCAGCCGAGTTCGCGAAGCGCATCCAGCGTGCCCGCGTCCTCGACCCCCTCTGCCATGACCCGTACCCCGAGGCTTCGAGCCAGGTCGATGGTCGAGCGCACGATCGACGCGTCGGTGTCGTCGGTGTTCATCTTCGACACGAACGAGCGGTCGATCTTGAGAGTCTGCACCGGCAGACTCTGCAGATAGGCCAGCGAGCTGTAGCCAGTGCCGTAGTCGTCGATCGCGATGGTGACGCCGAGGCCACGCAGAGACGTCAGCGCATTCACCGAACGCACCGGATCGGTCATCGCAGTCGTCTCGGTGACCTCGAATTCCAAGGCATGAGCGGGAACCGCGTATTTCGCCAGCGCCGCTGCGACCTGCTCGGTGAGTGTCTCGTCGAGTAGGTTTCTCACCGAAAGATTCACCGACACAGACAGATCGACACCGCGTCGACGCAATTCGCTGCACTGTGCCAAGGCCTCGTCCAGCACGAGCGCGGTGATGGCGGGCAACATGCCGGTGCGCTCGGCGTCGGGCAGAAACATCGAGGGTCCGATCAGGCCCTCACGCGGGTGCTGCCACCGCAGCAACGCCTCGACGCGGTCCACGCTGCCGGATTCCAGATCCAGGCACGGCTGAAAGAACACTCGAAGCTGGTGGTCACGAATGGCTGTGTCGAGTTCACCCAGCAACCGCATCTGATCGTGGCGGTCGCGATCCATGTCGGGTTCGTAGCGGCCGACTCGAGTGTGGCCGGCCTTCGCGGCCGTCAACGCCACGTGGGCGCGCTGAAGCATCGCCTCACCGTCGACCGGATTGGCCTCCGGATTCTCGATGCCGCTTCGACTGACGTCCGGCTCCTCGGTCGACGCGATTCCGACGACCGCGTCGAGTGCAACGTTGATGTCGTGCACGAACATCGTTCTGCTGACTGCGAATTGGAGCCGCTCAGCGGTATCCGACACGTCGATCTGGGCGGGACGCCGACGCATGGCGACGACGAACTGATCCCCACCGAGCCGACCCACCAGGTCATCGGATCGCACCGATGCGACCAGACGGTGACCGATCTCGCGCAGCACACTGTCTCCCACGCTGTACCCGAAGGTCTCGTTGATCTGGGCGAAGCGATCGATGTCCACCACGAGCGTGAAGACGTCCGACTCACCACGCGTGGCGAGCATCGTGTCCAACCGCTCTCGGAGCAGCCGTCGACTGGCCAGTCCGGTGACCGCGTCCGTGCGAGCCACGTCCTCGAGCACTGCGGCCTGCAGGCGCAGCGTGGTCAGGAAGCACGCCATGCGGCACCCGACGAGGGCGATGACCAAGGCCGACGAGGCCACGATCACCCAACCCCACTGATCGACGGGTATCCCACGGGCCAACTGAACAGCCATCACGAAGGGCGTCACGGCGACCGCGACACTGAGTCCGAGAAATCTCACGCGCCCGAATCTGAACGGGCTGGACCGGTCCACACGCGAGACCGTTCTTTCCGGAATGTGCAGGGCGATCACCCCGAAACACACGTAGGCCGCCAGCCACAGCGTGTTCAGGAGAGTCGAACGGTAGAGCTCGTGGCTGCCGACCGCCGCATAGGACGCGAAATCGGCAGCCACGAGCAACACCACTCCCGCCGTGGCTGCCAGGAACGGCACCGTGGTCGCCCGGGTCAGCAGGTACAGACTGCCGACGAGCGTCAGCAGAAATGCGTCGACGGTGAGGTAGATCGTGGCCGGCCACAGTTCCAGCGCCGACGAAAACGACCACGACGAACCGTCGGAGATGACGAAGACCCAGGTGGCGAGGCCGAAGCCGACTGCAACCACCAGACATTCGAGGAGCTCCTCGATCCCGAACACGAGCCCGTTCTCGTCGGCGGCTCGGGCGAAGCCGATGGCGATCACCAGATAGCCGATCAGGTAGAAGACGTCGGACGAGGAGAACGTCGATACTCGGCCGCCGCCGACCTGCGCCATCGACACCAACGCGTCGCCGATGCCCCAGGAGCCGACACCGACGGCCATGTACTTCCAGGTCCGCTTGTCCGGACCGGGTTCCCGACGGTAGCGGTACACGAACGCAGCGACTGTGGCCAGGAGCACGATTGCGTACAACGCACTCTGGGGTATTCCCGAAGGGGCAATTGCGTACGCCGCCACGGCGAGTGCACCGAGGCCCAGGAAGCGCGTCCACAACATGGTGGGGCTGATCCTTCCTAGGCCGGTCGGTGCATACCCCGAACGTACGCATCAGCCGATCGAACCCGACGTTTGATCACGATTCGTTGCTGATCCACCCTGCAGATGGGTCGAGAAACGAACTATTTCAAACCTGACGATTGTTCGCCAGTCTCACTTCGGGCGGTTTGTCCGTTCAGCCCTCGAGAGCCGCGTCCAGTGTGATGTCCACGCCGGTGAGAGCCTTGCTGACAGGACAAGTTTCTTTTGCCGCCTGAGCCGCTTTGGCGAAGCCGTCGGCGTCGAGACCCTCGACCTCGCCCCGCACGGTCAGCTTGATGCCGGTCAGCTTGAAACCCGGCTCGTCGGGCCCCAGCGAGACATCGGCGGTGACCTCGAGGCTCTGCGGGGTGCCGCCCGCCTCCGCGATCAACGCCGACAACTGCATCGCGTAGCAGCTCGAATGAGCCGCGGCGATCAGTTCCTCGGGACTGGTGGTGCCGTCTGCGTTCTCGGCGGCGCGCTTGGGAAACGACACATCGAAAGTCGCTGCGCCGGAACTGGACAGCTCCACCTGACCGGAACCCTGTTCCAGCGTTCCGTTCCAAGCTGTGCGTGAGGTGCGAGTTGGCATCGAACCGAATCCTTTCGTTGTCGACCCTGTGTAGGCCTGTTTCTCAGGCTAACGTCAGCGGGGTGACCGGGCTACCGAGTGCGAGGATGTCGACACGACGGGTGCGACAAACGAAAAAGTTCTCGCGCAAGGCGACGATCGCGGCAATCGCGATGCTGTCGATCGTCGGATTCTCGACGCCGACGGCCGAGGCAGGCCCCCTGACGGACTTCTACGACGCGCCGGTCACGACGGTCGGTGCCGCGTCGCCGGGCGAGGTACTCAGAACCCTTCCCGTCAACTCACCCAAGGGGTTCGGACTCGGATTCGACATCGAACGCATTCTCTATCGCTCCACCGACACCCACGATGACCCCATGGTCGTCTCCGGCTACTCGATGACACCCACAGCTCCGTGGACCGGCCCCGGACCGCGACCGGTGATCGCCTATGCGCCCGGCACTTCCGGGATGGCGGACCGTTGCGCCGGTTCGGTAGTTCTCGGGACAGTCGGCTCGTCACCGGCCATCCTGCCGCTTCTGCTCGCCGGATATCGCGTCGTCGCAACCGATTACCAGGGACTGGGCACCCCAGGCGGACACACGTACCTCAACCGAATCGCCTCGGGCCGAGCTCTGCTCGACGCCGCCAGAACCGCAGACGATGACGCCCCCGTGGTGTTGTTCGGTTACTCGGAAGGCGGATTCGCGTCGGGGGCCGCTGCCGAACTCGCCGCCACCTATGCCCCGGAGCTCAGCATCCGGGGAGCGTATGTCGGTGCGCCACCGGCAGATCCGACGCTCAACATCGAGACACTCGACAACACCGGCCTCGGCAGCGCCGTGCTCTTCGCCGTCGATGGAATGATCAATGCCTACCCGGATCGGGCGGACAGCATCCGCAGCCTCTTCGACTCCGACGGAATCGCCGCACTCGACGCCGCGCAGAATTGGTGTACCACCGACTCCGCGGCCACCGCGACAGTGCGCACGACCGAACTGACCCGCGACGGACGACCCCTCGACGATCAACTGAGCAATCCGGTTCTGGCCGAGATCATCGAGACCAACACCGTCGGGCGCATCGCCCCTGTCATGCCGGTGTATCTCTCGCACGCAGTCGAGGACGACACCGTGCCGATCGAGCAGAGCCGCACCCTGCTTCGACGCTGGAGCGATCTGGGTGCCGACATCACCTACCGCGAATACGACCTCCCGGCCATACCGGTCGAGGGCGCGAACCACCTGCCCGGAGCTCTCGCGGCCTACTCCGACGTGATGCCCTGGATCGCCGGGCTGATTCTCGCAGGAGTGGAGCCTGCAGGAACGACCCGATAGGCAGGAGTGGAGCCTGCAGGAACGACCCGATAGGCGGGAGTGGAGCCTGCGGGAACGACCCGATGGGCAGGAGTGGAGCCTGCAGGAACGACCCGATGGGCAGGAGCTGATCTCAGGTGTGAAATCAGGGTGATCACCGAGGCGTCGGCCACGATGAGGTTGGTTCACTCCAACCATGCGCATCGTCCACGCCCTGCTCACCGTCGCAGCAGTTCTTACTGCGGGCTCCCCCACCCCACCGGATCCCGGCATGGCGTCGGACATCGAGATTGTCGCCGAGGAACTCGGATTGCCGGGGGTTGCGTTCCGCGTCGTCTCCGAGGACGAGGTGTTGGAGGACGTCGAGTACGGGGTGGACGGGGACGGGGTGCCGATCGACGAGAGCACGCCGTTCGTGTGGGGTTCGGTATCGAAGTCGGTGACGGCGGCGACGGTGTACTCCCTCGCCTCGCAGCATCGCCTCGATCTGAGTGGAACGGTGAATTCGATTCTCCCGGAGTTCGATTGGATCTTCCCCGGCGATGTCACGATCGACGACCTGATCCACCACACCAGTGGACTCCCCCACGACGTCACCGAACTGGACGTGTGGGGACGTTCCGAGCGAGCACTCGACGTCGTCCCCACCCTGGACGTCACCGTCGGCGAACGCGGCACCTTCCGCTACTCGAGTCTCAATTACTTACTGCTGCAATCGATCGTCGAGAAGGTCGCCGCCGTACCCTTCGCCGACGTCGTAGCCCGCGAGACCGGAGTGCACACTGCCGGTGCCGTCACACCCGGCCACGTACCGTTCTTCACCTTCCCGCGCAGCATCGAGACCGGCATCGACTCCGCGGGATTGGGCTACGGCTATCTGAGCGGATCCATCGCCGAGCTCTCCCGCTACGCATCCAGGCAACTGACCGCTCCGGCGTCGAACAGTTCGGATACGGTGCCGAAGGGTTCGGGCACGGCGTACGGATACGGGTGGTACGTCGAAACGCTGCCCGACGGTACCGAGATGCGATGGCATTCCGGGGCCGTCCCTGGCTATTTCACTCACGTCGCACTCGTTCCGGAACGACACCTGGCCGTGGTGTTCGCAACCAACCGATACGGCGAACTCGACGCCGACAACCTTGCCTCCGCGGCCCGCTCCCTCGTACTCACCCGACTCGGTATCGACGAACCCCGCGCCGCCGGACTCGGTCTCTACGAGATAGCCCTGATCGGATCGATTGCACTCGCGATGTTGTTGGCGATATGTGTCACGAGAACCCTGCTCGGATTCGGAGCCGCTCCCGGACGATGGGCACTCGCGCGTGTTCTGACTGCCCTCGGCGCAGGCGGACTGCTGTACTTCTCACTGCCCGCACTCGCCGGAGCACCGATCTCGACCCTGGCCCGCTGGGCTCCTGACATCGCGCTGCTGTTCTGGATTCTGCTCGCCGAACTTGCTGTCATCGCTGTTGCCCTCGGCGCTCGGGTCTTCCGTCAATGGACCACTGCACACGTCTGAGCGGTGCAACGGTCCATTCACGCCCGTCCATGAGCTGCGTGAATGGACCGTTGCATACGTCTGGGCAGTGCAAGGGTCCATTGACGCGAACGGGGGGACGGGCGAACGGTGAGCGAACACGCGACGGGTGGACACACGACAACGGGCGACCCTCCGAAGAGGATCGCCCGTTGGTTGGGATAGGTGAAACTTACTCGCTGTCGCTGTCTCCGGTGGCCTTGGCCAGGTCGACCGGGACCTCGTCGGGGACGATGATGGTTTTCTTCTCGCCGCGGAACGTGAACTTCGCGTCCTCGCCTGCGCCTTCGCCGTCCCAGTTCTCGACGTCGACCAGGATGATCTGGCCGGCTTCGATTTCGCCGAAGAGGATCTTCTCCGACAGTGCGTCCTCGATCTCGCGCTGGATGGTGCGACGCAGTGGCCGCGCACCCAGGACAGGGTCGAATCCGCGCTTGGCCAGCAACGACTTGGCCTTCTCGGTGACCTCGATCGCCATGTCCTTGTTCTTGAGCGCACCTTCGACTCGGTTGAGCATGAGATCGACCATCTGGATGATCTCGTCTCGCGTGAGCTGGTGGAACACGACGATGTCGTCGATGCGGTTCAGGAACTCGGGGCGGAAATGCTTCTTCAGCTCGTCGTTGACCTTGAGCTTCATCCGCTCGTAGTTCGAGCCGGTGCCTTCACCCGAGGAGAAGCCGAGGCCCACTGCCTTCGAGATGTCTGCGGTACCGAGGTTCGAGGTGAAGATCAGCACGGTGTTCTTGAAGTCGACCGTGCGTCCCTGGCCGTCGGTGAGACGCCCGTCTTCGAGCACCTGCAGGAGCGTGTTGTAGATCTCCGAGTGGGCCTTCTCGATCTCGTCGAACAGCACGACGGAGAACGGCTTGCGGCGGACCTTCTCGGTGAGCTGGCCACCCTCTTCGTAGCCGACGTATCCGGGAGGAGCACCGAACAGACGCGACGCGGTGAAGCGGTCGTGGAACTCGCCCATGTCGATCTGGATCAGTGCGTCGTCCTCGCCGAAGAGGAAGTTCGCGAGAGCCTTCGACAGCTCGGTCTTACCGACACCGGACGGGCCGGCGAAGATGAACGAGCCCGACGGACGCTTCGGGTCCTTCAGACCTGCACGGGTACGACGGATCGCCTTGGAGACGGCCTTGACTGCCTCGACCTGGCCGATGATCCGCTTGTGCAGCTCGTCTTCCATGCGGAGTAGACGGGTCGTCTCCTCCTCGGTGAGCTTGAAGACGGGGATGCCGGTCCAGTTGCCCAGGACTTCGGCGATCTGCTCGTCATCCACCTCGGCAATGACGTCGAGGTCGCCCGAGCGCCACTGCTTCTCGCGCTCGGCACGCTGACCGACGAGGGTCTTCTCCTTGTCGCGCAGGTTCGCAGCCTTCTCGAAGTCCTGTGCGTCGATGGCCGATTCCTTCTCCCGGCGTGCGTCGGCGATCTTGTCGTCGAACTCACGCAGGTCTGGCGGCGCGGTCATCCGGCGGATGCGCATCCGCGCGCCCGCCTCGTCGATGAGGTCGATTGCCTTGTCGGGCAGGAACCGATCGTTGATGTACCGGTCGGCCAACGTGGCGGCCGCGACGAGGGCACCGTCGGTGATCGAGACGCGGTGGTGTGCCTCGTAGCGATCGCGCAGACCCTTGAGGATCTCGATGGTGTGCTCGACGGTCGGCTCGCCCACCTGGACGGGCTGGAAACGACGCTCGAGGGCGGCGTCCTTCTCGATGTACTTGCGGTACTCGTCGAGGGTGGTGGCACCGATGGTCTGCAGTTCGCCACGAGCCAGCTTCGGCTTGAGGATCGACGCTGCGTCGATGGCACCTTCGGCGGCACCTGCGCCGACGAGCGTGTGCAGCTCGTCGATGAACAGGATGATGTCGCCGCGAGTGTTGATCTCCTTGAGCACCTTCTTCAGGCGCTCCTCGAAGTCACCGCGGTAACGGCTGCCGGCCACGAGCGAGCCGAGGTCGAGGGTGTAGAGCTGCTTGTCCTTGAGCGTTTCGGGAACCTCGCCGTTGACGATGGCCTGCGCGAGGCCCTCGACGACTGCGGTCTTACCGACACCGGGCTCACCGATGAGGACAGGGTTGTTCTTGGTACGACGCGAGAGCACCTGCATGACGCGCTCGATTTCCTTCGCGCGACCGATGACCGGGTCGAGCTTGCCCTCGAGCGCGGCCTGCGTCAGGTTGCGACCGAACTGGTCGAGGACCAGCGACGTCGACGGGGTGCCCGCCTCGCCGCGGCCACTGCCGGACTCGCTGGGCTCCTTGCCCTGGTAGCCCGAGAGCAGCTGGATGACCTGCTGGCGCACGCGGTTGAGGTCGGCTCCGAGCTTGACCAGAACCTGAGCTGCGACGCCTTCGCCTTCGCGGATCAGACCCAGCAGAATGTGCTCGGTGCCGATGTAGTTGTGGCCGAGCTGCAGTGCTTCACGCAAGCTGAGCTCGAGTACTTTCTTGGCGCGCGGGGTGAACGGAATGTGACCGGACGGAGCCTGCTGGCCCTGGCCGATGATTTCCTCTACCTGGCTGCGTACTCCTTCGAGGGAGATGCCCAGCGACTCGAGAGACTTGGCTGCGACGCCTTCGCCCTCGTGGATGAGGCCGAGCAGAATGTGCTCCGTGCCGATGTAGTTGTGGTTGAGCATCCGGGCTTCTTCTTGAGCCAGGACGACAACACGCCGCGCGCGATCGGTGAACCTCTCGAACATCGCTCTCCCTCACTTCTTGGCGGGTGGTTGCTCGCCCGCCAGTTCTTCTAGCGCTGCAGTGTCCATAACACTGCGGTCGCTTGTGCATTTGAAGGTAAGACTGCTTCTCACTGTAGTTGGCCGACGTTACGAACGCCGACCCTCCACCCCTGAAATGCTGCGCAACCGCCCACTCGAACGGACTTCCGTGGCTGCTTACTGTTCATAACGCAGGCACTATGCAAAACGTTTCCCATCGGCTGTCCGCTGCTGGCGAACAGTCCTTTACCGTCCGATCAGGTCTGGGACGGCTTGACGATCGGAAACAGGATCGTTTCGCGGATGCCGAGGCCGGTCAGCGCCATCAGCAAACGGTCGATGCCCATGCCGGTTCCGGTCGTCGGCGGCATGCCCTGCTCCATCGCGGCGAGGAAGTCCTCGTCCAGCACCATGGCCTCGTCGTCGCCGGCGGCGGCCTGACGCGCCTGGTCCTCGAAACGCTCGCGCTGGATGATCGGATCCACCAGCTCCGAGTAGCCGGTGGCCAGCTCGAATCCGCGAACGTACAGGTCCCACTTCTCGGTGACGCCGGGCTTGCTGCGGTGCTGACGCGTCAGCGGGGACGTCTCGACCGGGAAATCGCGGACGAACGTGGGCTCGGTCAACGCGTCGCCCACCTGGTGTTCCCACAGCTCCTCGACGAGCTTTCCGTGGCCGTAGATCGGGACGCCGTCCTTGCGCGGCACCTCGACGCCCACCTTGTCGGCGATCGCGAGCAGCTCGTCGACGGTGGTGTCGGGGGTGACGTCGAATCCGAGCGATTCCGACAGCGACGGGTACATCTCGAGCGTCGTCCAGTCGCCGCCGAGGTCGTAGGTGGTGCCGTCGGGCAGCGTCACGACCGTGGATCCGAGCGCGGCCATGGCCACTTCCTGAACCAGCTCACGGGTCATCTTCGCCGAATCGTCGTACGTGCCGTAGGCCTCGTACGTCTCGAGCATCGCGAATTCCGGCGAGTGGGAAGAGTCGGCACCTTCGTTGCGGAAGTTGCGGTTGATCTCGAAGACCTTCTCGATGCCGCCGACGACGCAGCGCTTGAGGAACAGCTCCGGTGCGATGCGGAGGTAGAGATCGGTGTCCATCGCGTTCGAGTGGGTGACGAACGGGCGAGCCGCCGCACCGCCGTGCAGCGTCTGCAACATCGGCGTCTCGACCTCGAGAAAGCCACGACGTTCGAGTGCGTTGCGCAGTTCACGAACGACGGCGATGCGCTTGCGGGCGGTCTCTCGTGAGACCGGGTTGGTGATCAGGTCCAGGTAACGCTGCCGGATGCGCGTCTCCTCGTTGAGCTCCTTGTGCGCGACGGGCAACGGCCGCAACGACTTCGACGCGATCTGCCAGCCGTCGGCCATGACGGACAGCTCGCCGCGACGGGAGCTGATGACCTCGCCGTGCACGAAGACGAAGTCGCCGAGATCCACATCGGACTTCCACTCCGCCAGAGCGTCCTCGCCGACGCCGGCCAGGCTGATCATCGCCTGCAGTTGAGTGCCGTCACCCTCCTGCAGCGTCGCGAAGCACAGCTTGCCGGTGTTGCGCACGAAGATGACGCGGCCGACGACTCCGACGATCAGGCCGGTCGTCGTATCGGGTTCGAGCTCGGGGAATTCGGTTCGGATCTCGAGCAGCGAATGGGTCCGCGGAACCGACACCGGGTACGCCTCGACCCCGCGCTCGAGCAACGAAGCGCGCTTGGCGCGACGAATCCGTAGCTGCTCCGGGGTGTCGTCGGCCGGCTGGGTAGAAGCTGTATCACTCACGCGCAGACACTTTACAGTCCAGGACTGTCAGCACGATCAGTGCGCTGCGACGGCCTCGGCTTCACGAACGCAGTGCTTGGCCTGCGTCAACACCCCGAGCAATCCAGCCGTTTTCAGGGCCTGGTAGCCGCCGACCAGATCGGTGGCCTTGTGCAGACCCAGCAGCTTGAGCGACGCGGCCGCGAGCGAGGAGGTGTAGCCCTCCGAGCAGATGACGACCCACTCCACGTCGTGATCGACGGCGATCGCCAGGCGCGCATCGCTCGTCGGGTCCAGACGCCATTCGAGAACGTTGCGTTCGATGGCGAGGGCTCCGGGCAGGGTCCCCTCGACGGCGCGCTGCGCCTGCGGGCGGATGTCGACGACGACGGCTCCGCGGGCGACGGCGTCGCGCAGCTCGAAGACGGTCATGCGATCGATGGTCTCGCGCGCGGATTCGAGCATTTCGACGATGGTCATGGTCTGGATGGTCACAGCGTGGCCTTTTCTGGTGCGTCGGTGAGCTCGCTGCGGGTACGACGCAGCGTGGACCGTTCGGTCACTTCGTAGTAGGACATCGCCGTCAGCGGCGGCGAGTAGGCGTGCACGCTGAGGGTGGGCCCGGTCGTCGCCGACGTCGGATCGTGCATCACGTCGTGCACCCAACCGAGCGGGAACGACGCCTGATCACCGGCGTCGAGACGACGCTGCTTCAGTCCTGTTCCAGCCCAACGATATTCGAGTAGCGATCCACTCAGAACGGTCAGCGCGCCGAGCGAGCCCGCATGGTCGTGCAGTTCGGTGGAACGATCGGGAACCCAGCTGATCAGCCAGACGTCGAGATCGTCGTCGGAATGCAGCCTGGCGGCCCAGCGCTCGACGGTCGGCCAGAGGCCGCCATCGGGAAGCAGGTGGTCGAAGCGGCCCTCGAGGACGTCGGATGCGCCCTGGTCGGTGATGCGCAGCAGGTCGGGTGGACGCAACCGAGTCGGCAGCGTCGAGACCGAACGCGACGACAATCGGGTACGGGGAGGTGCAGAAATTACAGGTGTGGAAAGCATGAAGCTCTACTCCAGGGGTGTGTTACGAACGAGGCAGGGTTCAGCCTCGACAACACTCCTGGGTGGCCATGCACGTCATCACGCCGACGATTCTGACACACGAATACCCGATGCGCTACCCCACACCACCGAAACACTCAGCGCGGACGTCGTTTTGCCATGTTTCGTTCGTAGACCAGACGCAGCCCTTCGAGGGTCAGGTCTGGTTCGTGGTGCTCGATGGTGGTCGACTCGGGCAGGATCAGCGCGGCGATGTCGCCGGTGCCGATGATCGCGACATCCGTTCCGGTCACCTCGGGAACCTCGCGTCGAATTCGCCCGACCAGGCCGTCCACCAGTCCCGCGAACCCGAAGATGGTGCCCGACTGGATGCACTCGACGGTGTTCTTGCCCAGCACCGAACGTGGCCGAACCATCTCCACCTCGCGCAACGTGGCCGTGCGAGTCGACATGGCCGACGCCGACATCTCTAGTCCGGGAGCGATGGCACCGCCGAGGAATTCACCCTTGGCCGAGACGACGTCGACGCAGGTGGTGGTACCGAAGTCCACCACGATGCATGCCGAGCCGTACAGGTCGTGTGCGGCAAGGGTATTGACGATGCGATCGGCACCGACCTCTTTGGGGTTGTCGACCAGCAACGGCACGCCGGTCCGCACACCGGGTTCGACCATCACGTGCACCACGTGATCCCAGTAGCGCGCGAGCATCGTCCGCATCTCCCGCAGCACCGACGGCACGGTCGACAGCGCAGTGACTCCGGTGATCCGTTCGGCGTCCTCACCCAACAGACCACGCAACATCAGCGCCAGCTCGTCGGCCGTCACATGCGGGTCGGTTCGAATTCGCCAATCTCGCAGCAGTTTCGAGTGATCGCCTGTGCCGGTGAACAGACCGACCACGGTGCTGGTGTTGCGTACATCGATCGCGAGGAGCATCGACTCAGACCAGCACGGAATCGGCCCGCAGATCGCGCGGCGTGATCAGACCCGAGCCCGCAGGCGCATGAGCCGGGTCGCTGCCGAGTTCGACAGGCCGGTTCTTCTCGTCGACGAACACCACCCGCGGCGCATAGTCGGCAACCTCCTGCTCGTTCATCACCCCGTAGGCGATCAGGATGACCAGGTCGCCCGGGTTCACCAGATGTGCTGCGGCTCCGTTGATTCCGATGACTCCACTGCCGCGCTCACCGGTGATGACGTAGGTTTCCAGTCGAGCACCGTTGTCGATGTCGACGATGGTGACCTGCTCGCCTTCGAGCAGATCGGCTGCCTCCATCAGATCCTGGTCGACGGTCACCGAGCCCACGTAGTGCAGGTCTGCATGCGTGACGGTGGCGCGATGGATCTTGGACTTCATCATGGTACGAAACATCGTGTCACTCTCCGCTTTTGGGATCGTCGGGGTACTCGAGGAAACCGGTGCCGACGGCGACACCGACGTTGTCGATCAATCTCGTGGTGCCCACCTTGGCGGCCACGAGCAGTCTTCCGTCTCCACGTTCGGGAGCGGGGCCGAGATGCGGGTCGCGCACCTCCAGGTAGTCGACCTCCACCAGCGGTGCTTCGTCCAGAACGGCACGCGCGGTGGCGATGATGGCCTCGGGACCGCCTGCCGCAGCGTGCGCCCCGGCGACCAGCGCGGCCGACAATGCCATCGCCGCGTCGCGCTGCTCGGCATCGAGATATCGGTTACGCGAGGACAGTGCGAGGCCGTCCTGCTCGCGAACCGTCGGCACCCCGATGACCGCGACGTCGAAGTTCAGATCGCGCACCATCTGTCGGATCAACGTCAGTTGCTGGTAGTCCTTCTCCCCGAAGTACGCGCGATGGGGAGCCGCGATCTGCAGCAGCTTGGCCACGACGGTGAGCATTCCGGCGAAATGCGTTGGCCT
The DNA here is from genome assembly GCF_040702585.1 of Rhodococcus sp. NPDC079359. Classification (NCBI taxonomy): domain Bacteria; kingdom Bacillati; phylum Actinomycetota; class Actinomycetes; order Mycobacteriales; family Nocardiaceae; genus Rhodococcus; species Rhodococcus sp. NPDC079359. Next base: position 368,751 of record NZ_JBFBLH010000003.1, read on the forward strand.
GCTCCGTCCTTCGAGCTCAGCGCCGAGCGGCCCGGGATTGACGGTGGTGCGCGGACCTGACGGATACATGTCCGAAGCCGACGGCGCGAAGACCAGCTCGACGCCCTCCTCACGCAGCAGCGCGACATCGGCGTCGAGAGTCCGTGGGTAGGAATCGAGGTCCTCACCGACACCGAACTGCAACGGGTTGACGAAGATCGACACGATCACCACGGCACCGGTGAGCTTGGCCTGCCGCACCAACTGCAGGTGCCCGGCGTGCAGCGCGCCCATGGTCGGGACCAGAGCAACCTGCTTCCCGACGCCTCGCAGCGCTTTCGACACCGACGTGATCACCGCGGGATCGTGGTGAACCGTCAACTGCCCCTTGGTGTAGCTGCCCGCGAGGGTCATCGATTCCCTTCCAGAAGTTCGATCAGGTCTGCCTTGGCACCGATGCGCTGCGCCGAGCGCAACGACAGGGCGCGGTATCCGGCTGCGATCCGCGAATCCACGGATTCGAGTACGTCGAGATGCTTGCCGACTGCAGCGGTGTCGCCGCGAGCCACCGGTCCGGTGAGCGCCGACTGGCCGTTGCGCAACGCGTTGTCCAGCGCAGCTTCGAGCAGTGGAGCCAGAACCCGCTCGGGTACACCACGTTCGGAGTCCGAACCGGGAAGACCTGGTCCCGCCAAGGCAACCCGGAGCGCTTCGACCGCGTCGACCACCAGAGTGACGAGGTGATTGCTGCCGTGAGCGAGCGCGGCGTGGTAGAGCGCTCGGTTGTTCTCGGGCACGTGCACCGGCTCGCCGCCGATCTCGAGGACGAGAGCCTGCGCCACCGCATAGCCGATCTCGTCCCCTGCAGTGATGCCGAAACACGCCGCCGTCATCCGGTCGGTGTCCTCGACTCCGCCGCTGAACGTCATCGCCGGATGGATGGCCAACGGCACGGCACCGAGGGCAGCCAGGGGCTCGAGCACCGAAATCCCGTTCGCGCCGGAGGTGTGCACCACCAACTTTCCCGGTGCAACCGCCCCGGTGGACGCCAGGCCCGCGACGATCGACGCCAACTCGCTGTCCGGTACGGCCAGAACCAACAGTTCTGCGCGACGAGCAACCTCGTCGACGGGCAGAACCTGGGACTCGGGAAGTCGCTCACGCACCCGCGAGAGGGACGCATCGGACACCGCGGCAGCACCGACGACGACATGCCCGACGCGTTCGAGCGCCTCACCGAATGCGGTACCGACCCGTCCCGCCGAGACGACACCAACCGTCAGGCGAGCCGGAGACAGACCACCGGTGCCGGAAAAGGTCACCGAAAAATTCCTCTCGTTCGTTCCAGTCCCGCTCGGCGGGTACCAGACGTCCTGCACGGAACAATAGCGACCGCGACCCCTCGCAGGCCATGGGAGAGCTGTGTGATGTGGTTCTCAGTCTGCGCGACGACGACGGCGACGTGTACCCGGATCGGTCACGGCCGCATCACCGGACCCTCCGCCTTGCAGACCGGCCATGATCTCGGCAACCGATCGACCGTTCGAGTGTGCGCCCGACGCGTCCTCGTCGTCGGCCGATTCCGCGCGCCTACGACCTCGCCGGGACGAGACGGCAGTGTCCTCGGCCGGTGTCTCGTAGTCCTGATCGGCCGTGAAGAACGCGTCGGCCGATTCACGCAACGAGGCGCGCGAGGCAGAGAAGGCGTCGTCGCTCGGTTCCGCTGCAGGTTCGGTTTCGTACTGCTCGGCCGGCTCCGCCGCAAACGACTGCGTGGAAAACGACTCCGTGGAATACGAACCGGCCGCATCGACGTCCGCGTGTCCGGTCTCGTAGGTCTCTTCCTCGACCTGTGGCTCGGGCTCCGCCGCCGGTTCCGGCTCGGCAACGGGTCGACGCGTCTGCTCGAAGTCGTATGCGGTGAAAGGCGAGCTGGGCGGAGTGACGCGCCCCGCAGGCCTCGGTGCGCCGTAAGGACGTGCCTGCGCCCCGGTTCGCTCGAACGAGTCCGCATCGGAGGACTCGGTGTCGTCGCTCGTTTCCGCGAACGAATCCTCGGCGTACCGATCCTGATCCGCCTCGGCGGCCGCCGGTGCGGCGGCTGTGGCCTGCGGCATCTCGTCCGGATCCTCGGGGTACACCACCGAGGTCTCGGCCGTGACCGGCTCGTCGTAGGGCGTTCCGACACCGTTGAGGCCGGTTCCCGGCGCCATCGCACCGTTGCCGTTCCCGCGACCGGGGACGTACAGGCCGGACGGCGCAGGCTGGTAGCTGTCGTATCCGCGTCCGCCGAGTTCTTGCATCCTCATCGCCTCGGCCCGCAGTGCGACACGTTCGGTGGGCAGATTGCCGTCGAAGAGCACCTGGAGATTATGGCGAAGGGCAGCGAGTTCGTTGCGCAGCGCTGCGACCTCGTCGATCTCGAGTTGCGATTCGCCACGAACCCGAGCTTCGACGCTCATCTCGTATTCGCGTCGCGCCGAGATCTCCCGAGCCAACTGCAGCTCGTAGACCGTCTGCAGGTCCTTGGCCTTGGTTTGATCTGCGGCCGCCTCACGCCGGTACTTGGTCATCGCGAACGCACCGATCACCGCAGCCCACAGGGCCGAGAGAACACCGACTCTCATCCACTGCACGCTCTCGGTGAAGAGCAACAACACACTGGCGATGATGCCGAACACGACGAGCGCCGCGAGGAACAGCTGGCTCGCACTACGCCTCTTACGGCGTCCCTTCTTTGCGCGAGTCTGATCTGTCATGTTCACAAGGGTAACTGGCAAATCGTTCGCAAATAGTCATCCTCGACCGATCACTTACACAACCGAGGTAACAATCAAATGTTTCGAGGGTTACCGAGAACGCTCGTCGTCACGGTCTTTCGGGGCACGGCAGCACTGTTCGAGCCACACCGCGGCAGCGACGACGGCCAGTCCGGCCACGAGCGCAACGACGGCTCCGGCCCGATCCGACGACGCTGCACGTATCGTCGCCGCACGCGGCAGCACGTACACCAGAAATCCGACGCACACGCCGACGACTGCAGTCCCCACCAGCATCGATGCCTTCGCCAACACCAGCGCCCTGAACACCGTCAGCGGATGCAGATCGTGCAGACCGGTGCCCACCCGGTGCTCGGCGATGCGATTGCGCACGATCACCGCAGTCACCACTTGCACCACTGCCACCAGATACAACGACGCCCCGGCGTACACCGGAATCGGCGGCAACGAGCCGTAGAAGACCCGAACCAACAGCCACGTGCCGATCGCGGCCACCAGGAAAAGACCCAAGACATCCCAGACCTTGGTGGGATTGGTCACCACGACCCATCACCGACGCCGTCGTGCTCCACGGGCCGTTCCTGCAGGCTCCACTCCTGCTTCGTCACCCCGGCCCGCTCCTCCGGACTCAGTCGCGCGAGCAACTCGGACACCGAAATGTCGTCGTCGCCGACACGCAGGGTGGCGTCCGGTTCGACGTCCAGCCACGGCAGCAGTACGAACGCTCGTTCGTGCGCGCGCGGGTGCGGGAGGATCAAACGAGGGTCATCGCTGATCATGTTCTCGCACACCACCACGTCGACGTCGAGGCTCCGCGGCCCCCACCGCTGCACTCGAACGCGATCGGCCGCCTCCTCCAGGCGCTGACCGAAGCGCAACCAGTCCCAGGCGTCGAAGTCATCGTCCTCGGCCACCACGACCGCATTGAGGAAGTCCTGCTGCTCCACGCCACCCCAGGGAGCCGAACGGTACACCGGCGAGCAGGACACCAGGCGGGAACCCAATTCGGTTGTGACAGAACGCAAGTGGGCGAGGGAGTCACCGATGTTGCTGCCGACGGACAGCACCGCGCGGGTCACGCCCGCTCCCGGTACGCCACCACGGCAACGTCCCCGAACGTCAGTGGGATCGGGGCCGACGGCTTGTGCAGCACCACTTCCACCGCGTCGACGCGTGAGTCGTACGCCAACACGACCTCGGCGATCTCGGCCGAGACCGTCTCGATCAAATCCCTGGACGGGCCCGCGACGACGGCCGCAGCGTGCTCGGCCAGTTCTCCGTAGTGCAGCGTTCGGGTCAGGTCGTCGGTCTCGGCCGCGGGCCGCAGATCCATCCACACGGTGATGTCGACGACGAAGTCCTGCCCGTCTCGCTTCTCGAAGTCGAAGACGCCGTGATTGCCGCGCACCGTCAGGCCCCGTAGTTCGATGCGGTCGCCGCGACGCGTCCCCGCGCCGACGCGGCTGCTGATCTCGCTCATGCCCGATCACCCTGCCATGCCCGGACGACGGCGACCGCGTCGAGTGATGCGCGGGCGTCGTGCACGCGCACACCCCATGCTCCCCCGGCGACCGCGAGCGCCGACACCACGGCCGTGGCGATCTCTCGCCCGTCCGGCGGCCGCGGAGTACCGTCGTCGGCCGCCAACAGCGAGCCGAGAAAGCGCTTCCTGGAAGCACCGACGAGTACCGGGAAGCCGGCCGACACCAAGTCCGGCAGGCCCCGCAGCAGTTGCCAGTTGTGCTCGGCGTTCTTGGCGAATCCGAGGCCGGGATCGAGGACGAGCATCGCCGTGTCCACGCCGGCGGCCACCGCGTGATCGACCTGTTCGAGCAGTTCGCTGCGGACGTCGGCGACCACGTCGTCGTATCGATCGGCCGGGCCGGCGTGCCGATACTCGGATCCGGCAGCTCGCCAGTGCATCAGGATCCACGGCAATCCGCCGTCCGCAACGACCCCGGCCATGGCCGGATCCGCCCGACCACCCGAGACGTCGTTGACGATCGAGACCCCGGCCTCGATCGCCGCCTCGGCGACCGAGGCACGCATGGTGTCGACGCTGGTGGCAACCCCTGCTGCGGCCAGCGCGGCGATGACCGGCACGACGCGTTGCGCCTCGAGAGTCGGGTCGATCCGGTCTGCTCCGGGACGTGTCGACTCGCCACCGACGTCGACGATGTCGACTCCGCGACGGTGCATCGCCAACCCGTGTTCGACGGCGGCATCGACATCGAGGTATCGACCGCCGTCGGAGAACGAATCGGCGGTGACGTTGAGGACACCCATGACGACCGGTGCCGGGGGGATACTGCGCGCCGGGTTCATCAGGACTCGACCGGACGCGTCATTTCCGCAGGATCAGGTCCAGAGCTTCCGAACGCGATGCCGCGCTGGACTGCAACAGACCCCGCACCGCCGACGTGGTGGTGCTGGCACCCGGCTTGCGGATCCCGCGCATGGCCATGCACAGGTGCTCGGCCTCGATCACGACGATCGCACCGCGCGGGTCGAGTTTGCGCATCAACGCGTCGGCGATCTGGCTGGTCAGACGCTCCTGAACCTGCGGGCGCTTGGCGTACATGTCCACCACGCGCGCGAGTTTCGACAGGCCGGTGACCTTGCCGCTCTTGCCCGGGATGTACCCGACGTGCGCGACGCCGTGGAACGAGACCAGGTGATGCTCGCACGTGGAGAACATGGGGATGTCGCGGACGAGCACCAGTTCCTGGTGTCCCTCGTCGAATGTCGTGTTCAGCGCCGTGTCCGGGTCGGTGTAGAGCCCGGCGAAGATTTCACGGTAGGAACGCGCCACGCGGGCCGGCGTGTCGAGCAGACCTGGACGGTCGGGATCCTCGCCGACGGCGATCAACAGCTCACGCACTGCGGCCTCGGCACGGGGCTGGTCGAAGACCGCGCCGGTGGCGTAGGCCACTGTCTGTTCCACTGCCCGCTGCTGCGCTGCTGGGACTTCTGCCGAGTCGATTGCCGACTCGTCGGTCCGGTTGACTGACACGAGAACGTACCTCCGGTTGGGCTCCGCGAATGTGACAGCTGGGCCGAACCGCACCTGTTCCTCACGGAGCAGCTGCGCCGACCTGCAGCACGGTTCGAACGACGGACTGGGCCGACCGAAAGGGTCGACCCAGCCAGCCTAATGACCGACCTAGCGGTACGAACCGCCCGGCCCTTCCCAGCGTTGGGTGCGTGGACCTTCGTCGCCGTCGTCCTCGGCTCGCTCGTCTCGGCGCGAGTCCTCGGACGGGTTGTGCGAGGGACGATCGTCTCCGGGCAGCGGATAGCTCTGCGATGGAGTCGGAACCTCCCACGTGGGTGGCGACGCCTCGGCCGGTCCGGCCTCGTCCTGGTGCTGGCCGTACGGGGGCTCGTGCCGAGAGTTACGACCCTGGTCCCGAGTGTCCGGCCGGAACGGATCCGGCTGATACTGCGGCGGCTGATATCCCGGCTGTTGATTCGTCGGCGGTTGGTTCGACGGCGCAGCGGTCGGCGGCTGGTATGCCTGTGGCTGCTGGTAGGTCGGGTGCTGTCGGTACGCCGGAGGCTGACCCTGCGGCGGCTCGTACCGATTCTGGTCCGATCCCGGCTGCTCGCGGTTCGGTTGATCGTGAACCGGCGGCGTTGTCGGTCCCTGGTACCGGGGAACCGCAGGCTGGTCGCGCGGGGGCCATCCCGGAGCCGACCATCCGGCCGGGGCACCGTAATCGGGACGCGAGCCCTGGCCGGGGCCGCTCGAGCGAGGTTCCTGCCGACGCTGGCCTTCGGAGTATCCGCCCCCGTTGGGAGCGCCTCCGTTGGTCGGGCCGCCGTAACCACCGTTGTAGCCACCGCCGTTGTAACCGCCGGTTGCGGGGGCGCTGCGTCGGCCACCACCGGTGTTCGGCGCATCGACGTCCCCGGTGCTCGGTGATCCGTTGACCGGGCCACCGTTGGTCGGAGCACCGTTCGATGGGGCGCCGTTGGTGGGCACGCCGTTGGTCGGTCCGCCGTTGTATCCGTTGCTTCCGTTCGGGTAGCCACCCTTGGTCAGCTGCGGAGAACCGGCGTAGCTAGGCTGCGGAAACTGTTGCGGCGGAAGCTGCTTCGGGGCCGGCGGTACCGGAGGCCACGGCTCGCCGCGCTCGGCGGCGAGTTCGCGGGGCGTCTTGACCGGTGGCTTGTCCGAGGGCTTGCGATCACCGAAGTCGTTGAACAGGGTGATGCGCGGACGCTTGGTGACGCTGTGGAAGATCTTCTCGAGGTCCTTGCGGGTGAGCGTCTCACGTTCGAGCAGCTCCGAGGCAAGGGTGTCGAGCAGGTCGCGGTACTCGTTGAGGATGGCCCACGCCTCGGTGTGCGCCGCCTCGATGAGTTTGCGCACCTCCTCGTCGATCTCGCGGGCGACCTCGTGCGAGAAGTCGGACTGCTGGCCCATCGAACGGCCGAGGAACGGATCGCCCTGTTCCTGCCCGTACCGAACGGCTCCGAGCTTGCTGCTCATGCCGTACTCGGTGACCATCGCGCGGGCGATCTTGGTCGCCTGGTCGATGTCCGAGGACGCACCGGTGGTCGGCTCGTGGAAGACGAGCTCCTCCGCTGCGCGGCCACCCATGGCCATCACGAGACGAGCGATCATCTCCGACCGCGTCATCAGGCCCTTGTCGTCCTCGGGCACCGTCATCGCGTGGCCGCCGGTGCGACCGCGAGCGAGGATGGTGACCTTGTAGACGGGCTCGATGTCGGGCATCGCCCACGCGGCGAGAGTGTGACCACCCTCGTGGTACGCGGTGATCTTGCGCTCGTGCTCACTGATGATGCGGCTCTTGCGGCGCGGGCCGCCGACGACGCGGTCGACCGACTCCTCGAGCGACGCCTCGGTGATGACGGTGCCGTTCTCGCGAGCGGTGAGCAGTGCAGCTTCGTTGATGACGTTGGCCAGGTCGGCACCGGACATCCCGACGGTTCGCTTGGCGAGACCTTCGAGGTCGGCGTCCTGAGCAACGGGCTTGCCTGCCGAGTGCACCTTCAGGATTGCTCGACGGCCGGCCAGGTCGGGGGCACCGACCGGGATCTGGCGGTCGAAGCGGCCCGGACGCAGCAGGGCGGGGTCGAGGATGTCGGGGCGGTTGGTGGCGGCGATGAGGATGACGCCGGTGCGCTCACCGAAGCCGTCCATCTCGACGAGCAGCTGGTTGAGCGTCTGCTCGCGCTCGTCGTGGCCGCCGCCCATGCCGGCACCGCGCTGGCGACCGACGGCGTCGATCTCGTCGACGAAGATGATGCAGGGGCTGTTCTGCTTGGCCTGCTCGAAGAGGTCGCGCACACGGGATGCACCGACACCGACGAACATCTCGACGAAGTCCGAGCCGGAGATGGTGAAGAACGGCACTCCGGCCTCGCCTGCGACGGCGCGCGCGAGCAGCGTCTTGCCGGTTCCGGGAGGGCCGTACAGCAGCACGCCGCGCGGAATCTTGGCACCGAGCGCCTGGTAGCGCGCCGGGTTCTGCAGGAAGTCCTTGATCTCGTAGAGCTCTTCGACGGCCTCGTCCGCGCCTGCGACGTCGGCGAACGTGGTCTTGGGCATGTCTTTCGTCAGCTGCTTGGCCTTGGACTTGCCGAAGCCCATGACCCCGCCACGTCCGCCACCCTGCATGCGGCTCATGACGAAGATGATCACGCCGAGGATCAGCACCATCGGAAGAATCAGCAGCAGGAACGAGCTGAACCAGCTCTCCTGGGTGACGGTGGTGTTGTAGCTCGCCAAGCCCTGCGAGTCGACCTTGTCGAAGATCTGCTCCGACGCCGAGTCCGGGTACTTGGCGATGATCTGCGTCTCGTTGTCGGTGGCGTCGGACGCCTCCCGCAGAGTCAGCCGGATCTGCTGCTCACGGTCGTCGATCTGCGCGGACTCGACATTGCGATCGTCGAGCTGGGCGATCGCCACCGAGGTGTCGACCGTCTTCCAGTCCCGCGTGTCGTTACCGAAGTAACTGAAGGCATAGATCACCAACAGAATGCCGAAAACGATGGCAAGATTTCGTATTACTGTCTTCCGATTCATACAGCTTCAGCCGAGTCGGCCGTGTCCTTTCAGTCCGCTCCCGCGCGCTGGCTGCTCCCTGCCCGCCGGATACTCCAGGCTAGCGCGAGACTCGGACATCTGACTCGCTCATACCTGGCGCTGTGCGTCCACGCACCTGTTTGCGTCGACGCTTCTTCCCCTCCAACGACTGCACTCCCCCGGCAGTTCCCCACCTGTCGGGCACACTATCCGCATCGATGGACCCTTGCACACGTCTCGGCGCGGCAATGGTCCATTCACGCGAACGAGGTGGACCGGACGAACCGAAGAAACCAGCTCAGCTGTAGACCTTGGGATCGAGCAGACCGATGTAGGGCAGATCTCGGTAGCGCTCGTTGTAGTCGAGGCCGTAGCCGACGACGAACTCGTTGGGGATGTCGAAGCCCACGTTCGCGACCTCGACGTCGACCTTGATGGCGTCGGGCTTGCGCAGCAACGTCACCACCGACAGCGAGGCAGGCGAGCGGGTCGCGAGGTTGCGCTTGAGCCAGCTCAGCGTCAGACCGGAGTCGATGATGTCCTCGACGATCAGCACGTGGCGTCCCGTGATGTCGCGGTCGAGGTCCTTGAGGATTCGAACGACACCCGACGACGAGGTGGACGAGCCGTAGGAGCTGACCGCCATGAACTCGAGCTGCGCCGGGATGGGCAGGGCCCGGGCGAAGTCGGTCATGAACATGATCGCGCCCTTGAGGACACCGACCAGGAGCAGGTCACCTTCGGGTGAGCCTTCGGGATACCGCTGGGCGATCTCTTCTGCGAGTTCCGCAGTGCGCGCTTTGATCTGTTCCTCGGAAATGAGAACCGATTCGATGTCGCCCTCGTACACGGGGTTTCCCTTCATTCGTTCTCCAGGCCGACGCTCAGCCTGCCATGCCGACGCGAGCACACCAACCTGGCGTCGGGCGTTCCTCCCGGCAGCGCAACCCCGCCCTGGCCGGTCCACCGTCCGACGAGGGCGTCGACGGCCCGGATCTGCCGGTCGGTCAGCGACGTCACACCCCGGCCGAGCAACCATCGGCGCAGTACGCGGCGACGGACTGCGGGATCGAGAGAGTCGATCGCCGCGACCTCCAAGTCGAGCGCATCGGCGTCGAGAACCGATTCGGCGAGCGCGTCGAGCACCCGGCCGTCCTCGCGCAACTGCTCGGCGGTCCGGGCGAGTGCAGCGGCGACACCACCGCCGAGCACGTCCTCGAGCAGGGGCAGCACCTCGTGACGCAACCGCACCCGCGTGAAATCGGGGTCGATGTTGTGCGGATCCTCGAACGGCTCCATCCCCAACTCGACGCAGGCAGCCCTGGTCACGCTGCGTCGAATTCCTAGCAGCGGCCGACCCCACGGCGCATCGAACGCCGCCATGCCCGCGATCGACCGCGGTCCCGATCCGCGGCCCAGCCCGAGCAGCACCGTTTCGGCCTGATCGTCGAGGGTGTGCGCCACCAGCACCGACGCGTCGCCGCGCTCGCGATCCAACGCGTCGTACCTGACCCGGCGGGCGGCGGCCTCCGTCCCACCCGAGCCGGTCACCTGCACCGGCAGCACGCGCGCCTCGACCACTCCCAGCTCCGACGCCCGAGCCGCCGCCGTCGCCGCAACCTCAGCCGAGCCGGACTGCAGACCGTGATCGACGATCAAGGCGCGCACGTTCGGAGCCTCGGCCACGGTCGCGGCCGTCAAAGCGAGCGAATCCGCGCCACCGGACAGCGCGACGGCCACCGGTCCCGGATGGGCGGCGAGCCATCCACGCACCGCATGCCTGACCTCCAAAAGCGCGGGGCCCTCGGGCATTTTGGGTCGTTCCGCAGGCTCCACTCCCTCGGGTAGGAGCACTAGCCCAGAACTCGGGCGATCCAGGCGTCCGGGTCCTCGATCTCCGACAGCAACGGCAGCGTGTCGGGCCCGGTCCACACGGTGTTGAAGCGTTCCATTCCCACCGTGGCGACGACGTGATCGACGAACGCCTTGCCGCGCACGTACTGCGCCATCTTCGCGTCCATGCCGAGCAGTGCCCGGATGACGCGTTGGAGCGGGTTCACCTTGCGTTGCCTGCGCTGATCGAAGGCGCCGCGAATCTGCGTCACGGTCGGCACGACGGCCGGTCCGACGGCGTCCATCACGTGGTCGGCGTGACCCTCGAGCAGGGTGCCCAGCACGAGGAGCCGGTCGATGGCGTCGCGCTGAGGCTGCGGTTGGGTGGCGCGCAGCAATCCGACGATGCCTGCGTCCTCGGACTTCGACGCCCCGCTCGGATTCTTGCGGGCCTTCAGCGCGCCGGTCAGCCGGTTGGCGACATCGGTGAGCGGCTCGTCGGTGCCGTCGGAGAGCACCCCCACGTTCTCGCGCATGTAACCGCCGAGCCAGGGAGCGGAGGAGAACTGCACTCGGTGCGTGACCTCGTGCAGGCACACCCACAGTCGGAAGTCGCTCGGCGACACGCGAAGCGCCCGCTCGACGGCAATCACGTTGGGCGCGACCAGAAGCAGCGTTCCGTTCTCGCCGGTGAACGGGTCGTACTGTCCGAGAATGGCGCTGGAGAGGAACGCCAGCATCGCTCCGGCCTGCAGTCCGGCCGGCTTTCCGCCGAGCAGACCCGACGGCGGCGTGCCGTCGTCGTCTCCGGTCAGGTGCTTCATCGACGACGCGGCCGCCGCGATCCAGCCGGCGCGATCGACCACCTGGGCGTCGGGCACGGGGAGTCCGTCGGCCAGGCCGGTGGTCTCGCGAACCGGCCCCTCGGCCCGAATGGACGCGGCGGCAAGCTCTTCCACGGCTGCAGCGGCGGTGTAGCGAGAGGTGGCCGGGCCCTTGCGGGCCAGCTTCGCTCCGGTCTTGGCCGCAACGGACCAGTCGACGGCTCCGGCGAAACCGGAGGTGGCTGCGCTGTCGTCGGCCTTCGTTGCTGCGTCCGTGTTCACTGGCAACCACACAATCTCAGGGTCGATGCGACGGCATCGAGGGCGGGTCGACTGACGTCGGGCGGCCGGTCGTTGGACATCAGGGCGAAGGTCAGGATTCGGCCGTCGACGTCGACGACATATCCCGCCAGAGCGCTTGCAGCAGAAAGGGTTCCGGTCTTGGCTCGAACCCACCCCGCTCCGGTTCGGTTCCCCGAGGCGTATCGATCCGTCAGGGTTCCGGTGGCACCGGCGACGGGAAGGTAATCGAGCATCGGACGCAGCGCCGGCTGCTCGGTTCCGGCTGCCGACGTCAACACCTGATCGAGCAGCCTGGCCGGAATCCTGCCGTCGACCGACAGCCCGCTGGCGTCCTCCAGCATGAGTCCGGTCATGTCGAAACCTGCGGCGTACAGGGTCTGCCCTATCGCCGCCGTGGTGCCGGAAAAGCTTGCGGCCGTGTTCATCTCGAGTGACAGTTCGCGTCCGATGGCCTCGGCGAGGACGTTGTCGGAGCGGTAGATCATCTGCTGCAGGCGGTTTCGCAGCGGCGCGGATTCGACGGATGCGATCTGATCGGCCCCGTCGGCCGCTCTGCCGGTCGTCACCGCCGCCGGGTCGACGCCCAGTCCGGCGGCCAGTGCGCGGCCCGCGTCGAGTGCCGGGGTGGTGCTGCGCGGGGACTCGTCGACCAGTGGGTCCGATCGTCCGCCGTCGAGCATGATCGGTTCGATCGGAGTGATCGAGCCGGCGGCGATATCGGCGGGAAACCAACCCTGTGCCATCGTGTCACCGGAGTAGATCGAGGTGTCGACGCCGATGCTGCGCACCACCGTTCCGCTGCGCCGAATCTGCTCCACCAGGTCGTCGATGCGCGCCGCCCCGGGATAGAACCCGTCGGTGCCGACCGGCAGCGCGGTGAGGGTGGGGTCGCCGCCCGCGATCAGCACGATGTCGCCCTCGCCACTGCCCTGGACCACGCGAGTGGTGACGCGATGATCCGCCGGGAGCCCGAGCATCGCTGCCGCCGCGGTGAGCACCTTGGTCGTCGAGGCAGGTGTCATCGGGGTGTCGGGGTTCTGCGACCAGAGCACCTGCCCGGTCTGCGCGTCGGCGACGGTTCCGGTGAACGTGCCGAGGGCTGGATCGTCGACCACCTGGGCCAGCGCCGCTGCCAGACCTGCAGCGTTCGGCATCGGTGCCGATTCCGGAAACGGGGTGATCAGCGGGTTGGGCAGCACCGTCTCGGGTGGAGGTTCGATGGCGGTCTCGGCACCGTCGGACACCGACGGCAGCACCAGCGCGGCGGTCGTCGCAGCGAGAATCACCACGAACAGCGCACACAGCGTCAGGATCACGCGCTTCTTCCTGCGCCGTCGACCCGCTGTGGGGCCGAGGAACCGCCGTGTCAGCCCCGCCACCGTTCCTCCGTAACTGCCGTGGTCGTACCCATGATCGTCCAGTCAACAGTATCCTCGGGTCCGGTAGCCTTGCGCCGCCACCATCGACACATTCCCAACGACTCGAGCCGTTCCGGCTCGACGACGACAGTGAGGACTGCACGTGCCGTTCGACGTCACCATCGAGATCCCCAAGGGGCAGCGCAACAAATACGAGGTAGACCACGTCACCGGACGTGTTCGCCTCGATCGCTACCTCTACACCGCGATGGCGTATCCAGCCGATTACGGCTTCATCGAGAACACGCTCGGCGAGGACGGCGACCCGCTCGACGCACTGGTGCTGCTGCCCGAGTCGGTGTTCCCCGGCGTCATCGTCGAGGCCCGCCCCGTGGCGATGTTCAAGATGGTCGACGAGGCCGGCGGCGACGACAAGGTGCTGTGCGTTCCGGCCGGTGACACCCGCTGGGATCACATCCAGGACCTGAGCGACGTCTCGACGTTCGAGCTCGATGCGATCAAGCATTTCTTCGTCCATTACAAGGATCTCGAACCCAACAAGCACGTCACCGGGGCAGACTGGGTGGGGCGCGCAGAGGCAGAGGCCGAAATCACTGCATCATTCAAGCGCTTGGCGGACAATCCGGGTCACTGATCGTTTCGGCACCACACACCTCGTCTCGGCCGTGGGCCGACGAAACATAGTTTGGGGAGACGTATGACCGACAGCACTTCCAACGGTGATCGGCGCAATCTCGATTCGCGACCGATTTCGGATCCGACTCAGTTTCCCGATCTGCCGGTGACGGTCGTCCTCGACCGGATCCCGGTGCCGATCCTCGCGGTCGACCCCACCGGTGCCATCGTGTTCGCGAACGAGGCCTTCGACGATCTGTTCGGTCTCGACCGCACCGAGCGGGAGGACTTCCACCTGCACGACATCTTCCCCGACCGGGCTCCGGAGGGTGTCAACGTCGCTGACATGTTCCTCACGACGGTGGCCACCCGCGCGGATTCTCTGTGGCGGATGACCGACAAGACCGGCGATATCGTGCAGGTGCGCGCCAGCAAGTCGATCCTGCGCCGTACCGAGGACACCATCGTTCTCGTCGCGTTGGAGGACTTCACCGATCAGCTGTGGAACGACCCCAAGAGCGCCTTGCGCTGACGCACGGAGCACGTTCTTCCCCGAACGACGAACGGTGTATGCCGGCGGATCATTCGCCGGCGTACACCGTTGCTCTGTTTCCGCCCGCGTGCTTGGACTCGTACATCGCCGTGTCGGCGTCGAGCAGCACGTTGTGGACCAGACCGGCACTGTCACCGGACTCGCTGGCGGTGAACCATCGGCTGCCGTCGAGCAGGGCCACCCCGACACTGACCGTCACCGGCACGTCGTCGGCTGGGTCGTGAATCGACTCGAGGATCTCGTGGGCGATCCGATGCGCGGCGGCATCGTCGACCGGTAGCGCGATGGTGAACTCCTCACCGCCGGTGCGTGCCACGCACGGCCTCGTGCCCGTGACCGCGGTCAGCCTGCGGGCCGTCCGGCGCAACACTCGGTCCCCCACCGCATGACCGTAGGTGTCGTTGACTCGCTTGAACTGGTCCAGATCGACCACCATGAGTGCGACGGAACGGTGCTCGTCCAGCGAGTTCATCATGCGTTGGAGCCGCAATTCCAGGCCGCGTCTGTTGAGCAGTCCGGTCAGCGAGTCCGTGTTGGCGAGATCGAGCTGGCGCTGGATCACTGCGCGGAACGCGAGTACTGAGTTGACCACCAGAACCGTCACGAGGGTGCGGGCGAGGATCGACGCCGGATCCTCCGGCCGCTCGACCAGGGCGAGTACTGCGAGTAGCAGAATGACCGCGTTGACGAATGCCGTGTGGAACTTGAGCACCGTTCGCCGCGAGAAGTACGCGATGTAGGTCCCGATCACGGCGAACAGGGCAGCGCCGTACAGCGCGAGATCACGGTCGTCGAAGGTCAGCAGCATCGTCGACACGCCCACGTCGGCGTACACGACGAACCATCCCGGCATGTGGGAGGCGTCCGCCGAGCGCAGCCACCACCATGCCCCTACCGGGAGAGTCGACAGCAAGACCACCAGGCACACGACAACAGCAGTCGGTCCGACAGGACCGTCCGAGGACAGCATCGCTATCGCCCCGATGAGACCGAACGAGGGCACCAGCACGGCGATTCCTCGCGCCACCCGGCGTTCGAGTCGTACCGAGTTCCGACGGGTCCCGGCATCGGACGCGAGCGACGGCTTGTCACGACCGATCGGCACAGCATCCCCTCCGTCCGCGCTTGCTCTACGAGCGACTGCGCACTGCCTCGATCACCTCGATCGCCCCGATCGTGGATCGCCCGCCGATCAGACGCTACCTGCGCGACGGTCGGGCAGGTCCGGCCTGATGGTTTCGTAATCGGTCAAGAAACGATCGAGCAACGTCACGAGCGATTCTCGGTCCTGCCGTGTCCACCCCTCGATCACCCGTCCGAGATTGTCGGTTCGTCGTTGCTGGATCGCCGCCGCTGCTTCCTGACCCGACGCGGTCACCGCGAGCACGAACGCTCGACCGTCACGTTTGTCGGGCAGCCGCTCGACGTGCCCCCGTTCGACCAGCTGAGCCACCTGCCGGCTCACCGTCGACGGATCGGAATTCACCATGGCGGCAAGTTCACTCGACCGCATCGGTCCGTCGCGCAGGAGCCGGAACAAGCATACGTACGCGGCACCGTCGACACCGCCCGAGGACGAGATCGCAGCGATGTTGCGCTCACGCAGGCGTTGCAGCCGAACCAGCTGCGTGCCCAGCTCCTCGGCGAACTCGACCACGTCAGTTACCGGTGAACTGCGCCGGTCGCTTCTCGAACACCGAGGTGATCGCCTCGGTGAGGTCGTGCGAGGCGAGGAAGGCGGCGTTCCAGGCCGCGACGTAGCGCAGGGAATCGTCGACGCTGGAGGATCGGGAATGATCCAGCACGGTCTTGATGCCCTGCACCACCAGGGGCGGATTGGCGGCGATGGCGGCGGCGCATTCGCGAGCAGCGGTGAGGGCGGAGTCGTGGTCCTCGAACACGTCGTTGACCAGGCCGATCTTCTCGGCGCGCGCGGCGTCGATGTCCTTGCCCGTCAGTGCCAGCTCACGCATGTGCCCGTCGCCGATGATCGCGGGCAGTCGAGCCAACGACCCCATGTCCGCGACGATCGCGACCCGCACCTCGCGCACGCTGAACTTCGCGTCGGCACTGGCGTAGCGCACATCCGCGGCGGTGATGAGGTCGACGCCACCGCCGATGCACCAGCCCTGCACGGCCGCGACGACGGGCTTGCGGCAGTCCGCCACGGCGTTGATGGCCTTCTGCATAGTCTTGATGGTGTCGTGGAACGTCGTTCGGGGACCGGCCAGTGCCTTGTCCGCCATGAGCGGACCGAAGGTTCCTGCCATCGCGGCGAGGTCGAGTCCGTAGGTGAAGTTCTTGCCCGAGCCCGCGAGCACGACTGCACGAACCTCGGGATCGGCGTCGAGCTGAGCGAACAGCTCGGGGCTCTCGCTCCAGAAGTCCGGGCCCATGGCATTGCCCTTGCCCGGTCCGAGGAGGGTCACTTGCGCGATGTGGTCGGCGATCTCCACGGAGAAGGCTTTCCAGGTTCGTTCCGTCATGCCTGCGAGCCTAGCGGCAGAGTCGCCCATCCCCGCACCGCATGTTACGGCGCGTAACGTCTGCGCTAAGTCCCTGCTCAGCTCTGGTGCATAAGCCGAATGAGGCTCACCATCTATCCATGCTGATGCATCAGGGACTCGGCCTGGAGACGTTCAACGATCTGCCGCGCCGCAAGGCGGTGCATGCGTTGTACGAGTGTTGTTGCTCGGTGGCGTGGGCGTCCAGGGTGGCGGACGGCCGCAGGTATCGCTCGCGGGCAGAGCTGTTCTCCGCAGCCGACGCGGAACTGGCGGAGCTGTCGGACGGCGACATGGACATGTTGGCCGCGACGCGTCCCGAGCCGAGCAAGGTGTGCGCAGCCATGGACGCGGATACGCGAGGCGCTCTGGTGACCGCGGCGCGCGCGTACTGCGAGCGGTTCGGCTATCCGTACATCTGGAGCGGGTTGTTCGAGCCCGAGGGCTTCGAGCCGCGCGACATCCTGGTGGATCTGGGCCATCGACTCGACAACGACGATCGCACCGAGCGCAAGATCATGCGCGACGAGCTGGCGAAGATCAACCACATTCGATTGGATCGCCTGCTCGGGCCCGAGGGCGGCTGGCCGCAGTACTGACTGTTCGCCGAGTACGGACGGGCCGCCGACCCGGGATCAGCCGAACAGACCGACGACGCGACCGATCAGTCCACCGGCGATCAGGATCGCCAGCAAGGCCACCACACCGATGATGAGGATCGGCATGACACGGCTGCGCTGCGGCGGTTCGTGATTGGGGCCGCCGACTCCCGTTTCGGCGGGCGGGGTGTCTCCTGGCGTGACGCTGCCACCCGCTTCGAGTCCTGCGGTGACGTCGGGATCGGGATTCTGAGCATTCATCTCTCCCGGTTACCCGGTGCCGTGTCCCTCAATCGAGATGTGCCCTAGCTATCGCTCCCGCGAACAGTTCGGAGACCGCGTCGGCGATCGCTCCCTCGTCGATTTCCTCCGGATCCACCGAATGTTCGACGGCCAATCCGGAGATCAAGGCCGCCAGTGACGTCGCGAGGCGTCGGGCATCGAACTTCTCGCCGACTCCCCAGTCGTCCGCTCGCTCGGCGATGAGGCGTTCGAGCTCGCGCCGCAGTGCTCGACGGTCGGTGCGATAGCGCTCCGCGACGGCCGGGTCGCGTCCGGCGAGAATCCCGAATTCGACGGTCAGCAGCGGCCAGCGGGGTTCGGCGACCACCCACGACGCGATCTCTCCGCCGCCCGCTCCGGCTGCCGCGCCGGGGTCCAGATCGGAAATGTGAGCCAGTACGCGGGCCGCGAGGTCGAGGGACCGCCTGGCCAGCAGCTCGGCGAACAGCGCTTGCTTGGACTCGAAATTGGAGTAGACGGCTCCCTTGGTGAAGCCGGCGCGGTCCGCAATGTCGGTGAGTTTGGCTGCGGCATAGCCGTTTTCGGTGAACTCGTCCGCTGCGGCGGCGAGCAGTCGGTCTCGAACGTCGGCACGCTGCGGTCGTCGCTGCGACTGTGTCGACCCCCACTTTTCTTGCTCGTCGGCATTCACGATACCTAGAGTATTGAATACCTCGGGTATCGACAAGATTCAGGAGTCACCCATGCGCAAGATGTCACTGCTCGCCGCCGCGGTGCTGATACTTCAGCTCGGCTTCATCCTCAGCTACGTCTCGGCGTTTCATCAGCCGACTCCGCATACGATCCCCATCGCGGTGGTGACCGAAGCCGGCCTCCCCGAGGGGCTGGACCAGCAGACGACCGATCGCCTGAACGCCATCGACGGTGCCCCAATCGAGGCACGCACCGCGGCCGATACCGCCGAGGTCCGTTCGTTGCTCCGCGACAGGGACATCATCGGGGCCTATGTCGTCGGCGCGAACGGAACGGACACACTGATCACCGCGAGCGCAGCAGGGAGCTCCGAAGCCACCGCGCTGGAATCGATCTTCACCGAGGTCGACGCCGCCCAGGGCCGCCAGTTCGTGGTCCGCGACGAGATCCCGGTCGGTGTGCACGACAACCGAGGGCTGTCCGGTTTCTATCTCTCGGTCGGCTGGGTCGTCGGCGGCTACCTTCTGGCTGCCGCATTCGGATTGCTGATCGGGGCACCGACCTCGCGCCGCGAAACCTGGATGCATGTCGGCATTCTCGCGGCGTACTCCCTCGCTTCCGGCGCTCTCGGAGCATTCCTCACCACCCATGTACTGGAAACCTTTGCCGGCCATTGGTTTCCGCTGACCCTGCTGGGAACCGGGGTCGTCTTCGCCACCGGACTGTTCACCATGGGCCTGCGCGCCCTGATCGGTGTCGCGGCGGTGCCCGCCGCCATCGTGCTGTTCGTCATCCTCGGAAACCCCAGTGCAGGAGGCGCTTTCGGGGCCGATGTACTGCCGTCGCTCTACGCCTCGATCGGTCGGTGGATCACCCCTGGCATCGGCACCGAGGGCGTACGCAGCATCGTGTACTTCTCCGGCACCGGACTGGGGCAACCCGCACTCGGCCTGACGCTCTACATCGTGATCGGCGCGCTACTGATGGTCGCGGCGGCTCTGCGGCGTCGGTCTGCACACAACCAGATGAGCTCACGCGAGACCAGTAAAGTGTGATCCCATGACCTCCACCTTCCCGCTGCCTCTGCCCGATCTCGCTGTCCGCACTCTCGGAGGCGCAGTCGTGTGGGCGAACGACGAGACGTTCGCGGAGAAGGAGAATCTCGTCAGTCCCGGCAAGGCCGACTATTCGACCGCGACGTTCGGGCACAAGGGTCAGATCTACGACGGGTGGGAGACGCGTCGGCGACGCGAGCCCGGCTACGACGAGGCCATCGTGCGTCTCGGCGCACCGGGTGTCGTCTCGGCAATCGTCGTCGACACCTCGTGGTTCACCGGAAACTATCCGCCGGAGATTTCGGTCGAGGCCGCCGAGGTGCAGGGCTTCCCGTCCCCGGACGAGCTGCGCACGCAGACCGAGTGGACCACCATCGTCGCGCGCAGCCCGGTCGACGGCGACAGTGAGAACAGGTTCGCCGTCGCCTCCGACGCGCGGTGGACGCACGTGAAACTGTCGATCTATCCGGACGGCGGAGTGGCGCGGTTGCGGGTACTGGGCCGCGGCAAGCCCGATCCCGAGTTCCTCGCGGCCGGGCCGGTCGACCTGGCTGCGCTCGAGAACGGTGCCTACGTCTCGGCGTGTTCCAACATGTTCTACAGCTCCCCCAACAATCTGTTGTTCCCCGGCCCGCCGCGGTCGATGGGTGAGGGTTGGGAGACCTCGCGTCGACGCAACGACGCGAACGACTGGGTTCAGGTACAGCTGGCAGGCAGCGGGCTCGTTCGCCTCGCCGAGCTCGACACCACCTGCTTCCTCGGCAACGCCCCTGGCGCGGCGTCACTGCGCGGACGGCTCGGTGAGGGCGAGTGGATCGAGTTGTTGCCGCGAACGACGTTGCAGCCCGACACCCGCCATCGCTTCGTACTCGACCACGAGACCCCGGTCTCGGAGGTTCGGATGGACATCTTCCCGGACGGCGGCATGGCGCGATTGAGACTGTTCGGTGATCTCGACATATCTGCGTAAATGAGACTGGGGCAATAGGGTTGGTGCATGTCCCGGCTACTTCATCCGAATGCAGCCCATGTTGCCGACACGCTGATTTCACGTGGTCATCACGGGGTGGTGGTCAGCAGTCCGGAGGGCACGCACACTGCCGCCGATGCTGCTGCCGCACTGGGCGTCGACGTAGGCGCGATCGTGAAGTCGATGGTGTTTCTACTGGGCGACGAGCCGGTGCTGCTGCTCGTCTCCGGTGCCCACAACGTTCATCTCGAGCACACCGGCGAGCGTCTCGGCGGCGTGTTGACGCGTGCGCCTCTGGACACGGCCAAGCATGCCACCGGCCAGCCGATAGGTGGGATCGCCCCGGTCGGCCACCCCACCAACCTCGACACGTTCGTCGACCAGGATCTGGCCGGCTACTCCGAGGTGTGGGCGGCCGCCGGCCACACCAATACGATCTTCAGGTCCACGTTCACCGAGTTGGTGCGCATCACTGCGGGTCTGGCGATCGACGTCACCTGACCCACGCGCACGTCCCGAGGACGCGAATCCTCAGGACGCGAGAGTCGGGGCGATCGGTGCGCCGAGGACCGCGTCGACGACGTCGATGTCGAGTCGGGTCCCGCGGGATTCCAGCAGCGGCAGTACTCCGTTGTTGATGAGAACCGACTGGCGAGCGACGTCGCCGAGCACTGTCAATGTCACGCCGTCGGCCACATCGGCCGCGGTGACGTCGGAGATCAAACTGGCCAGTCCCGCCGGTGTTCCGACGTAGCGGATCGACGACGGACTGCTCGGCGCATCCAGTGTGGCAAATTCCCGACGGGCCGTCCTGGCATCGGCCGCGATGTGGATCTCGAGGTCGAGAAACACTGCTGTGCTGTCGGCAGATTCGCCGCGGTCGACTGCCTCGGCGCGGAGCCGCGCGCGTTGCTGCTGGGATTCCCGCAGGTCGGAGGCCTGGATTCGGACTACATCCGTCTCGGGAGCGGCGGTCAGTTCGGTCCAACCCGCAGAGAATTCGACGGCGACGCGGGTGAAGTTGTGCGACATGAGTGGTGGTCCTGATTCTTCAGTCGGTGGCATTCGGTCGGAGCGGAGCCGAACTCGAACACGACCCGGACGCAGTGCGGCACAGATCCACATATCTGTTGCACCAGTGGCGGTTGCCCGCCCATACGACACTCACGGTCATGACGCCATGCTAACTGTCTGCGGGGGTGCACGGGGATCCAACCCCGGCGGCGCCATCGGCCAGCTCGGGGAAGGGTCGCGGGTCGGGTACGGGGTTCCACCAGCCGGCATCCTCTGCGTAGTGCCAGTTCGGTCCCGATTCGACCAGGGCGGCGAGTGCGTCGACGAGTCGGTCCACATCGGCGAACGAGCTGCCGAGGCCGATGCTGGCCCGAACCGCTCCGGCCGCATGCCCCAGCCTGCTCAGCAGTGGGTGCGCGCAGAACTTCCCGTCCCGCACGCCGATTCCGTGTTCGGCGGAGAGGTACGCGGCGACCTCACCGGGGTCACGTCCGGCGACGGTGAAGGTGACGATGCCGACGCTGTCGGTCGCGTCGGCCCACACCTCGAGCTGCTCGACGCCGTCCAGTGCGGCCAGCCCGTCGCGCAGGCGGGACGACAGTTCGCGCTCGTGCGCCTGCAGCTCGGCATCGTCGAATCCGGCAATGGCCTCGCAGGCCGCGGCCAATGCGGCAACCCCGAGCACGTTGGGGGTGCCCGCCTCGTGCCGCTGCGGTGCAGGAGCCCAATCGGTGTGGTCGATGCGCACGCTACGTACCGCGCCACCGCCGGCCAGGTGTGGCTCACCGAGGTCGAGCCAATCACGCTTGCCCACAAGCACTCCCGCGCCGAACGGGGCGTAGAGCTTGTGTCCGGAGAAGGCGAGGTAGTCCACCCCGAGTGCGGCGATGTCGACCCGCCGATGTGGAACCAGCTGGGCACCGTCCACCGCGATGCGTGCGCCGTGCCGATGCGCCAGTGCCGCGAGTTCAGCGACCGGCAGAACTTCTCCGGTGACGTTCGATGCGCCCGTGATCGCAAGCAGAGCAGCAGGTTTCGCGGCGAGTTCGGCGTCGAGGCGGTCGATGGTCTCGGCCAGGGTCGACGCAGCCACCACCACTCGTCGGTCACGCCACGGAAGCAGGTTCGCGTGGTGTTCGATGTCGAGCACCACGGTCTCACCCGGCACGCATGCGGCCAACAGGTTCAGCGAATCGGTGGTGTTCCGGGTGAACACCACCACCGAATCCGACTGCGCACCAATGAAATCGGCGACGGTCACCCGCGCCTTCTCGTACGCTGCCGTGCAGACCCGTGAGGCGTAGCCGGCACCGCGATGAACACTGGAGTAGAACGGCAGCAGTTCCGCGATCCGATCGGTCACCGCCGTCAAAGCCGGTGCGCTGGCAGCGTAGTCGAAATTGGCGTAGGTGCAGGTGCCGCCCTGCACCAGGGGTACCTGCAGATCCGTGCCCGAAACAGGGGCAAAAGGAGCACAGGGGCGGGAAAGTACAGATGTCATGACAGATCAAGCCCTCACGTTCGAGGGACCCGCAACCGAAGGATGTGGTGAACGAGTCCGCGCTTGCCGCGCCGGTTTTCCGGCATCAGCCTGGTCGTCACCCGGAGCACCCCACCGCGGAGGAGGGTTGCCGACCAGCGAGCCGGGGCTTGACGCTGGTACTCGTGACCGTGGAGAAGACACTGGCAAACCCGCTGCGGTTTTGTCAAGCCGGAACTCACGCGTGGGCAGCAGTAGGATTCCCGCGGTGGGAAGGAGCGCTCGTTCACCTGCTGGCAAACAGAACGTGAGATAACCAACGGCGCTGCTCCCCAGCGGCACAGAGTCCCAGCACCACAGAGTCACTTGCCAACGAACGAGAAGGACGCCCGGTTGTCTGTGCATCAAGAGAACGATCTGCCGGGTTCGAGCGCGGACACCGCGCCTGCACCGGCGGCGTTTCTTCGCTCGTCGCTCGCCCCTCCTGCCCGGACGCTCATCGACGTTCTCCGTGATACCGCTCATCGTTTTCCCGACGCCCCCGCCATCGACGACGGTGCTGTCTCGGTCAGCTACTCCGAGTTGTTGGACGACATCGCCGAGGGCGCGCAGTGGCTCGCCGATGCCGGCGTCAGGCGCGGCGATCGCGTCGGCATCCGCATGCCGTCGGGTTCCTTCTCCCTTTATGTCGCGATCCTGTCCATCCTCGCGGTCGGTGCCGCGTACGTTCCGGTGGACGCGGACGATCCCGAGGAGCGGGCCGAGTTGGTCTTCGGTGAGGCGAAGGTGACGGCCATCGTCACGGCGGGCGGCATCGCCGCCGGTACTGCTCCCAAACAAGACGGCCTTTCCGAGACCGACCCACTGCCGCCGACTCCCGAGGACGACGCGTGGGTCATCTTCACCTCGGGTTCGACGGGCACGCCCAAGGGTGTGGCGGTCAGTCACCGCAATGCGGCGGCGTTCGTCGACGCCGAGGCCCGCATGTTCTTGCAGAAGGATCCACTCGGCCCAGGTGATCGAGTGCTGGCCGGTCTGTCGGTGGCGTTCGACGCGTCGTGCGAGGAGATGTGGCTGGCGTGGCGGCACGGTGCGTGTCTGGTTCCGGCACCCAGGTCGCTGGTGCGGTCAGGTTTCGATCTGGGCCCGTGGCTCGTCTCCCGCGACATCAGTGTCGTCTCGACGGTGCCCACCCTCGCGTCGCTGTGGCCCGCGGTGGCTCTGGAAGCGGTGCGGTTGCTCATCTTCGGCGGCGAGGCGTGCCCGCCGGAACTGGCCGAGCGGCTCGCCGTCGAGGGCCGCGAGGTCTGGAACACGTACGGCCCCACCGAGGCAACGGTCGTCGCGTGCGCGGCGATCATGGACGGGAAGGGGCCCGTCCGCATCGGATTGCCGTTGGACGGATGGGACCTGGCAGTAGTCGATGCGTCGGGCACCCCGGTACAGGTCGGCGAAGTCGGTGAGTTGGTCATCGGCGGCGTCGGACTCGCTCGGTATCTCGATCCGGCCAAGGACGCCGAGAAGTACGCGCCCATGCCCTCTCTGGGGTGGGATCGGGCGTACCGCAGCGGCGATCTGGTCAAGCTCGAGCTCGAAGGGCTCTTGTTCCAGGGTCGCGCCGACGATCAGGTCAAGCTCGGCGGTCGACGCATCGAGCTCGGCGAGATAGACAATGCGCTGCAAGCACTTCCGGGAGTCGGCGGTGCGGCGGCCGCCATCCGCAAGACCGCTGCCGGTAACTCGGTGCTGGTCGGATACCTCGCCAGCACCAATCCAGATTTCGATCTCGAAGCCGCACGCGAATTGCTCGCCGAGCAGTTGCCCGCGGCATTGGTGCCCAGGCTTGCGCTGGTGGACGAGATGCCAACGCGCACTTCGGGCAAGGTCGACCGCAACGCGCTGCCGTGGCCCCTGCCCGGTATGGCGGGCGCGTCTGCGCTCGGCGGCACGGCGGGGTGGGTGGCCGAATTGTGGACCAACATCCTCGGCGCGCAGGTTTCCGACGAGAACGCCGATTTCTTCGCCAACGGCGGCGGTTCGCTGTCGGCCGCTCAGTTGGTGACGGCGTTGCGCGAACGGTTCCCCGAGATCACCGTCGCACAGCTCTACGACCACCCACGGCTGGGTTCACTGGCGCAGTATCTCGACGATCTGAAGCCTGTCGTCGAGGCCGTTCCTCGTGACGTGGCCCCGACGTCGCGTACCGCGCAGTGGGCGCAGATCGCGGCAACGGTTCCGTTGACCACGCTGACCGGATTGCAGTGGGTCACTTGGCTCGGACTGCTGTTCAACGTCATGTCCTGGTTCGGCGACGTGCCCTGGGCCCCGACGCTGTCGTGGTGGTGGGTGCTCGTGGCGTTCGTCCTGTTCATCACTCCGGTCGGCCGGATGGCGATCTCGGTGATCGGCTCTCGCATCCTGCTGGCGGGCTTGAAACCCGGCGCGTATCGACGCGGCGGGAGCATGCACATCAGGCTGTGGGCAGCAACGAGATTGACCGATGCCAGTGGTGCGTCGAACCTTTCGGGCGCACCGTGG
The DNA here is from genome assembly GCF_040702585.1 of Rhodococcus sp. NPDC079359. NCBI lineage: Bacteria > Bacillati > Actinomycetota > Actinomycetes > Mycobacteriales > Nocardiaceae > Rhodococcus > Rhodococcus sp. NPDC079359. Next base: position 394,168 of record NZ_JBFBLH010000003.1, read on the forward strand.
ATGGTCTACTACGCGCGCGCTCTGGGTGCCAAGATCGGCAAGGGTGTCGACCTGCACACGATGCCGCCGGTCACCGGAATGCTCGAGCTGGGCGACGGCTGTTCCATCGAGCCCGAGGTGGATCTGTCCGGACATTGGATCGACGGAGATCTCGTCTACATCGGCGGCGTCGAGATCGGTGCCGGTGCCACCGTCGGCGCACGGTCGACGCTGTTGCCCGGCACCAAGGTCGGCAAGAACGCCGTCGTCACCGCAGGCTCCGCCGTCGTCGGACGGGTGAAGGCCGGTCAGATGTGGTCCGGTTCGCCGGCTCAGAAGGTCGGCAAGGCCGATCATCCGTGGCCCGCGGAAACGCCACCGCGCGCGACGAAATGGGTGTTCGCGTACGGCGTCGCGTCGCTGTTCCTGTCCGGCATGGCACTGTTCTCGATCGGCGTCAGCCTGGTGCTGATGGGCTGGTGGATTCACACCGCGGACTCCGTGTTCGACGCCTTCGAACGTGGTCTGGTGATGTTGCCCGTCGCGACGATGGTGTCGTTGGCGGTGTTCGCGTTGATCACCGTCGTCGCGGTGCGGTTGCTCAGCATCGGTCTCGTCGGCGGCTACCACCCGGTCCGTAGCCGCATCGGCTGGCAGGTCTGGGCCACCGAACGATTGATGGACTCCGCGCGCACCTTCCTGTTCCCGCTCTACGCGTCACTGCTGACTCCGCATTGGCTGAGGCTCCTCGGCGCGAAGATCGGCAAGGACGTCGAGGCGTCGACGGTGCTGATGATCCCCAAGTTCACCACCGTCGCCGACGGCGCGTTTCTCGCCGACGACACGATGGTCGCCAGCTACGAACTCGGCGGCGGCTGGATGCATCTGGGCGACGCCAAGGTCGGCAAGCGGGCGTTCCTCGGCAACTCCGGTATGACCGGGCCCGGGCGAACCGTCCCGAAGAACGGCCTGGTCGCGGTGCTGTCCGCGACTCCGGACAAGGCGAAGTCCGGCTCGTCGTGGCTCGGCAGTCCGCCGGTGCGGCTGCGTCGGGCCGCCGGTAGTGCGGATTCGTCGCGCACGTTCGATCCGCCCCGCAAGCTCAAGGTCGCCCGGTCGTTCGTCGAGACGTGCCGGTTGATTCCCGTCGTCGTGACGTTCGGCATCGGGCTCGGAGTGCTGTTCACGCTCACCGCCATCGCCGACTCCATCGGGTACTGGTTGGCTGCGTTGCTCAGCGGCGTCGTCCTGCTCGTCGCCGGTTTCGTGGCTGCTGCGGTGTCGGCGTTGGCGAAGTGGTTGTGGGTGGGCCGGATCGGCAAGACCGATCATCCGCTGTGGAGTTCGTTCGTGTGGCGCAACGAGGTGGCAGACACGTTCGTCGAGACCGTTGCCGCGCCGTGGTTCGCGCGCGCCGCCGAGGGCACCGCGGTGCTGAACATGTGGCTGCGGTGGCTCGGTGCGGATATCGGCCGTGGCGTCTGGTGTGAGACGTACTGGCTTCCCGAGGCCGATCTGGTGACGTTGGCCGACGGTGCGACGGTCAACCGAGGGTGCGTTGTGCAGACGCACCTGTTCCATGATCGGATCATGTCCATGGACACGGTCGATCTCGGCAGAGGCGCAACACTGGGACCACACTGTGTCGCGCTGCCTGCATCGGGTATAGGTGATGGAGCGACGGTGGGGCCTGCCTCTCTGGTGATGCGCGGCGATACGGTTCCCGCGCATACTCGCTGGCAGGGCAATCCGATCGCGCCGTGGGCCAAGGGTGATCCCTTTCCGCGTATTCGCGACGACCGAAACGAGGGGTGATCTACCGTGCCGGACAGGCTCGTGGCACCGGTGTTCGACGTCGACTCCAGTGACAATCCGATCGATACGTATCTTCCGCAGAACGGCAACCGCGGCTATCGCGTCTCGCGCTACGAACTCGATCTCGAGTACAAGGTCGAGAGCAACCGGCTGGCGGGTAAGGCGAAGATCACCGCGGTCACCACGGCGACGGTGTCGAAGTTCGCGCTCGATCTCGGTCCGGCGATGAACGTGTCGAAGGTGTCGGTCAACGGATCGCGTTCGGTGAAGTTCAGCCACCAGCGCGGCAAGCTGAAGATCACGCCCGCCAAGCCCATCGCGTCGGGTGCGGCACTGGTGGTGACGGTGGCGTACGGCGGAACCCCCAAGCCCATCAACGGTTTGTGGGGTGAGGTCGGCTGGGAGGAGCTCACCGAGGGCTCGCTCGTCGCCAGCCAACCCAACGGCGCTGCGTCGTGGTTTCCGTGCGACGACCATCCGGTGTCCAAGGCCAGCTACGGCATCACCATCACCACCGATTCCCCGTACTACGCGGTGGCCAACGGAACGTTGGTGCGCAAGCAGACTCGCGCCAGCCGCACCACGTGGGTGTACGAGCAGCCCGAGCCGATGGCCAGCTACCTCGCCACCATCCAGATCGGTCCGTACGAGCATCGCATCGTCAGCCCGGGGCCGGTACCGATGAAGGCGATCACTCCGCCGCGCCTGCGAGCGCAGTTCGATCACGACTTCGGTCGTCAACCGCAGATGATGGATACGTTCGTACGGCTTTATGGCCCTTACCCTTTCGCGTCGTACACCGTGGTGGTGACCGACGACGATCTCGAGATTCCGATCGAGGCGCAGGGCCTATCGATCTTCGGTGCCAATCACTGTTCCGGTTCCCGGTACTACGAGCGCCTGGTGGCGCACGAGCTGGCGCACCAGTGGTTCGGCAATTCGCTCACCCTCGGCAAGTGGGCCGACATCTGGCTGCACGAGGGATTCGCGTGCTACTCGGAGTGGATCTGGGCCGAGAACTCCGGCGGCGCAACGGCTCACGACAAGGCCAAGCGGGCGCACACCATTCAGCGCGGTCTGGCGATGGACCTGCAACTCACCGACCCGGGGCCCGAGCGCATCTTCGACGACCGTGTCTACAAACGCGGCGCACTGGCACTGCATGCAGTGCGGCGCACCATCGGCGACGAGCGATTCTTCGGACTGATCCAGGAATGGACCTCCAAGTACCGCTACTCGACGGTCGCAACCGCGGACTTCACCGACCTCGCCTCCCGCTTCGGTTGCCCCCGAAATCTGTGGGACGCATGGTTGGTGGACAAGCAACTTCCGTCGCTGCCGTAGGTCCCGCGGGCAATCGGCTCCCCAGTTTCGGATACCAGCCTGCAATCGGAGGCCTGAATCCAGGTCTGGGGAGCCGACCCGCCGGTCAGACCCGCCGACGCCGTTTCTGCGCGTAGCCGATGGTCAAGAAGCCCGCCGACATCAACGCGAAAAGATTGATCGGCGACGCGATCGCACGGCCGACACTCGCATCGAGTGCCACGACCTGAAACAGCACCCAACACACGATGACGCCCAGCACCGCGAAAATCGGCCAGGGTCCGGAGTAGTTGTACTTCATGCTCGCTCCTGTCGGACGAGGGATGTGCTCGCTCCACGGTACCCACCGCATCGGCTGTGTCAGCGAACGCCGAGTGACAACACCAAGCCGGCCACGGCGTAGCCGTACATCGCTGCCGTTGCCAATGCTTGACGCCAGAAGCCCGGCGGGAACGACGCCGCCCAGCGTCCCCTGCCGTCCAGTTGCAGATCGCAGGGGAAGTCGCTGATGGCCATGGCCGATCCAGGATTTTTCGAGTGCGCGAGCACCACGCCGGTGGTGAACGGCAGACCCCGAACGAACAGGTGACCGCGCGCTTCCCCGGCCCGGTACCGCACCGTTGATTCGGTGACAATCCCTGTGTACCAACGCCGTTGGACGTTCCAGCCGGTGGCGTGCGCGAGCCGAAGATTGCGGTCACCGCGCAGTGCCGTGTCCACGGTCTCGACGTCGGCGATCAGTCCCCAGCGCAGCATCGACACCCACCAGGCATTCCGTCGGCTGCGAAATACCACTGCACCCAGCAGCACGATCGCGAAGACGTAGGGCACCAGAGCGGGATGCCTCGACCACCACGCAGCCGGCACGATCACCGCGACGAGAAACCAGTACGCCTCACGCCGGTTCCATACTGTGGCACCCGCGATCGCCACCGTCGGAGGCACCCGATGCGGCGGGACCGTGCGCGAGGACTGCAGCATGATGCCGCTGATCCTAGGGCCGAACCGCCCCTACGCGCTCGGCAAGTGCGCAGACGTTTTCGACCGCACCACCAGGCCACACAGTGCCGCCATCACCGCGCCGAAGCCGAAGATGATCGGATACGTGACCACGCCGGGCCATGTCTCGGTCAATGCCGACAGCAGGGCGGGCACCGCGAAGCCCAGGTAGGTCAGCGAATAGAACACCGCGGTGAGGCCGGCGAGATCATCGGGGCCCGCAATGCGTTGCACCTCTTGCAAACCCGAGACCAGCGCCATGCCGTAGCCACACCCCAGCACTGCGGCCGCGATCAGGGCTGCGGCAATGGTCAGCACCGACGCCGCCCACGCCGCGACAGCCATGCCGACAACCAGCAGTGTCAGCGCAACCAGAGCGCCTCGCGCACTGGCGGGAGTGTCGATTCGACGCCCGACAGCCTGAATCGCGAAGCCGGAACCGAGTGCGATCACCGCCATCGCGGCAGACAGGGCGACGGGATAGCCGCCGCCGGGCTCGTCGGCCAGGGCGTCGGCCATCAGTGACGGCAGCACCGCGTAGGCGACGCTGGCGGCACCGAACACCCACGGGGCCAACGGCAGCACGACGAACAAGAACCGTCGATGGGAAGCGGACGGGATCCTCAGGTCGTCGAGCAGCTTCTTGTTCTTGGATACCGCTGTGGCAGTTCGAGTTTCGGGAACCGACAGCATGCCGATACCGGCGACGATGCAGATCAGCACGTGCACGCTGTAGGCGAGGTGCGTCGGCCAGGGTGCCCATTGCGCGAGCACACCGGCCACTCCGGCACCGAGGGCGAAGCCCGCGGTCAGCGACATCGCCGCACGGCGCGCTCCGGCACCGGGTTTGGCGTTGGCGTCGCGGCTCGAGAGTTCCTTGACCCAGCTGCCGCCCACGGCCATACCGATTCCGAGCGCGATACCGCTGAGCACGCGACCACCGAAGAGCAGGTACGCGTTGTCCGGTCCTAGTGCGATCAGAATGGACCCGGCCGCGGCAATTGCCGTAGCGGGCAACATGATCGGGCGTCGACCGAGTCGGTCGGACAGCGGTCCGCAGATCAGCATCGCCGGAATGATGCCCAGGACGTAGGCGAACAGGAACGTATCGACCACCACGGCCGAGAAGCCGTGGTCGAGCCGATACATCACCAACAGTGGCGTGAACTCGTTGCCGCCCCAGGCGACAGCGAACATGCCCGACGCCACCAGTAGCCAACGTCGCGCAGTCGTCTCGATGTCCCGATCGTTCGTGATCGTCTCGCTCATCGTGCTCCCCCTCTGTCCGGTCGTAGGCCGTGCACCCCGAGCATGTGTTGTTCGACGGCCCGCTCGAATCCGTCTGCATCTCCCGCCTCGATCAGGTCGGCGAGTCGGCGATGGTCGTCGACGATGCGGGAGATCTGGCCTGGGTCACGCGTCACCGAGGCTGCGGTCATTCGGCGTTGACGCTCGCGAAGTCCGTCGTAGAACGCGTCGAGCAACGGGTTGCCGCCCGCATGGACGACGGTGCGATGGAAGTCGGCGTCGACGGCGCTGAACTGCGCGGCGGTACCGTCCACGGCCAGCTGCTCTTGTAGCCGCACGTTCTCACGCAGCGCGGACACCACGGATTCGCGGGCTGACGCGTCATCGATGAATGCGCGAACGCTGCCTGCCTCGACGAGTCGACGCGCGTCGACGACGCTCTCGGCCTCACCCACCGCGATCGGCACCACCAGTGCCCCGCGCTTGGGATAGAGCCGCATCCACCCCTCGACCTGCAGACGCAGAAACGCCTCACGTACGGGTGTGCGACTGATCTCGAGCCGGGTGGCGATCTCACCCTCACTGACGAGCTCACCGCCAGGAAGTTCTCCTGAGACGATGAGCTCCTTGACCGTCACATACGCCGTATCGGCGGCAGATTTCGTCTCGGACACAACATAGATACTAGATGCACCTCAACTGTGCACCAATTCGGGACCCGAAGAAGTCCACTCAACGTGACATTGACTACCGAAAAGGCCACCGAACGTCACATTGACTCCCCAGGGGGAGGGCGGTCAGGGCACCCAGTGTCTTGCGGCGATGTCGTCGATCACCGGATCCCCGTCCTGCGCAGCATCGAGTGCTTCGAGGTCGTCGCGCAGTGCGTTCAAGCGTGGGTCATCGCCCTCGGCTTGTTCGGCAGCCGTGCCTCCGTCGTCGGCGAGTTGCGCGAGCAGTTTCGCGCGGACGCGATCCTTCAGCGAGTCGCTCATTCGTCGTCACCCTTCTTGAAGACGCGGCGGGCCGTGGGGATGAGCGCGATGAGCACTCCCAACAGCACGATGATCGAGAAGATTTCCAGCAGCATGTCGGAACTCCTAGTGATGTCAGGTCGGGGCGATCGCGGAGCCCCACGGGGTGTTGCGCACCACGGTGAACACGGTGAGAACGGCGCTCAGGACGATCACCGTCGGGCGGTCGAATCGCGGGAGCTCGAGCGGGCGTCCGGTCCACCGAGCGCGCAGCCACAGCGCCCACACTGCGAGTGCGCCGACGGCAAGGACAACCGCAACCACATTGCTCGACGCGGCCGCCGCGATGTCTCCGCGGGTGAGGTCACCGAGAGCCCGGGTCGTGCCGCATCCGGGGCACCACAATCCGGTCAGGGCGTGAAACGGGCAGGGAAGGTAAACCGAAGTGCGAGGGTCACGAACGTGCAGCAGCACTGCCCCACCGACAGCCGCAGCGGCCACACCGAGGGGTGCGGCGATGCTGCGCGATCGGGTGGGTGCCGTCATGACTACCAGTCCATCACGGTTCCAGCATCCATCAAGGTTCAACGACGATCGTCGCCGTCATGTCCGGATGCGGGGTGCAGTGGTAGGTGAAGGTGCCCGCGGTATCGAAGGTGTGCGTGAACTGTCCGGTCTCCATCAATGCACTTCGGAACGAGTTGTCGTCGGCGACGACGTTGTGGGCCATGCCGCGGTCGGCGAACACCCAAGTGACGGTGTCTCCCACGGAGATCGTCAGCGACTTCGGCGAGTACATCCGATCGGCGACGGTCACCTGGTTCTCGGCAACGGGTTCGGCGGGTGCGGCCGGGGTGGTTGCGGTGGAGCAGGCAGTCAACATGATCATCGATGCCGCGAGCAGTCCGAAAGCCTTCATACCTCCGACGGTACCGAAGGTCTTCATTCCCTCCGGCCGAGGATGTACTGGGCCGTCAGCGCGATCGATCGCTCCGAATCCCGGGACAGTTCCTGCAGTGCCGCGAGCGCTGCCGAGCCCGGAATGCTCGCCAACGCCTGCGTCACTCGCTGTCGCACCACAGAATCGTCGATGCCGTCCATCAACGCCGCCACTATGGAGTCAGCGGATCCCAGCACGCCCAGGGCATCCGCGGCATCCACATCGTTTTTGCCGTCGTGCACCATCGCGATCAGTGTCGGAATGGCGTCGACGACGCCTCGAGTCGCCAGTTCCAGTGCAGCGACCCGCCGGACCTGCTCGTCGTCGTGGACCAGCGACTCGGTCAGTAGTTCGGTGGCATCGGGGTGAGATATCTCGACGACGGTATCCACGGCGCGGCGTCGTACCTCGGGGTCCGAAGAATTCAGGCCCTCCTGCAGCGGCCCGATCGCGTCCCCACCCGACTGAGCGAGGGCCCACCGCAGTGCGCCGGCCACGTTGGTTGCGGGCTCACGCAGCACCGCCTCGGCCTGGACGTCTGCCGGAATGGGTCGATCTCCGACGGAGGACAGCGCCGCCGTCTGCCGCTTCCCGGCACTGACCGACTGCAGATCACTCAGCAGCGCAACGGTGTCGAGTACGTCCTCCCAGTCCGCCGGCCGCGGGTCGCCGATGCGACGCAACCGCGTGAGCAACTCGGTATCCCGAGCGATGCGTTCCTCCGTTCGGGCGGCGAGCTCGTCGACGAGTCCCGAGGCCGCGAAGTTCGGGTCGTCGAGCGCTCGCCCGACATCGTGCAGGGACAACCCGAGCGAACGCAGAGACTCGACGTGGAACAGGCGCCGCACGTCATCCGGCGAGTACTCGCGGTAGCCGGTGCCGCTGCGCGACGTCGGTTGCACCACACCGAGCCTGTCGTAGTGCCGGAGCATGCGCGCACTGACCCCTGACCGCCGCGCCACTTCACCGATCAACATCGTCCTATCTCACCCCGCCGTGTCGACTACGCCAAGGGCATCGGCGCGTTTGGCCTCGAACACGGCGAACCCGGCATCCGGGTCCAGCAGCAGCGCCTCGGTTGCTCGCGCGTGAGCACGAACAGCAGCATCCTTGCTCGACGCGGCCTCCCGCAGCATCGGCTCGATCACCGACCCCAGTGCCACCAGAGCGCGGCTCAGACTTCGCTGGACGTCGTGCCCACCTCGGCCGAGTTGGGTGGACAGCATTGTCGCCAATGCTGATTCACTTCCTGCCGGCACCAGAACCACTGCGGCTCGCCATGCGCTTCGGGCCACTTCGTCGTCCGGATCAACAAGCACGGAAGAGGTGATCGCCTCCCACGCCGACTCGTCCTTGATTTTCGACAACGTGTGTAGCGCCTGGCTGCGTGCCTGCGCGCCGCCCGATCTCACCTCCTCGATCAACCGCGGAACCGTCGCCGACGCGGGAAGTCGAATCAGCGCCCACGTCAACATCTCTCGCACCTGAAAATCCGGTTCGACGGCGCTCCGCTGCACCAGCGCGTCGAGAAACTGCAGGTTCGGCGTGGTGCCAATATCGAACGCGGCTCGAAGCCGAACCGAAGAAGCGTGGTGCCGAAGTAGTTCGTTCATGGCCGTCAGCCAAGACCTTGTCACGATGTGAAGGTCAACCCCGAGTCAACACATCGGCGAGTGTTCGGTTCATCGTGTTCAGTGCGCGCACCGCACCCCGCAGCGGACCGGGCGCGTTGGTGGAGGTGAGCAGCACGTCCAATACCGTTGTCTCGGTGATCTTCTCCGGCGGCTCGACGTGATTTCCGGCAACGGCTGCCTCGACGTGACGCACAGTGTCGCGCACCAGCGCCGCCGCGTCGCGTAGTGCCTGGGCAGTCTCGGCCGTCGGAGCCGTTCCCGCGTCGGCGCGGGAGGCCAGCACACCCGCGCGGGCCAGAGCATGAGCAGATCGGCCGCTGACTGCCAGCACTCGCAACAGTCGTTTCGCGCCTCGCCTGCTGCGGGTCGTCGGCCCGAGCACCAGCGGCTTTCCGGCCGTCACTACATCCTTCAAGGCATTGTCGAGCGTGCGCGTCGACGCCACCAGGTCGGTCCCTTCGCCCGGAGCGATGACCGATTCCACGCTCGATTCGATCAACGTATCCAGCTGTTCGAGGTACGTATCGACCTTGTTCACCAATGTCTTTCGAGTACTCGTCGAGAAGATGAAGTAGGCGGAGACCATACCGACCACGCCGCCGACGGCGGTCTCGACGATCCGAAGCTCGAGCACCTCGATACTGAAGGTGCCCAGTAGCCCGTAGAGCATCGCGAGCAGAATGGTGACGAAGAACGACAGCAGCGCATACGCCACCGTCACAAGATAGAACGCGAAGAAGACACAGACGACGATCAGCACCAGCTGCAGGGGTTGATTGTTGCCCACCAGTGCGGCTATCACCACCCCGGCGAGCACACCCGCGATGGTCCCGAGGACGCGTTGGCCTGCGCGCGTGAGGATTTCACCCCGCGTCGACGCCCCCGTGAACACCAGGAACGCCGTCAGTACGGCCCAGTACCAACGGTCGGGTGAGACCAGTTCACCCAGCACGGTCGCCGCGCTGGTGGCGACGGCCACCTGGATGGCAGCCTTGGTGCTGGGGTCGAGTCCGCTCGGCGTGTCCTTCACCGCCGCCTCGGACGGCTCCACAGCGGCGGTCGCCGACACCGAGACGGCATTGGTGGTGATGTGATGAATAGCAATGTGCGCCTGCACAGCTCGTTGCGCCGAGACCGTGGCAATCCCCGCGAGGGTGGACGGGTCGGCGCGCTCGGCTGCTGTGGACGCCAACCGACGGGCCGCGCGCAGCTGCTCCGCGGACGGTGTGTTCTGCAGAACCGACCCCAGTGCCGTGGTCGCCTGCCCCAGCGCTGTCGGCCAGGGTTTCGCGGGATCCAGAGCCCACAGTGAGCTGACGAGCTGCTCGGTGGCGATCTGGGCGTCGAACACGCGGAGCGACAGATCGGTACTCGTGACGCTGAGCAGTTTCCCGGCATCGTGTCGGTCGAGCCAGTCGTCGATCAGCAGCGCCGTGTTGCCGAGTCGATCGAGTCTGCGGCGCACCAGGTTCAGGTCGCGACTTTCCCCTGCCGACGCCGCCTCGAGCACCGACACCGAGACCGCCCGCATGGCGAACAGCAGCCGACGAACCTCCACGATCGGCCGATCCGGGAAGATGACCGCTCGCACGAACAAGGCGATCACCAAGCCGCCGAGGATCGCAGCGACGAGCATCGGCAGCTGTCCCGGGCTCGCGCGCAGAAACAGCGCGAAGAAGTACGAGATGAACGCGACCATCCCCAGTGCCGTGCCGCGGGGACCGAACCTGCGCACCCACACGGCCGCGAACAACACCACGATGAATCCGACGTCGGCCACCTTGCCGAGCTCGGAGAGCAGCGCCGCCAACGTCACTGCCGCCGATGCCGGCAGCGCCATCAGCGCGGTGGTGATCAACCGACTGTGCTGGTCCTTGTCCTTCACCGCCGCCGACGCCTGCATCGCCACGACGGTTCCGAGCATCGCCACTGTCACCGGCTGCCCGATGGCGCGCGTAATCAGCACCAGCGTCACCATCGCCAGCAGTACCGTCAGCGTCGTCGCCGACGCACCGCGCAGCCGTACCTGTCCCGGATCCGAGGCGTCGAGGATTCGGGCGAGGCGGTTCATTCCCCCGATTCTGCGCTACGGCTCAACCCCGTGCCGCCCGGATCGCCGGGGCCGACGAATGCGGCAGCAATCGGCTCATGTCCGATGGCATGACCAGTTCGACGGTCGCAGATTCGTCCAGTCGGTACGGCTGCGTGGAGATGATGCCGGCGAGGTGTTTGCGCAGCCGCGACATCTCGGCCCGCACGGTGATGGCACGTCCGTCGTCGCCGAACAGGTCGGCGGCCATTTGCGACGCGGTTCGCCCCTGCCGATGCGTGGCGAGAAGGTACAGAATTTCGGCGTGCCGGGGCGTCGGCTCGTGGGTCCACTCACCCACCTCGCTGCGCACTTCGATGCGAGGTTTCTGCGAATTGCGTAGGTCGATGCGAATTCTCGTCGATCCGACATCGGCGACGCCGGAATCCATCGTGCTGGTGGGTCGGACGAGCCAGCCACCGGGCAGGGGCTCGAAGTCGCACACGCCGAGGGTCGGCAGCCAGAAGCGTCCGGTCGCCAGATCCTCGGGCAACAGGATGCGATTACGCAGCGCCACCGATTCGACAGCCGCGACCCAACCGTTCGCGTCCACCGCGAGGGCCGGGGACTGCAGGCGCGCGAGCATCGGTGCGGCCACCGAACGCAGTCGATCGAGGGTGCTCCGATGAAGTTCCCGCAGTTGAGATTCCGCCAACCGTGCGACGGCGTCGACGAGTGCGATGGTGGTGGGGTGGACCGTCTTCGCCGGGCCGCTGACGTCGATGGCTCCCAGCACCTGGCCGGTTCGCGGATCACGGATGGGCGCACCGGCGCACGTCCACGAATGGTGGCTGCGCACATAGTGTTCGGCCGAGAAGATCTGCACCGCGCGCCGGGAGACCAGCGCGGTGCCGATGGCATTGGTGCCCACCGAGTCCTCGGCCCAGTTGGCACCCTCCACGAAGCCGAGGTCGTCGGCGCGGTCGAGTACCGCCGTCGATCCGCTGCGCCACAGCACCCGGCCGTGCCGATCGGCGACGACGAGGATGTTGTCGCCGTCCTGCACCACCGATTCCAGGCCGCGGGCCAAATCGTCGAGGATGTCGAACAGCCCCGATTCCCGACGGCTCAGCTCGAGATCGGAGACGTCCATCTGCGTCTCGGCGGGGTTGCCCAGTTCCGGGTCGATGCCCAGGGTCTGCAACCGTCGCCACGAGTCCCCGATGACCTCGCGGGGACGTGCAGGCGACTTGCCGCCGGTCATGGTCGCGTCGTACACGGCAGTGAGAATCTGCGCGTAGCGGCGCGGGTCTTCGCCGGCCGCCAGCGCAGGTTCAGGACCTGTCGACTGCGTCATCACAGTCAATTGTGCTCCAGCTCACAGATCGACATGAACGGGGGTTACCGATAGACCAGACCGCCGTCGATCAACGGTGCCTGGCCGGTCATGTAGTCCGAGTCGGGCCCGGCGAGATACGAGACGAACGCCGCGACATCCTCGGGGGTCTGCGCACGACCGAGGGCGATGCCGCCGACGAATTTGTCGTAGGTCTCGCCTTCCGCTGCGCCCGTCAGCTCGGCGAAACGCTTGTCGATGGTGACCCACATATCGGTGCCCACCACGCCGGGGCAGTACGCGTTGACGGTGATCCCCTCGGCCGCGTATTCCTTCGCTGCGGCCTGGGTCAGGGCGCGAACGGCGAATTTCGTTGCGCTGTATACCCCGAGCATCGCGAACCCGTCGTGACCGGCGATCGACGACGCGTTGATGATCTTGCCCTTCTGGCCGAGCGACCTGAATTTCGCTGCGGCAGCTTGGATTCCCCACAGCACACCGTCGACGTTGACGGCCCAGATCTTCTTCGTGTCCTCGGGTCGAACATCGTCGAGCGGCGCAACCTGCGCGATACCCGCGTTGTTGACGATGACGTCGAACCCGCCGAGCGCCTCGTGCGTGTGTTCGACGGCGGCGAACACCTGATCGCGGTCGCTGACGTCGGCCACGAATATCGTTGCCTTCGAGCCGGTTTCACGCACTTCATCGGCGACGCCGGCGATCTTGTCCTCGGCCAGGTCCACCAGGGCGATGTCGTGTCCGTCGTTCGCCAACCGCAGTGCGATGGCCCGGCCGATGCCCTGGCCCGCACCGGTCACCAGCACCGCGCTCATGACGCCGCTCCGGTGGAAGGGTCGACCAGAACCTTCATCTTGGTGCCCGCATGCAGCGCCTCGAAGCCGTCGTCGATGACTCCGTCGAGCGTGATCTTGTCCACCCAGCCCGTCGTGTCGTAGTGGCCCTGACTCATCAGATCGATGACGGCCTCGTAATCGGCCGAGGTGTAGCAGAGCGAGCCCTGGATGCGGGATTCGTTCATCACCAGCTTCTGCAGCGGTGTGGTCAGGGGCTTTTCGTAGATCGCGACGCTGACCAGTGGCTTTCGCGCACCGATGCATCCGAGCGCTGTCTCGACGGCCGGTTGAACGCCTGCCGCGTCGTAGATCGCATCGGCTCCGTTGCCGTCGGTGAGATCGGCGATGAAGGCGGGGACGTCGACAGCCGTCGGGTCCAGGGTCTTCGCGCCCAGGGCTTCGATCGATGCTCGACGCGTCGGCGATGGTTCGACGACGTACACGTTGTCGACTCCCTTGCCGCGCAGCGCGAACCACAGTCCGATGCCGATAGGGCCGGCCCCGAACACCATCGCGGTGTCGTCGGGCTTCGGATCCCCGAGTGTCGCAGCGTGATAGGCGACCGACATCGGCTCGACGAGCGCACCGAGTTCGAGGGAAACATTGTCGGGCAAGGCATGAATCATGTCGGTGGGCACCACGGTGTATTCGGCCATTCCGCCGTCGGACATCAGTCCGTGGAAGCCGATCTGCGCGCAGATGTTGTAGTTCCCCGCGCGGCACGGTCCGCAATGCCCGCAGCGGTAGAGCGGCTCGATGGCGACGCGGTCGCCCACGTTGATGCCGGTGACACCCTTGCCGAGTTCGGTGACCGTGCCCGAGAACTCGTGGCCCAGCACCAGCGGCATCTCCTGACCGGTCAGCGGATGCGGCGAGGTGGGGATGAAGATGGGGCCGGCGTAGTACTCGTGCAAGTCGGTTCCGCAGATTCCGTTGAACCCGACTTGGATCTTGACCTGCCCTTCACCTGGATTCGGCTCGGGTACGTCGGTGATCTCCACCTTGTTGGGGCCGTAGTACACAGCTGCGCGCATCGCTTCACTCCTGATCGTCGGATGCACTCATGTCTATGTGACGCCGACCACTTCGGACAGGGTTGCATCCGGTTGCAGTCAATGCCCCTCGAAATCGGGTGCATTCGACCGCGCTGAGCGCGGTCAGCTGCACCGGATTTGCACTGCAACCCCCTGCAACTCTCGACCACCCACCCCTGAAGGAGTGTGCTGGGTCACACAGAAGGTCCCGCACACCGCTAGGAGTTTTGATGACCCAGACCATCGAGCCGGTCGACATCGCCCGCACCCACACCCCGCAGGAACGGGTCGACGCCTGGCTGTCGGAGTTCGAGGAGGCACTGGTCGCGCGCGACATTCCTCGCGTTGCCGGCATGTTCGCCGTCAGCAGCTTCTGGCGCGATCTCGTCACCTTCACCTGGAATCTGAAGACGGTGGAGGGACGCGACGGCGTGTCCGACATGCTCTCCGAGCGGCTCGACGACACCGATCCGACGGGTTTCCGCACCACCGAGACTCCCGACGAGGCAGACGGCGTCGTCTCGGCGTGGATCGAGTTCGAGACCGCGACCAGCCGCGGCAAGGGCCACCTGCGGCTGACCGTCGACGCCGATACCGGCCAGGACGTCGCGTGGACGCTGCTGACCACGATGCAGGAGCTCAAGGGGCACGAGGAGCGGCAGGGAAAGTCCCGCATCAAGGGCGCGGTGCACGGCTCGAATGCCGATACCCAGAACTGGGCGGAGAAGAAGGAGATCGAGGAGAAGGAACTCGGCTACAGCGTGCAGCCGTACGCCCTCGTCGTCGGCGGAGGCCAGGGCGGTATCGCTCTCGGCGCTCGGTTCCGTCAGCTCGGTGTGCCTGCGATCGTCGTCGACCGTGCCGAGCGCCCAGGCGACCAGTGGCGTGGCCGCTACAAGTCCCTGTGTCTGCACGACCCGGTCTGGTACGACCACCTGCCGTACCTGCCGTTCCCGCCGAACTGGCCGGTGTTCGCACCGAAGGACAAGATCGGCGACTGGCTCGAGATGTACACCAAGGTCATGGAGGTCCCCTACTGGACCAAGACCACCGCGAAGTCCGCTACCTACGACGAGGTGGCGAAGGAGTGGACGGTCGTCGTGGACCGCGACGGCGAAGAAGTGATCCTGCGGCCCAAGCAGCTGGTGATGGCCACCGGAATGTCCGGCAAGAAGAACGTGCCGAACTTCCCCGGCATGGACGAATTCGAGGGTGAGCAGCACCATTCCAGCGAACACCCCGGCCCCGACGCGTATGTCGGCAAGCGCGTCGTGGTGGTCGGTTCCAACAACTCCGCGCACGACATCTGCAAGGCGCTGTACGAGACGGGCGTCGATGTGACGATGCTGCAGCGTTCGTCCACGCACATCGTCAAGTCCGATTCGCTGTGCGAGATCGCGCTGGGAGATCTGTACTCCGAGCGGGCCGTCGAGTCCGGAATGACCACAGGCAAGGCCGATCTCACGTTCGCGTCGTTGCCGTACCGGATCATGCACGAGTTCCAGATTCCGGTGTATCAGCAGATCGCGGAGCAGGACAAGGACTTCTACGATCGGCTGGAGAAGGCCGGCTTCCAGCTCGATTTCGGTGACGACGGGTCCGGGCTGTTCATGAAGTACCTGCGCCGCGGCTCGGGCTACTACATCGACGTCGGCGCATCCGAGCTGGTCGCGGACGGCAAGATCAAACTCGTTGCCGGGCAGGTGGATCGGATCAGCAAGACCGGCGTCGTGCTCGACGACGGCACCGAACTGCCTGCCGATCTGATCGTCTACGCCACCGGCTACGGCTCGATGAACGGCTGGGTGGCAGACCTCATCGATCAGGAGACCGCAGACAAGGTCGGCAAATGCTGGGGCCTCGGCTCGGACACCACCAAGGATCCCGGTCCGTGGGAGGGCGAGCAGCGGAACATGTGGAAGCCGACGCAGCAGGAGAACTTCTGGTTCCACGGCGGCAATCTGCACCAGTCACGCCACTACTCGCTCTACCTCGCGCTGCAGATCAAGGCGCGCTACGAGGGCATCGACACCCCGGTCTACGGACTGCAGGAAGTGCATCACCTTCGGTGACCCAGGTGCGCGGTAACTCGTAGCCTGCTACGAGTTACCGCGCACATGCGGCACGGCCGCTCTACTCGTACAGATCGATTGCCTGAGCCTTCTTGATCAGCGCGTCCTCGGATCGCACTTGCGCAAGGTTGACGACGCGCGTCGGCAGGACCGAGGAGTACAGCCAGTCCGTTGCCACCCGCACTCGCGCGGACACCGTCGGCAAGGCGTACAGGTGATAGCCGCGCGCGACGAACTTCGCGACGGGTCCGGTCAACGGAATGCCCAGAGGCTTTGCCACACCGTCGAATCCGCCGAGATCGGCGACGAGACCCAGATCCTTGTGCTTGTACGGACGTGCCTGCCCGACGCCCATCGACGCCGCCACATTCTGTGCCACGGCGACGCCTTGGCGCTGGGCGTGCTGCGCCGTCGGCGGCGTTGGCTTCGACGGGTCGGCGGCGAGGTCGGGGACTGCCGCCGCGTCGCCGATCGCCCAGACGTCTTCTACGCCGGGGACGGTCATGTCCGCGCCCACCACCAGGCGTCCGCCCGCTGTGGGCAGACCCAGCCGTGCGATGAGCGGGCTCGCGGCGACGCCCGCTCCCCACACCAGAGTTCGGGACGGGATCACCTCGTCGTCGGTGAGCGTCACCGACGTTGCGGTGGCCGATGCCACCGACACCCCCAGCCGGACGTCGACACCTCGCTCGGCGAGTACGGCGAGCGCTTCCTTGCCCAGTCGCGCGCCGAGTTCCGGCAGCACCGCGTCCGCCACGTCGACGAGTACCCAGCGCACCTCGTCCGGGTCGACGCTCGCCCAACGGGACGCGATGCCTTTGACCCAATTCTGCATCTGCGCAACGAATTCGGTGCCCGTGTAACCGGCTCCCACGGCCACCACCGTCAGCCGCTCGGCTCGTTCGCTCCGGCCTTCCGGGTTGTCCGGCAGAGCATCGGCTGCGTCGAGTTGCGCAAGCACGTGGTTGCGGATGTAGACGGCCTCACTCAGCGTCTTGAGCCCGTACGCATGCTCATCGACACCGGGGATGTCGAACTGCTTGGTCACCGACCCGGGCGCGAGTATCAGCTTGTCCCACTCGAGCGTCGAGTCGCCGTCGGGGCCGATCACCGTCAGCTCGCGCGCGTCGAAATCGACGGTCGTGACGTGACCGAGCACCAACTTGACGCGCGGCAGCGCCTGACGGGTCGAGACGGCGATGTCCCGCGGATCCAGAACGCCGGTGGCGACCTCGGGTAGCAGCGGACTGTAGAGCAGGTAGTCAGTGGGGGCCACCAACGTCAGCACGGCGCGATCTGGCCCCAGCAGCTTCGCCAGCCGCTGCAAGGCGTTGAATCCGCCGAAGCCCCCACCGACCACCACGACGCGAGCAGGCCGCGCGGGGACCGGAGAACTCGTACCGAAACCAGAAAGGAATCTGCGCATATCCGAGATTAACCCGCCGGTGAGCCACCCCGCAGACGACGTTCGGAGGTTGCCGAGAGAAGGTCAGCGAACCCCGTCCCACACCGCGCGGGTTGCCGGCCTCGGGTCGAGGGAGACGCCCGGCTCGGTGCCGAACATCATCACGGCCCGGTCGGTGCCGTACCGGTCCCAGCCCGGAGAGCCGTCGCGCACGAAATCGACCCAGGCACGGTGCATCTGGTCGGCCACCTGCTGCGGCGGATTCGGGCCCGTGATGCGGGCGGTCTCGGGCTTGTGCAGCATGTCGAACACGAACGGGATCTCGAGCGCATGGCAGGCTCCGAGCGCGCCATCGAACAGCGTTGAGCCCCAGGTGAACTCGTAGACGAACGCGTTTCCGGAACGGGCCTCGACCAGGCGTGTGGCCGGGATGCGGAAGAACCAGTCGGTCATGACGGCGATCATCAGCTCGCCCGCCGAGGCGTCGGGCAGCTGCTCGCGGTACCGGTCCAGCGCCGATGCATCGGCTCGGTACCCGGCGAGAACCATCGTCACGTAGTCCTCGGTGATGTGCGGAACGAGGCCGGCGGGCACGATGAAGAACGCGTGCTCCTCACTGGTGGTTCCGATCAACACATCCACCTGTGTGCCCGCACCGTCGCTGATACGCGAAATGGGCAGCGCCGGAACGACATCGCCGTCGACGTACGGCTCGAAGGCCATGACGTTCAGGGCCAGCTCACCCCACGCCCCGGTCGGGGCCTCGGCGGTGATCCGATCGGACAGTTCACGTTGAGCGTCGACCAACGCGTCCACCGACACCGAAGCAAATCCGTCGACCGTTGCCTCGACACCGAGCGCGGACGCCAATGCTGCGGAGACCTTCCCTGCGGTCTCGGCGGCAATGACATGGTGCCCGGCTCCGCTCTGCAGAATTGCCCGCTGGAAGAGTCCCTCGGCCCGGGGCATCGACATCAAGGTGCCGACGCTCATCGCGCCCGCGGATTCACCGGCTATGGTCACCTGAGCCGGGTCACCGCCGTAGGCAGCGATGTGGTCGCGGACCCATTCGAGAGCCGCGACCTGGTCCAGCATCCCGCGGTTGGCCGGGGCACCGTCGATCAGTGCGAAGCCGTCGACTCCGAGTCGGTAGTTGATCACCACGGCCACGACGCCGTCCCGGGCGAACGCGGAACCGTCGTACGTGGGAATCGCGTTGCTGCCGTTGACGAATGCGCCGCCGTGGATCCAGACGAACACCGGTGCCGAGCCGCCGACGTCGGGGGTGAAGACGTTGACGTTCAGGCAGTCCTCGCCTGGCACCACCGGCTCGCTGAGGATCTCACTGGTCGGCGGCCGGTAGCCCACCTTGGGAACAGTGGCCCCGAGCTCGAGCGCGTCGCGCACTCCGTCCCAGGTAGGCGGCTGTGACGGTGCCTGGAATCGACGGGGGCCGAACGGGGCCTCGGCGTACGGCACCCCGAGGAACGAGGTGATGCCTGCGTCGGTCCGACCGCGAACCTGGCCCTGAGGTGTATCGACGGTGATCATGTCCATACGTCCTTATTACCCTGTTCGCCTCGGACCGACGCCGGCAGGCGGTCAGACCAGACGTGCTTCCGGCGAGCCCGTCTTTCCCGCGTCACGCTCGACCGAATCACCGAGCGCATCGTCGATCTTCGCGAGCACGTCGGCGTCGAGGGTGACCTCGGAGGCCTTGATGTTCTCGGCGATCTGCTCGGGGCGGGAGGCACCGACGAGTGCGGCGGCGATGTTGTCGTTGGCCAGCACCCACGCAACAGCCAACTGCGCCATGGTAATTCCCAGATCGTCAGCAATGGGCTTGAGCTGCTGCACCCGGGTGAGCGTCTGATCGTCGAGGTAGCGCGCGATCATCTTGTCGCCGCCCTTGTCGTCCTTGGCGCGCGAACCGTCGGGCAGAGGTTGACCGGGGAGGTACTTGCCGGTGAGCACACCCTGGGCGATGGGCGACCAGACGATCTGCGAGATGCCCAATTCCTTCGACGCGGGGATCACCTGATCCTCGATGACGCGCCACAGGGCCGAGTACTGCGGCTGGTTCGAGATGATCGAGAACCCGTTCTGGCGGGCGAGTTCCTGACCGGCGCGGAGCTGGTCGGCGGTCCATTCGGAGACGCCGATGTAGAGCGCCTTGCCCTGGCGGACGACGTCACCGAATGCGGCGATGGTCTCTTCGAGCGGAGTTTCGACGTCGTAGCGATGGGCCTGGTACAGGTCGACGTAGTCGGTGCCGAGCCGACGCAGCGACGCGTCGATGCCTTCGAGGATGTGCTTGCGCGAGAGTCCGGTGTCGTTGGGGCCCTTGGGTCCGACCGGGAAGTAGACCTTGGTGAAGATCTCCAGCGATTCCCGACGCTCGCCTTTCAGCGCGTCGCCCAGGACGGTCTCGGCTGCTCCGTTGGCGTAGACGTCGGCGGTGTCGAACGTGGTGATGCCGGCATCGAGGGCGGCACGCACGCACTGGGTGGCGATGTCGTTCTCCACCTGCGATCCGTGGGTCAACCAGTTGCCGTACGTGATCTCCGAAATCTTCAGTCCACTGTTTCCGAGGTATCTGTAAGCCATACCGAAAACGGTACTCCCCGGCGAAGCTCCGACTCCGAGTGTCACGCGGTCCGAATTTACTGATGTGTAACAGCGTGTGCATACGGCGTCGTTAGCGTCGTTACCGTGTCCATCAAAGACCGCAGGGGCGTCCTCGTACTGATCACGGCTCTCACGCTCAGCGCCGTCGGCTGTCAATCGAACAGCACTCCCGACAACGAGTCCGAACTCCCGTTGCAGGGACTCGGCGTCGACGATCTTCGGTCACGCTTGGAGTCGGGTCAGTACACCAGCGCGGATATCACTCGAACGTATCTGGACCGGATCGAGAAGTACGACGACTCGGGCCCGACGCCGCTGCATGCTGTTGTCGACGTCAATGCCGACGCACTGGCCGAGGCGGGCACGTTGGACGACGAGCGCGCGGCGGGAACGATACGGGGCCCGCTGCACGGTATTCCGGTGTTGATCAAGAGCAACATCGGAAGTTCGGAACTTGCCGCGACGGCGGGAAACGTCAACCTGAGTTCGTTTCGCCCCGTCGAGGACTCCCCGGTGGTTCGCAACCTGCGAGAGTCGGGCGCAATCATCCTCGGAACCACCAACATGTCCGAATTCGCCTGGCATGGAACGTTCACCAAGAGTTCCCTCGAAGGTACAACCGCGAACATTTTCGACCGTGAGTTCAGCGCAAGCGGTTCCAGTGGCGGAAGCGCAGTAGCCGTGGCGGCGGGGTTCGCCCCGATCGCCTTGGGTACGGACACCTGCGGCTCGGTGGTCGGGCCGGCCGCCCACGCCGGGCTGGTGGGTTTTCGCCCGAGTCACGATGCGATCAGCAGGGACGGCGTCGTCCCCCTGTCTCTTTCGCAGGACGTGGTCGGGCCGATCGGGCACTCGGTCGCCGACGCAGCCGCGGTGGCCGATCTGACCAGTGGCAACGACAACGGATGGTCCGACTCCGCAGCAGCAGTGGACCTGACATCGGTAACGGCCGCGTACCTCACCTGGCCGTTCGATGCCCGTGGGGCTGATCCGGACAGTCCCGACCAGGCCGTGCGGCCCCAGATCCGTAGCGGCTCGGATGCGGCCGTCGAGGCACTCGCTCAATCGGGACCGCAGTTGGTCGAACTACCCGAGCTGAACGAGGAGTTCGCCACCGACGTTCTGACCGACAGTGGCTACAAGGATGCACGGCCATCCATCGACCAGTTTCTCAGCTCGACGGACGCCGCCTACGACCCCGAGGTCGCCGCGAGGGCTCTCCCGTCGGATGCTTTGACTTTCGAGGATGTGACCGAAGGCAGTGCGCTGGAAGCAGACACGATCACCGAATGGTTGGAGGCACCCTCGTTGCCCAACCCGGCGCAGGATGCGACCCTCGCAAAACAACAGGCGGGAACGCAGGCGCTGACCGACCTCATGGCCGCACAGAATGTCGACGTCCTCATCTACCCGACGACGCCGGAAACAGCCTCAGAGGAGTGGGCAGGCACGGCAGCGTGCGGTATCAGCGCGAACACCGGTGCACCCTCGGTGCAGATCCCGATCGGTAGCACGACGAGCGGCCTGCCGTTCGGCCTGACCGTCGCGGCCGCACCTGGGCAAGACGCCGTCGCCCTCGCGGTAGCGGCCGCCCTCGAAGCCTCCGTCGACGCCGACATACCGGCTCCGGCACTGCCGTAGCCCGCTCGAGAATCTGGGCCGCGACAATATTCGAGAGGACAGATGCCATTATGTCAGAACAGGTTTCGCGTGTCGTTTACCCCGGAATCCGGTAGCGGTTCAGAGCCCACATCCCGAGACCTGCGAGTACGACGGCGGCACATGCACCGCCCGTCGAGAGCCAGAGTTCGACGCGGGGCCAGGACGTGTCCGTGAGTGCAGAGGTCAACGGCGTGTACGACGTCCATCCGTAGGTGACGACCATCGGCACCGTGATCGCCGCCGGGATCGCGAGGCCGAGGGTCGACGGCGTCGGAGCGGCCGGTGTGCACGCCACGTACAGGTAGGCTGCGGCGGCCGGAAAGACGATCAGGGTCGCGACGTAGTGAACGTTGTCCAGCGGCGGCTGCTCGAACAGTGCCGTCACGCAGACCACCGCCAGAACTGCGACGCCGATCAACGTACGCCCCCAACGGAATCCGAGCGCGGTGCCGGCCGCCACCGACACTGCTGTGACGGCCACGAGTCCGAGTGTCCAGCCCCTGTCCGAGGCACTGATGCCCACCCCCGCGGTGGTGGTCGAGGTGAGCAACACGGCCGTCCCGGCGAGAACCATGACGCCGCGGCGGCCCGGTAGCAGGCCGGCCGCCGCGAACAACACGGGTACGACGAAGAGTCCGTAGTACCAGCGGCCGCCGAACCCGTACAGGCTCTGGAACATGCTGAACACGAACACCATATTGAGCAGCAGGCCACCGATCGAGACCAGCAGTATTGCCGCGACTGTGCGGAGTCGCGATCGGTCGCCGGGCTTTCGCCCTGTTCGGCGCGCGCTGCCCACGCCGCAGCCACCACGACGAGCACACAGAGCACCAGAACGATCACCGGTGTGCCCATGTCGGATTCGGTGAGGTAGTCGGCGTAGCGCCGGGGAATTGCGCTGTGCTGTAACGCCTCTACTGCACCCACACTGAGCAGCCCGAGCAGAAACGATGTCGTCAGCAGTGCCTGCCGAACCCGCGTGCTACTCGCCTGTACTGCACTGCATCCCAACAGGACTCCGCCTGCCATCACCTCGGCGAAATCGGTTGAGAACAGCAGTGCCGATCCCCCGATGACAACTGCAGCGGCGATGGACAGTCCGGCGAGCATGCTGCGCCGACGAACGACCATCGCCGTACCCGACGCAAGGATCAGCGCGACCGCGACTCCCCCACCGCCACTGGAGAGCAACAGCCCGCCGACGCTGCTGTCGCCGAAAATGTCGATGCCGTCCGATTGCATCGACAATCCGGCCAGCAATCCGGTCAGAAGTACCCCGAGCGCAATCATGCCCGAATTATGCACTGCCGCTGCGATAGTCCCTGGATGCCGAAAGGATCTTCTCCAGGGTTGCCGCAAATGCCTGCAGCTCTCCCTCTCCCACAGCGGCTCCCACGGCATCGGACCAGGCATGTTGCGCATCCCGCAGCTCGGCCACGGTGTCGCGTCCCTTGGCGGTGGGTTCCAACAGCTTCGCGCGCTTGTGGTTCGGGTTGTCGACGTACACGGCCCACCCTTTGTCCACCAACAGGTTTGCGGTTCGTTGCACGCTCTGTCGTGCCAGCCCCAGCCCGACGCGTCGCGCGATGTCGGCTACCGAGAGCGGTTCGTCCAAGGTGGCTCCGAGAACCTGCCACCACGCCGGAGTCAGGCCCGTCGGCTCGGTGATGTCCTGTGCGGCGGCGAGGAATTCACCGTTGAGCTCGAAGACAGGCAAGACCAGCGCAGTCAGCGCATCCCCCTCGGGGGTGCGTTGCTTCATGCGCCCGCCAGCTGGTCGTAGTACTTGCGTTCCCCCGTCGTGTAGAGGCCGTACCAGGCGTCGACCACGGGTTGCGGAAACACGTTCAACCGCTCGAACACGAGCTTCGCGAACTCCAACGGGCTGACGCCGCCTGCTGTGATCACGGTGCCGTCGGACACTGCCTTCTCGTCGCGGTAGTACTCCGAACCATGGTATTCGGTTGCCTGCGTGAGGAACTCGGGAGCATTCGAGGTGTGCGGTCGGTCGTCGAGCAGTCCGGCCCTGGCCATACCCAATGTTGCCCCGCAGATCGCCGCGACCGGCGTTCCCGCCGCAACGAGTTCGACTGCGAGTCTCAGCACCGCGTCGTGACCGGAGTCCCAACTGTCCGCGCCCGGCAGAATCAATGCGTCGAGTGCCGGCAGATCCGCCAAGCCGACGTCCGGAGTGATTCGCAGACCTCCCATCGTCGTGACGGCCTTCCCTGTCTCGGATGCAACGATCAGCCGATTGGCGTCGGGGTCTTGCTCACGAGCCATGGCCAACCCGGCGGTGAGGTATCCGTACTCCCAGTCGGCCATGGTGTCGGTGGCGTACAGAGCGATCGTTGTCATCTCGAACCTCCAGACTTTCGACAGCGTGCTGTCATTGTGCGCACACGACAGCACACTGTCAATACACCACTGCCCGATCGGGCAGGTTCCGTCGAAACGTGCGTCGAGCGGAGCAGTCGGCGATACCGTCGTATGACGACCATGCGCCGGCCGACGGAGGTGCGCGAGATGCCCAGCGGTGCCGAGAAGCTCCGAGATTCCATTGCCAAGTCCTGGCAACGGTCGGCGCAGAGCGGTCTCGCACCGGCGGACACCCTGGAGCAGGCGAGCCTGCGTGACGTCGACCGTCGTAGCCGCCTCCTCGCCGCCGCAAACCCCATCCTCGATCGGATGGAGAGTGTGCTCCACGGCTCCGGGTACTGCGTCCTGCTCGCGGACCGTGACGCCCGGTTGGTCGATCTCCGTTTCGGAACCCATTCGCTACGAGATGCGGTGTCCTCCATGGGCGCGGTCGTCGGCCGCTCGTTCACCGAACAGGCGTCGGGCACCAATTCGATCTCGACGAGCTTCGAGATGCGCGCCCCGTGCGCTGTGCACGCCGAGGAGCACTACATCGAGTCGATGAAAACCTTCGGCTGCTACGGCCACCCCCTGATCCACCCCGTCACCCGCCGCATCGAGGGCGTCCTCGACATCACCTTCCTGGCCTCCGACGACAACCCGTTGCTCCAACCGATGCTCGTCCATGCCGCACAGGACATTCAGGGCAGGCTCCTCGAAGAGACGCGTTCGGGCGAACAACGACTCTTCCAGGCGTTTCAGTACGCATCCTCACAGCGCCGCGGTGCCCCCGTCATCGCGATCGCCGACGAGATTCTGCTCGAAAACACCAGCGCTGCAACAATAGTGGACACAGTCGATCACTCCGCACTACGCTCGCTCACCGACGATGCGGTCCGGCGCAGCGGCGTCGTACAGGATGTGATTCTCAATTCCGGACTGCATGCAACCGTACGCTGGGAACGTCCGGTGTCGGCCGCGGGCATCGTCATCGAGATCGATCCGCACGACACCCTGCGTACACCACCACCGGCACCCAAGACACGAAAGCCGTTGTGCGTCAACGGTGAACCCGGCACCGGGAAATCGACCACCCTGGCCCGCTGGACAGCAACGACGTCACCACGCTGGTTCGACGCGTCGGATCTGGTGACGACGACTGCGGCCGAGTGGTTGGCAGGCGTCGAGCATCAGGTCCGGGCCGCCCACGATGTCGTGGTCGAGAACGTGCACTTCCTCACCGGCCCGGTGGCGAGCCGGCTGCATTCGATTCTGTCGTCCGCTCCCGGGTGGTACGCGCTGTCGAGCTCGGCCACCGACTCGGCCGAACTCGAACATCGCCAACTTCTGTCACTGTGCGCCGAGACCATCGAGTTGGCCCCGTTGCGCTCTCGCCGACACGAGATTCCGGACCTGGTCCGCGCCATCATGGCCGAGCTCGAGTCCCGCGCGCATTTCACCCCGGCAGCGTTGTCGGCGTTGATCGACTACGACTGGCCGGGCAACATCGGCGAACTCCGGGCCGAGGTCACCGAGGCCGCGTCGCGCAGATCCGTCGGAGATATCACCGAACGGGAACTGGTCCGGCCGCGCAAGAAAGCGTCGACCACTCGGATGAGCACCCTCGACACCGCGATGCGCGACGCCATCGTGCACGAGTTGGCACGGCAGGGCGGCAACAAACGCACGACGGCGGAGAGCCTGGGGATCAGTCGAACCACGCTGTACAAGCGGATGCGCGAGTTCGGCATCCTCGGCTGAGGTTGTCCACTTTCTGAACACTCACCGCCCGTGATCGGGGTCACAATTCCATGCATGGATGCGCGCCCGGCAATACGAGAGCAGCGGCACCGTCGGACACGCCACATCCATCGACCGCTGAATCGACGTCAGGAGAAGCTCCGTGAAGACCAAAGCAGCAGTACTGTTCGAGCCACACAAGCCGTTCGAGATCATCGAACTGGACATGGACGGCCCCGGCCCCGGTGAAGTCCTGATCAAGTACGTGGCCGCAGGACTGTGCCATTCGGATCTACATCTGCTCGACGGCGACCTGCCACCGCGCTTCCCCATCGTCGGCGGCCACGAGGGTTCCGGCATCATCGAGGACGTCGGTCCCGGCGTCACCAAGGTCAAGCCCGGCGATCATGTCGTCTGTTCCTTCATCCCGAACTGCGGCACCTGCCGCTACTGCTCCACCGGCCGACAGAACCTGTGCGACATGGGCGCAACGATCCTCGAAGGCTGCATGCCCGACGGCACGTTCCGTCGCCGCGACAGCAAGGGCACCGAGTTCGGAGCGATGTGCATGCTCGGCACCTTCTCCGAACGCGCCACCATCTCGCAGCATTCCGTCGTCAAGATCGACGACTGGTTGCCCTTGGAGACAGCAGTTCTCGTGGGCTGCGGCGTTCCGTCCGGCTGGGGTACCGCGGTCTACGCGGGCGGTGTACGCGCAGGTGACTCCGTGATCATCTACGGCATCGGCGGCCTCGGCATCAATGCCGTTCAGGGAGCGGTGCATTCGGGCGCGAAGCATGTCCTCGTCGTCGATCCGCTCGAGTTCAAGCGTAACCAGGCGCTGAAGTTCGGGGCGACTCACGCGTTCGCGGACTACGCGTCGGCGCAGGAGAAGTTGACCGAACTCACGTGGGGTCAGGGAGCGGACCAGGCTCTGATTCTGGTCGGAACCGTCGACGAGGAGGTCGTGCAAGCCGCAACCGCGGCCATCGGTAAGGGCGGCACCGTCGTCATCACCGGGCTCGCCGATCCCGAGAAGCTGACTGTGCACGTGTCCGGCACGGATCTGACGTTGAATCAGAAGACGATCAAGGGCACGCTCTTCGGGTCCGCGAATCCGCAGTACGACATCGTGCGCCTGCTACGCCTGTACGACGCCGGGCAACTCAAGCTCGACGAACTCATCACCTCGACCTACTCCTTGGAGCAGGTCAACGAGGGCTACCAGGACCTACGCGACGGCAAGAACATGCGCGGGGTGATTCACTTCTGAAACACGCTGCGGCAGTGGTGCGGTCGAGTGCGTTGGGTTGCACTCGACCGCACCACTGCGAGCACCGGAATGCACGAACGATGGTGGTCATCTCCAGTCGATCGGCAACACTCGCGTTGCCCGAGCGCGCGGATCCACCTCGTCCAGATAGATCTGGCATGCTGCGTGATAGCGCTGGTCGAAGGCCCGACCTGCCGCCTCCGTGCCACCGAGCGCCTCCGCATCCCTGGCTATACCGCGAGCCCGTGCGACGTCCATGGGGGTATCGACGAAGACTGTGTAGTCCCAGTACTCGGGCAGCGGCGGCCGGTGCAGGAACGTTCCGTCCACCACGACGATCGCGTCGGCCGGCACCGGCTCGAGCGGATCGTCCACCGGCTCATCCGTCGCCAGATCGATGACCCGACGCCGAATGGCCCCGCTTCCGTTCGGCCCCAACGGGATCAGCACGTGTGCCGCAAACGCGTCGAAGTCGTACGCGTCCCGGTAGTAGCCGAGAGCCGACGCCCGACCCTGCCGATACCGATGGGCGCGCCGATGATGAAAGCCGTCCATCGTCACGTGCACGGACGGACGCCCCTGTGCCGCAACAGCATCGACCAGCCATCGCGCGCAGGTGGTTTTGCCCGAAGCCGTCACCCCGTCGATCGCCACCCGTAGCGGGTGTCTCGGGGCCCGGGAGAGCACATCCTGCACCAGGTCATCACCGACGCTCATGGTTCGAGGGTAGGCGATCAACTTAGTCAACCAAGTGGTTGACTACGTCGAGCGGGCGGCTTACCCTCGGAAACAACGCACAGCGAGGAACCCCATGGACGATCGAACAGAGCAGCTCAACAGGACGTTCGCGGCATTGGCCGATCCCACTCGACGTGACATCGTCGCTCGACTCGCCGGGGCGGATGCGAATGTCAGCGAGCTCGCCGAACCGTACGAGATGAGCCTGCAAGCGGTCTCGAAGCACGTGAAGGTGCTAGAGGAGGCCGGATTGGTCACGCGCAGCAGGGATGCCCAGCGTCGCCCGGTGCACCTCGATGCCGAGGTGTTCGGCCTGTTGACGAAATGGATCGAGCGTTATCGCCAGGAAGCAGAACAACGGTATCGACGCCTCGACGCCCTGCTGGACAGCATCGCAGACGACGAGACCAACGAGTCGAAAGAAGTGTCATGACTGCACACGACACCGAAATCGTTGCGGACGAGAAAGTCCCCACGATCGAGATCGTCCGAGAGTTCGACGCGACGCCGGAGCAGGTGTTTCGCGCTCACATCGACCCCGAGCTGTATCGGCAGTGGGTGGGGCCGCGATCGTTGACGACCCGAATCCTGAAGTGGAAGGGGCACACCGGAGGCGCTTGGGCCTTCGCCAACGACCGGGACGGCGAAGAGATCGCTGCCTTCTTCGGCAGCTTCCACGAGGTGCGTGCGAGCGAGCGGATCGTGTGGACCTTCACCTGGAAGGGTGCACCCGACTCGGTCGCGCTCGAAACGCTCACCTTCGACAGCCGTGGCGACGGCGGTACACGTCTGAGGGTATTGAGCGTGATGTCGGACTTCGCGACGCGCGACGGCATGCTGTCGAGCGGCATGGACGTCGGTGTAAAGGAGGGCTACGAGAAGCTCGACGAACTGCTCGCGCAGAGCACCGGCCCGGCCCAGCAACACCTGCAGGACGCGGCCATGTTCACTTCATTGGTGGAGTCCGCATCACCGGAGGACTGGTCTCGGCCGAGCCCGGTATCGGGTTGGGCTGCAATCGATGTGGTGCGGCACCTGGTCGAGTGGTCCCGCGGCTTTCTCGCCGGCGGAGCCGGTATCGAACTACCGGCGCTGGACGTCGGAGCCGACCCGGCCGCAGCCTGGACCCAGCACGTCGCCGATATCCAAGCAATTCTCGACGACCCCGCCGGCCGGGTACTGAGCAACCCGCACACCGGAGACATGCCGGTGGACGAGGCGATCGACATGTTCTACACCGCCGACGTCTGGATGCACTCCTGGGACCTGGCGAAAGCCCTCGGCCGAGAGCCTGATCTGGGCCAGAAACGCTGCGCTGCAGCGCTCGAGGCCATGCGACCGATTGAGCAGGTGCTACGGGACAGCGGGCAGTACGGCCCCGCCGCCCCCGTTGCCGACGATGCTTCCTCACAGGACAAGCTGATGGCCTTCATCGGCCGCGACCCGGCCTGGCAGCCGGGTCGGTAGACGAACGTTCAGAGGTACTTCTTCAGCTCCATCTTCGCAATCGACATCTTGTGCACCTCGTCGGGACCGTCCGCGAGCCGCAGGGTGCGAATGTGTGCGTACATCATGGCCAGCGGGAAGTCGTTGGACACTCCGCCTCCGCCGTGGACCTGGATCGCCCGGTCGATGATCTTCAGCGCCATCTCCGGTGCCGCAACCTTGATCGCTGCGATCTCCGTGCGCGCTTCCTTGTTCCCGACGGTGTCCATCAGGTACGCCGCTTTGAACGTGAGCAACCTGGTCTTCTCGATCTCGATGCGCGCCTCGGCGATCCAGTCCTGAATGTTCGAGCGCATCGCCACCGGCTTGCCGAACGTCACTCGCGATACCGCACGGCGACACAGCAATTCGAGTGCACGCTCGGCCACGCCGATGGTGCGCATCGCGTGGTGGATGCGGCCGGGTCCCAAGCGAGCCTGGCTGATTGCGAAGCCCTCCCCCGGCCCCTTCAGCACGTCCTTCGCCGGTACCCGTACATCCTCGAAGAGCACCTCGGCGTGACCTTCGCGGTCGATGTAGCCGAACACCGGCAGATTGCGCAGGACGGTGACTCCGGGTGCGTCGATGGGCACCACCAACATCGACTGCTGGCGGTGCGTGGCCGCCTCGGGATCGGTCTTGCCCATGACGATGAGAACCTTGCAGTTCTTGTGCATCGCATTGGACGTCCACCACTTGCGCCCGTTGAGGATGAAATCGTCCCCGTCGCGATCCATCTTCATCGCGATGTTGGTGGCGTCGGAGCTGGCGACATCGGGTTCGGTCATCGCAAAGGCAGAGCGAATGGTGCCGTCCAGCAACGGCTTCAGGTACTTTTCCTTGTGCTCGTCGGTGCCGAAGAGCGTGAACACCTCCATGTTGCCGGTGTCCGGTGCGTTGCAGTTGCAGGCCTCGGGGGCGAGCAGGCTGCGTCCCATGATCTCGGCCAGAGGTGCGTATTCGAGGTTGGTCAGACCGGGGCCCCACTCGGGATGCGGGTGGAACAGATTCCACAGGCCGCGCGAGCGCGCTTCCTTCTTCAGATCCTCGATGATCGGCGGCTGGAAGTGCGGGTCACCGGATTCGAGCATCTGCTGCTCGTACACTGCCTCGGCCGGGTAGATGTGAGAGTCCATGAACTCCAACAGATCCGACTCGTACTTCTTCGCACGGTCGGAGGTCTCGAAAAATGCCACGGTGGGCCCCTATCGGTTGTTGTCGAGCAAGCTGTCCTGGTAGCGACGCATGCCGCGCAACCACCGGTCGTAGTCGGCACCCTTGTTGCGGTACATGTCCAGCACGTTCTCGTGCGGCAGGATCAGGAACTGCTCGCGGTCCATTGCGTCGAGCACCACGTCGGCGACATCGAGCGGTTCGAGTACGGCACCGGCACTGAGAACCGCGGCAGTTGCGGCCGCTCCCAACGCATCTCCGGATTCGCGTCCCTCGTACAGCAGTTTGGTGTTGACGCCCATCGGGCACAGGCAGCTGACGCGAATACCGCGGTTGCCGTAGGTGACGTTCATCCACTCGGCGAATCCGACCGCGGCGTGCTTGGTGGTCGCGTATGTCGCCGAGCCGATCTGGGTGAGCAAGCCGGCCGCCGAGGCGGTGCTGACGAAGTAGCCCTCACCGCGCTCGAGCCAACCCGGCACCAACAGCTGCGCGGCGCGAATGTGTGCGCGGACGTTGACATCGAACGAGAGATCCCAGTCCTTGTCGGTGGCGTCGAGTCCGGGTGCGCCGCTGATGCCTGCGTTGGCGAAGTAGAGATCGACAGGTCCGAACGAGTCCTCGGCCAGTGCGATCAGCCGTTGAATGTCCTCGGTGTTCGACGCGTCCGCCGCGGCGGCGATGGCCGTCCCCGGCCGGTCGCGTTCGATGGCGTCGGCCACGGATCGGGCCGTGGTCTCGTCGAGATCGGAGACGACGACGCGTGCGCCGTGCTCGGAGAGTCGAGCGGCGATGGCCCCGCCGATTCCGCCACCACCGCCGGTGACGATGGCAACTTTGCCTTCTACCTTCATGCCCCAGGTATAGTTGAAGTCGGATTCAAGTTCAACCCTGGTTGCATGAAGATGCTGGTCAGAGCGCGGAATCTAGGCCCGAGGACGCGTCGGATCAGTGATCCACCCCGACCACGATCCCGGATACAACGCAGCATCGAAGCCCGCCAACTCGAGCGCCAGAATCTGATGGGCGGCGGTCACGCCGGAACCGCAGTACACGGCGACGGCCTTTCCCTCGGGCACAAGTCCACCGAATGTGCCATTGAGTACCCCGGGGTCCAGAAACTTGCCGTCCGAATCGACGTTGTCTGTGGTCGGTCGATTGATTGCGCCGGGGATGTGACCGGCCACCGGATCCACCGGCTCCACCTCACCGCGGAATCGCTCGGGTGCTCGGGCGTCGAGCAGGACGTTGCTCTGGGCGAACTCGAGTACATCGCCGACGTCGAGGACTCGTGCCAGGGACGGCCGGGCGCTGAAAGATCCGGCTGCGACGATCGACGGCTCGGTGCCGGTGGCAAACCCTTCGGCCACCCACTGAGCCAGACCGCCGTCGAGGACTCGCACGTCTGCATGGCCGTAGTAACGCAACAGCCACCATGCGCGCGCCGCGGCAGTTGCGGGTCCTGCGTCGTAGACCACCACGGAGGAATCGTCGCTCACCCCGGCGCTTCGCATCGCTGCGACGAAGGTCTCCTCGTCGGGCAACGGATGGCGGCCGCCCGAACCCGGGACCCCGGCAAGCTCTGCATCGAGGTCCACGAACTGCGCGTTCGGGATGTGGCCGGACCCGTAACCTGCTCTGTCGCTGCCGGTCTGGAGCGCCCAACGAACGTCGAGGACGACCGGAGCCCGTCCCATCTCGAAGAGGTCGTGCAGTTCGGCGGCAGAAATCAGCGGCGAAGGGCTCATAAGGCTCCGACGCTAACAGCCCTACGCCGGGAATAGCTCGGGTTACATGCCGGTTGTGCGCAGGCGTGACCGAAACTGCATCCACAACTCAGCATCTGTCCACCGCCGGGCTCTTCGAGCCGTTCGAGGTCAAGTCGCTGAAGCTGCGCAATCGCTTCGCCATGGCCCCGATGACGCGCGCCTTTTCTCCCGACGGCATTCCCGGCCCGGATGTCGCCGAGTACTACCGCAAGCGCGCGGCCGGCGGCACCGGCCTCATCATCACCGAGGGCACCTACATTCCCGATCCCGCAGCCGGCCCGCACACCCGCGTCCCGCGGATCTACGGTGACGCCAGCCTCGAGGGCTGGAAAGGCGTCGTCGACGCCGTGCACGCCGAGGGCAGCGCGATCATCCCGCAGCTGTGGCACCTCGGCGTCGAGCGCGGCACCGAGCCTCGCCTGTTCCCGGACGTCACCACCGTGAGCCCGTCGGGCATTGCACTCGACGGTTCTTCGGTGGGTCGCGCATTCACCGACGCCGACCTCGACGAACTCACCTCGCAATGGGTGCAGGCCGCGGTCAACGCGAAGAACACCGGATTCGACGGTCTCGAGCTGCACGGCGCGCACGGATATCTGCTCGACGAATTCCTCTGGGCCACAACCAATGTGCGCGACGACGAGTTCGGTGGCTCCCTCGAAGCTCGGACTCGCTTCCCCGCGCAGGTCGTTGCGGCGATCCGTGCTGCGGTGGGCGAGGACTTCGCCATCGTCTACCGGTTCTCGCAGTGGAAGAGCAATCACTTCGACGCCCGGATCGCCCAGAACCCTGAGGAACTCGGACGCGTCCTGACTCCCCTGGTCGACGCCGGAGTGGACATCCTGCACGCCTCGACCCGCCGCCACTGGGATCCTGCGTTTCCCGAGCTGGACGGCAACGACGGCAAGCTGGGCTTGGCCGGGTGGACCCGCAAGCTCACCGGCGTCCCGACGATCACCGTCGGATCCGTCGGCCTCGACTCCGTGTTCACCTCGGCGTGGTCGGAGGATGCCGCATCCGGTGTCACCGGACTCGATGCACTGGTCGGCCAGTTCGAGGACAACGAATTCGATCTCGTTGCCGTCGGACGCGCACTGCTGTCCGACCCGGATTGGGTGAACAAGGTCGGAGACGGACGCGTCGACGAGCGCATCGAATTCACCCGCGACCACATTCAGCACTTGGTCTGACGGATCGGGCACAGGAATCCACGGCAGCATCGCCTAGAACGGCGGTGCTGCCGTTTCGTCTGTCTCGGGCGGTTGATTGTCGGGTGGGTTGGGGTAGGCGATGTGGCCGGATCGTTTCGGTGTGGTGGGGATGTGTGGCCTGAGGTCGTTGCCGAGGATGGGTACGGATGTGCCGTTGGCGGGCAGAGTGATTCGGGTGGTCTTGGATGTCGATGTCCACAAGATCGCTCCGCCGGGGAGCATGACTGCTGTCCAGTAGCCGGCGGTTTTGACCGAGTGGTGGTAGTCGCAGAGGCATTGGAGGTTGTTGACGGTGGTCCAGCCGCCGCCGCGAGGGTTGGCGTGATCGAAGGCCACGACGTGGTCGAGTTGGCAGCGTGCGGCGGGTCGGTGGCAGCCGGGGAAGCGGCAGTGTTTGTCGCGGAGTCGGACGGCTGCTGTGGTGAGGGCATCGGGTCGGTAGATCAGGGCGCGGTCGGTGAGTGGATCGCGGGGTACCGATTTGCCGAGGGTGGGGTCGGCGGCGATGGCGGCTTCGAGCGCTGCGGCGAGGGAGGCGTTGCCGAGGTAGATGCCTGAGGGTGTGCGGTTTGCGGGTGTGTGGCCTGCAGTGGGGGTCGTTCGGTTGTCCATCCGGATTGCCGAGCGTAGGTCGAGTGCTCTCATGTTGCGGGCGGGATGTCTGATGTCGTCCAGGTCGAGGGCAGAGCTGTGCCGTGTGCCCCGGCCGACGGGGGTGTGGGTGCAGAACAGGGCTGCAGCGGACGTCAACGATCCCAGGCGACGCTGGCGTGGATTGTCGCCGGAGGCAGCGGCAGCGGCAGCGGCAGTCGAGCCTGTTCCTGGTTCCGGGCCTTGGGCTGATGTCGCCCCGGATGTTGTGGATCCGGATGCCGTTGTGGAAGAACCTGATTCGGATTGTTTCGGAGCAGGATCAGGTGCCGGCGATATCGGGTCCGCAGGTGACTGCAACGCCGGTGCCGGGTCCGATGCAGGTCTCTCGGGGCCGGTTGCCGAGGTCGGCTGTGTTGGAGGGGCGTTCGCTGGTGCCGGGGCACTGGTTGCTGCGTGCTTGCGGACTGGGTCGGCGGTAGCTGCTGACGGGTCGGTCGCAGGTGCGGGTGTGGACTCGTTGTTCTCCTCGGCATCGCCGCTCTCGCCGGTCTCGCCAGTCTCTTCGGCATCGCCGGTCTCGTCGACCTCATCTGCCGGTGCCGGTGCTGCCGGTGCTGCTGGTTCCGGTGTCGGTGTCGAGGTATTTCCAGGTCCAGGTGCCGGTGCAGGTGCCGGTGCAGGTGCCGGTGAAGTGGCCGACGTCGGTTCGGTCGAGGAATCTGTCGCCGCCCTCGAGTCCGCTTCCAACCCAGTTCCCTCATCGGCATCCGCAGCCGAGTCTGCAGGCAAGCCCATGCCCGAGCCCGTGTCGTTGTCTTCGTCCGTCGCTGTTCCCGTCTCGGGTTCTGTTGCAGCCGATGCCGTCTCGCTGTCCGGGCGTCGTTCCCATTCCCCGGTCTCCGGGTTCTGCACAGCGAGCCCGAGTTTCTCCGCGAGGGTCACTGCTTCGGTGAGCAGGATCTGCCACTGACTGCTGCGTGCCAACTCCCGCGCGAGGTCGGGGTCGATGGAACCGTGCCCGGCGAGGTAGGCGGGGTTCGCCAACAACCCGATGAGGGTGGCGATGTCGACGGTGATCATCGTCAACGGCACCCGCCGATCCGGCAACGCTGTGTCTTTCTTCGGGCAATCCTCGCGTCGGCACAGGCAAGCCAGTCGGGGTTCGCCGTGCATGCGGGCCATGAATGCATCGCACAGGCGTTCTTTCTTCCCGCGCGGGTCTTTCGGGCAGAGGGTGTCGGCCATCTCCTCGAGCAGTTGCCATGCGGCGGCGGCTTCGGGGGCGGTCAACTCGGCTCGGATGCGGGCCAGTTCTCCGGCGGGACTGTAGGTGACGGTCCGGAACTTCTTCGCGAACTCCCGCAACGCGGCCGCTTCCTCCGGTGCAACGCGCAGCAGGATGTCCCAGATCGCCTGTTCGAGCGGACCTGGGGACGACCTCCGCGCCGCCTCGACCACCTCGGCTTCGACGCGGGTGACGATGTCATCGGAAAGATTGTCGAGGATCCGGCATACCGTCCGCACGCGGGGAAGGTCGATCTCACCGGTCTCGAACGCTGCCCTCAGCAGCGGCATCCTGGTATGCAGAGCAACGCCGACCGAGACATACGCTTCGGCGACGGTCGCCGAGCAGCCCAACGCCACTGACATTTCCGTGCGTCCGTATCGGCTGTAGTGCTTGTGCTTGGTGTCGCGGGTGATCCAGTCGCAGTGCACGCGATAGCAGGCGGTGATCTTGCGGGCGGCCTGCCGATTCTCCTCACGCGCGGCAGCGGTCAACGCCTCCAGTGACACGGTCGGGATTGCACCCATTTTTCACCCCCCGGTGAGCCGAAACAAGAACGCCTGTTCGAACAAGAAGAACAATAACCCGACCCACCGACAAGAATGCTCGAGCCGAAAAAGCACCGGCTGACCTGCCGTTACCCGCGGAATCGTTCTACACTCCACTCCATGAGCGAGCCCGATTCAAAGTCGGCACCGATCGAATTGCGCCGGCGTGCGGCCGGCGGCGATCAGGATGCCATCGACCAGTTGGTAGAGCTTGCAGGCGAGCGCAACGACCTCGACGAACTCCGCTCTCTCGCAGAGGCAGGCAGCACCGATGCCGTCGACATCCTCGTCGAGCTCGCCGGTGAACGTGGCGACCGCGCCGAGCTGCAAAGATTGGCCGACGCAGGTAGCCAAGACGCCGCGGACATTCTGGAGGAACTAGATAGCTAAGCGGGCCGCTCCCCCAGTTGCACGGTGAGCCGGTGTGCCGCGTCGAGCAGCATCTTGCCCAATTCCCGGCGTCGGTCGTCACGGAATCGCGTCTCGACGCCCGTCAGGCTCAGTGCCCACGCAGGACCTCCGGCGCGGTCGAACACAGCAGCACCGAGACCCCAGCTGCCTTCCACGAGCAACCCTGGATTGACGGCGAAACCTGTTGTCCGAGTGTGGCCTACGCGGTGCCGAATCGCTGTGGCGGAATGAGTCTCGCCCCACTCCGGCACCAGGTCGACGTCGCCGAGGTACTCGTCGACCCCTCGATCGGGCAGGTGCGCAAGAATGGCCAAACCGGCGGACGCCACCCCGAGCGGTAGCCGAATGCCCTCGTACAACACGTGCGAGCGCAACGGAAAGCTCCCTTCCACCCGAAGAAGGCACACGGTCTCCGCCCCGCGCCGGGCCGAGAGGAACGCGCTCTCTCCACTCTCGGTGGCCAACGCCTGCACTATCTTTCGAGCCTGGTCGGTGATGTCGTACCGCAATGCCGCCATCGATCCGAGCAGATAGATCTCCGGGCCCAGTGACCAGTTGCCGGTCGCGTCGCGGTCGACGAATCCTTGGTCGGCCAGCGACGCCAGTAGGCGATGTGCGGTCGGTCGCGCGATACCGGTTGCCCGCGCGAGCGCGGTGGTCGAGGCACCCGACGGCTCCTCGCTCCCCGCTGCGCGCAGCAACGAACAGATCTTGTCGATCACACTTGCGTTGGCATCCGGTGTCGTCACCCGGCCATCGTACGTCCACTCACCGGACGCCTGGTCCACATCCGTTCACCGAACGAGCAGATACCAGCATTTGCTTCACCGAAATACACAGCTCAGGTTCACTGACTACAACGTTTGCTCAACGAACACATCAGGAGCTGCAAGTGACTGGAAAGACCTACGCGTCCGCCGCCGACGCGGTTGCGGACATCGGCCGAGGAGCGACCCTCGCGGTCGGCGGCTTCGGACTGTGCGGCATCCCCGACGCCCTCATCGAGGCCATCGCCAACACCGACGCCACCGAGCTCGAAGTATTCTCCAACAACTGCGGCGTCGACGGCTACGGACTCGGAATCCTGCTGGCCGCCGGACGAATCCGCCGCGTCACCGCCTCCTACGTCGGCGAGAACAAAGAGTTCGCCCGGCAGTACCTCGCCGGCGAACTCGAAGTGGAACTGACCCCACAGGGAACACTCGCCGAACGACTCCGCGCCGGCGGCACCGGAATCCCCGCATTCTTCACCCCCGCAGGAGTCGGCAGCCCCATCGCCGACGGCGGAATGCCCTGGCGCTACGACCCCGACGGCTCCGTCTCGATCGCCTCCCCGCCCAAAGAGACCCGAGTGTTCGGCGACAAAAGGTACATACTCGAAGAGTCGATCAACGCCGACTTCGCACTCGTGCACGCCGAAATCGGCGACACCGCAGGCAATCTCGTGTTCGACAAAACTGCGATGAACTTCAACCCCCTCGCCGCGATGGCAGGAAAGATCACCATCGCCCAGGTCGAGAACCTCGTGGAACCGGGCGAAATCGACCCGGCCCACGTACACCTTCCCGGCGTGTTCGTCCAACGCGTCGTACACACCGGCCCACAGGACAGGCGCATCGAAAAGCGCACCGTCAGTTCAGGAGTTCGAGCATGAGCACAGGATGGACCCGCGATCAGATTGCCGAACGCGCCGCAGCCGAGATGGTCGACGGCGAATACGTCAACCTCGGCATCGGACTACCGACCTTGATCCCGGGATACCTGACCGACGCGGTCAAGGTCACCCTGCACTCGGAGAACGGCATCCTCGGCACCGGGCCCTACCCCACCGAGGACAACGTCGACGCCAACCTCATCAACGCAGGCAAGGAAACCGTCACCGTCAACCCCGGTGCCGCATACTTCGATTCGGCACTGAGCTTCGGCATGATCCGCGGCGGCCACATCGACACCGCCGTACTCGGCGGCATGCAGGTCTCACGCACCGGCGACCTCGCCAACTGGATGGTGCCCGGCAAGATGGTCAAAGGCATGGGCGGCGCGATGGACCTCGTGCACGGTGCCCGGCGCGTCATCGTCGTCATGGAACACACCGACCGCGACGGTAACCCGAAAATCCTCGACGCCTGCACCCTTCCACTGACCGGCCAAGGCGTCGTGAATCGCATCATCACCAACCTCGCCGTCATCGACGTCGTCGGCGACGGCACCCTCGAACTGGTGGAACTCGCACCGGGCGTGACCACCGAGCAGGTCACCGCGGCAACAGGATCGGCCCTGAAGCACTGACCGGCCCTGATGCACTGATCGAACGACTGTGGGCTCGAACATCCGAAGATGTTCGAGCCCACAGGGTTACGTGATCAGTCGGGGATCATGTCGAAGGTGTCCGGATTCGGTCCGGTACGACCCTGCTCACCCTTGTCCAGAGCCGTGATGGCGTCCACATCGGCCGAGCTGAGCTCGAAGTCGAAGATGTCGAAGTTGGCCTTCACCCGCTCCGGCGTGACCGACTTCGGGAAGATGATGTTTCCGCGCTGGATGTGCCAGCGGAGCACCACCTGTGCGACGGATTTGCCTGCCGCGTCGGCGATTCGCTTCAATTCCGCGTCGTCGAGAACATTGCCCTGGGCGATCGGAGACCACGCCTCGGTGGGGATCGCATGCTCGCGGCCGTAGGCCCAGACGTCGTTGTTGACGAAGTACGGGTGCACCTCGATCTGGTTCACCGCGGGGACCGTCTCGGTCTCCTCCGCCAGGCGATCGAGGTGGGCGGGCTGAAAGTTGGAGACGCCGATGCTGCGTGCGCGGCCGTCTGCGGCGAACTCCTCCAGCGTCTTCCAGGTGGAGACGAAGTCGCCGTCGTAGCGGGTGGGCAGCGGCCAGTGGATGAGGAAGAGATCCACGTGGTCGGTGCCGAGGTCACTGAGCGTCTTGTCGAACGCCTTGCGCGCGTCGTCGGGCTTGTGGAAGCCGTTGTTGAGTTTGCTGGTGACGAACACCGAGTCGCGGTCGATACCCGAGTTCCGAATACCTTCGCCGACCTGCTTCTCGTTGCCGTACATCTCGGCGGTGTCGATGTGGCGGTAGCCGATCTCGAGTGCCGTCTCGACGGCCTGCGCTGTCTTCTCGGGATCGATCTGGAACACGCCGAAGCCGAGCTGCGGGATCTGCTTGCCGTTTCTGAGCGTGACGTTGGGTACCTGAGTCATATCGCTCGGGTGCCCGCCCTCCCCGCGCTTCAAACCGGATGAAATGATGCCACCGTGATAGTGCAGCGCATCCGGCGCGTCGTCGACGGTGTCGCCGAGAGCCTCGGCAGATCCACCTCCGCCCTCATCGCACCGGAGCGACACTTCGATCCGGCGCACCCGTGGTTCCTCACTGCCGTCGAGCGCGGCAACGACGACACCCGGATCACCGCCTGGACCGAGGGCAACCGCGTCGAGAACCTGGTGCACGGCAAGACCTATTTCGCGGCGCTGGCCCGAGCCCTCGACCGCACCGAGCGCGACGACCTGGTGCTGTTCACCGATTGGCGCGGAGATCCGGAACAGCTGCTCACCGACGACGGCGTGACCGTCGAGGACGCGCTCACGGGCGTCGCGCACCGCGGTGGCGTCGTGAAGGGCATGGTGTGGCGCTCGCACATGGAGACGCTCGGATTCACCGGCCCGAAGAATCGCAAGCTCGCCATGAAGCTCGAAGAGGCAGGCGGCGAGGTGATCCTCGACCAGCGCGTGCTGGTGACCGGAAGCCACCACCAGAAGTTCGTGGTCGTGCGGTACGGGAGGAAAGATCTGCCCGACGTCGCGTTCGTGGGCGGCATCGACCTGGCCCGTGCTCGACGCGACGACGCCGATCATTTCGGCGATCCGGTCTCCCGACCCTTCCCTCCCGAGTACGGCGAGATCCCGGCCTGGCACGACGTGCAGGTTCAGTTGGAGGGACCCGCGGTGCGGGACGTCGAGGACGTCTTCCGCGAGCGCTGGGAGGATCCCGCAGCCCTGTCCCGCCTACCCTGGCACGCCATCCCCGACATGCTGCGCGGAGTGACTCGGGAGCCGTCGGAACTGCCGCCTGCGGCTGCGCCGCCGGAACCGCAGGGCACGTGCTCGGTGCAGTTGTTGCGCACCTACCCGCGTCGACGCCCCGCCTACCCGTTCGCCACCAAGGGCGAGCGCAGCGCGGCACGGGCGTACGCCAAGGCGCTCAACCGGGCAACCGAGCTGATCTACATCGAAGACCAGTACCTGTGGTCGGTGGATGTCGCACGCGTCTTCGCCGCGGCACTGCGCCGTAAGCCGAACCTGCGCTTGGTGGTGGTGGTTCCCAAGCACCTCGACGACGACAGTGCACTCACCATTCCCTCTGCGCTGCTGGGACACTCGGCTGCCTTGGAGGTCATCCGCGCCGCCGGTGGTGATCGCGTGTTGGTTCTCGACATCGAAAACGACCGCGGCATACCGGTATACGTGCACTCGAAGGTCTGCATCATCGACGACGTGTGGACCGCGGTGGGCTCGGACAACTTCAATCGTCGGTCCTGGACTCACGATTCGGAGCTGACAGCGGCGATCGTCGACGAAGAACGCGACGACCGCGAGCCTCTCGACCCCGCCGGGTTGGGCGACGGTGCCCGAACCCATGCCCGCAACCTGCGCCTGGAACTGATTCGCGAACACCTCGGCCGCGCCGACGGCGACGACGCCGATCTGGTGGATCCGCAGGCATTCTTCGACGCCATCTCGGCGAGTGCGACCGCGCTCGACGAGTGGCACCACAACCCGTCCTCGGGCCCGCGCCCTGCCGGCAGGCTTCGCCGACACGAAATTTCCGTGCCACCGGTGTGGCAACAGCGACTCGCCGCATTCGCCTATCGCCTGTTCGTCGACCCCGACGGCCGGCCGATCGGAATGCGTCTGCGTCGTCGCTTCTGAGGCTATCGCCGAGCACCAGCCGTTTCGGTCCTGACATATCGGGCATTCGCAGTCGATGCCTCCCTCCTCTGAATCCCTCAGTGCCCTCGTCTTCGCTCCGTCTCCGCTGTTGACGGTGACCCTCGACAAAGCTCCCAACGGCAACACCGAACTGCACGTGCACGCGGGTGGTCAGGGCCACTGGATCGCCCGGATGGCCACGGTGCTCGGCCTCGACGTCACATTGACGGGAGTGTTCGGCGGCGAGATCGGGGGCATTCTGCGCGACATCGTCGAGCGGGAGGGCATCTCCGTCGTCTCGGTCGACATCGGCCAGGAGAGCGGCTCGTACGTGCACGATCGCCGTAGCGGTGAGCGTGAAATCCTTGCCACGGTCGACCCGCCGCCCCTGGCCAGGCATGCGCTCGACGACCTGTTCAGCGCGGCACTCGCAGCCGGTGCCCGCAGCGACGTCGCCATCCTCGGCGGACCGCACGAAGACGACATCGTTCCACCCGAGGTGTACGAGAGGTTGTGCGCGGACCTCACCGCCCTGGGCAAGACGGTGGTGGCCGACCTGTCCGGGCCGACCATGATCGCTGCGCTCGCCGGCGGCCTCACGGTGCTCAAGGTCAGCCACGAGGACCTCATCGCCGACGGCCGGGCCGAGTCCGAGGACCCGGCGCACCTCATCGACTCGATGCGGAAGATGCACGACGACGGCGCGGAGATCGTCGTGATCTCGCGGGCCGGAGATCCAGCCCTGGCATTGGTGGACGGCGACGTGCTCGAAATTGTCACGCCGGGTCTACGCATGGTCGATCACCACGGAGCAGGCGATTCGATGAGTGCCGGCATTGCCGCAGGGCTCGCTCAGGGATTGTCGGTCCCGGAGGCGTTGCGTCTCGGCGGCGGCGCGGGCACGGCCAACGTCACCCGACGCGGCCTCGGCAGCGGGCGACGCGACCTGGTTCTCGGCCTGACCGAATCGGTGGAGGTTCGTCCGTACAAGAAGGCAGGCAAGAAATGAGAGCCCTGATCACCAACGACGACGGCGTGCACAGCGCGGGCATCGCCCTGCTCGCGCGCGTGGCTGTCGCTGCCGGTCTCGACGTCGTCGTGGCCGCGCCCCACGAGGAGCGCAGCGGGGCCAGCGCATCGTTGACCGGTATGGGCGTCGACGATCATCTGGGCGTCGCAGCGGTGGAGATCGACGGTCTGCCCGATGTCCCGGCGTACGCGGTGC
Organism: Rhodococcus sp. NPDC079359; assembly: GCF_040702585.1. Classification (NCBI taxonomy): domain Bacteria; kingdom Bacillati; phylum Actinomycetota; class Actinomycetes; order Mycobacteriales; family Nocardiaceae; genus Rhodococcus; species Rhodococcus sp. NPDC079359. Next base: position 436,850 of record NZ_JBFBLH010000003.1, read on the forward strand.
AGGCGTCGCCTGCTCTGATCGCGTTCGTCGCCACCCGAGGAGCCTTCGGCGACGTGCCGGACCTGGTGCTCTCGGGCATCAACCACGGCCCCAATACCGGTGCAGCCGTTCTGCATTCGGGCACCGTCGGGGCCGCATTGACTGCGCTGACCCATGGAGTTCCGGCCATGGCCCTGTCGTCGATCGCCACCGAGCCTGCTCACTGGGACACCGCCGAGCACGTCGCACACCTCGCGGTGACGTGGATGGTGTCGCACGGACCGTCCGACGCCGTCGTCAACGTGAACATCCCGGACGTTCCGCTGGCGGATCTGGCGGGGATCGTGCCGGCATCGCTCGCCCGCTACGGCGCGGTACAGGCCGAAATAGGCGATCGCGGGGAGGATTTCGTCACCGTTCGCTTCGACGAGATCCGAGCCGAGGACGACGATTCCGACGCCTCCCTGCTGGCCCGACACTGGGCGACCGTCACTGCGCTTCGTCCGCCGAGCGAGGTGGATGGCGTCGACCTGTCCACGATGGGCGCGTGATCTCACCGACGAGACCGACTGTGTCGGTGCCCTCGGGCACACTGAAACCATCACCGCACATGCCACGGACCTAGGGGGTCACCGAGTATGACGTCAGTTCTCGATTCCGGATCATCGCGCAGCCAGCATTTCCACGGGGTTGTTCCACCGTTCCTGCTCGAAAGGCTCCAGGGTGCGGGCGCTCGCGCCACCCTGCTCGCCGATCGTGAAATGCGTGCCGGACGCGAGGTGGTGCAGGCGCGCACCGCCATCGCCCCGCGCACCGGCGGCACGCTCGAACGCACGATCTCCGACGCGAAGTCCACCAGGGATCTCCCCGGCCAGCAGGTGCGCGCCGAGGGCGAGGAAGCAACCGGAGACGCCGCGACAGACGAGGCGTACGACGGTCTCGGCGCTACCTATGCGTTCTTCGACGAGGTCTACGGCTACTCGAGTCTCGACGGCAGCGGCCTGCCCCTCGACGCGACGGTGCACTACGGGCAGGACTACGACAACGCGTTCTGGGACGGCTCGCGCATGGTCTTCGGCGACGGTGACGGTGAGGTGTTCGCTCGATTCACCGTCTCGCTCGGCGTCATCGCACACGAACTCGCGCACGGGTTCACGCAGTACACCACCCCACTCGAATACAAGGACCAGGCCGGCGCGCTGAACGAGTCGATCTCCGACGTGTTCGGCGCACTGGTCGAGCAGTACACCGCCGGGCAGAACGCCGAGGACGCGTCGTGGCTGATCGGCGAAGGCCTGTTCCTTCCGGCCGTTCAGGGGAAAGCGTTGCGTTCTCTGCTCGAGCCCGGCACCGCGTACGACGACGACGTGCTGGGTAAGGATCCGCAGCCGGCCAGCATGGACGACTTCGTCGTCACCACCGAGGACGAGGGCGGTGTGCACATCAATTCGGGTATCCCCAACCGTGCATTCGCCGTCGCCGCCACCACTCTGGGCGGTCCGGCCTGGGATCGCGTCGGGCAGGTGTGGTTCGACACGATGACGGTCGGCGGACTGTCTCCTACGGTCGATTTCGCCGGCTTCGCGGCCGCCACACTCGCTGCAGCGAACGAGCGGTACGGAGCCGGTTCCGACGTTGCCGAGGCTGTGGCGACCGGTTGGTCTACCGTGGGAGTTCGGACAACGGGGAACGAGTCCATACCGAAGCCGAGCGACGATCGGGTGTGATCGAGGGCAGATGAGCCTGCGCATCGAGGTATTGCGAACCGGCGGTGTCGCCGGCATGTCCAAGCGCGGAGTCGTCGAGACCGACGAGCCGGAATGGCAGTCGTTGGTCGAGGCCGCGCAGCCGTACATCGCCGATCAGCAGGCCACCGACTCGGCCGACTCGAATGCCCGCGACACGTTCGTCTGGAACGTGTCGGTGGGTGAGCACTCGTGCCGCGTCGGCGATTCGAACCTGACCGGGCCGCTACGCGACCTCGCGGAGCGCACGCTCCGCGAGGGCCGCGTCAAGTAGCTGCCGCGTCAGGTAGCTGTCGCGTCAGGTAGCAAGAGGAATCGAGCTCAGGCCTTCCACTCCGCACTGCGTTCGTTCGTTGCCTGCCCCAGCGCCTCGACGAGCGCGTCGACTCCGAAGTCCTTGCCGTACGAGGGCGTTCCCGGCTGCTGACGCCACGACTGGGCGAGGGTGCCGCCGTCGACGGGGTCGAATCCGAGCTCGTCGATCACCGAGAACACGAGCTTCTTGGAATCCTCGTCGTCGCCTGCGATCGGCAGTGCGATACGACCGCTGGCCCCGCTGGGCACCCCCTTTTCCAACAGGTGCTTCCAGTAGATTCCGTTGAACGCCTTGATCACCGGCTCGCCGAGTTGCTGAGACACCCACACACTTTCGGGTGTCCCACCCTCGATCTCCTCGATCAACCCATCCCGCTGCTGCGGGTAGTAGTTGTTGGTCTCGATGATCGGCGCCCCGGGCTTACGGGCACCGGCAATTCCCGGTGCCAGATCCGGCACGTTCTTCTGCGGAATGCTCAGAATCACCAGGTCTGCGTCCTGAGCCGCGTCGGCGGCCCACACTGCCGTCGCCCCGGTGTCCGCCGCCAGGTCTGCCAGGGTCTCCGGGTCACGAGAGTTCGAGAACCGAACCTCGTGACCGAGTGCCGTCAGGCGACGGACGAGAGTACCGCCGATGAATCCGCTTCCGATGATTCCAATTTTCATACTCGGAACCAACGCACGCCCGACCCCGAACAATTCCCGTCAGGATCCGACGGAGACCTTCGACCGGGGACGACGGAACTTCATGGCCTTGTCCACCACCTTGCCGTAGCGCAGCACCGGCAGGTCGCGGAAGTAGTTCATGCGCAGCTTCCACGGGGTCTCGCTGCCCTGTCTCGGGAAGTTGTCCACCGCCCGCAGCACGTATCCCGCCGCGAAGTCGAGGAACGGTTCCTCGTCGATCGACGGGTCGCGTTCGAGCTCGACTGTGCTGTAGCCCTTCTCGTCCATGTGCGCGAGCAGTCGCATCACGTAGTTCGAGACCATGTCGGCCTTGAGCGTCCACGAGGCGTTGGTGTAACCGACGACGAAGGCGAAGTTGGGGATACCGGTGAGCATCATGCCCTTGTAGGCCATCGTGCTGGGCAGGTCGACGTCCTCGCCGTCGACCCGGAACTGCGCACCGCCGAGAGCGGAGAGGTTCAATCCCGTTGCGGTGACGACGATATCGGCGTCGAGGTGCTGGCCCGACTTCAGCTTCAGGCCGGTCTCGGTGAAGGTGTCGATGTGATCGGTGACGATCGAGACTTCGTCCTTGCGAATCGAACGGAACAGATCGTTGTCGGGCACCAGGCACAGGCGCTGATCCCACGGGTTGTAGGACGGGGTGAAGTGGGTGTCGAGGTCGTATCCCTTCGGCAACCACCCCTCCTGCATCGTCCGGATCCGCTTCTTCATGAACTCCGGGTACTTCTGGCTCAGCGTGTAGATCAACATGGCCATCGACACGTTCTTGAGCCGAGTGACGCTGTACGCCAACTTCTTCGGCAGGCGCTTGCGTAGCGTCTGCGCAATCGGGTCCTGTGACGGAAGCGAGAGGACGTAGCTGGGCGAGCGCTGCAGCAGCGTGACGTGCTCGGCGTCGCGAGCCAGGTTGGGAGCCAACGTGATTGCCGTTGCACCGCTACCGATCACGACGATCTTCTTGCCGGAGTAGTCCAGATCCTCGGGCCAGTGCTGCGGGTGGATCACCTGGCCGCCAAAATTCTCCTGTCCGGCGAACTCGGGGGTGAACCCCTTGTCGTAGTTGTAGTAACCGCTGCAGGAGAACACGAACGACGCCGTGATTGTCACCGTCTCGTCCGTGTCGCTACGGTGCGCGGTCACCGTCCAGAACTGCTGTTCGGACGACCACTCGAGCGCGACGACCTTGTGATGGAACCGAATATGTTTGTCGACGCCCGCTTCCTGCGCGGTTTCGACGATGTAGTTGCGGATGTCGGTGCCGTCGGCGATGGATTTCTCACCCATCCACGGCTTGAAGCTGTATCCGAGGGTGTACATGTCGGAGTCGGAACGAATCCCGGGGTAGCGGAACAGATCCCACGTTCCCCCGATCGCGCCGCGACTTTCGAGGATGGCGTAGGTCTTACCGGGCAGATCGTGCCCGAGGTGGCGCGCGGCCCCGATCCCGGACAGGCCGGCACCGATGATGAGAACGTCGACCTCGGGAGAGGGCAGTACGGCAGTCATGTCAGCGATTCCTTCGATGTCCGGTGTCAGCTGGTCTTGTTGCGAGCGCTCTCGGACCTGCCGAGGCGGGCTACTTCTTCGTCCATCTTCGGCAGGATCGTCGGCACGTGCTCGAGCATGCTGCGATCACCGACCCGCGAGGTGATGACGGCCTTGAACCACGACGCTGCGCCCACCCACCGCGGCACGTAGACACGCCGCTTGCGCTTGGCCAGGCCGTCGACGAACGCGTCGACGCACTGCTCGACGGTCATCGTCTTACCCAGCGGGCCGGGCAGCACCGCGAGCAGATCCTGGAATGCGGTGAGATCGGACTTGGCGTCCTGCACCATCGGTGTGTCGATCCATGCCATGTGCGCGGAGCCGACATCGACACCTCGATAGTTGACCTCGAGCCGGAGGGCGTTCGCAAAGTGTTCTGCCGCAGCCTTACTGGCGTTGTACGCGGCCAGGCCGGGGCACGGGGTGAACGCCGCGAGCGAGGAGACGACGAGGACGTAGCCGTTGCGATCGATGAGCGACGGCAAAGCCGCGCGGACGGTGTTGAACACGCCCATCACGTTGATGTCCATGACGCGTTGGAACGTGGCGGGATCGACCTGCATGATCGATCCGTAGCTCGCGATGCCTGCGTTCGCCAGCACCAGATCGATGCCGCCGTACGCCTCGATTCCCCCGTCGACGGCGCGCTGCATGTCGTCCAGATTCCGCACGTCGGCAACGAATGCCGCTGCTTTCAGCTGGGTTGCGAGTTCCAGGAGGGGTGCCTCGTCGACATCGACGAGAACCAGCTGGGCACCTCGGCCCGCCAGCGCACGTGCCGTTGCGGCACCGATTCCCCGTGCCGCTCCGGTGATCAGAACGACCTTGTTCCGCAGCGTCGACGCCGCCATCTGCTCCCCCTCGATCGAAATGCTTGTCTGCGAACACTTTGCATCTGATACCGAGCGGTGTCAAGATCTGTCTGTGACTACCCATCACAGCGAACCCGGCCGTACCTACCGAGGTGCCGACCCGCAGCAGAGGCAGCAGGAGCGTCGAATTCGCCTGCTCGACGCCGCCGTGAAGGTCTTCGGCACCACCGGCTACCGGACGGCAACCGTGGAGAAGGTGTGCAGCGAGGCCGGGCTGACCAAGCGCTACTTCTACGAGTCCTTCTCCAACAGCGAGGACTTGCTCATGGCCGCCTACGGCCGAGCGACCGACGCCATGCGCGAGAACATCCTGGCCGGTGCGCAGGCCGAGGCCGACTCCACCGAACAGGTTCTCCGTGGCGCTCTCACCGGCTTCTTCACGTTCGTCGCCGAGAATCCTGGATCCGCGCGCATCGCCTTCGTCGAGATTCTCGGAGTCTCGCCCACCGTCGACGCGCTCTACCGCAAGACGACGACCTCGTTCTCCGAGACGGTGCTGCAGGTGGCCGAGGCCGCCGGATCCAGCCGCGGACTCGCCGGGCCCAACCGTCGAACACTGGCCATGGGCCTGGTGGGCGCGGTCCTCACCATCGCCCAACAATGGCTGCTCTCTCCCGAACGCGAACCACTGGACTCGGTGATCGCCAGCGCCCACACCATTCTCGCCGCCGTGGTGTTCGGACGCGTCGACAGCTGAGCGTCAGGTCAGGGCCTGCTCTGCAACGGCTCCACCGGCTCGTGAGCCGTGGCGCGTTCTCCTGATTTGACGACGACCACGCCGAGCAGAACCAGTGCGCCACCGGCCAATTGGACCGGTGCCGGCGCCTGCCCGAGCAGCAGCCACGCGAACACCAGTGCCGCAACGACCTCCATCAGACCCATGAACGATGCCAACCGCGACCCGAGACGTCGGCCCGCCGCGATCCCGAGAACGTAGGCCAGCGCGGCGGTCACGACGCCGAGGCCGATGATCGGAACCCACCACGGAACGACCGCATCGACGAAGGTGACGTCGGTGAGCGGAGCAGCGAACGGGACGATCCCGATGAGCCCGGCGACCAGCAGGATGAGCCCGCCCGTCAACAGACCGGCTCCGGCGAGCACGATCGGCGGGAGGCCGTTGCTCTCGTCCGCCGACAGCACCCAGTACACGGCCGCACCGACCATCGAGCCCAGCGCCCACAGCACGCCGACCGAGTCCACGTCGGCACCGGAGATCAGATCGAGCACGAGCACCAGCCCCATCGCGGCCAGCAGTGCGCCCACCACGGTCAGGCGACCGGGACGCTGCTGGTGCCGGAACCACATCCACCCGATGACGGCCACGGGCGAGGTGAACTCGATCAGCAGCGCCACGCCCACCTCCATCCGGCCGACGGCGTTGAAGAAGGCGAGCTGGCACCCTGCGACCGCGAAGGCACCGTAGGCGAGGAGCAGCTTCCAGTTCTTCGCCAGCAGGTTCCACCGCCCGCGCAACGCGAGGATCGACGGAATCAGCAGGACGGCTGCGGCGAGCAGAATTCGCGCGGTCACCGCGGCCCCGGCCGTCCAGCCTGCGTCGAGCAGCCCGGTGGCGAGTGACCCGGAAAGCCCGAAGGACGCCGCGGAGAGCAGCGCGAAACCGAGTCCCGAGAGTCGACGCGACCGCGCGGCAGCATCGTGGGTGGCCGCGAGATCCGCATTCGCGTCATGAGTGTAAGCCGTCATGGCATGTGACAGTAGGGACCGACTTGGTAAGGTGTCAACATGCTTTTTGCTCATGACGCGGAACTGTCACTGTTGGCGGCCGTGGCGTTGATCAATTCCGCCGAGGAGCCGGACACGCTGACCACCCGCGAGCAGCTCGCCGAGTTCTTCACCGAACAGGGCTACTCCGGCCGCTTCGACGGCGACGACGCCGAGCTCGAGGCCGTGAGAGCACTGCGCCCGACCCTGCGCGCGCTGCTGACCAGCAGCCGAGACGACGCCGTGGTCGAGGTGAACCGTCTGCTCGCCGAATCCTCGGCCCTGCCCCGACTGGTTCGTCACGGAGATCTCGACTGGCACATCCATGCCGTCGCCGACGACAGTCCGCTCGCGACCCGCATCGTCGTCGAGACCGCGATGTCCATGATCGACGTCATCCGAGCGGACGAGCTCTCGCGCTTCGACGTCTGCGCGGATCCGGACTGCAACGGCCTGGTCCTCGACCTCTCGCGCAACCGATCCCGCCGGTTCTGCAGCACTACCTGCGGGAACCGAGCGGCCGTTGCCGCGTACCGCGCGCGCAAGGCTCAGTGACGACCGCCACTGGGCAGTGCGGGGCTTAATCGGTCGGCTTTCGGGTATCCCCCGCTCCGAGCTGATCGAAAGGAATTGCCCCTATGGTCGAGAAAAGGCCTACCAAAACGAGCTGGGCCAGAGCTGTCGAGAACATGCTGGCCGTCATCCTGATCTTCGCCGGTATCGCCGCCGCAGGCGGTCTGATCGCCGCATTGGCGGGCGGCTTCGAGGGTTGGGCGATCGTCGCCGGAATCGCCGTGATCGTGTTGTTCGGTGCCGGATTCCTCGCGATTCGCGACGGCGCTCGACGACGAGCCCTCGAAACGAACACCGTCGTCTACGCCCCGGACAACACCGACCAGCTGTTCGACGTCGACCCGAACACCGGTGAGCGAACCCCGCACCGCGAGTAGCGCGATCGGTGCGGGTTCGCCCGGCGGGGTCGGTCAGAACGGATACTTCTGAATGTCCGACTGCATCGTGACCCACTGCAGATCGCAGAACGTATCGAGGTTGACGGTGGTGCCGAAGTGTCCACCGGAACCCGATGCCTTGACGCCACCGAACGGCGCGACGGCCTCGTCGTCGATCGTCTGGTCGTTGATGTGCACGGCACCGGAACGAATTCGGTCCGCCAGCTCGTAGGCCTTGAACGGGTTCGAGGTCAGAACAGCAACGGACAGGCCGTATTCCGAGGAATTGACAATGTCGATTGCCTCGTCGACGGTGCGGTACGTCGTGATGGGTGCGACCGGGCCGAATATCTCCTCGGTGAACGCGGGTGAATCCTTCGGCACGTTACCGAGCACGGTCGGTCGGTAGTAGAGCCCGTCGAAAGTTCCGCCCGCAGCGAGTTCGGCACCGGCCGTGACCGTGGCCTGCACGATGCTGTCGACTCGCTTCAGCTGGTTCTCGTCGATGATGGGCCCCAACGCATTCGACGGGTCGGTCGGATCTCCGACGGTGATGCGCGCGGCGATCTTCGCGAGTTCCGCCGTGTACTGCTCGGCGAGATGCTCGGGAACGAGGTGCCGACCCGACGCCATACAGATCTGCCCCTGGTGCAGGAACGATCCCCACGCGCCCGCCGATGCAGCGGCCTCGATGTCTGCATCGGGCAGCACGAGGAACGCGTTGTTTCCGCCGAGCTCGAGGTGGACCTTCTTGAGCAACGGCGCAGCGGCTTCCGCGATTCGGCGGCCGGCCGCGGTGGATCCGGTGAAGGAGATGCACGGCACGTCGGGGTGCGAGACGAGCGCCGCTCCCACGTCGGCACCCGAGGGCAGTACGTGCAACAGACCGTCCGGCAGGCCGGCCTCGGCGAGAATCTCGGCGAGGATCAGTCCACCCGAAATCGGCGTTCGCGGATCGGGTTTGAGCACGACGGCATTGCCGACGGCCAGAGCAGGCGCGACCGACCGCATCGACAGTACCGCTGGGAAGTTGAACGGACTGATCACGCCGATGACGCCCATCGGAACGTATCGCCCTACCGAGAACCGGGACTTCGCGCTGCGCAGGACCTGCCCGTAGGGCTGGGACGCCAACGTGGCCGCCTCGGTCAGTTCGGCAAGAACCAAGCCCACCTCGGCCCCTGCCTTGCCGTGACTGGATCCCGATTCGGGAATCAGCCACCGCGTCAGACGCTCGGGGTTCTGCTCGAGAATCGCTGCAGCCTTCGTCATGACCGATGCTCGCTCCGGGTAGGGCTTGGCGGCCCATTCTTGCTGCGCACGTGCAGCTTTCGCGACAGCTCGATCGAGGTCAGCGATGTCCGCAGCACCGACGGTGGCCACGAGGGCCCCGTCGGCAGGAGCCGTCACGTCGAGGGTTCCACCGCCGCCGTCCAGCCATCCGCCGTCGAATATCTTCGCCGTCCACGCCAGTGTGTTCGCCATGTCAGTCCTGCTCTTTCATTCTCGGTGTTCTTTTCTTCGTTACCGCTGGGCTGCGATCGCTGCGTCGAGTACCTCGGCCTCGGCCCAGGATCCGTGGAACGCGAACGGAACTCGAACGGGAAGCTTCACCCGCGCGAGAGGTTCGCGGGTGAACGCGTCGGCCTCGTGCACCAGCAGCTCGGAGAGTCCTGTCGCCGGATTCCACCACAGGGTCAGCAGATATCCGTCGTTCTCGCCGCTCGCTCCTCGACGCTGGACGAAGACCGGTTCGCTGGGGCTGGTCAATCCGTCGGGCCCTTCGAGCACGATCGTCTGGCCGGTGGAGAAGTCATGGCGCGCAAGCCCATCCGTCAGAGTCAGCGGAGACAGATCTCGGGTGGTGGCGAAGTAGCCGAAGCGGTTCTCCTTGCCCAGCCACGCGTCGTTGATCTTCGGGAATTCACCCGCGATCCCGCTGTGCATGTGCTGGGTGGTCGTCCCGGTCGCGGTATCGAGCACGAACCGCCAGGCCATCGCGGGTGGAAACCAGGAGTGCGAGTCGATCGGCTCGTCCGAGTCGTCGGCCGGATTGCCCAGACGCGCGATGACGTGCAGATCCACCACGATTCCTGTGGCGGTTTCGTGCGCGTTGAAGAAGTGCGTCGGGGCCAGCATCAGGCCGGTGTCGTACCAGCTCACCTCATGGGTGCGACGGTCGAGCACGGCGAACCTGCTGCCGTTCGGCGTCGCCGATTCGTCCCAGAGCACGCCGGGTCGCCCCTCCATGATGCGGTCGAGGCGGAACTGGTTGGGCGAGATGAGGAAGATCGCGAGGTGTTCGCTCACGATGTAATCGTGAACCATTGCCGGGCAGCCCATGTCGAAACCGAAGGAATCGACGACGGTGCCGCTGGTATCGGCCTCGTACCACGTCAGTCTCGGCCCGATGGCAGAGTAGAACAGCATGTTTCCGGTCGTCGGTTCGATCTTGTAGTGCGCCGTGCACAGGATGTCGAGTGCACCACCGAAGTTGTACGTGCCCTGCGTATCGAGAGTTCCGGGGTGTATCGAATGTGGAAGTCCGCCTTCGTAGTACACCAGCAGATGGTCGGCGAACAGCCCGACGTTGGTATTGGCGACGCTCTTCGACGGCGGCGCGCCCGCCGGCAGATCCCGCTTGGCCTTGCCGGAGCCGTTGACGAAACCGCTGTACAGCGCTTCCCCGGCCTCCACCTCGATCTTCATCGTATCGGTGTGCACCCACTTCATCCGGAACGACGCCTTACCGTCGCGGATGTAGGTGCCCGCGACGCCGCCGTCGCCCTCCCACCAGTGGTACCGATCGGTGTCGAGTGGCTCGAAGCGTGGATTGTCAGCCACTCGGAACAGCGCGCCGGCGAGATCGTCGGGGAGTTTCCCGATGACCTCGAGGTCGAACGCCTCGGTCTCCTCGTGCCACGGCGCGAACGGCCCGTTCAGAAACTTGTTGGACGTGTTCCAGTCGACGTCCGCCTCGTGCCGCGGAGTCGGGGGCGCGGTGCGGCGGACCACTGTCGTCGGCAGCGGGGTAGGAAGTTCACGCATAGCTGATGCCTTTCGTCTCGATGTAGGACAGTTCGGAAGGACTCACCGAAGTTTCGATCCACGACGCCACCGCGGCCCTCACTGCGGCTCGAACGTCGTCACCGTCGTGCGGATGCCACGCGGCCGCAACGAAGCGGTCGGGTCGGATGAGCACGAATCTTCCGGTGTACGTCCGCATCTCGTCGTCCAGCCGACCGTCGACGTCGAGTAGAACGTTGATGCCGTCCATCCTCGGCACCGTGCGATCGGTGGGCACGGCGACCTCGACTGCGTGTAGGCCGCGACCGATATCGCGCGCGTGCGCCCACTCCGCCGTGTCGTGTACGTCGACTCCCACCAGCGCCCAACCGGTTCCGAGGATCTCGTCGAGCGGGCGGATGGTTCGGGTCGCCGAGTCGAAGGCCCGAGGTTGCCCGATCATGCTCCCGGTGTCGTCGCCGGGGAGTACGAGCCCGTCGGAGAATCGGTACGGCGGGCGATAGGCCATGGTCTCGAACCAGCGTCGCCCGTTCTCGGTGGCCAATGCGGCCCGGACCAACTCGTCGCGCCTGGCCGCGATGCGAGGGTTGGTCGTCATCACCACGCGGCCCAACCGCTCGGAGGAGCGAACCACCGCGGCGGCGTGGGGGCCACGCTCGGATTGATATGTGGCCAGCACACTTTCGTGCAGGCAACCGTCGAGGACGCCGGCCAACTTCCACGCGAGATTCGCAGCGTCGCGAATACCCGAGTTCAGACCCTGACCGGCGAACGGCGGCATCATGTGCGCGGCGTCGCCCAGCAGGAAGCAGCGCCCCAGCTGCCATCGATCGGCCACGAGACCGTGGAAGCGGTAGTTGACGGCTCGTTCGACCTGAGCGGGTGTGATCGGCCGGTAGCGCGAGACAAGTTTCTCGATGAGCTCGAACGGCGGCGCGTCGGTGGCCGTACCCTCCCCCTCGAACAGGCGGAATTCGTATCGACAGCGGCCACCGAGACCCGGCACCACCACGTGCGGCCTGCTCGGATCGGCGTGGTGCATACCGTAGCGCTCGACGTGGGGGTCGCCGAGCGTGTCGACCACCAACCACAATTCCGGGTGGCTGCGTCCGATCATCCCGATACCGAGCAGGTTTCGGACGGTCGATCGTCCGCCGTCGCAACCGAGGAGGTAGCGGGCTCGCACCGTGCGGCCGCCCGCTTCGATGGCCACGGCGTCCGCGTCCTGCACGATCGACGTGACCTCGGTGTCGAACCGAACGGTGACATTGCGCGCCGTGTGCAGCGCCTCGGCCAGCACACGCTCGAGGTCCGGTTGCGCGAACGGGTTCTTGAAGGAGTAGCCCAACCGGTAGGCGCTCTCCGCGCCGCCGTGGAACAGCGGTTCGTCGTCGAGTCCGTAGTAGCGGGTTCCGGTGCCGGGCACGACGATCGGCAGGATTCTGTCGATCACGCCTGCCTGCTGATAGGTGCGCAGTGCCTCGTCGTCGATGCTGATCGCTTTGGGTTCGTCGCTCGTCGTCGAGCGCCGCTCGAGAACGACGACGCGGAGCCCTCGTGCAGCGAGCAGCAGGCCCGCGGTCATCCCGACCGGACCGGCACCGCAGATCGCTACGTCGTAGAGGGTGTCGAATCTCGTATCCACACCACCAACGTAGCGCGCATCACGTTAAATAGGAATGCTGTCCCATAAAATAGGACACGCTACGAACTGACGACGGCCAATCTCGTCGACAGCGTCTGCGCCGCGGCCCGCACTGCGGTGACGAGCACGTCGGTCCGGTCCTCCGGGACTCGACGCCTGATCGCGACGATGCTCAATGCCGCTGCCACCGAACCGGACTCGTCGAAGATCGGTGCGGCGATTCCCATCGCATCCGGGTCCACCTCGGCGACGGTCAGGCCGTAGCCGGTGATGCGAATCCGCTCGAGGCGATCGACGAGGCGATCGACGTCGGTCAACGTTCGATCGGTGAAGCGTTGCAGCTCGTGCCGACCCAGAATCGAGCGGATTTCCTTCTCCGGCAACCAGGCCAACAGCGTCAGCGCCGACGCGCCGGCGTTGATGGGCAGCCGACTCCCCCGCTCGTAGCTCAGGCGCACCAGTTGCTTGGCTCCCTCACACCGCTCGATGCACACTGCCGTGTCGTCGACGAGCCTGGTGAGCAACACGGTTTCGCCCACCTCATCGGCCAGTTCGCGCATCACCGGTTGGGCGATCGTCGTCAATCCGTAACCGCGCCGGGCCAATCGAGCAAGTTCGAGTACCGCGACACCCAACCGAAACCCGCCATTGGGGGCTTCCTCGAGAAACGATGCGCCGACCAATGTCTGCAGATATCGATATGCCGTGGAGCGGGCACTGCCGAGAGCCTCGGCGACATCGTTCGCGCTGATCTGCAGGCGATCCTCGGTGAACATGCCCAGGATGATCAGCGCACGGTCGGCCGTGCTGTTGCGTTCTCTGTATCCACTCGTTTCCGATGCCATGTCGCCATCATAGTTCTGACTGTCAGGACTGCAGTGTCATCAAACGAACCAACACTCTTGACAGCTGTGATCCAGGCCATGAATGCTGTCCTGTATTAGACAACAGCAGTCCTGCTTTACAGGACACGGCCTCCGGACGAGGAACTCATGAAACCCACCCAACACAAGCTGGATCGCGGCACGCTCATCGCCTGCTGCCTCGCGATCGGCGTCGCCCAGATGGGCGTCTCACTCGCGGCGCCCATTCTCGGCGTGATCCAACGCGACCTCGGAGCGAGCGCTGCGGCGCTGGCCTGGATCCCGGCCGCGTTCATCCTTCCCACCGCCATCCTCGAGCTCAACTTCGGTGTGCTGGGCGACATGTTCGGCCGCAAGAGGCTGCTCGTCTGGGGCGGCGTGCTCGTCTTCCTCGGAGACGTCGTCGCCGGAACGTCGGGAACTCTGACGCAGCTGATCGCCGGGCAGGCCATCGCCGGACTCGGCGCTGCCGCAATCTTTCCCACGTCACTGGCCATGCTGGTCTCGGCAACCCCGGAACGTCAGGAACGAGCCCGCGCCCTGTCTCTCTGGGCGGTCAGCCTGGCATTCGGTGCCATGATCGCCCCGCTGATCAGCGGTTTCGCGGCCGAACACTTCAGCTGGGGCTGGTCGTTCGCCATTCCCGCCGTGCTGGGTCTCGTCACCGCCGCTGTCAGCGCCGCGGTGATCGTCGACTCGCGTCATCCCGCCGGACGCGGACTGGACTGGCCCGGCCAGATCACCATCGCGGTCGCTTTGCTCGCCCTGCTGTACGCGGTTATCCAGGGCTCCGTGGACGGCTACTCGAGCCCCGTCATCGTGGGCACTTTCGTTCTCGCCGTCGCGTCGTTCGTCGCGTTCGTCATCAGCGAGCAGCGAGCCCGCACCCCGATGCTGAACCTCGCGCTGTTCCGTACCCCGGCCTTCGCAGCGGCCGCCCTGATCGGTTTGCTCGCGATGTTCGGCTTCATCGGCACCGCCTACGCGCTCAGCGTGAAACTCGAAGCGATCCTGCACGTCAGCCCGCTGCAGGCCGCACTACCGTTCGCCCTCATCCAAGCCGTACCACTGCTCCTCACTCCGTTGCTCCCGCGCCTGTTGATGCGCGTCGCGGCCCGCACCCTGCTGGTCACCGGACTGTCGGCACTGGCCATCGGTCAGATATGGATGGCTCAGCTACCGGGCGACTCCACCTCACTGCTCGCCATGACCGGCCCGATCCTGCTGCTCGGCACCGGCTTCATCACCATGTTCACCGCACTGACGGCCGTCGCCGTCGGAGCCGTCGCCATCGACTACGCCGGAATGGCAAGCGCGGTCACCAGTCTCGTTCGCGAAACCGGCCAGAGCCTCGGCCCCGCGATCGTCAGCGCCGTGGCCTTCGGAGTTGCCGGAGCCACCCTCACCTCCAACCTGTCCGACGGTTCCCTCCCTCCCGAGGCGGTGGGCGTGGCCTCCGGCGTCGCCGAGCAGGGCGGGCCGCTGGCGGTGGCCGACGCCGACCTCGGCCCGATCTCGGATCTCGTTGCACCGCTTGCCCGTACGGCCCTCGAAACCGGACTCGACATGGGCATCTACGTCTGTGCCGGGGCCACCGTCCTGGCTGCGCTCGTCGCACTCGTCATCCCCGGCGGAGCCCCGAAGGGCCTCGATGCGGCCCCGATCGATGCGGCAGCGTCACCTGCGGCCGGGCGACTGCTGCCGGCAGGTGAGTGAGATGTCCACGCCCACTCTGAATCACGTCTTCACCCTCGACGTCGAGCTGGCTCCCCCGGTGCTCATCGGGCCGACCCCGCACGGAATGCGTCGGGTCATCCCGATCACCGGCGGCCGATTCCACGGACCGGCCGGATCAGGAACGATCCTGCCCGGCGGTGCGGACTGGAACCTCGTGCGCGCCGACGGCGTCACCCATCTGTGGGCCCGCTACACGATCGTCACCGACGACAACGTGCCCATCATGGTCACCAACGAGGGCTGGGGTACGCAGGACGACGCCACCATGGAGCGGATCTTCGCCGGCGGCGGTGCCGACGTCGACCGCTGGTACTGCTCCACCAACCCTCGATTCGAAGTGGCCGACCCAGAGTGGAACTGGTTGAACCACAGCGTGTTCCTCGGCCACCTCTTGCCACCGAACCGCGGCGACCGGGTTCGGATCACCGTCTACACCGACGCCCCCGTCCCCACCCCATCGACGCCCCGAAAGGCGGATCACTGACATGACCACTCCCACCCGGAACAGACTGCAGGAAGGTGGTGCCGTGGGCACGCTGCGGCAGACCGCTGTCTCGCACATCGGTTTCACCGTTCCCGACGTCGCCGCCACCGCCGACTTCTACGGCCGCACCGTCGGTCTGACGGTGCAGGAAGAACTCGCGGGCGGAGGCCTGCGCCTCGGCTGGGGCCTCGGACACCATGTTCTCGATCTGGCCGAAGGTCCGAAAGGACTGTCTCACTACGGCTTCGAGGTCCGTGACTCCGACGGTATCGCCGGAATCACCGCGCGACTGAAGGACGCAGGCCACGATGTCGCGGATCTGGATCCGTCCGTCATCGACCATGCCGTCGGCGTACCGTCGGGCATCTCGGTGGCCGACCCCGACGGCACCACGGTGCATTTTCACGGGCCGGTCGCACGCCAGGGCGAGAACGCCGCCGATCCGGGACGACGCCCGATCAAGTTCCAGCACACCACTCTCGGCACCGACAACGTGGCGCAGATGGTCTCGTTCTTCGTCGACACCGTCGGGTTCCGCATCTCCGATCAGCTCGAGGACGGCAAGTTCGCGTGGCTACGCAGCGACCGCGATCACCACACCCTGGCCGTCGTCGAGAACGGCAACCCCGGCGATCTCGACCACTACTCCTACGACCTCGCCGAGTGGGAGGACTTCAAGTCCTGGTGCGATCGCCTCACCGAGATCGGCGTCGACGTCGTCTGGGGCCCGGGCCGTCACGGCCCTGGCAACAACCTGTTCGTCTTCTTCGACGATCCTGCGGGCAACCACATCGAGCTCTCGGCCGAGATGGAGAAGTTCCACGACGACCGAGCCACGTACGTGACGCGGCAGTGGCGTCCGGTACCCGCGTCGGTGAATCTGTGGGGCGGACAACTGGCGAGCTGGCGCAAGACGAGTGAGAGCGAGATCTGACCGATGGCCTACATCAGCTACGAGCACAACGACATTCGCGGAGTCGGCGAGGTCGACGGCGACACTCTGATTCCGCTGCAGGGCATCGACGCGATCGGACGGACCAGTTCGCTCGAGGCACTTGCCGGCGCGGATCGGCTGACCCAGGCGCGCCTGTCGATCTCGGACGTGCGGGTGCTCCCGGCGGTCACCGACCCGGCCCGAGTGATCTGTGTGGGCCTGAACTACCGCGACCACATCGCCGAAACCGGACGCGAGTTCCCCACGTACCCGGTGATGTTCCCCAAGTACGCCTCCAGCCTCATCGGTGCCTACGACGACATCGCCGTACCGCCGGAGAGCTCCGAGGTGGACTACGAGGGCGAGATGGCCGTCGTCATCGGACGCACCGGTCGGCGCATCACCGAGGAGAGCGCGCTCGATCACGTTCTGGGCTACACCGTCGCCAACGACATCACGATGCGCGACTTCCAGTACAAGACGCACCAGTGGATGCAGGGAAAGGCATGGGACGCAAGCACTCCTCTCGGCCCCCGCATAGTCTGCCCAGGCGAGGTGGACCTCGCGAGCTGCGGCATCCGCACCGTCGTCAACGGCGAGAAGGTCCAGGAGTCGGATCTGTCGCAATTGCTGTTCACGGTGCCGAATCTGATCGCGACCATCTCCACGTTCACCACCCTCGAGCCGGGTGACGTCATCCTCACCGGCACCCCCGGTGGCGTCGGATATCGCCGTAAGCCGCAACTGCTGCTGAAGCCGGGCGATCACGTGAGCGTGGAGATCGACGGTGTCGGTTCGGTCAGCAACAGACTGGTGGCGGAAGTGCTCTGACGTCTGCGCACCCCGGCTGTCTTCGACGGACGTCAGCGCGAATTGTGCTGCAGCACAGCCACCATGCTCGAGCCCGGTTCGTATCGACTGATCCACGTCGCTTGGACGGCGTGATAGAGATCGGGCTTGCCGCTCCACACCGTCGCGGCCGGAAGGTTGCTGCCGTCGAGTTCGTGATGCCAAGAGCCGTCGACGCGGTCGAGGAAGTATTCGGCGGCGACGTCCCACCAGGTGCGGTAGTCCTGCTCGTAGCGGTCTTCTCGGGTGTGGCGCGCGAGTGTCGCCGCCGCACCGATCGCCTCGCACAGCACCCAGTGCAGACGTTCGGTCACGACCGGCTCCCCCGACCAGTCCGTGGTGTAGACGAATCCGGGCGTTGGCCCGGGTTGCCAGCCGTCGACCGCTGCGCGGTGGTAGAGCGCTCGGGCGGCGGCGATACGGTCGTGCCCGCTCGCATCGAGGCTTGCCTGCACGAGAAGCCGGGCCCACTCGAATCCATGGCCGACTGTGGCTCCGTAGGGCTTGAACTGGTTGGCGGTGTCGTCGCTGTTGTACTCGAGCTGCGGGATCCACTCGGCGGTGAAATGCTCCGGAACACGCCAGTCGTTCGCTTCGGCCCAGCGACATACGTTGTCGCAGATGCGCAGTGCCCGCTCGCGCCAGATCCGCGGTGCGCCGGCATCTGCAGCGGCCAGCAGTGCCTCGACCATGTGCATGTTGGCGTTGATCCCGCGGTAGTCGTCGAGCACGGACCAGTCCGCAGTCCATGTGTCCGAACACATCCCGTGATGATCGTCCCAGAAACGACGTTCGACGGTATCGAGTGCCTCGTCGAGAAGCTGTCGGCCCCGGAGGTGCCCCACTGCGGTGGCAGCCGACGCGGCAAGTACCACGAAGGCATGCGTGTAGGCCGATTTCACGGCATCGGGCGAGGTCGCGTCGGCACTGAACTCGAACCAACCACCGTTCGTGCTGTCTCGCAACGTCGTCAGCAATCCCTCGAACACCCGATCGGCTTTCCTCCGAGACCCCGGCCGTCCCAGCATCGAGGCGAGAAAGTGCACATGCGCCATCCGCGCGGTGATGTACGTATGGGCCGGATGATCGAGGTCGGGGTTCCCTCGGCCGTCCAACCACGCCGCACCACCGGCCGGGTGGTCGAGTGTGGTTCCGAAATCGAGAAGCCTCGATGATTCGGTGTCGAGCCACAACTGATGTGAGGGCAGCGTCAGCCAGCTGCGACCATCTCCGGTGTCCATGTGTTCATTGTGCGCCCGACGAGAAAGCACCCGACGCCGGTCAGCGAGAGACGCTGTAGCGCAGGTACATCCATCCTGACACCGGGAAGAGCTTCTGTTCGGCGAGAACGAGGTCGAGGTGATGTCCCACCGGAAAGTAGGGCTTGCCACTGCCAAGGATCGTCGGCAGAAGGATGACCTCGAACTGATCGATCAGGTCGACCAGCGAGGCTGCCAAGGCTGCTCCTCCCACAGCCAGCGTTCCCTCGGTCTCCCGCTTGAGCCGCTCCACCTCGGCGATCGCGTCTGCGCTGCGCACCAGACGGCAGCCGTCGGCAACGGAGTCGAGAGTGTCGGAGAAGACGATCCGGGGAGTGGCCTTGTACAGCTCGGCGAACTCCGCCTCTACTTCGTCGCCGTCGAGGCGTTCCGGATCTGTCCAGAAGTCTTCCATGGCCTCGTACAGTCGGCGTCCGAACAGAAACGCAGCGGTCGCTTCGGTCTGCCGATTGGAGAATCGATGTGACTCCGCGTCGGGCACCGAGAAGTCGAGACTGCCCGCCGAGTCTTCGATGTAGCCGTCGAGGGAAACATGCATGTTGTAGGTCAGTATGGCCATGTCGCTCCTGGGGTCGGGTGGATTCGAAAGTATGACTTCGACGGTCCCCGGAATTCACCGGTAAGCAGGTCAGTCCAGGATCGCAGTGGCCTCCACCTCGACGAGAACGTCGGGCTCGAACAGGTAGTCCACACCGATCAACGACGCAGGTGGCATTGGAGTAGGTAGTCCGATCTCCTCGGCGACGCGGGTGACGCCGTCCATGAACTCACCGATCCGCTCCGGAGCCCAATGCGTGACGTAGAACGTCAGCCGCAGGACGTCCTCGAATGTTGCTCCTGCACCGGCCAATCCGATCGCGGTGTTGCGCAGCGCCTGCGCCACCTGCCCGGCGAGGTCGTTCTCGGCGATCGCCGACCCGTCCTCGTTGCGCGCGATCTGACCGCTGACATGGATATGTCGAGACCCCTGGCCCACGGCTACGTGGTGATACGGAGTGGGTTGCATCATGCCGGACGGGGTGAATCGAGTGACGCTCATGGAGTTCCTTTCGTCGTGACCATTACCAGGTATAACCTTGATACTTGGTACACAAAGGACACTTCAAGGGAACCTGGTTTCATGACCGATACCGCCGATGCCGCGACAGAACTGACGATCAGTGCCCCTCACCGTGAGCTGTTGGATCAGGTGCTGGACAAATGGTCGCTTCAGGTGCTCAACGAACTGTGCGAGCGCCCTTGCCGATTCAACGATCTGCGCCGTGCAATTCCGGCGGTGACTCAGAAATCGCTCACGGCAACGCTGCGAAAACTCGAACGCAACGGCATCATCGAACGGACGGTTCTCAGCACTCGCCCGGTAGCGGTGGAGTATCGAATGACGCAACTGGGCAAAACTCTTCGGGCACCCGTCGACGTGCTGTTGGCCTGGGCGGCCGCTCACATGCACGAAATCGACAGCGCACGAGATCGATTCGACGCTCTCTGATCCGCTCACCGCAGCAGCGTGCTGCCCTAATGTTCCGATATCTCGGAGAAGAGGTACACCCATGGCGAGCAATTCACAGCACTCCACCGCGCGCGCTGACGCGTTGCTGTCCGGCCTGGTTGCGATGCTGCAACCGAAGAAAGTGGTCAGCGTGGGTGCCGGCAGTGCCGGAATCGCATTGTCGAGGGCTCTCGAATCGGCGGCACCCGAAGTCTCGCCCCAACTCTGGAACTTTGCCACCGATCCGATCCAGTCGGTCACCGAGTCCTTGTTCGACCTGCCACCGCGCTCGCTGGAGGAGATCGGCCCGGTCGACCTCGTGTGGATCGACGGTGAATCTCTGGTGACGAACGCACGCATCCTGCGGGCTCTGTGGCCACACGTGGCGGAGGGAGGGGTTCTGACCGTGCAGAACTCGTTCTCTCCGGCTGGGTCGAATCCTCTGTGGAATGCCATTCTGCGTTTCGGTGCCGACGACATCGAGACCCTGACGCTTCCGGGAATCGGCGTTCTGAAGAGGCGATCGGAGCCCATTCGCGAGGTCGACTTCACCGACGAGATGGTGTCCGCCACCGGGGTTCCGTTGCGGTTCGAGTCCATCGGTGTGCACGACGATGCCCCGCTGCTGGACCACGCGACCGGCGTGCTTCGTGCTCTCGCGGATTCGGATCTTCGGGCGGCCTTCTTCGCGATCGGCAGTGGAGTCTCGACAGTGGCTGCGCTGCAATCCCATACGTCACTGTCGGTCCGTGCGACACACAAAGCGATCGCACGCCTGCTGACCCTGTCGGTGGTGACCCGGGTGGACGATCGACTCGTTGTGGACGAGAACACGGTGGAGAGTTTTCGGAATCTCCCGCGCACGACGCCCCCACCGACCGACATGCCTCGGTACAGCCGGGACCGACCCGAATTTCTGAAGGCAATCGCACGCCAGCTGAGTACGACGGGATGGTCCTCGGAGCATCAGGTCAACGAATTGTGCAGCTTCTTCGACGACGACTACGCGACATTGCGACGCGAGCTCGTCGACGCCGGATTCCTCGAGCGAAACAGCGCAGGTTCGATGTACCGGGCGCAGAGCGACAAATAGATCGCCTGGTCGACGGCCATGCGGAGGGGGCCCAGGATTCGGACGACGGCGTTGCGGGCAACCACTGGGTGAGGGCAGCAAACTTTGCTGGTCGCCATTCGGAGGTTTCCATGTACCTGCACGTTCAGTCACTCATTCACGACATTGCCACCGACGAGCCCGATCCGGCCGCCGCGAACGCCCTCCAGGAGGGCCTCGGTGGACAGTTCGGCGAGATGCGCACGATGATGCAGTACCTGTTCCAGGCCATGAACTTTCGCGGAGCTGCGGCCAAGCCGTACCGCGATCTGATCCAGGGAATCGGCACCGAGGAGATCAGTCACGTCGAGCTCATCGGCACCACCATCTCCCGGTTGCTCGACGGCTCGCCGCAGTACCAGGGCAAGCTGGAAGACCCGTTGGACACGCCCGGTGCAGGCGGGGCCACTCCGTTGAATCTCGCTCTGTCACAGGGCAATATCCACCACTACCTCGTCGGCGCGCAGGGCGCGCTTCCGGTGGACTCCGTCGGCAACCCGTGGAGTGGTAGCTACGTCTACAACTCCGGCAATCTGGTTCTCGACCTCATGTACAACCTGATGCTCGAGTCGACCGGCCGCCTCCAGAAATGCCGGATGTACGAGATGACCGCCAACAAGGCTGCGCGATCGACCATTTCGTACCTGATCGTGCGCGACCAGGCGCACGAGAACGGATACGCGAAGGCCCTCGAAACCCTCGGCGTCGATTGGAAGAAGACGCTGCCGATTCCGAAGACCAACGCCGAGAAGTTCCCGGAGGTCCAGAAATTGGTCGAACTCGGCCTGCAGAGCAAGCAGTACAGCTTCGACCTCACCGGGGCGTCCGAGGCCGGACGCATCTACCAGGGCATGTCGCCGTCCAAGGACGGTACCGACCTCGATGCCAGTGAGCAGGCCCCCGCCGGAGCGCCGATGGAGATCTCACCCGAGCGACTCGAGGAGTTCGCGCCCGGACTGGACACCGACCTCATGGAGCTCATTCAGCAGACGGCCGAGATGGAGATGGCCGATATCGACGCCACGTTCGGAAAGATGAAGTAACTCCGACGCTTTCGTAGCCCGACCTCCATCGCACGACGGAGGTCGGGCTGCGTCAGGTCCAGTACAGCAGCTGCGCTTCGGGTAGGACTGATTCGAGTTCTTCCACGAACCACGTCCGCATTTCCGACATGGTGTCCTTCGGGTAGACGTACTTCACGCCACCGAACTTGTTTCTCTTTGCTGTGCGGGCACTTTCGTCCATCTCGAGCCTCGTCCCCGGATACCAGCTCAACAGCACGTCCTTGCTCGACGGCGTGAATCGGTGGGTGATGATCTCGGCGGTCAGGTCCAGATCGGGAACGTCACCCAACGCCTCGGCGACATCCGAGAGAAGTCGGCCGTACTGCTCTCGCCACCCCGGGATGGGCATGATCGGAGCGATGGTGAGCCCCACTCGATATCCGGCCAGCGCAAGCTGCCGTAGCGCCTCGATTCGAGCAGGCATCCGCGCAGTTCCGCCCTCGAACCGATGCGCGATGTCATCGGCATTGACCGACAAGCGAACTCGGGTACGGCGTCGGTGGTCCAACGTCACCAACTCGGTGACGTCGTCGAACTTGGTCGTGAAGCGCAACGACACGTCATCGCCGTAATCCCCCGCGCCCACTCGACGAACGGCCTCGGCGAGGGATCCGGTCACATGCTCGATACCCAACGGATCCGTATAGCAGGACAACTCGAAAGTGGTTCCCTCGTGCCCACGTTCCTCGGTGCCGGAGGTGATCGTGCCGCGGCCTGCGTAGGTACCGATGCCGGACAGCACGTGGTCGATGTTGGCGAAGACCCTGGTGATGGGCGGCCCGGACAACGACCCCGCCAGATAACAGTACTGACAGTGGGCCGGGCATCCCTTCGCCAGATCGATACGCCAGTCGGCGCTCGGCGGAATCGGTTGTGGTTTCAGCACACTCGGTGGTGCGACCACCACGGCCATCGTCGTCTTGGCTCGCGCGTAGGTCTCTCGCTCGGTCTCGCCGCGTAGACCCGTCAGACGGTCGCCCGGCAGTACGACGATCTCGGTCACGCCGGCCGCCTCGCACCGTCGAACTATTTCCGCAGTGTGGGGAAGCTCCGATGCAGACCGCGTGATCAGGACGCGCGACGGCGTCCAGAGTCGAGTGGGTGCAGAGAGGGTGTCGTCCATTACCTGGAGTCAACGCCCGCACACGGTGGATCCTTCCCGTTTCGGGGTTACGAGACCCAGGTGTTCGACGGTACCTCGGCGGGCCTACCCAACAGATAGCCCTGTCCTTGAACGAAACTCGGCAATGCGTCGAGCTGGTCGGGGGTTTCGATGCCTTCGACCACGCACCCCAGATGCAGATCTCGGGCGAGGTTGATGATCGCCCGAACGATGCTGCTGCTCGTCTCGTCGCTGGTCATCGTGGCGGTGAACGACCGATCGATCTTCACTGCACTCACCGGCAGTGTGGCCAGATACCGCAAACTCGCGAATCCGGTGCCGAAGTCGTCGATGGCGATGCCGACACCCAGCTCACGCAGTTCACCGAGCTGACGCAGCATCGAGGAGCCGGACTCGAGCAGCACCGACTCGGTGAGTTCGAGAATCAGGTCCGCCGGAGCCATTCGGTGCCGTCCCAGAGCCGCGCTCACCACAGCAGCCATGTCCACGTGTTGAGCCTGCCGGGCACTGAGATTGACGGCGATCGTGACGGGGACACCCGAGTCCGAATCGAGCGGGTTCGCCGCGCGCCATCGCACCAGAGTGCCCAGTGCGTCATCGAGCACACGCTCGCCGAGCTCGGAGATCAGACCGGTGTCCTCGGCCACCGGGATGAATCGGTCCGGCGTAATTCCTGCGCCGTCGTCGTCACGTAAGCGCGCGAGTGCCTCGAAGCTCGTGAGCGCTCTGCTGTCCAGGTCGTAGACCGGCTGATAGACGACGTTCAGCCTCGCAGCTCCGCGGTGTTCGGGATCGAGAGCACCCCGCAAGGTCCGCTCGATGTATGCACGCTCGAGGGCGTTCGCGCGCAGCGCGTCGTCGAACAATTCGATCCGGTCCTTACCGAGTTGCTTGGCCCGGTACATCGCGGAATCCGCGTCCCGCAGTACCTCCTGCGCGCTGGCACCCTTGCGAACCAAAACCATGCCCACGCTGGCCGACACCACGTACTGGCTGCCCTGATACACGATCGGCGCGGCGAGAACCGCTCGGATACGCTCGGCGACCCGTTCCGCCAACCCGGCACCGGGAAGCTTGTCGGTTCCACGTTCGGCCGGCAACGCATCGACGACGAGGACGAACTCGTCACCGCCGACACGGGCGATCGAATCGTTGGCTCGCAGCACCGACCGCAGACGTCGCGCAACCTCGACGAGAACCGCATCACCGGCAGCATGCCCGCCGGTGTCGTTCACTCGTTTGAATCCGTCGAGATCGCAGAACAGCACCGCAGCAGCGGCTCCCGTGCTCTCACCGCGTGCGATCGCCGAGCCGATACGGTCGAGCAGCAGCATCCGATTGGGCAGCCCTGTCAGCGGATCCTGCAGGGCCGCTCGCTCGAGCGCGAGCTCTGCCTCGACGACGTCGGTCACTTCCCGCACCACCGAGAGGACCTCCGACACCTCACCCGACGGCCCACGTCGAAAGGGCGTGGTGCGTCGGGACAACCACCGCAGCGAGCCGTCGGCCGCGAGTACCCGATACCGGATACTGACGCTCTCGCCCTCCGGAAGCGACGCCGCGGTTCGGTCCGCCGCTCGGACGACCTCGACATCTTGTTCCACCACCCCGTCCAATCGATCCTCGCCGTCAGTGGAGTCGTCGGACCGACCGAGTCCGAGCCACGGCACCCGACCGTCCTCGACCGCTCCATCCGAAGGTGGTCCGGTCAGCAACGACCGCAGGCTGCGAGAAGCCCACGTCACCCGGCCGGTATCGACGGCGGTGACGGTCGTGATGTCCGGTGAAGCAGTCAACACCGCGTCACGAAAGGCCCGGGCCTGCTCGAGTTCGGCTCGCGCCGCCCGCTCGGCGGAGACGTCCTCGGAGAGCACCATGGCACCGACTATCCGGCCCGAATCATCGCGCAACGGCCTCGCTTCGACCTGAAAGATCGCTCCCGTTCGAGGACTGACGGAATCGAACGAAATCTCCTCACCCGCCACGGCCGCCAGGTAATGCGGCTCGAGCAACGCGAAGGCTTCCGGCGACACCGTGTCTCGGAGCAGCTGCCCCTCCATCCGTCGTGGGTCGTAGCCCTCGGCCACCAGACCGGCACCTTCGACGAGGACGAATCGTAGATCGCAGTCCACGACCAGAACGGACGTGTGCGGCAGGTTGGCTGCCAACTGCCGGTATCGAGCCTCGCTCGCATCGTCGAACATCGAAGGCGAGCGGAGCAACGGACCGTAGAAACGACGCATCCCCAGGTAGATCACACCGGCAAGTGCCGTCGATGCCGTCACCGCAACGTCGAGGGTGCCGCCCATCGACTCTCGCATCGCGTCGAGCATCCCCCCGCCTGAACCTGCAGCGAGATGCGAGGCGTGGCCGTCGAATCCTGTCCACAGGTGCACCGCGTGCACCAGGTGATGCGCGGCGCAGGTCAGGAAGATCGCTGCTGTGGCCACCGCCAACCTGTTGTTGCGCAGCTGTCCGGTCCGCATGAGCCCACGGACGATGAACAGCACGATCCCCAGATACGCGGCAGCGGTGATTCCGTTGAGGACCACCACCCACACCCAGCCGCTCACAGTGCGTGCTCACCGAATCGAGTCCGACAACAGGCGCGCTGGATCCACTCGACACAGACGACGGGCATGACGCGACCCCCAGGGTTGTAGCCCACCGCGCGGAAAGACCGGTCCGGCCGGAGAAACCGAGTCGACCAGCCGCTCAGCACTTTGATATTCGACGAAGGTTATCCCACTCCGATTCCCACAGCCGCCATTGGCGCAGCCCGAGAAATAGGTGTCGGCCTGGTGATTTCACCCTCCCGCGCAGCCCTCGACACAGCGTCGAGCCCCGACGAACCCGTGGAGCAGAGTCGTCGGGTAAGAAGCTCTCATGCCCTTCGCCGACGAACTCCTCGGCCCGGATGCGGCCGGCACGCTGTTTCGGACCATGCGCACCGCCGCTCCGGGCGCAGACCTGTCGGTACTCGAAGGATCGATCGATCGGCTGGGTCCACTCGCGCTTCGAGCCCGCGCAGATCTGTTGCGTGACGGCCTGCTCACGGCACTGCCCGGCACCTACACGGAGTTCGCCCGCATCATCCGACGTGCCGCCACCGATTCCGACTTCCGGGGCTGGGCGGTCTGGCCGGTCACGAGCGCTGTCGCATCGAAGGCCGTCGAGGAGAACACCTCGAGCGCATTCGACGACGGAATGGCCTTGCTCGCCGAGCTCACCGGACGACTCAGCTCGGAATTCGCCATCCGCTCGTTTCTTCGAGCCGACCTGGATCGGTCGCTCGCGATCGCGTCGGACTGGACGACATCCTCGGACGAGCATGTGCGGCGTCTGGCGTCGGAGGGCACCCGCCCGTATCTTCCGTGGTCGGTGCGCGTCCCCGAAATACTCGCGCGCCCGGGCGTCACGGTGGCGATCCTGGACCGGCTCTACCGAGACGACAGTGATTACGTTCGACGGTCGGTCGCCAACCATCTCAACGATGTCAGCCGAGACGTCCCGGACTTGGTCGTCAGGACCACCACTCGGTGGCTCGACAGCCCGGACGCACACACCGAAAAGCTTGTGCGACATGCACTTCGGACGGTGATCAAGAAGGGAAACCGGGACGCACTCGAGCTGCTCGGGTTCGCTCCGGCCGACCTCGAGGTGGACGGGCCCACCCTCGACGTCACGGAGCTGCCCATGGGCGGAGAAGTGGAGTTCACAGCCTCGATCCGCAACGTCGGCGCCGAACCGGCCAAGGTTGCGATCGACTACATCGTGCACCACACCAAAGCCAACGGTGGGGTGACTGGGAAGACGTTCAAGCTGACGACGAGAACGATCACGCCCGGCGACAGCATCGATGTGCGGCGGCAACATTCGTTCAAGCCGCTGACCACACGGAAGTACTACCCCGGCCCACACTCCATCGAGCTCCAGATCAACGGTGTGAGTTACGGTCACGCGGAGTTCACGCTCAGGGGCTAGCGGCGAGCGTCGTGCAGCTCACATGCAGCACCTCGGGTACGTCCGTACGGTCGAAGAGGTGCGCAAGAAGTGGCGGTGGCTGGCAGTGGTGCTCGGCATCGCCGTGCTCGTCGCAACCCCCTCGGTGATCGCGCGCTTGCCCGTCGACCCGTCCGACATCGGCGCGGCCGAACTGCTCGAACAGGTCAAGTCCTCCACCGAGACGCCGTACTCGGGCTACGCCCAGGCGGTCGGCGGTGTCATCATTCCGGTGACCGAGGGGCTCGGCGGCCTGCCGGATCTGCTCGGCGACACCACCTCTCTGCGTGCCTGGTATCGCGCCCCGGACAGCTGGCGCGTCGACACCGTGCGTCTGGCCGGTGAGCGCGGTCTCTACCGGAGCCCGACGCGGCTGTGGAGATGGGACTACGAGCAGAACACGGCCGTGGTGACCCCGGTCCCCGAACCGAGCCTGCGCCTGCCACGCGAGGCCGACCTGCTACCCCCGGAGCTGGGGCAGCGGTTGCTGAGCGAGGCGACCGCGGATGAGGTCACCCGGCTTCCGGCACGCCGGATCGCCGGCCAGGACGCCCCTGGCCTGAGGCTCGTCCCCAGCCAGCCGCAGAGCACCGTCACCGGAGTCGACGTCTGGGTCGACCCCGGCAGCGGGCTCCCGCTGCAGGTCGACGTACTGGGAGCCGGGGCCACCCGTCCGGTCGTCAGCACCGCGTTCCTCGACTTCTCCTCCGCGACCCCCGATGCCGACACCGTCCGTTTCGTTCCCCCGCCCGGTACCGACGTGCAGCAGCAGGACGGTGGCGACATCGCCTCGTTCGCCGACCGGCTCGACACCGCAGGCCTGCCGTCGACCCTGTCCGGCCTCGATCTGCGCCCCCGCGAAGGCCAGGGGTCGGTGGGAATCTACGGCCGCGGTGTGACCGAACTGTTCGCCGTTCCCCTGCCGCGACGCGCCGCGGGCGGACTCGTCGAACAGTTGCAGTCCGCCCCCGGGGCAATCGTCACCGACGACAGCGTCGCGGTGTCGCTCGGTCCACTCAACGTCCTCGTCACCGGACCCACCGACGACCGGCGTCGCTATCTGCTGTCCGGCACCGTCACCGCGGAGACCCTGACGACCGCCGCCCAACAGCTCGGAGGAGCAGCCACATGATCCGCACGACCGGCCTGACCAAGAGCTACGGATCGGTGCGGGCAGTCGACGGTGTCGACCTCGACGTACGCGCCGGCGACATCTACGGCTTCGTGGGCGCCAACGGCTCCGGCAAGACGACGACCGTGCGCATGCTGCTCGGCCTGGTACTGGCGACCTCCGGGCAGATACAGGTGCTCGGCGAAGAGATGCCCCGGCGACGCAGAAGCGTGCTGCCACGCGTGGGGGCGCTGATCGAGAACCCCGCCGCCTACCCCAACCTGTCCGGACGCAGAAACCTCACGCTGCTCGACGCGGCCGGTCCGGGTGGGTCCCGGCGTACCCGGAAAACCAGGGTCGGTGAAGCTCTCGAGCAGGTGGGCCTCGCCGGGGTGGGACGCAGACCGGTCAAGCAGTACTCGCTCGGCATGCGGCAGCGTCTCGGGCTGGCGGCGGCGCTGATGCGTACCCCCGAACTGCTGATCCTCGACGAGCCGACCAACGGACTCGACCCACAGGGAATCCTCGAGATTCGAGAGTTGCTGCTGGGCTTGCACTCTCGAGGCACCACGGTGTTTCTCTCCAGCCATCTGCTGGCCGAGGTGGAGCAACTGTGCGACCGAGTGGGGGTGCTCGATCGAGGTCGACTCGTCCTACAGGACCAGCTGTCCTCGATGCAGCGGTCCACCGGCCGGGTGTCGGTGCGCACCGCCGATCCCGCCCACGCCGTCTCCCTGCTCTCCGGCGTCGACGGGGCCACGGTGCTCGAACGTGTGGGTCAGCAACTGATCGTCGAGCACCGGGACCCAGCCGAGCTGAACCGGCTCCTCGTGGAGGGCGGAGTCCGGGTGAGCGAGCTGAGCGAGCAACGGATGAGCCTGGAACAGTCCGTGCTGGCGGTCACCGGGGCCAGTTCCGACAGAGTCGACGCCCCCGGCGCACTTCGAGACAGCGCCACCCGGACCGAGGTGACCGCATGATCGGCGTCGAACTGCGCGCAATGCTGAGCCGACCCCGCACCTGGGTCGTCATCCTTCTGCTCAATCTGCTGCCGACCATCGTCGCGGGCCTCCTCGCCCTCACCGACGTCGGTCCGCGTCCCGGCGAAGGCCCCGCCTTCCTCTCTGCGGTGACCACCAACGGCCAGCTGTTTCCGCTCGCCGCGCTCGCCATCGTGCTCCCGCTGTTCCTGCCCGTCGCCGTGTCGGTGATCGCAGGCGATGCCGTCGCCGGGGAGGCCCAGGCCGGCACGCTGCGCTACCTGCTCGCCCGCCCGGTGGGACGAACCAAACTGCTGGTGGCGAAGCTGATCTCGGTTGCCGCCTTCGTACTGCTGGCCGTCGTCGTCGTGGCCGTCATCGCATACTTCGTCGGCACGACGCTGTTCGACGTCACGACCCTGGGGGGCGTCTCCAGCGTGTCCGGCACAGTGCTGACCGACGAACAGGTCGCCACGCGCACCGTCATCGCCGTGCTCTACGTGACCATGTCCATGCTCGGAGTCGCCGCCATGGGCCTGTTCCTGTCGACTCTGACCGACTCCCCGCTCGCCGCGACGTTGGGCGCGTTGGCGTTCCTCATCGCGAGCTCGCTGCTGCTGACGCTGGACGCCGCCGACGCCATCGCGCCGTACCTGCCGACGCGATACTGGTTGGCGTTCGTCGACCTGTTCCGCGATCCGGTGCCGACGCGGGACCTGATGCGCGGCGTCGGTGTGCAGGGCGTCTACGTCGTCGTTCTTCTCGGCGCGGCGTGGGCGAACTTCACCACCAAGGACATCACGAGCTGAGACGGCTGCAATCAGCTGCGCCGAGCTGGGTGGTGGAGTCGCCGTCCAACTGGGCAGAGACCATCGCGCCGACCAGAGGATCGCGCGGCAGGTTCCCGTGATCGACGGTCGAGTCCGCACACACGCTCTGAACGGGGATGTTGACGGCCCCGTCGAGTTCGGCCGACGTCGGCGGGGTCACCACCTGATCCAACTCGGTCCAGATCGACACCCACTGCGGCCCCTCCGGGGTCTCGTCCCCGGAGTTCAGGGCGGCGAACGCGGAACTGTCCGGGGCGAGCTGCTGACAGGCGGTCGCGCACTGGTCGGGCACGAACTGGGCCGCCAGAGCCGCCACCTGAGTGCCGTGGTGCGGGGAGCCGAGAGTGACGATGCGTCGGGCCTGCTCGGCACCGCCCAGGTCGGCGGCCCAGAGCCGGGCCACCACCCCGCCGGCGGAATACCCGACGACGTCGACCGAGCTCGCTCCCGTCCGAGTCAGAGCCGCGTCGACGGCGTCGCGCAGGGTCTGCGCCTGCACGGTCAGATCGCCGACGCCACCGTCGGGCAGAGCTACGACGGTGGCGTCGCGGCCGTCCTCACGTAGTTCGGCCGCGAGCACCTCCAGCGAGTCGGTGGATCCGCCGAACCCGGGGATCAGCAGCACCGGGCCGGGAACGGACTGGTCGACGCTCGCGACGGGGTCGTTCGCGGGGCGCGATGCGACGAAGGCCGCCACAGCCGCGACGACCGCGACCAATACGAGGGCGAGTAAGACGAACACGAGACGACGGCGAGCCGGGGCGAGGGAGGCGAACACTCTGTCCAGTGTGCCTGGAGATCACACCTGATCGCGGACCACCGGAGGAACGAGCACGAACTTTCCGACGTGGTCCCTCTCCAGGAAGCGTTGCTGCGCGGCCGCGATCTGCTCCAGCGGAAACGACTCGGCCAACAGGGGACGAATCTCACCGGCTTCGATGTACGACACGAGGTTCGGAAACACGTCCTCGTCCCACGCCGTACAGCCGAGGAGCGTCAGGTCGTTCAGGTACATCGTCCGTAGATCCAACGCGACGACGGGTCCTGCGATCGCGCCGGAGGACACGTACGTTCCCCCACGCACGAGGACGTCGAGCAAAGGGCCGAAACCGTCGCCTGCGACATTGTCGATCACCACATCGACGCTGCGCTTGCCGAGGGCGTCCACCACGTCGACATCGCGCCCGTACACCTCGTCGACGCCGAGTTCGCGGAGCTGATCGTGCTTGGCGCGGCTCGCGACGCCGATCACGCGGGCACCGCGACGAGCGGCGAGTTGCACTGCGGCAGAACCGACTCCGCCCGACGCGCCGGTGATGAGTACCGTCGACCCTCGACGCACCCCCGCGCGGGCGATCATGTTCTCCGCCGTGCCGTAGGCACACGGAATCGTCGCCAGCTCCGCATCGGTCCACCCACAGTCGACCGCGAAGATCTCGCTTGCCGGAACGACGACGAACTGCGCGAACGCGCCGTCCATGTCCGAACCCAACCAGCGCGTCTCGCCCGACGAGAAGCCGTCGACGCGCATGCACGATCGAACCAGGACTCGGCTGCCGACGATGGATTCGTCCGTCGCCGGACTCGCACACACGAGACCGCAGCAGTCGGTGCCCTGAATCAACGGGAAAGGCGTCGCGTCGTTCCACCCGCCGTCCGCGTACCAGCCCACGCGCGTGTTGATCTCGGTGTTGTTCATCCCCGCCGCCAACACGCGAACGAGCACCTCGCCCGGCCCTGGCACAGGTATCGGCACCTCGGACACGACGAGTTTGTCGTACCCGCCGATGCCGGTGGTGACGATGGCTGTCATCAGGTCACCGCGGGTGCTATCGGTTCGCATGAAGTCATCTTGCAGGACCGACGCGACGAACAGGCCGATGGAGCGCTGGCGCTTCGATCAGAGGATCAATGCCCGGGTGCCGAGGTATGTCAGTAGTGGTATCTCGCCGACACGATGACGAGGTCTGGATTGTCGTCGCTCGGAGGCAGGTAGACGAGTCGGTGTTCGGTGTCGATGCGTCGTGACCATGCCCCGGCCAGAGCATATTTCAAGGGCTCGGGCTTGCCGATCCCGGCGTATGGGTCGCGCAAAGTCGCGTCGATCAGTTTGTTGATGCGGGCGACCATCTTCTTGTCGACGACGGTCCAGGACGTGTAGCTGTCCCATCCTTCTTCGGTGAATCGGACCTCGGTCATTCGGCCAGCTTTCTGGGTTTCACCTCCCCGCGGCGGGCCTGCTCCATGCTTTTCAGTAGGTGCGTTGCGTTGGCGGGACTGCGCAAGAGATACGCGGTCTCGACCATCGCGTCGTAGTCGGCCTTCGACATGAGAATCGCGTTGCCTCCCTTGGAAACGATCTCTACGGGGGTGTGATCCTCTACGACCTGTTCGACAAGCGGGAACAGACTCTTGCGGGCTTCGGTGCGAGTGATGGCTGACATTTCGATCTCGGCTCCTCCGGTCCGTGGCGTTGGCGGTCGCCGTCGGACGTGTGCGGCCCGCCGTGCGCGGGCAACTCTCTTCTGTTCGGCCCCGCGTTGCGCGGGAAGTCGCCTTCAGAGCGGAAAGGTACCACTTTCGGTACAGGTACCACAAGCGGTACCGGTCATAGTCGCAGCAACCACACAACGACGACCGGAAGACCGTCAGCACTTACCTCACGGGCCGGCTGGCCGACGCGGAAAGGTCAGCCGATAAGCACGCTCGCGAGCGCGGCGCGACCACATCAGCCGGCCTGACGCTTACCGGAGCAGAACACGAAAAAGCCCCTCACCAAGTCCTACTGGTGAGGGGCTTCTCGCCTCTGAGCCGCCTAAGAGAATCGAACTCTTGACCTTTTCATTACGAGTGAAATGCTCTACCGACTGAGCTAAGGCGGCGTGCCTTTCGGCGTTGGTGAGTCTAACGGAGCATCACGTCGAAACGAAAATCGCCCTCCCTCGAGCCGCGAGGCGGGCTCGGCCCCTAGCGCAGCACGTCGCCCAGCGTCCCGACCAACGCGTAGATGGCGAACTTCGGTTTTGCATTGACTGCCAACGACTCTCGGCATTCGAGGATTGCCTCGATACTCTTCAGCAGCGCCTCGGGCGAGACGGCTTTTGCCATTCGCTCGACCTGCTCGGCCATGTCGGGATGGGTCGCCGTGGCGGTCGATCCGTACGAGCGAGCGAGCGCATCTCGATACAGGCCCACCAGATCCATCAACGCGCGATCGAGTGAATCACGACCGGTTCTGGTGGCCCTCGACTTCTGCCGCTTCTCGAGGTCCTTGAGCACCCCGGCCGAGCCACGCAGCGCGCCCGCCGCACCCTTGCCGGTACCTCCGGCTCCGAGAGCCGTCCGCAACTCCTCGGTCTCGGCCTCGTCGCGGGAGGCGCTCATCTCCTTGGCCTCGTCCTCGGCGGCCTTCACCAGCTCCTCGGCCGCGAGGTACGCCTGATTGGGCCGGGCTGCAGCCGACGCCAGCGTCAGTGCACGTTTACGACGCGCTCGGGCGTCCTCGTCGGTGGCGAGACGACGCGCTCTGCCCACGTGACCGCCGCTGATCGACGCGGCCCACTCGGCCGTCTCGGCGTCGAGCTTGTCGCGGGTCTGCAGCACCTGCGCGATCGCCGGCACCGTGGGCGTCACCAACGAAACGTGCCGGCACCGCGAGCGCAGAGTCACCGAGATGTCCTGCGGATCGACCGACGGCGCACACAGAAGGAACACCGTCTTGGCCGGCGGCTCCTCGACGACCTTGAGCAGCACGTTTCCGGCACCCTCGGTGAGCCGGTCGGCGTCCTCGACCACCACCACCTGCCACAACCCGGTGCTGGGTCGACGCGAGGCGATGGAGACGATGTCTCGCATCTCCTTGGTGCTGATGCTCAACCCCTCGGGCACGACGCGTCGCACATCGCCGTGAGTGCCGGCCACGGTGGTCGAGCAGGCCTGGCAGTGCCCACACCCGGGAGTGCCCTCGGTGGTGCACTGCAATGCCGCAGCGAAGCACAGGGCCGCGATGGAACGGCCGGATCCCGGCGGGCCGGTGAACAGCCACGAATGCGTCATCGCCGACGAGTCGACGCCGGTGCGAGCGGCCACCGCAGCGGCCGTCAGATCGGCCTCGACATCTTCCTGACCGACCAATCGATCGAACACACCCGCCATGCACGCAACCCTAGTGGTTGGGGCCGACAACCCGAACCCGCGAACTCGAAGTTACGGCGGCTTTGAACCGTTTTCACATCCATAACTTCGAGCTCGGCGGTTACTCGGTGTCGGTCTTCTTCGCCGGTGCCTTCTTGGCCGGGGTCTTCTTCGCGGCAGTGGTCTTGGTCGCCGTCTTCTTGGCAGCAGCTTTCTTCGCCGGAGCCTTCTTCGCTGCGGCCTTCTTGGCCGGAGCCTTCTTGGCGGCAGCCTTCTTCGCCGGTGCCTTCTTCTTCACCGGACCACGAGCACGCCTGTCCGCCAACAACTCCGACGCACGATCGTCGGTGATCGACTCGACCTCGTCGTCCTTGCGCAGGCTGGCGTTGGTCTCGCCGTCGGTGACGTACGGCCCGAAGCGACCGTCCTTGATCACCATCGGCTTCTCACTGATCGGGTCGACGCCCAACTCACGCAGCGGCGGCTTGGCTTCGCCCTGACGACCCCGACGCTTGGGCTCGGCGTAGATCTTCAGCGCCTCTTCCAAGGTGACGGTGAACATCTGATCCTCGTCGGCAAGCGAGCGAGAGTCGGTGCCCTTCTTCAGGTACGGGCCGTATCGACCGTTCTGCGCGAGGATCTCTTCCTTGGACTCCGGATCGACTCCGACGACGCGGGGCAGCGAGAGCAGCTTGAGCGCATCCTCGAGCGTGATGGTCGCCAGGTCCATGGACTTGAGCAGAGAACCGGTGCGCGGCTTGGGGCCGGTTGCCTTCTTCGCAGCCGCCTTCTTGGCCGGAGCTTTCTTGGCCGCCGCCTTCTTCACCGCGGTCTTGACGCCACCGCCACCGTCACCGTCGTTGCCGGACGGCACCGGGACGATATCGGGCTCGGGGGGCGTGGGTTCGGGTTCCGGCTCGGGCAGGATCTCGGTGACGTAGGGACCGAAACGGCCTTCCTTCGCGACGATGTCGTGACCGGTCAGCGGATCGACACCGAGCTTGCGTCCCTCTTGCGGTGTGGCGAACAGCTTTTCGGCGAAGTCGATCGTCAACTCGTCCGGCGGAAGATCGTCGGGCAGGTTGGCGCGCTGGCTGATCGGATCGCCGTCCGGATCGTCATCGTTCTTGACCATGCGCTCGAGGTACGGACCGTAACGGCCCACGCGCACATGGATTTCGCGACCCTCGGAGTCGTCGAACAGACGGATGGAGTTGATGGTGCGGGCGTCGATCTCTTCGAGATTCTGGCCGACCATCTTCTTCAGTCCACCGGAGCGAGCCACCGAACCCTCGGCACCGGTGTCGCCGCCGAAGTAGAAGCTCTGCAGCCAATTGCCGCGTCGCTCACGGCCTCCCGCGATGGCGTCGAGGTCGTCCTCCATGCCTGCGGTGAAGTCGAAGTCCACCAGACGCCCGAAGTGCGCCTCCAGCAACGCAACCACCGAGAACGCCACCCACGACGGCACCAGTGCACTGCCGCGCTTGTAGACGTAACCGCGGTCGAGAATGGTCTTGATGATCGACGAATACGTCGACGGCCGACCGATGCCCAGCTCCTCGAGCGTCTTGATGAGCGACGCCTCGGTGAAACGCGCGGGCGGGTTGGTGGTGTGACCGTCGGGGTCGAGCTGGGTGGCGGTGACGGCCTGGCCCTGAACCAGTGCGGGCAAACGTGATTCGGCGTCGTCGGACTGTCCGCCGGCCTGATCGTCGACGCTCTCCACGTAGGCCTTGAGGAAGCCGGCGAACGTGATGGTGCGCCCCGAAGCGGAGAACGTGCACTCCTCGCCGGTTCCGGCCGTTCCGGTGATGCGCAGTGTCAGCGTGGTGCCGCGCACGTCGGCCATCTGCGACGCGACCGTGCGCTGCCAGATCAGCTCGTAGAGGCGGAATTCGTCGGTCTGCAGGGCCGAGTGCAACTGACCGGGTGTCTGGAAGACATCACCGGACGGGCGGATGGCCTCGTGGGCCTCCTGCGCGTTCTTGACCTTGCGCGTGTACTGACGCGGCGACGGATGGACGTACTCCGGTCCGTAGAGCTCGGTCGCCTGGGTACGTGCCGCCGAGATCGCCGACGCGGACAGCGTCGTCGAGTCGGTACGCATGTAGGTGATGTAGCCGTTCTCGTACAGCCGCTGCGCGACGCGCATGGTGCGCTCGGAGCTGAAGCGCAATTTGCGGGCGGCTTCCTGCTGCAGCGTCGACGTCATGAACGGCGGGTACGGCTTGCGGGTGTACGGCTTGTCCTCGGCGGACGCGACCGTCAGGTCGACGCCTTCGAGAGCCTCGGCGAGGCGTCGGGCACGCGGTTCGTCGAGCACGGTCACCGAGTCGGACTTGAGCTTGCCGTCTGCCCCGAAGTCACGACCTGCGGCGACGCGATTGCCGTCGACATTGACCAGGCGGGCTCCGAAGCTGCGCGGGGTGGCGTCGGCTCCGGCGTCGAGCGTGGCGGAGATGTCCCAGTACTCGGCACTGCGGAACGCCATCCGCTCGCGCTCGCGCTGGACGACGATGCGGGTGGCGACGGACTGCACTCGGCCTGCCGAGAGCTTCGGCATGACCTTCTTCCACAGCACCGGGCTGACCTCGTAGCCGTAGAGACGGTCGAGGATACGACGGGTCTCCTGGGCGTCGACGAGGTCTTGATCGAGGTCACGGGTATCGGCGGCGGCAGCGAGAATGGCCGGCTTGGTGATCTCGTGGAACACCATGCGTCGAACCGGGATCTTGGGGTTCAGGGTCTCGAGGAGATGCCAGGCGATGGCCTCACCCTCGCGGTCGGGGTCAGTGGCGAGATAGAGCTCGTCGGCGTCCTTGAGCAGGCTTTTCAGCTCTGCGACCTTGCCCTTCTTCTCGGGCGAGACGACGTACAGGGCCTCGAAGTCGTGGTCGACGTCCACGCCGAGACGTGCCCAGGGCTCACCCTTGTACTTGGCGGGAACGTCCGCGGCACCGCGGGGAAGGTCGCGAATATGGCCGACGGAGGCCTCGACGACGTAGTTGCTCCCGAGGTACGGGGCGATCTTCTTTGCCTTGGTCGGAGACTCGACAATGACCAGACGACGTGGCTCGGCGGAGCTGTCCCCCGTGCCGTTGTTACGTGCTGCCACCTTGCTGCCGAACCTTCCCTAGTGCGTTTTCACAGGCAGATTTGCCTGTCCCACTACTAACAGACTGACATACGTCGGCCAAATACTCGCAGATCAGTCACAGATCGGCCTACTCGGCGTGGGGCCAATTGGTACGTGCGTCCACGTTCTGTGGAGCCTCGCCGACGTTCTCGGTGAGCCGCAGCAGCCGGCGTCGACCGGTGATTCGGAGGCCCGGATTGGACCCACGCGTGCCGATCAGCGTCGGCGCGATGCCCGCGCGCATCAACGACTGAGCGAGGACGGCGTGAGTTTCCGGCGCGTGGGGATCCAGACCGAGCACGTACCGCTCCCCCTCCGCCTCGGGACGACCCGACGCGAGCACCCAGGCGCGCAGTTCGCGAGAACCCGGTACCCAACCGGGCGGGACGGCCTTGACGGCACCCTTGGTCCACAGAGACGCCAAAGCGGACAGTTCGGGCACCGACGCGGTACGCACCAGAGGCCTGTCCTCCTCCGATCGACCGAGCTCCGGCGTCAGACCGCATTGCTCGATGAGTTCGGCGATGGCATCCGCGCGCCACTGAGCGTCGACCACGACCGAAATTCGGGCCGCACCCGCCGAGGTGACGACATGGCCGGTGGCAGCCAGCAGCCCACCGAGATCGGTCACCGCGGGCGGCAACGACTCGGCGGAGAAGAAGGACAGCTGGTTCACAGCATGGACATTAGGACATCGACGCCCGCGCTCACGGCTTTCAGCGCTCCCCGGTGGTTCGTGGAAACGAAACATCCCCCTTTTCGATCGGCCTTGTAGGACCGATGAAAAGGGGGATGACGGTTCTCGACTCCAAAGAGAAGAGAATCAGACTGCGCGAACGCCCGTGGCCTGAGGACCCTTGGTGCCCTGGCCGACCTCGAACTCGACGCGCTGGTTCTCCTCGAGGGTGCGGAAGCCGCTGCCCTGGATCTCGGAGTAATGAACGAAGACGTCAGCGGAGCCGTCTTCTGGTGCGATGAATCCAAAGCCCTTTTCGGCGTTGAACCACTTCACAGTTCCCTGTGCCATGCTTTTCCTTCTCTTTCTAACACCGGATTCGATGGAGCGCACTTTCGGTCCATCGGGCCGGTTCCGACCGCTGCACTTTCTACGAATCCCCCTCAGGATTCCCCCTGACGGACGAGCTCTTCCAGTACCGCGCCCGCAACATTAGATCCTGCGAGCGTAGAACGAACACAGAAGCTGCGACCGCGTCAAGTGAACCATGAACTCCGCGTTCGCAACAGTCGAAAGTCGACCGTTTTCGAACATTTTGTCCGTGTTGTAGAAACGGACAACATCCGACAAGCGAATTGCTGCTTCCACCAGGGCGCGAAGGAGCTGAGCAGGTTCCCGCTAGCATGGGGATGTCGCGAATAGCCCGACGGCGCTTGTAGATCGAACGAATGCATGGAGGCCCGTGAGCGAGAAGAATCCGCTGGGCGGTGCGGATGCCGGGAGCTACGGGCAGCGGTTGCTGGATCGAGTATTGGCGGGATCGCCTGCGAGCGAGAGCCCGTTGACCCACGTCGCCGAACTGCCGGCACGCGCCTCGCAGTTCGCCTCCTGGCCGTCGTGGGTGGGCCCGGAAGTGGTGCAGGTGATCACCTCTCGTGGGATCTCACAACCCTGGACGCATCAGGCACGTGCGGCAACACTCGCTGCCGAAGGCAGTCATGTGGTGCTCTCGACCAGCACCGCGTCGGGTAAGTCGCTGGCGTATCAACTCCCCATCCTCACGACGCTGTCCGCCGATGCCCGAGCGACCGCGCTGTATCTGGCCCCCACCAAGGCCCTCGGTGCCGATCAGCTGCGCACCACGATCTCGATCACCGACGAGTTACGTTCGTTATCAGACGAACTCGCCGAGGTATTCCCCAGCGCGTACGACGGCGATACGCCGATCGAGATTCGCCAGTGGGCCCGTGCGAACGCGCGATGGATCTTCACCAATCCCGACATGCTGCACCTCGGCATTCTCGGCTCGCACGAGCGGTGGTCGCGGCTTCTGCGTAATCTCCGCTACGTGGTGGTGGACGAATGCCATTACTACCGTGGTGTTTTCGGATCCAATGTTGCATTGGTGCTCCGCCGGTTGCGACGCCTGTGCGCACGCTACGGAGCATCGCCGGTATTCGTTCTCGCCAGTGCGACGACCTCCGAGCCGGGGCGGGCCGCAAGTCGTCTCATCGGAGCGCCGTGCGCGGAAGTCACCGAGGACGGATCCCCGCACGGAGCCCGCACCGTCGCACTGTGGGAACCACCGCTGCTCAAAGAGATCACCGGCGAAAACGGCGCTCCGGTAAGGAAATCCGCAGGTGCGGAAGCGTCGCGCATCATGGCCGACCTACTGGTGGAGGGCGCGCGAACTCTAGCGTTCGTGCGGTCCCGGCGCGGAGCCGAGGTGACCGCGCTGGGGACCCAGAGAATTCTCGCCGACGTCGATCCGCAATTGATACGACGCGTCGCCGCCTATCGCGCAGGGTATTTGGCCGAGGATCGGCGCAAACTCGAATCCGACCTGTCCGACGGCACGTTGCTCGGCGTCGCCACCACCAACGCGCTCGAACTGGGCGTCGACATCGCCGGTCTGGACGCGGTGATCGTCGCCGGCTTTCCCGGCACCGTCGCGTCGTTCTGGCAGCAGGGCGGCCGGGCCGGACGACGCGGGGAGGGCTCGCTGTTGGTGCTCGTTGCGCGCGACGATCCACTCGACACATATCTGGTGCATCACCCGGCGGCTTTGTTGGACAAGCCCGTCGAGGCCACCGTCACCGACCCCACCAACCCGTACATCCTGGCTCCGCAGTTGCTCTGCGCTGCAGTCGAACTGCCGATCACCCTCGTCGAGGCCGAGGAGCTGAGCGCAGAATCGGTGCTCGAGGAACTCGAGCTGAAAGGCTATGTGCGCAAGCGTCCGCACGGGTGGTTCATCACTCCCGAGGGGCAGCAGCTGTCGCCGCACGGTGCGGTGAACATTCGCGGCGGCACCGGGGTGCAGGTGGCCATCGTCGACGGCGAATCCGGCCGCATGCTGGGCACCGTCGACGGCGGCCGCGCTCCCGCCACTGCCCACCCGGGTGCCGTCCACATTCACCAGGGTGAGTCGTTCGTGGTCGACGAGCTCGATCTCGATGCCGGTCTCGCACTGGTGCACGCCGAGCAGCCCGAGTGGAACACCTCGGCCCGCGAGATCACCGACATCTCGATCACCGCGGTGCACGAATCCGTCGACTACGGCGAGGTACGCGTCGCACTGGTGCAGGTCAACGTCACCCATCAGGTCGTCGGATATCTGCGACGCCTCCTCTCGGGCGAGGTACTCGATTCCATCGAACTCGACATGCCCGCACAGACACTCGACACCAGAGCCGTCATGTACACCATCACCCCGGAGTTGCTCGAGCACAGCGGAGTTCCGTACGAACGATTCCCCGGATCACTGCACGCCGCAGAACACGCCGCCATCGGGCTGCTGCCCCTGGTGGCGACGTGCGACCGCTGGGACATCGGCGGAGTGTCGACGGCTCTGCACCCCGACACCGGCCTGCCTACGGTGTTCGTCTACGACGGATACGACGGCGGAGCAGGCTTCGCCGACCGCGGTCACGTGGCCATCGCCGATTGGCTCACGGCCACGAAAGACGCCATCGTCTCGTGCGAATGCCAGACAGGTTGCCCCTCCTGTGTGCAATCACCCAAATGCGGAAACGGCAACGATCCACTGGACAAAGACGGTGCTGTTCGAGTGTTGACGGCTGTCTTGGCGGCCATCACTCGGGAGGGGTGAGCGGCCGCCCCAGTTCGGCGGCAAACGCGCGCGCATTCGCTGAACGCGTGCAAAATCGACTGCTGAACGGGGCTATATTGCGCGCATCTGACAAACGCGCGCGCATTCGCGGCGTCCGGCACAAGGCTCGAACTCACGGGCTCACTGCGGAATTCGTCATCTATCCGTAGGTCGACGGGCACCCGAATCTGCGACAGCCGATGCTACGTCGGTTCCGGGCTGTTGCGAATGGACAGGGCCGCAGCGGACGACCGGATGTGTTCTTCGGCCGACTTCATTGCGAGCTCTGCGTCACCGGATTGGACGGCCGCCAGAATCTGCCGGTGTTCGGCATTCAGCTTGTCGGCCAACGAGTCCCAATCCTCGATCTCCAACAGCGCGGCGAGGATCGGCGCACGCATCGACTCCCGGATTGCTGCGGTGAGGGACGCGACGAAGTCGTTACCCGAGGCCTCGGCCAAGGCGATGTGAAAGTTCGTGTCGGCGTCGTTGAAGACCTCTCGGGTGACACCCCGCGCTGCCATGATGTCCACTTCGGCCCTCGCCTGCGCAAGCTTGTCCTGATCGGGGGCCACCGCGGCAAGGTGAACACTTGCCCGCTCGAGCGCAACTCGCGTGCTGATCAAGTCGTCGATCCGAAAGTTGGTCAGCGCGACGTGCAGGCGAAGGAGACGTGTGAGCGCCGGCCGCGGCAGTGCCGCAACGAAGGTGCCGGCTCCGGGACCCGAACCCGGTGACGACCGGAGGATTCCACTGCTTTCGAGGACGCGTACCGCTTCACGGACCCCGGCCCGGCTGACGTCGAGCTGAGCTGCGAACTCCCGCTCGGGCGGCAGCGGATCCCCGACGCGGAGATCGCCCGCCATGATGCGCTCCTCGATCGCGTCGATGACCAGTTCGTGCGCGCGGGCGCGCCGGACCGGCTTCCACGGAAGCGGTTCGTTCTGCGCCCGTCCAGCGTCGTCAGCCATAACGATCATCCAACCAGAAGAAGGTCTGTGCCTCGAGCCTCTTGACCCCATCGAGTGTGATCCATATCATTCGTCATGTGGTCAGACCTCACACACCTTGAAGGTCTTGAATGGAGTAGCCGTGTACACACCCGATCTCGAACCGCTCGCGGGCAGCATCGGATTGTCCGCTGCGGTCGCGTGCCTGCCGCTGTTGACGGTCTTCGTCACGCTGGGACTTCTTCGATGGAAAGCCCGCTTCGCCGGTTTGGCGGGGCTCGTCGTCGCATTGGCGGTGGCGGTTCTGGCCTACGACATGCCGGTGAACCTGGCCGGGCTGTCGGCCACACAGGGCTTCGCCTTCGGGTTGTTTCCCATCGTGTGGATCGTGATCTGTGCGATCTGGTTGTACGAGTTGACGGTGACGAGCGGACGGTTCGACGACCTGCGCCGCATCATCGACGCCATCTCCGACGATCCGCGCATCCAGGCCATCATCATCGCGTTCGGCTTCGGCGGACTACTCGAAGCCCTCGCCGGATTCGGTGCTCCCGTCGCCATCACCGGTGTCATGCTGCTGGCTATCGGCTTCGCTCCGATGCGCGCAGCCGTCGTCGTATTGCTCGCCAACACCGCGCCGGTCGCCTTCGGCGCCATCGGCATTCCGATCCTCACCGCCGGAAACTTGACGGGCATCGACTACCACGAGATCGGCGCGTACGTGGGCCACCAGACCCCGTTCATCGCCCTGTTCGTACCGCTGTTCATCGCGTTCTTGACCGATGGTCGACGCGGCGTCGCCCAGACGTGGCCGGTCGCCCTGGCCGTCGGCGTCGTGTTCGCCGTCGCGCAGTGGGTCAGCGCAACCTGGATCTCGGTCGAATTGACCGACATCATCGCCTCGCTGGCGGGTATCGCCGCAGCAGTCGTGGTTCTGCGGTTCTGGAAGCCGACCGGATCCGACGCGGCCCGCGAACGCATCCTCCTCGCCCGGGATGCGGACCTCGATTCGGGAGGCTCGGGCAGCGCCCCGATCACGCCTGCACCGATCGCCACCCGCACCATCGAGGCCGCGCCGCTGACGACCCAACGAGTGTGGCTCGCACTGTTTCCCTATTTGCTGGTCATCGCGGTGTTCTCCGTGGCCAAACTGTGGTCCCCGGTGGCCAGGTTCCTCGCCTCGACCGACATCGCCGTACCGTGGCCCGGTCTCGACGGAAATATCCTCACCGCCGCCGGTTCCCCCGCCACCACCACC
This sequence comes from Rhodococcus sp. NPDC079359, assembly GCF_040702585.1. NCBI lineage: Bacteria > Bacillati > Actinomycetota > Actinomycetes > Mycobacteriales > Nocardiaceae > Rhodococcus > Rhodococcus sp. NPDC079359. The sequence goes on from NZ_JBFBLH010000003.1 coordinate 480,469, forward strand.
ATCTACAAGTTCACCTGGCTGTCCACGCCGGGAACACTGCTCCTGATCTGCGGTGTCATCGTCGCCGCCGTCTACCGCGTCAGCGCTCCCGACGCCGCCCGGCTGTTCGGAAGCACCCTGATCAAACTCCGATTCTCCGCACTCACGGTGGGCGCGGTTCTGGCGCTCGCCTACGTGATGAACCAGTCGGGGCAGACCATCACCATCGGAACCTGGATTGCCGGCACCGGCGCATTCTTCGCCTACCTCTCCCCGATTCTCGGGTGGCTGGGAACCGCGGTCACCGGTTCGGACACCAGCGCGAACGCGTTGTTCGCGACGCTGCAGCAGACTGCAGCGATCAACGCCGGCATCGACCCCACCCTGCTGGTCGCCGCCAACACCTCGGGTGGTGTGGTGGGAAAGATGATCAGCCCGCAGAATCTCGCCATCGCTGCTTCCGCGGTGGGCTTGGTCGGCCGCGAGTCCGAGATATTCCGAAAGGTCATCGGGTGGAGTCTCGGCCTTTTGCTTGCCATCTGCCTATTGGTCGGACTCCAGAGTTCGGTCCTGGCCTGGATGCTCCCCTGACCCGTCGTCACCACCACTCACCGCAATCAGCCCACAGAATCGAGAACGTGACATGCCCATCACCCGGCAGATGCCCAAAGCGACCGACCTGCGCGAGGTCCTCTCGTTCAAGAAACCGGATCTGAATCTGCGTCGACGACGCCTCAGCGCCGCACTCACCATCGACGATCTCCGCACCATCGCCCGACGCCGCACCCCACGGGCCGCATTCGACTACACCGACGGTGCCGCCGACGCCGAGATCTCGCTCTCGCGGGCTCGACAGGCCTTCCGCGACGTCGAATTCCACCCCTCGATCCTGCGGGACGTCTCGCACGTCGACACCTCGACGACGGTGTTCGGCGGGCCGTCCGCGCTCCCGTTCGGCATTGCACCGACGGGATTCACTCGACTCATGCAGACCGAGGGCGAATACGCCGGTTCTGCCGCGGCCGGAGCTGCTGGAATTCCGTTCTGCCTCTCGACCCTGGGCACCACGTCTATCGAGGACGTCAAGGCCACCAATCCGAACGGACGAAACTGGTTCCAGCTCTATGTGATGCGAGATCGCGACATCTCGTTCGGGCTGGTCGAACGCGCCGCGAAGGCAGGCTTCGACACCCTCCTGTTCACGGTCGACACGCCCGTCGCCGGATCACGACTGCGAGACAAGCGCAACGGATTCTCCATCCCGCCGCAGTTGACCGCGTCGACGATCGCCAACGCCATCCCGCGGCCCTGGTGGTGGTGGGACTTCCTCACCACGGCCAAGCTCGAGTTCGCATCGCTGTCCTCCACTGGCGGCACGGTCGGAGAGCTGCTGAATTCAGCGATGGATCCATCGATCTCGTTCGAGGATCTCGACGTCATCCGGGAGATCTGGCCCGGCAAGCTGGTCGTCAAAGGTGTTCAATCGGTGGCGGATTCGGTCCGTCTCGCCGAGCTGGGAGTCGACGGAATCATCCTGTCCAATCACGGAGGCCGACAGCTCGATCGGGCCCCCGTTCCCTTCCACCTGCTGCCTCAGGTGGTGAGCGAAGTCGGCTCCGATTTCGAGGTCGCCGTCGACACGGGAATCATGCACGGTGCCGATATCGTCGCCTCCATCGCGATGGGAGCGTCGTTCACCCTCGTCGGACGCGCGTACCTGTACGGCCTGATGGCCGGAGGGCGAGCCGGCGTCGACCGCATGATCGAGATCCTGCGCGAAGAAATAGTCCGCACCATGCAACTGCTGCAGGTCAATTCACTCGCGGAACTGACCCCGGAGCACGTCACCCAACTCACTCGATTGGCCCCTCTGCAGTCGGGGGCACACACCTTCACGCCACGCTGACCGCTGTAAGCCAGCCGTGGCTTGGGTTCGAAGCCGGGGTTCACGGCAAAGGCTCACGGCAAACGCGCGCGCATTCGCTGAATGCTCGCGAAATCGCCGGCCAGACGGGGCGAATCCCCGCGCACCTGACAAACGCGCGCGCATTTGCGGATTCGGTCAGCGGGCGAGGCGGACCGGGGCGGGCAAGCGGGGCGACCCTCACCCCGGACCCGCCCGCGCCGAGGCGGTGGCGTCGGACATTCCGAAGCGTCCGAGGAACACCGGTTTCCCCACCGTCACGATCACGTCCCACTCGTCGATCGTGCACTCCCGCAACTCCGTACCCATTCGCACCGACAGCCCCCGCGCCGTCTCGCACGCATCTGCTATCCCGCGGTCGAGGGCCCCGGCCCCGGCCAGCGCCGCGAGATCGGCCGCCGACTGCGCCTGATGACGTGCACCCACCGCCGAGCCGACGTGCATCACCATCACCACGACAACGATCAACGCCGACATCGCCAGCGCCGCCAACACCGTCGCGCCACCCTCCTCATCACGCAGCGCCCTCCAGAAGGCGAACTTCATTCCGCTGCAACCGGTTCCGCAGCAGCAACCGCCTCAGCAGACAACGTCAACCCCGGCAGCGGACTCGCCACCTCCACCCGCGCGACGAAGAACTCCCCGTCCTCGGTCACCGTGATGCGAGCCCCCTCCGGCGCAACCCTCTCCCCCACCGACACAGCCCGGTCCGTATCCCCTCTGGCCGCCAACCGCGCTGTCTCCCTGGCCGCATCGACGCAGCCGATGTGCATCGTCACCGACACGATCGCCCCGATGCACACCACGATCACCGCGACGATGGATGCGATCGCGAACGCCGCCTCCACCGTCACGGCACCGTCGTCATCGGCCAGGCTCAGACGGCTGTGTTCAGCGCTCGATCGATGATCCCTGTCAACGCCGTGACGATGCTGTCGCCGGTCACCACCGTGTACAGCACCGCCCCGAACGCCGCGGCCGCGATGGTCCCGATCGCGTACTCCGCGGTCGACATGCCATCGTCCTCCACGCCGAACAGAACGATTCGAGTCTTCAACTCCTGCAGTGCATTCTCGATCATCTCGATTCCCCTCCCTGTTGTCCGCTGCGGTAGTTCCGCAACGGAAGATTGTCGGCGCGGCGGTCACAGCAGACCGCCGCCCAGTACGTTGCCCGCCAGTCCGATCACCACGGGGATGATGCCGAGGCAGATGAAGGCAGGCAGAAAGCACAGCCCCAACGGCCCGCTGATCAGCACACCCGCGCGTTCGGCCGCAGCGGCCGACGCGTCCTCGGCGCGAGTTCGTTGTGTCGCAGCGAGTTCCGTCATCGCCGACGCCATGGACGACCCGGCCCGGGCAGATCGGCGGGCCATCCTGGCCAGAGCCTCGGTCTCGGGATCCTGCGCGACGGCGTCCCACGCGGTCGCGGCGTCGGCACCGAGTTCGAGCAAATCGGCTGCCTTGCGGAGCGCGATACCGAACGAGGTCGGAGCGGAATGTGCCGCTGCCGCAGCGGCGGTCGATATCGGCAAGCCTGACCGCAGACAGGCGGCGAGCAGATCGAAGGTCGTGGCCACCGCGAGCGGGTCGGGTGTCGGCACATCGACGGTGTCGGTGTCCGCCCGGCGCTCGGGTGCCAGCCTGTGCAACCCACCCGAGACCGAGGGCAGCGTGATCGATGCCGTGGCCAGACACAGCATCGCCACCCACGTCACGTCGTCACCTTGCCGGTGATCGCATCGGTCCACAGTAGTCCGGCACAGCCCAGCGCCGTGCCGATGAGCAGCAGCATTCCGCCGAGCCCACCGCCGAGCAGAATGTGCAATGGATCGGCTCCCATCAGCTGACCGAGCGCGACTCCGAGAATCGGCAACCCGGCCAGCACCAGCGCGGTGGCACGGGCACCGGCGAGCGATGCGTCGGTTCGTTCGCGAAACCGTCTGCGTCCCAGCATGTCCTCGCGGACGGCGTCGAGCAGCTCGGCGAGCGCGAGCCCGTGCTCGTCTGCGACTCTCCACGCGGCGGCCAGCCGGCCGAGCTCGGCGTCCAACAACGAATCGGACGAGGCAATACCGTCGGCAGCCATGCCGCCCAGTCGGGACCGCGATGCCGCACCGCGCAGTGCCGTCGACGCGATGCCGCCGCACTCGTCCGCCGCGACCGCGCTGGCCGTGGCCGGATGGGATCCGACGCGCAGCTCGCCGATGATCAACTCGACTCCGGTTGCAAGCCAGTTCAATTCGTCGGCACGCCGGTCGCGTCCGAGTCGCCGACGATAGCGACGCCATCCGGTACCGCCCGCCACCGCTGCTGCGCTCACGGCCCAGATTCCGCCGAACCACCACGCCGCCCCTGCCGCAAGCAGAACGCAGCAGGCCGGCACCAGCCATCGCGGCGCGGAGGAAGCCGCCCGTTCTTCACGAGGCAACCGACGGAAACTGCTCGGCCACAGGACAACCGCGAGGGCGAGGACCATCACCGCCGCCGTCATCGGGTGTCACCGCAACGGCGGTCGAGCAGTTCGAGGAGCCGACCTTCACCCGGCGTCGCGTCGGCAGTCACCGACCAGGCCGCCGCGATGTGCACTCGCCCGGCGCGATCGACGTCGACCACTCCGATCTCACGTAGCCGTCGAGTACCGTCGGAACTGCGGTGGACGTGTAACACCACTTGGACCGCAGCGGCGAGTTGGCTGTGCAGCGCGTCTCGGCCCATTCCGCCCAGTGCCGCAAGGGCTTCGAGTCGGGCCGGCACCTCGGCCGGGGAATTCGCGTGAATGGTTCCTGCTCCGCCGTCGTGACCGGTATTGAGAGCCGTCATCAAGTCGATGACCTCGGCCCCGCGCACTTCCCCGACCACGAGCCGATCCGGTCGCATTCGCAGAGCCTGACGCACCAGCTGCCGCACCGATACTTCACCCACGCCTTCGACATTGGGCGCGCGGGCCACCAGCCGGACCACGTGCGGATGTGCCGGGGCCAACTCGGCGGCGTCCTCGACGCAGACGATCCGCTCGGCCGGATCCACCTCTCCGAGAAGGGCGGCCAAGAGTGTAGTTTTTCCAGCGCCGGTACCGCCGACAACGAGAAATGCCAGGCGACCGAGCACGATTCGACGCAGCAGCTCGTACCCGTCTTCGGTCACGGCTCCCGATGCACGGAGCACGGCGAGTCCTTGAGTTGCCGGTCGCAGCACCCGAAGCGAGACACACGTTCCTCCGCTCGCCACCGGTGCCAGCACCGCGTGCAGGCGGACTCCGAACGCCCCCTGCCCGACGCCCGGCAATCGACCGTCGACCCAGGGCTGCGCGTCGTCCAAGCGGCGGCCGGCCGACAACGCGAGCCGCTGCGCCAAACGACGTACGGCAGCCTCGTCGGCGAAGCGGATACCGGTGCGCTCGAGTCCGCGACCGCGATCGATCCACACCTGATCCGGTGCGGTGACCAGCACATCGGTCACTCCGGGCTCGGTCAGCAGCGGCTCCAACGGCCCCGCGCCGGTCAGCTCGGTCTGCAGAACACGAAGGGCCGCAAGCATATCGGTGTCGCCGATGACTCCACCTGCTTCCGCTCGAATGGCCGCGGCGACGGTCGCGGGAACCGGAGCGTCAGCCGATGCCGCCAAGCGATCACGGACGCGGTCGAGCAGATCCGCGGTGACGACGGCGCTCATGCCGCCCACCGCTGACCACCGGGCTTGTGCGCGAACGTATCGAGCACAGCGTCGGCTGCCGCGGCCAGCGGCGAACGTCGGCCCAGCACCAGACCTCCTCGTTCGAGGCGCTCGGCCAACGCGGGCTCGGCGCGCATCGACGTCAACAGAGGAAGCCCGAGGGCGACGGCGATGTCGTCTGCCCTCAGCCCACCCGGCGCAGGCCCACGAACGACCAGGCCGACGTTGGCGTTTCGATCCATCACCTGCGCTGCCACCGCCTCGGCCGACGTCACGGCCCGCAGTTCGGCCGGAAGTACCAGCACGACGAGATCCGCCGCGGCGTACAGAGCGTCGGAGACGACGCTCGGATGACGCGGAGCGTCGCACACCACCAGATCTCCCGCTGCGCGTCCTGCATCGACCACAGCCGCCACTGCAACGGCCGAGAGTCCGACACCCCGGTCCTCGGATCGGCCGAGCGCCAGCACCGACAACCCGCCGCGGGAAGGCAGCGCCCCGTGCAGAGCGTCGCCGGAGACTCGGCCGCCTTCGACGACCAGGCCGGACCACCGCAGACCCGGAGCGTTCTCCCAGCCGAGTAACAGGTCGAGGCCGCTGCCGTACCGATCACCCTCGACGAGGAGGGCACGTCGGTCCGAGCGGCTGCTGCGGAGTCCGAGTGCGGCGGCGAATGTCGATGCGCCCGCGCCGCCGCGAGCGCCGACCACGGCGATCACTCCACCGTCTCCCGACGGCACCGACGCGGGTTCGCCGAGTATGCGCACGAGTGCGTCTTCGTCCTGCGGCAGGGAGAGCACATGCTCGGCACCGAGCGATGTGGCGATGCGCCAGTCGTCGAGTGTCGGTTGCGCGGCCGTGACCAGAATGACGCCCGAGCGTCGCGAAAATCCGGACGCCAATGCCGTCTCTGCAGACTCGAAATCGACCAAAATTGTTCCGAGTCGGTCCCACATCGACCGTGCCGAACCGATACCGACCAGTAAGTTCTGCTCTTCCACAACACAATCCGCGGCTGCGGCTATTCGATAGACGTCCTCGCGGAGTCCGCGAAGTTCTATCGACATCGCCACAGTCGGGTGCGCGATTCGCTGTCGCGGGTCCGTTTCCATGCGCCAAGCCTGCGTGAGAATCTGCTCGAGGTGCGCGCGACTTGGGGAAATGTGGATAGATCGGGGCCTGTGGATGAATACCGGTACTGCTGTACCAGTTTTTGACCCGACCCGGAAAAGAGGACGACCCTCGCCAGGGGGGGAGGAGGCGAGGGTCGTCTGGTTCAGCCCCGGGGGGTCGGGCTGAACACCGCCCGGAATGAACCGGGCTCATAGCAAATACTACACCCGTGGACTTCCTTGTTTGCAAGTTCAACCGTCGCTTTTTCTCGACGGTTTCGGACCGAGTCCGCCAGTGGCACCGCGCAACATCCACCGGTCACCACCGGCCACTATGGTGACAAACGTGACCCAGAGCGCGAGCACCGACGACGCCCCGGCCGGCCGACGCGCAGCGCGCGTGGCGGCATTCTTCGACCTCGACAAGACGATCATCGCCAAGTCCAGCACGTTGGCATTCAGCAGGCCGTTCTTCGACCAAGGACTCATCAACCGGCGCGCCGTTCTCAAGAGCAGTTACGCCCAGTTCCTGTTCCTGCTCTCCGGAGCCGATCACGACCAGATGGAGCGCATGCGCGCACACATCGCGAGCATGACCGCCGGCTGGGACGTCGAACAGGTACGAGCAGTCGTCGCCGAAACCCTGCACGACATCGTCGACCCCCTCGTGTTCGCCGAAGCCGCCGACCTGATCGCAGACCACAAGCTCCGCGGCCACGACGTGGTGATCGTGTCGGCGTCCGGCGACGAGATCGTGCACCCCATCGCAGAACTGCTCGGAGCCGATCACAGCATGGCCACCACGATGGTGACCGTGGACGGCAAGTACATCGGCAAGGTCGACTTCTACTGCTATGGCGAGGGCAAGGTCGACGCCATGAACTCCCTGGCCGCGCAACACGATTACGACTTGGCGTCGAGCTACGCGTACTCGGACTCGATCACCGACGTGCCGATGCTGCGCGCCGTCGGGCATCCCACGGCCGTCAACCCCGACCGAGCGCTGCGCAAGGAAGCCGCATCCCGCGGCTGGCCGATTCTCACCTTCTCCAACCCGGTCTCGCTGCGATCACGGATCCAGACCCCGTCCGGTAAGACCGTAGCGGCAAGTGCGGCAGCAGGTTTCAGCGCTCTTGCGGCCGGCGCGATCACCTACGGACTGCTCCGAAGAAAAAGATGACGCTCAACCCCTTGATGTGAGGCGCGTCACGGGGTACAAATGACGTACGGAAGAACGGAAGGCCAAGATCGAATCGGAAGAGAAGATTCGCTCTCCCGACCGCCCTTCCCAGCACGGACACCAGGCACCCACGCGGAGCGGCCACCTAATGGCAGAAGCGCTGTGGGCCTGCGAGATTCGTCGATGATCAGCAAGAACCCTGCACCGGTTGCAGGGATGACCTCATCACCGTCGAACCCTCGCCGAGGCCACGTGGTTTTCCATCACAGCCCACCTGAGCACGCTTGGTAACCAGGCGCTCCGTGCTAACGGGCGGCGAAGTCGACGCAAGTCGGCATCGCCGCCCTTTTAATGTGCTCGCTACTGCAGGCTCCGCTCGCGGCCCTTTTATGTGCTCGCTACTGTGCGGCTTCGGCAATCGAAGTCGCTTCTGCCGCACCGGCTTCGAAGGCTCCACAGCACAGGATCACCCAACTCCCGACGCCCGTCGCGGTGCCCTGGGCGAATCCGGTCGCGCCGTCCCGGTAGGCATTTGCTCGACGCATCCAGCTCACTTCCGGCACTCCGAGGTTGTGGGGGTCGAAGCCCGACGACGCCGCCACCAGTCTCGATGCAGCCCGCGCAACGATGCCGTCGGCCGATCCGAAAGCTTTGAGCGTCAACAACTCACCGTGCACCACCGCCGCGATCACCGGAGCGGGTGCAGAGGTTCCACCGGTCACGAGCTGAGCGAGCAGATCGAGTCGCTCGCCGACCCCCGAATCACCGCGCGGACGACCGAGCGCGGAGGCGTCGTCGACGAGATCGGCAGCTGCCAACAAGTGGAGTCGAGCCAGGGTCTGCAGCGGAGCGCGCTTCCACGTCGAGAGCGTGTTCTGCAGGGCGTCGCCATCGAGGGCTGCCGCGACTCGAAGCGCGCCCGCGAGCACGGGGTCGCCCTCTTCGCCCTCGCGGGGGAAATCCATCGACCCGCCCTCGAGTGACGAGGACGAGCGGGCCGCACGGACCGCGGCCTCGGCCGCGGTGGCCGGCCAGCCACGACGGTTGGCCTTGTGTCGATGCACCGCGCCGAGAGCGTCACGCGCCCGTTCGGCGGAGTCGACAACTCCGGGCAATTCCAGCAGCGGGGCGAGGGGGTCCGTCACGACAGACGACGGTACCCCCTCCCCTCACCCCTACTTTGCCCCTGCCGCCAACAGCTCGGCACGGGCCTGGCGACGCTTGGCCTGTTCGGCCGGGTCGGGCACCGGGACGGCCGCGAGCAACCGCTTGGTGTACTCGTTGGTCGGACGACGCAAAATCTGATCCGTCGTACCGAACTCGGCGAGTTTGCCCTTGTTCAGCACCGCGATGCGCTTGGCCAGTACCTCCACCACAGCGAGGTCGTGGCTGATGAACAGGCACGCGAAGCCGTACTCACGCTGTAGTTCCTTGAACAGCTCGAGCACCTTGGCCTGCACCGACACGTCGAGTGCGGACGTCGGTTCGTCGGCCACCAGCAGCGTCGGCTCCAGCGCCAATGCCCGAGCGATACCGACGCGCTGACGCTGCCCACCGGACAACTGGTGGGGGTAGCGGTTGCGCATGGTCCGCGACAGGTGAACCCGGTCGAGCAGTTCCTCGACCTTTCGATTTCGGTCTGCAGCACTGTGCTCGGTGTGCAACAGCATCGGCTCGGCAATGGACTGTCCGATCGGCCAGCGCGGGTTCAGCGACGAACCCGGATCCTGGAACACGATGCCGACCTTGCTTCGCACCGACCGCAGTTCACGATTCGACAGGTTGGTGATGTCGACGCCTGCGATCGACAACGAGCCGCCGGTGAGCTTGTTCAGTCCCACCACGGCCTTGCCGATCGTCGACTTGCCCGAGCCGGACTCGCCGACGAGGCCGACCACCTCACCCATCTCGATGTCGAGGCTGACCCCGTCGACGGCCCGGAACACGGTGCGGCCCGGGTACTCGATGACACCGTCGACGATGCTCAGAGCCCGGGTCTCCTCGACGGCACTGGGCTCGGCGATCTTCCCGGCGGTCACGGCCTCGATGCTGCTACCCAGGTGCGGAACCGAGGCGAGCAACTGCTGCGTGTACGGATGCGACGCGTTCTTGAATATGGTTTGCGCAGCGTCTGTTTCGACGATGACGCCGTCCTTCATCACCGCGATGCGGTCGGCCATGTCGGCCACCACACCCATGTCGTGGGTGATCAGGACGATCGACGCGTCGATGCGGTTCCGGAGATCACGCATCAGGTCGAGGATCTCGGCCTGCACCGTCACGTCCAGGGCCGTGGTCGGCTCGTCCGCGATCAGCAGCGACGGGTCCGAGGACAGCGCCTGGGCGATCATGGCGCGCTGACGCTGACCACCGGAGAGCTGGTGCGGGTAGAAGTTGACCCGCGTCTCCGGATCCGGCATCTCGACGAGCTTCAGCAGCTCGACGGCCCGCGCTTTCGCTTCCTTCTTCGACAGCGAGGTGTGCGCGCGGATGGCCTCGGTGATCTGCCAGCCGATCGAGTACACCGGATTGAGCGCCGTCATGGGCTCCTGGAAGATCACCGCGACGTTCTTGCCGCGGATGGGTGCGAGCTGCTTCTCGGGCAGCCCGACCAGCTCTTTCTCGCCCAGCTTGATGCTGCCGGACACCCGCGAATTATCGGCCAGCAGACCCGGGACGGCCATCGCCGTCGTCGACTTACCGGATCCGGATTCACCGACGATGGCGAGAACTTCACCGGAGGCGACCGTGAACGAGACGGTGTCGACCGCCTTGCGCCAGACCTTCTCGACCTCGAACTCGACCGTCAGATCGGTGACGCTGAGAACCGTGTCCTTCTGAATACTCATGTCAGTTCCGTTTCGGATCGAGTGCGTCACGGAGTGCGTCGCCGAGCATGATGAACGCCAGCACTGTGACGGAGAGGAACGCGGCCGGGAACAGCACCAGGTGCGGTGACGTGAGGAACCTGGCTTGACCGAGGTTGATCTGTAGGCCCCAGGAGATCTCGGGGGCTTGCAATCCGATTCCGAGGAACGTCAATGTCGCCTCGGCCGCGATGAACGTACCCACCGAGATCGTGGCGTAGATGATCACCGGGGCCAGCGCGTTGGGAAGGATGTGTCGCACCAGAATGCGGTAGGTCGACGCTCCCAATGCCTGTGCGGCCTGGACGTATTCACTGTTCTTGATGGATATCACCGACGATCGCACCAGGCGCATCGCCGTCATCCAACCGAAGGCCACCAGGGCCAGCGAGACGGTGAAGATGGTGCGCTGGGCGGTGACGGTGAGCAGGATCAGAGCACCGAGCAGCAGCGGGATACCGAAGAACACGTCGGTGAAGCGCGCCAGGATGCTGTCGATCGCACCGCCGAAGTAGCCGGCGAGAGCACCGATGAGGACGCCGATGATCAGTACGCCGATCACCGAGAGCACACCGATCGACAGCGAGATCCGCGCACCGTAGATGACGTTGGCGTAGTAGTCGCAGCCCTGGATGTCGGTGCCGAACCAGTGTGCTGCACTGGGTTTTTGACCGGAATCGGACAGCGAGCACACTCGCGGATCGATGCCGCGGGCGAACAGCTGCGGGAACACCGCCATGACCAACAGCACCAACAGCAGGAACGTGCCGATGATGAAGAACGGGCTCTTGCGCAGGTACTTCCACGCGTTGCCCCACAGGCTGGCCTGACCGACCAGCTCGACGGCCTCGCCGGTGACGACGTTTCCGGGCTGGCCCTCGTCCGCGGCGTGCTGAGCTGCGCTCGAATCTTCTTTATTCATAGCGAATCCTTGGATCGAGAACCGCGTAGAGAACGTCCACCACGAGGTTGAAGAAGATGTAGAAGAACACGAAGAGCGTCACGATGCCGACGACGACGGCACCTTCCTGACGGGCGAGACCGTCGTAGATGGCGCGGCCGAGCCCGGGCAGGTTGAACACCGTTTCGGTCACGATGGCGCCGCCCAGCAGACCACCCACGTCGGCACCGATGAAGGTGACAACAGGAATGAGCGAGTTGCGCAACGCATGCCGAACGATGATGCGCCGGTTGCTGATTCCCTTGGATTTGGCGGTGCGGATGTAGTCCGCGGCCATCGACTCGGCCACCGAGGTGCGCGTCAGACGAGCCACGTACGCCATCGACAGCGATGCGAGCACCAATCCGGGAAGCAGGTAACTCGACCAGCCGTCGTTGATGCCGGAGATCGGGAAGAGCCCCAACTTGAGACCGAGGGTGAACTGGGCGATGAAGCCGAGAACGAACACCGGCACCGACACCAGCAGCGTCGTCGAGATGAGCACCAGGTTGTCGAAGAAGGATCCGCGCTTGAGGGCGGCGAGCACGCCTGCGGCGATACCCATGACGGTCTCGATGACGACGGCCACGATGGTCAATCGGACCGTGACCGGAAGTGCCCGCTCGATGGTGTCGAGAACGGGGCGTCCGGAGAAGTCGGTACCGAAATCGCCCTGGAAGAAGCCGCCGATGTACTTGAAGTACTGCACGAAGAGGTTGTCGTCGAGGTTGAACTCGTCTCGCAACTGGGCGACGACGCCCGGGGCGAGGGGGCGATCTCCGGCGAGGGCGCGGATGGGATCACCCGGGAGCGCGTAGACCATCGCGAAGATCAAGAACGAGGAGCCGATCAGGACGGGAATCGTCAGCAGTAATCGGCGAGTGATGTAGCGACCCACTGTGTGTCTTCTCCTTGAACAAGGGACGAACCTGCGCCTCGGGTCTTGCCGGCGCAGGTCGGTGTGGGGCGGATGCGCCCCACGGTTGAACGAGACCCGGTGGGTGACAGCCGATCACGCTCGGCTGCCACCCACCTGGGTGTGTCGTCAGCTGACTACGACGTCCTCGAGGATGATGTTGCCTCGGTTGTCGATCTTGACGTCGGAGACGCGATCGGACCACACAGCCTGGTTCAGGCCGTAGAACAGCGGAGTAGCGGGCATCTGGTCGATCAGGATGTCCTCTGCCTTCTGGTAGTCCGCGGTTGCAGCGTCGATATCTGCAGCGTTGTTGCCTTCGGCCAGCGCGGCGTCGAATGCCGGATCGTTGAAGAAGACGTAGTTGCTACCTGCAGGCGGGGTTGCGGCTGCCGAGTACAACGGGGAGAGGAAGTTGTAGATCGACGGGTAGTCCATGATCCAGCCCGAACGGAACGGGCCGGTCATGCCCTGAGCGTCCTGCAGCGGCAGGTACTGCGCGAACTGGAGGTCACCGCGCAGTGCGTAGTTCACGCCCAGGTTGTCACGCAGCTGGTTGCCCACGGCGGTCATCCACGAGTCGTGGCCCGCACCGGCGTTGAACCACAGATCCACCGGCTGGCTGCGGTCGAATCCGGCCTCGTCGAGCAGACGGTTGGCCTCGTCCGCGTTGAGCTCGCAGTTGGCACCGCAGGCGTCCTCGCGGTAGCCGTCGACGACGGGCGACGCGAAAGATCCTGCCGGAGTGCGGGTATCGGTGAAGATCGCGGTCGCGATGGCCTGGCGATCGATGGCCATCGAGAATGCCTTACGCACGTTCGGATCCTGGAATCGCGGATCGTACGTCGGGAAGCCGAGCGAGGTGATGTCGGGACGTGCGCGCTCGCCGTACCGGTCACCGAACGTGTCGCGGGCAGTGGCCCATGCGTCCTCGGGGAGGTCGAGCATGACGTCGAGTCCGCCACCCTGAACGTCGTTGTAACCGGTGCTCACCTCGGTGTAGACCTTGAAGTTGACGCCTGCGGACTGTGCCGCATTGTCGCCTGCGTAATCGTCGTACTTGGTGACGGTGAATCCCTGTCCGGGAACGAAGTCCTCGTCGGCCTTGAACGGGCCGTTACCGATCGGGCGAGCGCCGTAGGCGTCGGGGTCGGCATAGAACGCCTCTGGCAGCGGGTCGAATGCGGTGTATCCCAGCGTGAGCGGGAAGATCGCGAACGGTCCGTTGAGCTTGACGGTGAAGGTCGTGTCGTCGACGACGCTCAGTCCGCTCAGTTCGGTCGCGACGGGCTCGGCGGTGTCGCTGCCCTGCAGGTCTGCGTAGCCTTCGATGTTCTCGAAGAAGTAGGAGGCACCGAAAGCGTTGGTACTCAACGCGTTGTAGCTCCAGGCTTTGGTGTAGGACTCGGCCGTGACGGGGGTGCCGTCGTGGAAGGTCCAGCCGTCCTTGAGCTTGACGGTCCAGGTGGTGTTGTCCTCGGACTCGACGGACTCGGCAACACCGTTGTACTCGACGCTGTTGTCCTCGTCGTTGAACGTGACCAACGGAGTGAAGAGCGCCTCGAGAACCTGGCTGCCCTCGCTCTCGGTGGTGTTGCCCGGAATCAGCGGGTTCTCGGGCTCGCCGATGTAGATGCTGTAGATACCGTCGGCGCTACCGCCGGAGCTCGAGCCTCCGCCGCCACAGGCGGCGAGCAGGCTCGCACTCATCAGCACAGCCGTGGTGACTACCGCGGCACGTTTGATACGCAAGAAAATCCTCCATCCAGATGTGAACACGGGGTCGTCCGTGCTCAGTTCCTCGGGCGCGACGCCCGGGGATTCGTGGGCGACCGCATGGCACGGCAGGTGGGCCGTTCCAACGATCTGATGGGATGGACTTTAGACACATCCTGAAACGAACATGTGAACTCCCCCAGATTTTGCTGACCCGTGAGTAAGCCGGAAACATGATCGAAACGTTTCGGCAAGTCGATTTCTCACAGTTCGGACATCGGCGTCGCCCGGGGTGCGCGCCGACGGCCCCGATTACCGCCCAGCGTGCAGAAACTACCGATCACCGCAGATCAGGGGGTTGCAGGCGATTGCAACGGTGCGATTGCCATCACATGTGACTACCCTCACAAGGGGCTCGAGACAGGCACGGAAGTGCAGTTTCATGAGCGAAATGCACCGGACGAAAGTGAGCTATTCGAGATGACGACCAGTACCTCCGGAACCGACGAGACCGCGGTTGCCTCCTACGCGCCCTCGGCCGAGTTCGCCGCTCAGGCCAACGCCGGAGCCGACCTCTACGCCGCCGCGGAGAACGATCGACTCGGCTTCTGGGCCGAGCAGGCTCGCCGGCTGCACTGGCACACCCCGTTCACCGAGGTACTCGACTGGTCCGACGCCCCCGTCGCCAAGTGGTTCGCCGACGGCGAGCTCAACGTCGCCTACAACTGCGTCGACCGCCACGTCCTCGACGGCCACGGCGACCAGGTGGCCATTCACTGGGAAGGCGAGCCCGGCGATAGCCGCGACGTCACGTACTCCGATCTGCTCGCGGACGTCAGCCAGGCCGCCAACACGCTGACCGAACTCGGCCTCGTCTCCGGCGACCGCGTTGCGATCTACATGCCCATGATTCCCGAGGCCATCGTCTCGATGCTCGCATGCGCCCGCCTCGGCCTGACCCACTCCGTCGTCTTCGCCGGCTTCTCGGCCACCGCGCTGCGCTCGCGCATCGACGATGCCGAGGCCAAGCTCGTCATCACCACCGACGGTCAGTGGCGACGCGGCAAGCCCGCTCCCATCAAGGACACCGTCGACGAGGCCGTCGACGGGGCTGCCTCGATCGAACACGTGCTCGTCGTCAAGCGCACCGACTCCGAGGTCTCGTGGACCGACGGACGCGACCTGTGGTGGCACGAGACCGTCGCGAAGGCGTCGAAAGAGCATGAGGCACAGCCCTTCCCGGCCGAGCACCCGCTGTTCATCCTGTACACCTCCGGTACGACGGGTAAGCCGAAGGGCATCATCCACACCTCCGGCGGCTACCTGACGCAGACCTCGTACACCCACCACAACGTCTTCGACCACAAGGCAGGCAAGGACGTCTACTGGTGCACCGCCGACATCGGCTGGGTCACCGGGCACTCCTACATCGTCTACGGCCCGCTCTCGAACCGCGCAACGCAGGTCGTCTACGAGGGCACGCCCAATTCGCCCGACGAGCACCGGCATTGGAACGTCATCGAGAAGTACAAGGTCTCGATCTACTACACCTCCCCCACCCTCGTTCGCACATTCATGAAGTGGGGCAAGGAGATTCCCGAGGCACACGATCTGAGCTCGATCCGTCTGCTCGGCTCCGTCGGTGAGCCCATCAACCCCGAAGCGTGGCGGTGGTTCCGCGACGTCGTCGGCGGCGGCACCGCACCGATCGTCGACACCTGGTGGCAGACCGAGACCGGCGCGATCATGATCTCCCCACTGCCCGGCGTCACATCCACCAAGCCCGGCTCCGCAATGACCCCGCTACCGGGTATCTGCGCCAAGATCGTCGACGACGACGCCAAGCCACTCGGCAACGGCGGCAACGGATATCTCGTGCTCGACGAGCCGTGGCCTGCGATGCTGCGCGGCATCTGGGGCGATATGGACCGCTACAAGGACACCTACTGGTCCCGCTACGCCGAAGAAGGCTGGTACTTCGCCGGTGACGGTGCCAAGTACGACGAGGACGGCGCACTCTGGGTTCTCGGCCGCGTCGACGACGTCATGAACGTCTCGGGCCACCGCATCTCGACGTCCGAGGTGGAATCGGCACTGGTCACCCATCACAGTGTCGCCGAGGCGGCTGTCGTCGGTGCCGCCGACGACACCACCGGTCAGGGCATCGTCGCGTTCGTCATCCTGCGGGCCGGCGAGGAGAACACCGGCGACGCGTTGATCGCGGAGCTCAAAGCTCAGGTCTCCAAGGAGATTTCACCGATCGCCCGGCCACGCGAGATCTCCATCGTGCCCGAGCTGCCGAAGACGCGATCCGGCAAGATCATGCGTCGCCTACTGCGCGACGTGGCCGAGGGCCGCGAACTCGGCGACGTGTCCACCCTCGTCGACCCGAAGGTGTTCGAGGCGATCAAGAAGGGCCGCTAGCGCTCAGCGCAGGTGAGCGGAAACTCGACCCCTGCTACGAGTTTCCGCTCACGTGCGGCGCAGCCGCTCACACGCTGTCGAGCGACTGATCCCGTGTTTCTTTCATGATGATCAACGAGATCAGCGTCAACGCTGCGGCGATGGCGAGGTAGACGCCCACCCAGCCGACGCCGTAGCTGCTCACCAGCCAGGTGGCGATGAACGGGGCGACTGCGGCCCCGAGGATCGACGCGGTGTTGTACGAGATCCCCGAGCCCGTGTAGCGCACGTTGGTCGGAAACAGCTCGGGCAGAACGGCACTCATCGGTCCGAAGGTCAGACCCATCAGGCCGAGACCGACGCACATGAACACCAGCATCTTGCCTGCCGACGCGGACGCCGGGTCGGCGAACCAGTGGAACGACAGGCCGAACAGCACGATCGCCGTGGTGATGACGATGAGCGTGGGACGGCGGCCGTACTTGTCGGCGAGCAGTCCGGCGACCGGAATCAGAGCCGCGAAGAACAGCACGGCGATGAGCTGCAGTTCCAGGAAGTCGGTGTACGGAATGGCCAGCTTGGGCCCGTTGACGTCGGAGACCTTGCCCGTTCCGTAGCTGACCACCCACGTGGTCATGATGTAGAAGAGCGTGTAGGTGGCGAGCATGACGAAGGTACCGATGATCAGCTGACGCCAGCTGGTCTTGAACACCTGAGCCAGCGGAGTCTTGACCTTCTGCCCGCGCTCGACGGCCAGCTTGAACACCGGCGTCTCCTCGAGCTTGAGCCGGACGTACAGACCGATGATCACCATGATCGCGCTGAGCAGGAACGGGATTCGCCAGCCCCACGTGAGAAACGCATGGTCGGTGCCGGAGTTCGCAGAATCGTAGCCCGTCGCGATGACGATGAGCAGGAAGATGCCGTTGGCGAAGAAGAAGCCGATGGGCGCGCCCAGCTGCGGGTACATCGCGGCCCAGGCTCGCTTGCCCGGCTTCGCGGTTTCGGTCGCCAGCAATGCTGCACCGCTCCACTCACCACCGAGACCGACACCCTGGGTGAAGCGCATGATCGCCAGCAGGGCCGGTGCCCACAGACCCACCGCGGCGTACGTCGGCAACAGGCCGATCGCGAACGTCGCGACGCCCATCGTGAGCAGGGAGCCGACGAGGGTCGCCTTGCGCCCGATGCGATCACCGAAGTGGCCGAACAGAATCGACCCGATGGGTCGCGCCACGAACGCCAGACCGAACGTCGCGAACGACGCCAGCAGCGCCGTGGTGTCGTTGCCCGCCGGGAAGAACAGACGCGGGAAGACGAGCACTGCGGCGGTCGCGTAGATGTAGAAGTCGAAGAATTCGATGGACGTGCCGACCATCGACGCGATCACGATGCGTGACCGCGGCACCTGAGGTGCGGGAATTGCGCCGTCGGCGACGGCGTGTGTTGAACTCACGAATGCTCCTGAAAGGGGGAAGTTCCCTGCAAATTACCTGATGAACACCTGAGAATTTCACGACCCGGGCGTGTCCGGTGCCCGATCGCGCAAGATCGGCGAGTTTGCGGGAAGCGGTACCGAGGTACGCGTCCAAACGAGGGCCGAGCGTCGCTCGCCCTTCGCGGAACAGTTAATCTGCTACCCAGGCACTACTGTCGATACGATCTTCCGCACAACACCGAGCAGAGCGATTACAAGGGGTCGAGAGTTGAGCGTCAGCAATGACAAGGGATACGGAAACGGCGTCCCGAACACGATTTCATCGATACCTCTGACCGATGTCGATGCCCGCACCCCTGGTAGCGCCAGCATCGGAAACCTCGTCAAGGACGCCACCACCCAGGTCTCGACGCTCGTGCGCGCCGAAGTCGCCCTCGCCAAGGCCGAGGTCACCGGTGAGGTCAAGAAGGGTCTGCAGGGCAGCGTCTTCTTCATCATCGCCCTGACGGTTCTGCTGTTCAGCACCTTCTTCTTCTTCTTCTTCGCGGCCGAGCTGCTCGACGTGTGGCTCTACCGTTGGGCCGCATTCCTCATCGTGTTCGCGTTCATGGTGTTGGCTGCGGCGCTGTTCGGATTCCTCGGCTACCGCAGGGTCAAGAAACTGCGCAAGCCCGAGAAGACCATCGACTCGCTCAAGCAGGCGTCGACGGTGCTGCCGAACCAGCACGATTCCATCCCCGGGGTTCCCGGCTACAAGAAGTAGTAGCCCGGGCGAATCGAGCAGTATGAATCAGCCCGATCCGTCCACGGTCCGGTATCCGGGACAGTGGATCCATCGCGACATCCACGCCAACGGAATCCGGTTCCACGTCGTCGAGGTCGGCGAACATGCACCGGACGCACCGCTGGTGGTCCTGCTGCACGGCTTCGCCGACTTCTGGTATTCGTGGCGACACCAACTTGCCGCACTCGCTCGGTCCGGCGTCCGGGCAATCGCCGTCGACCTGCGCGGTTACGGTGACTCCGACAAGCCCCCACGCGGATACGACGGGTGGACACTGGCCGGCGACATCGTCGGACTGGTTCGCGCTCTGGGATACCCGCACGCCACCTTCGTCGGTCACGCCGACGGCGGTCTCGTCTGCTGGGCCAGTGCGGCGTTGCACCCCCGCTTGGTGAGCTCGATGGTGCTGATCAACGCACCGCACCCCATCTCGCTGCGGCGAGCGGTGTTGAAGGATTCCGCGCAACGCGCTGCGCTGCTACCGCATTTCGTTCGCTACCAGGTTCCGCTGCGCCCGGAGAGGCTGCTGACGCGCCGAGGCGGAGCTGCGGTGGGCGAGTTGATGAGCAGCCGCGCCGGGTCCGCGTGGAAGAACACCGAGGACTATGCGGACACCGCGGCCAAGATGAGCTCGGCCATCCGGATTCCGGGTGCTGCGCACTGCGCGCTCGAATATCAGCGCTGGGCGTTCCGCAGCCAGTTCCGCGCCGAGGGACGCCGCTTCATGGCCGCCGTGGACGTGCGCACCTCGATTCCCGTCGCGCAGATCAGCGGCGACCTCGACCCGTACGTGCTGCCCACCACCCTCGATCGCGATCGGCACTGGGCACCGGGACTGACGCGTCGAACAGTGCGCGACGTGGGACATTACGTCCACCAGGAAGCACCCGACGTGGTGTCCGAGGAAATCCTGCGCGTCGTGCGCGAAATCTGAACGCGCTCGATTACGCGCGGCGGTGGGTCACCGCATGGTGACGACGACCTTGCCGCTTCCCCGCTCGGCCACGGCGTGGGCGTCGGCGATCTGGGCGAACGGCAGAGTGTGGTCGACCCGGGGCAGATAGATTCCGCGTCGGCCCAGCTCGGAAGCGCGCTCCAACAACTGAGACTCGTTGCGAGCGTCGATCTTTCGCGCACCCAGACGTTCGGCACCCTCGGCGTCCAGGACGGTCACGACGCGGGCGGGGTCGCCCACCAGCGTGATCAGGTCCGCCGGCAGAGATGACGGCGCCGTGTGCACAGCCGCGTCCACCCCGCCCGGCGCGAGGAGGGCGACCCGTTCGGCAAGCCCCGGACCATAGGTGGTCGGCCGTACGCCGAGGCCGATCAGATAGTCGTGATTGCGCGGGCTTCCGGTTCCGATCACCTCGGCCCCCGAATCCCTGGCGAGAACACTCAGGGCGGTGCCCACTGCTCCGGAAGCGCCGTCGATCAGTACGGTCTTCCCTTCCAGACTCCCGAAGACCTCGAGAGCCTCGATGACCGCGGATGCCGTGCTCGAAGCGAGCCCGGCGGCCGCAGCGTGCTCGATGCTCCAATCCGAGGGTGCACTGCTCCACGCGGTGAGTACTGCGTACTGCGCGGTGGTGTCACTGATCCCACCGACGCCGAACACGACGTCTCCGACCTGCGTACCGACAACCCCCGGTCCTACCTCGTCGACCACTCCGGCCGCGTCACGGCCGGGGATGGCGGGCAGATCGAGCGGCACCACATCACTCAACCGACCGGAGCGCAGCAGATAGTCGATGGGGTTGATGCTCGCGGCTCCGACCTCGATGCGAACGGTGTTCGCCTCCGCGTGAGGTTCCGGTGCGTCCTCGACCACGAGTACTTCGGGGCCACCGTAACGGTGGTATCGCGCTGCCTGCATCTGCTTCTCCGTACTACGCATCAGGTGCGAGATTACTTCCCGCGGAAAGCAATCTACCCGCGAATACTTTCCGCAGCAAGCAACGTTATCGTGTAACCCGTGTCCGATGCCCCGCACCTCTCGCCTCAGGAAGACCGAACCTGGTCTCTGCTCGTGGGAGTGATGATGTGGCTACCGGGCGCCCTCGATGCGTACCTCGGCCACGAGCACGGGCTCACACACGCGGAGTATCAGGTCCTGCGCTGGTTGTCGACGAGCGAGGAAAGCGACGTTCACATGACGCAGCTGGCCGCGGGCGCAGGCGTCACGCCCTCACACCTGTCGCGCATCGTGACCAGGATGGAAAAGAAGCTGTGGGTCACTCGCCGAAGCGATTCCGAGGACGCACGACGAACATTGGCACGATTGACCGATGCAGGCTCGCAGGCGGTGGACCGCATCGAGCCCGGGTACGTGCAGCAAGTGCGCCGACGGGTTTTCGAGCAGCTCGCCCCCGGCCGGATCGACCAGCTGGAGCAACTGACCGAAGCGATCCTGACCCCACTCAGACAAGATTGTGTGCATCTGTTGCCCAGCCGGACTTCGCCAGGCCCTGGCGACTAGACGACGCAGTCGCCCGTGCCGACCGGCACCGGGGCAGCGAAACTCTGTGCAAGTTCGTCCGCGATCTCCGACGCGGTCAGCACGAATCCGGTGTCGGGGTCGTCGACGGCAGCGCCGAACACGACTCCGAGTACCTCACCGGACGAGTTGACCAGGGGTCCGCCGGAATTGCCCTGCCGCACCGATCCGCGCACGGTGTAGACCTCACGCTGGACGGTTCCGGTGCGGTAGATGTCGGGGCCGCTGAGGTTGATGATCTCGCGGATTCGCGCCGGGCTCGCCGTGTACGGGCCGCCGCCGGGGTAACCGAGCACAATGGCGTCGGTTCCGGATTCGGCAGGCGTCGGGGCGAAGGTCAGCACCGGTGCCTGCAACTGTGGAACACGAAGCACCGCAACGTCTTCTTCCGGATCGAACAGCACGACGTCTGCGTCGAGCGGTCCGTTTGGCGAATCGACGGTCACCTCGGAGGTGCCGGCGACGACGTGCGCGTTGGTCATCACCAGATCGGATCCGACGACGAAACCGGAGCCTTCGAGAGCCTTCTGGCAGCTCGGTGCGATGCCGTTGATCTTGATGACACTCGATTGCAGTTGCACCGGAACAGGTCCCGCTGCGATACCGGAATCGGGCGCGGCGACTTCGGCGACCGGGGTGCGACCGAACGGCCCGATGACGTCCGGCAATCCGGAGGTGTCGAGCAACGCCGAGAATTCCTCGGGTACCTGCCGCAGCCAGTCGGGTGCCACCTGATCGACCTGACCGAGCACCGACGACCCGCGCACCGCACTGGCCACCTCGGGCTGCGAGGACGACGTCAGCGGAATGGCCAGCAGCCACGCAGCGGCGAGCACCGCCACCGCCTGCAGCCCGGCTCCGACCGTGCTGTCGACGGATCTCGCTGCGCGCGAATGTATTCCGCTGCGCAAGGCCCGCCCGAGGACCATGCCGGCGACTTCACCGACGATCACCAACACCACGATCAGTGCGATACCGACGAACACCCGCGTCCGCGCACCGTCGACGTGTTCGAGCACGTGCGGTGCCACCAGAATGCCGGCAACGGCACCGAGGACGACCCCCAGAAACGCCAGCGCCGACGCCACCGCCCCCTGCCGCCATCCCGACGACGCCGCCAGCAGTGCGATGGCGATCACCGCGATATCGACCCACCCTGAACCCGTCACCGATCGAGCCTCGCTCCTACCGCAGTCAAGCTGGCCTCCAGATCGCGTATGTCCCCCGTGTCCCACTCGGGCTCCCAGCCCGATACAGCCAGCAGACCCGCCAGGATACCGCCCGTGAATCCCCACACCAGCATTCCCTGCACGGCGAACGCCGGGCCCTGGTAGCCCGCAGGGTGGCGCACCTGAAATCGATTGTCCGGATCGAGCAACTCGCGCAATGGAACTCGCACCACTCGCTCGGTCTCACCGGGATCGACGACGCGCACCGGGCTGGGCTGCTGCCAGTACGAGAGCACCGGAACCACATCGAAGCGCGACGGCGGAACGTAGATGCCGGGCATTGTCGCCAGTGGCACGACGCCTGCCGGATCGAGTCCGGTTTCCTCCTGCGCCTCGCGCAGAGCCGTGCCGACCGGGCCGTCGTCGCCCGGGTCGGTGGCTCCGCCGGGGAAGGCGATCTGCCCGCTGTGATCGCGCAGCGTCGACGCGCGCTGCGTCAGCAGGACGTCGGCGTCGGCGGGCAATCCACCGGGCGAGGTGGGATCTGCGGAGGCGGGGCCGCCGAACAGCACCAGCACAGCGGCGGACCGCGGTCGGTCGGACGGCGGTGCCTGACGCTGCAGCACGGGGTTGATGCCGGTGGTGTCGGTCAGTCCGCCGGCCCTGCCTGCCACGTCGAGCATGCGTCCGAGCCAGTCGGGTGCGCTCACGAGTCGACTCCGAGGTTCACGCGTACGGCGTCGGCGATCTCGTCGACGCTACGGAAAGGTTGTGGCAGCACCTTGGCGACAGTGCCATCCGCAGATATCAAAACGGAAACGGGCAGCACGTTGGGTGCTCCGACGGCGGCGACGACGCGGCCGCCGCCGTCCTGAACGCCGGGCAGGGTGACGCCGTAATCGGTCAGCCGAGTCAGGCCGTTGGCCTCGTTGGCGTCGTTGTGGACGGTCAGGACCTCGATCTTCTCGCCCGCCCGGTCGGCATACTGCTGCAGATAGGGCAGCTCTTCGGCGCACGGGCCACACCAGTACGCCCAGATGTTGAGCAAAGCAGGGCGGCCCGCGAGTACCTGCCCGAGGTCGACGTACGAGCCGTCGCCGATGCATTCGAGGGTGATGCCCGTCAACGGTCCCGCGGCGTTGCCCGACGCCGTGGGGCATGCGGCGAGACCGGCGTCCTGACGCAGTGGTGCGAGCGCCTCGGGGGTGTCGACTGCACGACGCTCGTCCGTGCTCGGTGTTCGCTGCCCGAGGCCGGGCGAATCCATGGGCTGCGCGGTCGGCGCGTCGCTCCGGGGCCACAGCGCGTAGACCATCCCGACCACCAGGATCAGAGCGACGAGTGACCACCGCAGGGCAGATTTGTTCACGGCACGATTCCGGCGAGAGCGAGAAGGTGATCGGTTTCCGGGCCCTTCACCAACGCAGCTGCGGTTGCGGGGTCGGTCGGACCGGTCCCGAACGAGGGGCAGTCCTTGGCGAGGACGCACACCCCACAGGCGGGTGTACGAGCGTGGCAGACGCGTCGACCGTGAAAGATGACTCGATGCGAGAGCAGCGTCCACTCCTTGCGCTCGATGAGTGCGCCTACGGCGTGCTCGACCTTGACCGGGTCCTGCTCCTCGGTCCACTGCCAGCGCCGTACGAGCCGTCCGAAATGGGTGTCGACGGTGATCCCCGGAACATCGAAGGCATTGCCGAGAACCACGTTGGCCGTCTTGCGGCCGATCCCGGGGAGCGTGACGAGGTCCGTCAGCGTCGCGGGCACCTCGCCGTCGAAGTTCTCCAGCAACTTCTGCCCGAGACCGATCAGCGAGTTGGCCTTGTTCCGATAGAAGCCGGTGGTGCGGATGAACTCCTCGAGTTCGGTCCGGTCGGCCTCGGCGTAGTCACGGGCTGTGCGGTATCTCACGAACAGCGCCGGGGTGACCATGTTGACGCGCTTGTCGGTGCACTGCGCGGACAGGATGGTCGCGACGGCCAGTTCCAGCGGCGTGGTGAAGTCGAGTTCGCAATACACATGCGGGAAGGCAGTGTTCAGCGTCCGGTTCATTCGCCGAGCTCGACGCACCAGCCCGAGGTGCGTCTCCTCGCGTTTGCGCACGTCGGGGCGTTTCGGAGCTGTCGAATCCACTCCACAACTGTACGGACAAGAATGCGTAACGTTCCTCGCGGCAGCAGCGGACCGTGTTTGTATCGAGATCTTTTCGGTGTTAACTGGCCGGTATGCAAGGACTCGCCGTGGTGCTCTTTCCGGTACTACTCATGCTCTTCGCACTCGCGATGGAACGGGTCGAGTTTCGTCTGAGCAAGCTCGGCGTCCGCGAGCAGGAAGTACAGGAATTCCTCGATCAGGCGAGCAAGTCCGAGGTCGCCACCCTGGCGAACGAGGGCTTCCCGCACGCATTGGCCCGGTTCAACACCCGCAAACGCCGCCAGACCCCGCCGCGGACCATCGACACGCGCGACGGCCTGGCCGACCAACGAGCCAGTTGAGCGCGCGTTTCGTCCCATTGGTCGTAATTTGGATGAATTTCGGGTGAACGGGAACACACGCCCGAGTCCTCTGGCAACCTGTGGTGGCGTCGATCACTCGGTTTTCACCGACTCGAAGTAGACTCCCCTGAGGTAATTGTTGTGTTTGATCATCGGATCGGCGTCGACGCCTGAACTGCACCGCAGTTCGGTGCATGGCACGAACTGAGTACAAACGCTTTCGGTGGTGCGGGTTTCCGCGACACCGACATCCCAAAAGGAGCGCAAGTGGACGACGTCCTGGCACGGGCCGGCATCTTCCAAGGAGTCGAACCCTCTGCGGTTGCGGCACTGACGAAGCAGCTGCAGCCTGTCGATTTCCCCCGTGGGCACGTGGTGTTCAACGAGGGTGAGCCCGGAGACCGGCTCTACATCATCGTTTCGGGCAAGATCAAGCTCGGGCGACGCTCCCCCGACGGCCGCGAGAACCTGCTGACGATCATGGGACCGTCGGACATGTTCGGTGAGCTGTCGATCTTCGACCCCGGCCCCCGTACGTCCTCGGCCACCACGGTCACCGAGGTGCGCGCGGTCAGCATGGATCGCGCCGCGCTCAAGGACTGGATCGATCAGCGCCCCGAGATCGCCGAGCAGCTGCTGCGCGTCCTGGCTCGCCGGTTGCGTCGCACCAACAACAACCTGGCCGACCTCATCTTCACCGACGTTCCCGGACGTGTCGCGAAGGCGCTGCTCCAGCTGGCCCAGCGCTTCGGCACCCAGGAAGCGGGCTCGCTGCGCGTGACCCACGACCTGACGCAGGAGGAGATCGCTCAGCTCGTCGGCGCGTCTCGCGAGACCGTCAACAAGGCACTGGCCGACTTCGCACACCGCGGCTGGCTGCGCCTCGAAGGCAAGTCCGTGCTGATCTCGGACTCCGAGCGTCTGGCACGCCGAGCTCGCTAGGCCGAGTTCCGTCGAGACAGCAGCTCGCTAGCTCTCGCGGAGGTAGGCCAGCTGCGTCTTGACCGACATCCGCGCAGCCGGCCACAACTTCTTGTCCACGTCGGAATAGACGTGCCGTACCACCTGCATCGGTTTCGCGTTCTCGCCGATCTCGGCGAGCGCCGAGCGAACCTGATCCAGCCGCTGCCGACGGTGGGCGCGATACGCTCGCGCCACCTCGGCGGTGTCCGGCAACTCCGGCCCGTGCCCGGGAAGTACCGTCTTCCCCGCGCCGGCCGCTTCGAGCCGGTCCAACGACTGCAGATAGTCCGCGAGCGAACCGTCTTTGGGGTCCAGCACCGTCGTGCCGCGACCGAGGACGGTATCTCCCGTCAGGATCGCGTCGTCCAGCACGAAACTCGCCGAATCCGCGGTGTGACCCGGCGTGTGCAGAACCTCGATGCGCAGCCCGGCTGCCTCGATGACCTCGCCGTCGGCCAGGCTCACGCCGTCCCCGTGCAGGAACTTCTCCCCGACAGCGCGCACCGGAGCCGCCGTCTTTCGATGAAAACGCTTCAGCCCACCGGTGTGATCGGCGTGGCGATGGGTCACCAGGGTCAGCACCACCGTGCCCGACGCGGCGACGGCGTCGAGATGAGCTTTGTCCTTCGGCCCGGGATCGACCACGATGCACTCGTCCGACCCCGGTGCCTGCAGAATCCAGGTGTTCGTCCCGTCGAGCGTCATCTTGCCCGGGTTGTCGGCGAGCAGAACCGACGCGGTGGGCGTCACCTGCCGGAGAAGTCCGTACGCGGGATGCTGGGGGTTCGAGTCGGCCATGAAAGTACTGTAGGTCGCCTTCTCCACGCCGTGTCCGGGAGGACTACCGTCGATATTCATGAAGGTCGGACTCGTCGGAGCTGGGCCCTGGGCCCGTAAGACTCAAGCCCCCTCGCTACTCGCCCATCCCGCCATCGACTTCGCCGGAGTATGGGCGCGTAGACCCGAAGCGGCAGCCGATCTGGGGGCACCGGTCTTCGAGTCGTTCGACGACCTGCTGGGTGCCGTCGATGCGGTGGCGTTCGCGGTACCACCGGCCGTGCAAGCCGGATACGCAGTCCGCGCGGTGCAGGTGGGCAAACATGTGTTGCTGGACAAGCCGATTGCCGCAACGGTGGCCGAGGCCGAAGAACTGGCCGCGGCAGTGACGGCAGCAGGCGTGCGCTCGATGGTGACGCTGACGCTCCGGTTCGCCCCGGAGACAAGGAAATTCCTCGACGAGGTCGCCGGACGACCGTGGGCAGCGGGCTCGGGAACCTGGTTCTCCGGTGCCGTCCTCGGTGGGGCGTACGCGAACTCGCAGTGGCGACACGACGACGGGGCGATCCTCGACATCGGCCCGCACGTGTTCGATCTGCTCGACGCCGCACTGGGAACCATTGTCCGCGTTGCCTACTCGCACCGCGAGGTGGCGTCGGACAGTTGGACCGTGGTGCTCGAGCACGAGGGCGGCGCAACGAGCACCGTGCAGTTGTCGCTGCGGACGCCGATCATGCCGTCCCTGATGCGCATCGAGCTCAGCGGCACCGACGGTATCGCCACTCTGACCGATCGATCCACCTCGTCGACCGACTGCTTCGCCGTCCTGCTGGACGAATTCCTCGAGTCGGTCGACAAGGGTGTCGATCACGAATGCTCGGTACACCGAGGCCTACACCTGCAGAAAGTGATCAGTGCGGCTGCCGCCCCAGTGGCGTGGTTGAGTGCCCCAGAGGGCACCTAGCCACACCACTGCGCGTCAGCGCAGTTCGACGATGAGCTCCACTTCCACCGAAGCACCGAGTGGCAGTTCGGCGACACCCACGGCCGAGCGCGCATGCTTGCCCGCATCGCCGAAGATCTCACCGATGACGTTCGACGCCCCGTTGATCACCCCGGGCTGGCCGGTGAATCCCGGAGCGGAGGCCACGAAGCCGACCGCCTTGATCACTCGGGCCACCGAATCGATGCCGACGAGCGCGTGCACGGCGGCGAGCGCATTCAGGGCGCAGAGGCGCGCCGCTGCGGTGGCGTCCTCAGCGGTGACGTCGCCGCCGACCTTGCCCACCGACGTCAGGTTTCCGTCCACGATCGGCAACTGGCCGGAGGTGTGGACGAGCGAGCCCACCTGCACCGCCGGGACGTACGCCGCCAGCGGCGGGACGACGTCGGGCAGCTCGATGCCCAGCTCGGACAGTCGTTCGCTCCAATTCGCCACGCGCGCTCAGACCTTCGGGCGCTTGAAGTACGCGACCAACGTGTCTCCGCCGTTGGGTCCCGCCATGATCGTGACGAGCTCCCAGCCCTCGGAGCCGTAGTTGTCGAGAATCTGCTTGGTGGCGTGAATCAGGACCGGCGCGGTGAAGTACTCCCAGATGATCTTTTCGCTCATGACTGGTGAGCCTATCGTTCGGTTCCACCGACGCGGTGCCGGAACTACAGTCGTCGCATGGATCGGCTCGATATCAAGGACGCCATCTATCACTTCGCGCGTGACCGCGGTGATTCTCGAGACCAGTTCTCACTGACGGCGTTCGACTCGGTCGAACGCCCCGCGCCCTCGTTCGACGAGATCGTCGCGCACGTGGAGGCCCGCGCACCGCTGGTCCCCGGCCTGGGACTGCGGCTTCGGGAGGCGCCACTGAACCTGGACTACCCGCGATGGGTACCCGATACGTCCCCGCTGTCCGAGCGGATGTCGGATCACGATCTCGGCGGTGCGCCCTGGGCCGACTTCGAGATCTTGATGGGCGACCTGCTCCGCACTCGTCTCGATCTCCGAGAGCACTCCTGGCACCTGCACGTGGTCCGTGGAATCGGTTCTGCTCCGTTGGTGCAGGGCGCGGTGACGGTGGTGATACTGCAGGTCGGGCACGC
This sequence comes from Rhodococcus sp. NPDC079359, assembly GCF_040702585.1. NCBI lineage: Bacteria > Bacillati > Actinomycetota > Actinomycetes > Mycobacteriales > Nocardiaceae > Rhodococcus > Rhodococcus sp. NPDC079359. The sequence goes on from NZ_JBFBLH010000003.1 coordinate 509,397, forward strand.
CCTGACCGACGGGCTGGGCGTATCGAGGATGGTTCGCGCACTCTTCGAACCACAGTCCGCGACAGGTGGGGCGCCGTCGCCGAATCTCACTGCCGAGCGGGAGAACCCCGTTTCGAGCACTCTTGGCGCGGTGGTCCGGGCACCGGTCGATCTCGTTCGATCACGGTGGGAGGCCCGTCGAGCTGTTCGCGCCTACCGGGGGTCGCAGCCCGGCCCGCCGTCGGTGCCGGCCACGGCGCTGAACCGGGCCGTGGGGCCGTATCGGGTCGTTCGCATAGTGCCGATGCAGAAGACGGAAGTCCGCGCGGGTGCCGCGTCGGTGACAGTGTCCGCTCTGTGTGCAGTCGGCTCGTGCCTCGATCGATATCTCGGCGACGCCGACGAGCCGCTGTCCGCGACCGGAGGCACCGTCGCGGCGTTCGTCCCGATGGCCCTACCGCGCGACGTGGAGTGGCCGGCAGCGAATCGAGCGGTGGTCGGAACGGTCGACCTCCACGTCGGAGAACCCGATATCGCGAAGCGAGCCGAGCTGATCACTCGGTCGCTCGCGGCCGAACGAGCCAGGGTGACGGCTGCACCGTTGCTCCGCGTCGCGCGCGCGGACGAGCGAGTGCCTGCACCGATCGTCCGGTTCGTACAGGGACGCCGATTCCGACAACACGACCGCTCTCCGTCGCACGTCGGTGCCCAGACGACCGTCGTCAGTGTCGACCGTGGCCGCGCGGACCTCGAGCTGTGTGGTGCCGTCGCGCGTTTCTCGGCAGGCTTTCCGTTCCTCGAAGACGGCCGGTGTCTCAATCACGGAATCTTCGGCCTGGGCGACGTGGTGACGATCGCGATGGTCGCCTGTCCCGACGCAGTACCGAATCTCGACGCGTACACCCAGGGATTGGTCGACCGACTCCGCCGACACTCCGAACAGAGTTAGACACTTCGGTCGGACGCCCGGGGACGATCTCTATATGGTCGGGGTGTGGGCATAGCGAACGAAGAGGGATGGCCGGCGAAGGCAGACGCCGCGCGGCTGCATTTCGTATCCGGTAAGGGCGGGACCGGCAAGACGACGGTCGCTGCCGCATTGGCACTGGCGCTCGCAGCCGGTGGTCGACGGGTGTTGCTGGTGGAGGTCGAGGGCAGGCAGGGCATCGCGCAGCTGTTCGACGTGCCGCAGCTTCCGCCCAAGGAGACACGCGTCGCCTCGGCTGACGGCGGCGGCGAGGTCTACGCACTGGCCATCGACATCGAGACCGCGTTCCTCGAATACCTCGAGATGTTCTACAACCTCGGCTTCGCCGGCCGCGCGATGCGCAAGATCGGTGCCATCGAATTCGCGACGACCATTGCACCGGGTCTGCGCGACGTGTTGCTGACCGGCAAGGTCAAGGAATGTGTGGTGCGGACCGACAAGAAGGGCAACCGGGCCTACGACGAGATCGTCGTCGACTCGCCGCCGACCGGCCGCATCGGAAACTTCCTCGACGTCACCAAGGCCATGGCCGACCTGGCCAAGGGCGGACCGGTTCGTTCGCAGAGCGAGGGCGTGGTTCGGTTGCTGCACTCGGCCGACACCGTCGTACACCTGGTGACGTTGCTCGAGGCACTGCCGGTGCAGGAGACGGCCGACGCGGTGCGTGAGCTAGAGGCGGCAGATCTTCGACTCGGCGCGGTCATCGTCAATCGCACCGAACCGACGTACCTGCCCGCCGAGTCGCTCGAGGCCATCGCCGAGGGCGAGATCGATGCCGTCGCCATTCAGGACGGTCTCGCCAAAACCGGAATCACGCTCTCCGAGGCGGACTTCGCGGGGTTGCTCACCGAATCGATCGAGCACGCGGCAACGCTCTCGGCTCAGGTGGAGAGCGCAACCACGCTCGACGAACTCGACGTCGCGCGGATGTCGCTGCCGATGTTGGCCGATGGTGTCGATCTCGGCGGCTTGTACGAGCTCGCCGCCAAGCTTGCAGAACAGGGTGTCCGATGACTCGACCAGTAGCAACCGAACTCGATGTCGACCGCATCCTGACCGATCCCACGTCGCGGATCGTCGTCGTCTGCGGGGCAGGCGGAGTCGGCAAGACCACCACCGCGGCCGCGATGGCGCTGCGCGCTGCCGAGCAGGGCAGGCGGGTCGTGGTGCTGACGATCGATCCGGCCCGCCGCCTGGCTCAGGCTCTCGGTCTCGGTGATCTCGACAACAGCCCGCAGCCGGTGAAGTTGGGTGCCGGTGCCAAGGGTGAACTGCACGCGATGATGCTGAACATGCGACGCACGTTCGACGAGATGGTCATCGAGCACTCGACGCCCGAGAAGGCCGAGCAGGTGCTGGCCAATCCGTTCTATCAGACTGTGGCGTCGTCTTTTTCGGGCACGCAGGAGTACATGGCGATGGAGAAGTTGGGGCAGTTGTCCCTGGACTCGTCGTGGGATCTGATCGTGGTGGACACTCCGCCGTCGCGCAACGCACTGGACTTCCTCGATGCACCGCAGCGACTCGGCTCGTTCCTCGACGGCCGTTTCATCCGGCTGCTCACCGCTCCCGGCCGCGGCATCACCCGCGTGGTCACCAGCGCGATGAGCTTGGCCATGCGCGGCGTCTCCACGGTGATCGGCAGCCAAATGCTGTCCGACGCATCAGCTTTCGTGCAATCGCTGGATTCCATGTTCGGCGGGTTCCGCGAGCGGGCGACGCGTACCTACCAGCTGCTTCGCGAGGACGGCACCAGCTTCCTCGTCGTCGCTGCCGCAGAACCCGACGCGCTGCGCGAGGCGGCCTTCTTCGTCGAGCGCTTGTCTGCGGAGAAGATGCCCCTGGCCGGGTTGGTGGTGAACCGGACGCACCCGACGCTGTCGTCGGTGCAGGCGGATCACGCCGCGACGGCGGCCGATCTACTCGATCGGATCGACGACCCGGGTGCGGATCTGACCGCCGCTGTCCTCCGGATCCACGCCCAGCGCGCCGTCACGGCCGCGCGTGAGGTGCGGTTGCTTCGCCGGTTCACCGGTGCGCACCCCCGCGTGCCCATCGTCGGTGTTCCGTCACTGCCGTTCGAGGTCTCCGACCTCGCCGCGCTGCGTGCAGTGGCCGATCAGCTGACTCGCAAAGGCTGAATCGGCCCTGCCCGGCAGGCGACTAGATGGCTGCTTGCTGCTGACGCTGGGTCTCGAAGAACTCGGACCAGGAGTCGACCTCGGGGTGCTGCTTGAGCAGCGCCCTGCGCTGGCGTTCCGTCATGCCGCCCCAGACACCGAACTCGACTCGATTGTCGAGGGCATCCGCACCGCACTGCATGAGTACCGGGCAGTGCCGGCAGATGGTTGCGGCCTTGCGCTGCGCTGCACCCCGGACGAAGAGCTGGTCCGGGTCAGTGCCCTTGCAACGGGCGTGCGACACCCAGGCGATGCGTGCCTCGGCTTCTTCTACATCGAGTCGCGTCGGCGCGGTTGTCGTGTGCATGCGGATACCCCTTTGCGTTGCGGACGTCCTCGCTGGACGTCCCGGAGGCTCGAAGCGGTTTGTACCTCGTCAGGCGAAGCACAAATTCTAGGAGCTGCCCCACATTCATTATCAAGTGTTATGCGAATCACACCGTGCTCATAATTTAGGTAAAGCGAGCCCCGAATGCAAGACGGCGGGGTCACATTTCTGGTACGGCCGTCCCGAGCAGGGGCGCAGCACACGGCGCATGCAGGCCTCTGCCGGTCCGAGCCACACCCACGTACGCTGTGCTCTGTGTCAGTTGGAAAAACCGTGGCGAAGCTCGCCGGATGTTCAGCACTCGCCGGTGCATTGCTCGCCGGCGTGATGTTCCCCTTGGCCGGTGGGTTCGGGTACGCCTCCAACCGTGCCGCCGATACCGTCGACAACGTCTCGGCCGAGTTGGTCGAGGGCGCAGTGCCTGCCGTCTCGACGATGACGGACGTCAACGGCACGCCCATCGCCTGGTTGTACGAGCAGCGCCGATTCGAGGTGCCGAGCGACCAGATCTCCAACGAGATGAAGCTCGCCATCGTCTCGATCGAGGACCGCCGCTTCGCCGAACATCAGGGCGTGGACTGGCAGGGCACGCTCCGAGCGTTCCTGACCAACACCACCAGCGGGCAGGTCGAGCAGGGCGCATCCACCATCGATCAGCAGTACGTGAAGAACTACCAGCTGCTCGTGGTGGCCAAGACCGACGCCGAGCGCCGAGCGGCCATCGAGACGACGCCCGCTCGCAAGATCCGCGAGATCCGCATGGCGTTGACGCTCGACAAGGAACTGACCAAGGACGAGATCCTCACCCGGTACCTCAACCTCGTTCCGTTCGGCAACGCGTCCTTCGGCATCCAGGACGCCGCCCAGACCTACTTCGGTATCGATGCGAGCCAGCTCAGCGCCGTCCAGGCCGCGATGCTCGCAGGCATGGTGCAGTCCAGCTCCGCACTCAACCCGTACACCAACGAGGAGGGCGTGCTCGAGCGCCGGAACACCGTGCTCGACACGATGATCCAGAACCTCCCCGAACGCGCCGACGAGCTCGCCGCGCTCAAGTCCGAGCCGCTCGGTGTGCTGCCCGTTCCCCAGACCCTGCCCCGCGGATGCATCGCGGCAGGCGACCGCGGATTCTTCTGCGACTACGCACTGCAGTACCTGGCCGAGGCGGGAATCAGCCAGGAACAGATCGACAAGGGCGGGTACCTCATCCGCACGACGCTCGACCCCGCGGTACAGAACTCCACCAAGGCCGCCCTGGTGGAGAACACCAGCCCGAACCTCGACGGCGTTGCCACCGTCATGAACGTCGTCGCACCGGGCCAGGACCAGCACCGAGTTCTCGCCATGGGCAGCAGCCGCACCTACGGCCTCAATGCCGACGACGACGAGACGGTGCAGCCGCAGCCGCACTCGCTGGTCGGCAACGGAGCGGGCTCCATCTTCAAGATCTTCACCACCGCCGCGGCGATGGAGCGCGGGCTGGGAACCAGCGCGACGCTGCAGGTGCCCAGGCGCGTCGAGGTCAAGGGCGTCGGCGACGGCGGTGCACGGAACTGCCCGGCAGCGACCTACTGCGTCGAGAACGCGGGCAACTACCCGGCGTCGCTGTCCATCACCGACGCGTTGGCGCAGTCCCCCAACACCGCGTTCGTCAAGCTGATCGAGTCGGTCGGCGTCACCCCGACCGTCGACATGGCCGTTCGTCTGGGCCTGCGGTCGTACAACGATCCCGGCTCGTCGGGCACCGACCAGTCCATGGCCGATTTCCAGAAGGATCAGAATCTCGGCTCGTTCACCCTCGGACCGACCTGGGTGAACCCACTGGAGCTGTCCAACGTGGCTGCCACGTTGGCCTCGGGTGGCATGTGGTGCCCGCCCACCCCCATCGACTCGATCTTCGACCGCGACGGCAAGCCCGTTCCGGTTGCTCACCAGGCGTGTGAGCAGGTCGTCGAGCCCGGACTGGCGAACACCCTCGCCAATGCCATGAGCAAGGACGACCAGCCGGGCGGCACGTCCGCCGCAGCGGCCGGCTCCGCCGGCTGGACCCTGCCGATGGCAGGCAAGACCGGCACCACCGAGTCGAACAGGTCCTCCGGCTTCCTCGGGTTCACCAACAACTACGCCGCCGCCGTGTACACGTACGGCGACTCACCGACGCCGAGCGAGATCTGCTCGTTCCCGCTGCGGCCATGCAGCTCGGGCAACCTGTACGGCGGTAACGAGCCGGCTCGAACGTGGTTCGACGCCATGACACCGATCGCCACCAACTTCGGACCCGTCGCGTTGCCACCCGTCGACCAGAAGTACGTCCGCGGCTCGGCCAACGGCCAGGTACCCGACGTCACCGGCCAGAGCCAGTCGTCGGCGACATCGACCCTGCAGGGCGCAGGCTTCCAGGTGACGGTGGCCACCACGGCCGACCAGGCGGCTCGCGGCACCGTGGTGTCGACGTCGCCGTCGGGTTCGGCGGTCCCCGGATCGAACATCACGATCTACGTCAGTGACGGTTCGGTTCGACCTGCGCCGGCTCCGGCACCCGCGCTGCCGAACATCCAGATCCCGGACCTACCGCCGGGCATCCAGATTCCGGCGATCCCTGGGATCACGGCACCTCGCTAGTGCCTGCGGCAGTGGTGCGGTTGGGTGCCCCAGAGGGGACATAACCGCACCACTGCGCGGAGCGCACTACAGGCGGTCTTTGACAGCCTTCGACAGTCGCGATCCGTCGGCCTTGCCTGCGGCGAGTCCCGACGCGATCTTCATGACCTGACCCATCTGCTTCATCGCCGGTCGCTCCCCGAGGTCTTCGGCGACCTGGGCGATCGCGGTGTCGACGATGTTCGCCAATTCCTCGTCGGTCAAGGGCGTGGGCAGGTACTCGTCGATGATCTGTGCTTCGGCGCGCTCGTTCGCAGCGAGTTCGCCGCGGCCGTTCTGCGTGTAGATCTCGGCCGATTCGCCGCGCTTCTTCGCTTCCTTGGCAAGCACTTTGAGAACGTCGTCGTCGGTCAGATCGTGGGCCTCCTTGCCGGAGACCTCCTCGGTCTGGATGGCGGCGAGAATCATGCGCAGCGTTGCCAGGCGGAGCTTGTCCTTTGCCTTCATCGCTGCGGTGAGGTCGGTTCGGAGGCGGGCCTTGAGTTCGGACATGGCGGAAACGCTACGCGGCACAGTCCTCGGCTCGCACGTCCATATCCGGTTGCTGCCGTATCGTGGATGAGGTGTCCGCACAATTCAGTCCCTCGTTTCTCAGCACGTCGACGCAACTGCGCAGTGCCTCCACACAACTGCGCAGCGCGTCCTCGCAACTGCGCTCCGCCGCAGAGCAGGCGCGCGACGCCGTCAGAGCAGCGCCGCTGAAGAGTTCCGTGATCGGAACGGCGGGCGCGGCGGCGTTGGGTCTCGGATACGCCACACTCATCGAACGCAATGCGTTCACGCTGCGCGAGACGTCGATGGCGGTGCTCGAGCCGGGTTCGGCGACGCTGCGAGTGCTCCACATCAGCGACCTGCACATGATGCCCGGCCAGCGGATGAAGCAGAACTGGCTACGTGAGCTGGACCGCCTCGAACCCGATCTGGTCGTGAACACCGGCGACAATCTCTCGCACCAGCGCGCCGTGCCCAGCGTCGTGCAGGCGTTGGGGCCGCTGCTGGCTCGGCCGGGTCTGTTCGTGTTCGGCAGCAACGACTACTTCGCGCCCAAGCCGAAGAACCCGTTCAAGTACTTCGACAAGAACCACAAGCGCACCACCGGCGACTCGTTGCCGTGGCGCGACCTGCGGGCCGCGTTCTCCGAGCGGGGCTGGCTCGACGTGACGCATGTGCGTCGCGAGCTCGAGGTGGCCGGGGTACGGATCGCGTCGGCGGGCGTCGACGACCCACATCTGAAGCGCGACCGCTACGACACCATCGCCGGCCAGCCCAATCCCCTCGCAGACCTACGTCTGGGCATCACGCACTCCCCGGAGCCGCGAGTGCTGGACAAGTTCGCCCAGGACGGATACGACCTCGTCCTCGCCGGACACACCCATGGCGGCCAGCTGTGCCTCCCGTTCTACGGCGCGCTGGTGACGAACTGCGAGATCGACCGTTCGCGGGTCAAGGGCCCGTCCAAGTGGGGCGCGCACACCCAACTGCACGTCTCCGCAGGCATCGGAACGTCGCCGTACGCGCCTGCACGGTTCTGCTGCCGCCCCGAGGCCACCCTGATCACGCTGACTCCGGCCCCGAGAATGGGTCCGAAAAACGTCTCCGACGAGGGCGTTTCGCGTTCCGAGGCAGTCGTGAGTTAGACTTCTCCAGCAGTACACGGGGTGTGGCGCAGCTTGGTAGCGCGCTTCGTTCGGGACGAAGAGGTCGTGGGTTCGAATCCCGCCACCCCGACAGTTGGACCACGAAGAGGGACCCATTCGATTCGATCGAATGGGTCCCTTTTTTCACGCGGTGGACGGCTACTGTGAGTCGACTCTGTCGACCCCGAGCGAACGGATCTCACGACCCATGCCGACCCCCACCCGCGTTCACGTCAAGCACCGGTTCGTCTCTCCCCCCGAGGTCGTCTTCGCGGCGTTGTCGGAGCACGAGAACCTCGGCCCGCTCTTCATGGCGAAGATCGGCCGCGTCCGGGACGGTGACACCTCCCGCAACGGCGTCGGGTCGACGCGCAGCCTGAAGCTGGGTCCGCTTCCCGCGTTCGAGGAAACCACGATCACCTCCGAGCCCAATTCGCTGATCGAGTACCGCATCACCAAGGGCGGTCCGCTGCGCGGCCACTGGGGCGTGCAGAAGTTCACCCCCACCGCCGACGGCGGCACCGAGCTCGACTACACGATCGGATTCGACGCACCCGTCCCCGGCCTCGCCGCGATCGTCGGTAAGGCACTGACGTCGAGCATCTCGAAGAATCTGTCGACCCTGGCTCCGTAGCGCCGCCACCCGGCGGCAAGTCATACCCGAGTAGGACACCGGACATACTCGGGACCGACGATTCTCGCCGCCGAATGCGGGACGGTCGAGGCATGGACATCGTCAGAACTCACAGCCTCGGCAAGCGCTACGGCGCCCATACCGTTGTCGACGACGTGAACCTTCGCATTCCTGAGGGCTGCGTCTACGGCTTTCTCGGTCCGAACGGATCGGGCAAGTCGACGACCATGAAAATGTTGCTGTCCCTGATCCGACCGACCTCCGGTGAGGTGGAGATCCTCGGGAAACCGATGAATCACGGGACCCGCCGCGAATTGCTCTCACACATCGGATCACTCATCGAAGCTCCACCCGGATACGGCCATCTCACGGGTGCGGAAAATCTTCGCATCGTGCAACGCTCGCTCGGATTGCACGCCGAACAGATCGACCGGGCGGTGGCCACCGTCCGGCTGCAGGAGCACCTCGACAAGAAGGTGAAGAACTACTCGCTGGGGATGAAACAGCGCCTGGGCATCGCGATGGCGCTGGCGCGCGAACCACGACTTCTGATCCTGGACGAGCCCACCAACGGCTTGGACCCGGCTGGCATCGAAGAGATCCGCGGACTGCTTCGCCATCTCGCCGAACACGGCGTGACAGTGATGGTCTCGAGCCATCTGCTCGGCGAGATCGACAAGACGGCGAACATGCTGGGGATCCTGAGCCAGGGGCGCTTGATCTTCCAAGGCACCCGCGACGAGCTGTTCGCCGCCTCCACTCCGGATGTACTCATCGACGTCATCGATCCGACTTGTGCGCGTTCGGTTCTGCAACAGCGCATTTCGGTCGAGGTCGAGGATCACACTCTGAGGCTGTCCGGCATCGACGATCGAGGTGCCGCACAGGTGGTGGCAGAACTCGTCGGCGCGAACGCAGGCGTCTACGGCGTTCGGCGCGACGATCAGTCGCTCGAAGACGTATTCATGAATCTGACGAAGGGTGGCCGATTGTGACGACCGTACGCAACGAGTTCGCCAAACTCAGGCACCTGCACATCGGCGCGATCGCCGCTGTGTTGGTCGCCGCAATCGTCGGGTTGACCTTCGTCGGCGCTATCACCGCAACAGCGTCGAAGGATTCGACCACGGTCTCCTGGGCGCTGCTACTGGCCGGGCTGTCCCTTGCCGTCCCCGTCGCATCCCCGCTGCTGATCGCCGTGATGGCCAGCCGCACAATGGAAGTCGAGCACCAATCCAACGGCTGGCTGCTGAACCGGACCAATGGAGCCGGGCGCGGAGCCCTCGTGCGCGCGAAGCTCGTCTCGACGGGCCTCGTCGTTGCCGGCGCAACGGTTGCGGCCAGTGCTGGAGGTGTATTTCTGGGAATCGCAGTCGGAGTGACCCAACCCTTGCCTGCCGACCTGTGGTTGGGCTACACGGCGGCGGCGGTGACGACCAACCTCGTGATACTCGCTGTGCACCTGCTGATCTCAGCGCGTGTGGACAACCAACTGGTCGCGCTGGGAATCGGCATCGTGGGTACCGTCATCGCGATCTGCGCCTCCGGATTTCCCTCCTGGGCAGCACACCTGACGCCGTGGGGCTACTACTCCTTGGCGTCTGCCGCCGACTACCGAGGCGAACAAGTGGTGACGCTGAACCCGTCCTACGCCAGCGTCGCCGCCCTCGCAGTTGTCGGAGCAGTGTCGTTCTGGTTCATGACCGTTCGACTCGATCGACAGGAGGTACGAGCATGAATGCGTTCTCGGCCGAAATGATCAAGCTCAGGCGCTCGCAGGCATGGGCGGTCGTCGTTCTCCTCCCGCTGATCATCGCGGGGGTCGGAACGTTCAACACGATCGCGTCGGGCGCAGAGCTGACAGAGGGATGGCGCACATTGTGGTTGCGCACAGTCGTGTTCTACGGCCTGTTCCCACTCGCACTCGGAGTTGCGGCACTGGCATCACTGGTTTGGAAATCCGAACACCGAGGCGGGAATTGGAATGCCCTGATGAGTGGGCCGGTACCGTCGGTGCGCATCGTGATCGCCAAGACGGCTGTGGTGGCAACACTGACCGCGGCCATGAACATCGTCATGCTGGCAGCCGTCGTTGTTCTCGGCAAGGTGGTGTTCTCGCTCGACGGAGCGCTCCCCTCCGAGCTCTTCGCGACCGGTGCGCTGATAGTGGTGGGGTCACTACCGGTCGCGGCACTGCACTCCGCTCTGTCGATGGCCGTCAGGTCGTTCGCGGTGCCGATTGCCATCGCTCTCGTCGGGGCCGGTACATCGGTGTTCCTCCTCACCGCCGAGGTGACCGGGGCGATCTTCGTGCTGCCCTATGCCCTGGCCACTCGCGCAACCCAGTTGACCTCCGGAACTTTCGGTGACTCGGGTTCGCTCACCACCGGGGCCGCACTGTCGGTCCTGACGGCCACGGCGCTGCTCACTGTCGCGGTCGTCGCATCGGCAGGCAGGGCACTCGACCGCAAGGACATTCACGTCCAGTGACAGCTCGAGGCCCCGACCGAATGCTCTCGATCGGGGCCTCGTGAAACGTCGAGTCAGCTGGACGCAGCGCGCAGTTTCTCCAAAAGCGGGCCTGCGGCCTCGGCGAGGAAGCGCTCCTGGGTCTCGTCGCCCACCTGCACGAGTGCGATGTCGGTGTACCCGGCCTCCCAGTACGGCTTCACGGCCTCGACGATGGCGTCCAGGTCCGGTCCACACGGAATCGTTTCGGCCACATCCTCTTTGCGTACGAACTTGGTCGCTCCGGCGAATCCAGCCGTCGTCGGCAGATCGGCGTTGACGGCCCAACCGCCCGCGAACCAGCGGAAGCGATCGTGCGCGCGATCGACGGCCGCGTCCTTGTCCGGATCCCAGGAGATCGGGATCTGTCCGATGGACCGCGCCGGGCCCTCGTGGTTGTCCGACCATGCCTTGACGAGATCGGCGTCGGGCTCGGTGGCGATGAGGTGATCACCGTACTCGGCGAATCGCGCGACGGCCTTCTCGCCACCGGCTGCGATGCCGATGGGCACGCCGCCCTCGGGCAGGTCCCAGATCCGGGCGGAGTCGACGCGAAAGTGCTTACCGTCGTACGTGACCAAGCCACCGGCGTGCAATGCCCTGATGATCTCGAGCGCCTCGACGAACATGTCCTGCCGCTTGTCGATGGACGGCCAGCCCTCGCCGACGACGTGCTCGTTGAGGTTCTCACCGCTGCCGAGGCCGAGGGTGAAGCGGCCGTCGGCCAGGATCTGCATCGTCGCAGCCTTCTGCGCGACGACGGCCGGGTGATACCGGATGATCGGGCATGTCACGTACGTCATGAGCTCGACGCGTTCGGTGGCCTGAGCCACCGCGCCCAATGTGGTCCAGGCGTAGGGCGAGTGCCCCATGGAGGACAGCCACGGCGAGTAGTGATCGCTGGCGACCTCGAAATCGAAGCCGACTCTCTCGGCACCGACTGCGTACTGCACCAGCTCTTTCGGGCCGCTCTGCTCGGTCATCAAGGTGTATCCGAAATTGGTCATGCGTGTCTCCTAGATAGTTGCGACGGAACCGGCGTCGACTCGGTAGTTCGATCCGTTGACGAAGGACGCGCGGTCCGAGCACAGGAACGTGATCACCGAGGCGACTTCCTCGGGCTCGCCACGGCGTCCGAGCTCCATGTACGGACGCTCCTCGTCGAGGAAGCTCTCGATGGCACCGTCGCGGTCGGTTCCCTTCTCCTCGGCGCGCTTGTCCATCATCGCGTCGGTCATCGGGGTGTGAATGAACGCGGGAGAGACTGCATTGACCAGCAGTCCCTCGGACGCATAGCTGCGCGAGAGCCCCTTGGCGAGGGCCAGCACGCCGGCTTTGGCTGCGCAGTAGGGCAATTCGTCGTCGTACGGCTGCACGGCGTCCTCGGAGGTCAGCAACACGATGCGTCCCCAGCCACCGCGGCGGAGTGCGGGCAGAAATGCCCGCAGTAGCCGGACCGGCCCCATCAGGTCGATGTCGAGGGTGGAGCGCCACCCCTCCTCGTCGATCTCGTGGAACAGCCCCTGCGCTCCGGTCACTCCCGAGGACTGGACGAGAATGTCGATGTCGCCCACTGCCTGCTGCGTCCGTGCTGCCAGGTTCTCGACCGCGTCGGTGTCGGTCACGTCCGCGGCGAACGCGAACAACTGCCCCTCCGCTGCGCCGAGTTTCGCTGCGGCCTCGTCGAGCGAGGTCTGATCCTTGTCGCTGATCACGACGCGAACACCCTCGGCCAGCAGCATTTTCGCGGTGTGCCAGCCGATACCGGAGTCTGCTCCGGTGACCAATGCTGTCCTACCGTTGATTCCCAAATCCATTGAATCCCACCTTGTGTAAGAGATCGCGGTCAGGCTGTGGCGTCGTGCGAGCGCGCAATGGTCAGCGCCGCATTCACCAGGGCCAGGTGGCTCAAGCCTTGTGGGAAGTTACCCAGAAACGATCCATCCGAAGCATCGATCATTTCGCTGTACAAACCGACGTCGTTGGACAGCTCCACCAGTTGGTCCATCAAAGCTGCGGCTTCGTCGTCTCGGCCGACGCAGGACAGCGCCGACACTCGCCAGAAGGCGCACGCCACGAAGGTCACTTCTTCCTTCGAGACCCCGCTGTAGCGGTACATCAACGGACCGGCACCGAGTTCTTCGACGAGCGCATCGATGGTGGACGAAAGGCGTTCTCCCCGATCGAAATCCATCTCGGCCGCGAGCAGTACCGACGCATCGAGACCGTCGGCACCCGGGTACGCCAGGTAGGCCTGCCGCTCGTCCGACCAACACTCGGTCTCGATGTAGAGCCGGATGCGCTCCTTCTCGGCCTTCCATCGATCCGGTATCCCCGGGATCTCGCCGGCTTCCGCCAGGTGCACGGCGCAGTCGAGCGCCTGCCAGCAACCGAGCTTGGAGCTGGTGTAGTGCTGTTCGTCCTCGAGCTCCCAGATCCCGGCGTCCTTGCGCTGCCACGAATCGCAGGCCTCGTCGGCGATGGCGGCCAATAGACGCCCCGTCTGCGCGTCCAGGATGTTCCCCGCGTCGACGTACTGCCGGATGATGGAGAACAGGTCACCGAAGATCATCAGCTGGAGCTGATCCGCGGCAGCGTTGCCGTTGACCACCGGCCCGATGCCTCGCCAGCCGGGAACGTCGGGTTGTTCCGTGCCACCGGGCAATTCACCGCCGAGGGTGTAGAAGACGTTGACCAACGGATCGTTGACTCGGATCACTTTCAGCAGCCATGCCACAGCAGCATGGATCTCCTCGCGAAGGCCGAACCGTTGCAGCGCACGGATGGTGTACGCGGCGTCGCGAACCCACGCGTAGCGGTAGTCCCAGTTCTTGCCACCGGTCCTGTTCTCGGGCAGAGAGGTGGTGGCAGCGGCAGCGATGGCACCGGAGGGGCTGTGCAGCAACAACTTCAGAGCCAGCGCGCTCCGCGCCACATGCTCCGACCACGGCCCCTGGTACGAGAACTCGTCGGACCACACGCGCCAGTTGGCGATCGTCCGGTCGATCCCCTCGTCGAGGTGCTGCGGATCGGGCAGGGGCAACGGCTCGTTCTCCGTCCCGACGACGCCCAGCACATGCCGAGAATCCGGGCGGGCGGTGAACACACCACCGATGTCGCGGTCCGCGACGTGCACCTCCTCGATGCCCAGAGTCCGCACGGCCAGGGTCAATCCGTCGACCCGCAGCACGGTGCCGTGCTCGGTGTCGTACGCCCACGGCGACGCGATGCCGAGCATGGTGCCCGGCGCCACGGACCACGACAGCTCGACGTTGCCGTCGAGACCCTCGACGCGGCGGGCCAACTCTACCCACGGAAGACGCCCGGCGACACCGGTGTTCAGCGAGTCGGTGACTCGGACGGTGCCGGTGTCGGTACGGAACGTCGTGCTCAGCACATTTGTCCCGGGGACGAATTCACGCTGGACGGTGAACTCCTCCAGCGGCGTCAGCTGAATGTATCCACCGTTCCCAGCGTCGAGCAACGCTGCGAACGGCGGCGGCGAATCGAGGTTCGGAACCGGAAACCAATCGATCCGGCCGTCGTCGGCGATCATCGCCACGGTGCGGCCGTCACCGATGGCACCGTAGCTCTCGATGGGGACATAACCGTCGACCCTGGGGTGCGGCTTGCGGAACTCGCTCAAGCACTTGCCTTTTCATCGGAGTAGAAGGGACTGTCCTCGATGTTGGCGAGCAGATCGGCGGGGTCGTCGAACACTGCTACCGCCCCCGCGTCGAGCAACTCCCCACGTGAGATGCCGCCACTGCGAACACCGATGGCGCGTACACCCGCGCGACCGGCCGACTCGATGTCCCAGACGCTGTCGCCGACCATCACCGCCTTGGAGGCCTCGACACCGGCCCGTTCGAGTGCAACCGCGACGATGTCGGGCTCCGGCTTGGCTACGTCGGCGTCCTCGCCGCTCGTCACCACGGCAACCGAGTCTTCGACGTCGAGCAGATCGCGCAACGTCGACAGTTCGCTCTCCGGAGCCGAGGTTGCAAGCACCACGGTGATGCCGCGAGAGTTCAAGTCCGCCAACAGTTCACGGGCACCCGGCAGCACTTCGAGATCCGCCGAGGCAGCAGCGTAGTACTCGCCGTGCAGCTTCTTCGCTTCGTGGGCAAGCGCGCTGTCCGAGGAACCGACGAGCGTCTCGAGCAGCTTCGACCCGTCCATCCCGATGCAGCGGTGAACACGCCAGGAAGGAACAGAACCACCGGCCTCACGAAACGCGCGCGACCACGCGTCGACGTGCACGTAGTTGGAATCGACGAGGGTGCCGTCGATGTCGAGCAGGACCGCGTCGACCGTCGGCTTGGAAACAGGCATGGTTTTCGGATACCCGGGGGTGGTGCAGGCAAACAACAGGCCCCCCGCTGTGCGCGAGGGGCCTGTCGGGTGGGAAAACGTCAGCTGGCCTGGGCCTGCCACATCCAGTGCAGCTGCTCGAGCCGAGCCGTGATGCCGATGAGCAGGTCCTGGGTCACCGGATCGGCTTCACCGGTGTCGGCGATGCGTCCGCGAAGACGCTCCACGACCGCGGCGAGGTTGTCGACTACGGCCGGGACGACTTCGCTGTCCTTGGTCCATCCGGCACCGAAGCCCTTGGTTCCTGCCGTCGAGGAGACGGTGGCTGCGCGGCCATCGGGGCTGACGCCGATAGCCGTGGCGCGCTCGGCGGCCTGATCGGTGAATTCACGTGCGGCCGTGACCAACTCGTCGAGCTCGAGGTGCACCGACCGGAAGTTCTTGCCGATCACGTTCCAGTGCGCCTGCTTGGCGATGAGCGAAAGGTCGATGAGATCGACCACAGTTCCCTGAAGCGCGTCGCCGGCAATCTTCTGCTGGCCTGCGTCGAGGGTGCTGGTGATGGGGTTCGTCATGATGTGGCCTCCCTGCCGTTGGACGACGGTATGCATCGCACACCATTATTGTTCTTTCGTCTGTACTGCACAACGGCAGGTCGACCCGCGTTGTTCCGGATCGGCGTCACATCCGCTGTGACGCCGATCCCAACATCAGACCTTGGCTGCTTCGTCGGCAGGATCGTCGATTGCGCCTGCACCCGTGGTCGGTGCGGTCTCGTTCTGCTGCGACCGAACGCCTTCCTCGACCTTCTTACCGAGCTCGGGATCGACGTTGGTCCAGTACTCGAACACGCGGCTCAGAACGGGCTCGCTGACGCCGTTGAGGACGTGCCCCACGATGTTCCCGACGAGGCGCTCGCGCTGCGCGTCGTCCATGACCTCGCGGACCAGGGCTCCCGCTTGCACGAAGTCGCCGTCCTCGGGATGCTCGATGTACCCGGTGCGCACGAAGCGGGGCTCGAAGTCCCATGCTCCGTCGTCGCCGTACTTGTTCGTGTCCGCCGACGGGCCGCCGAACGAGTTCGGCGCGTAGACGGGCGTCTCCGGGGAGTTGAACGAGTACCGCATGTTGCCGTCCTTGGAGTACGAGTTGACCTCGGACTTCGGGGCGTTGACCGGCAGCTGCGCGTAGTTCGCTCCGATGCGGTACCGGTGCGCGTCGGCGTAGGAGAAGACGCGGCCGAGCAGCATCTTGTCGGGGCTGAAGCCGATGCCGGGCACGGTGTTGGACGGCTCGAACGAGCTCTGCTCGATCTGCGCGAAGAAGTTCTCCGGGTTGCGGTTCAAGGTCATCTTGCCGACCTCGATCAACGGGTAGTCCTTCTGCGACCAGACCTTGGTGAGGTCGAACGGGTTGTACTTGTAGTTCTCGGCCTCGTCGTACGGCATGAGCTGCACCTTGAGGGTCCAGCTGGGGAAGTCGCCGTTCTTGATGGATCCGAAGAGGTCCTGACGGTGATGATCGGGGGACGTACCCGCAACCTCGTCCGCCTTGTCCTGCGTCAGGAAGTCGATGCCCTGATCGGTCTTGAAGTGGAACTTGACCCAGGTCTTCGTGCCGTCCTCGGCGATGAGCTGGTACGTGTGCGAACCGAACCCGTCCATGTGGCGGAACGACTTGGGGATACCCCGGTCGCCCATGAGCCACGTCACCTGGTGCGCCGACTCGGGCGAGAGGGTCCAGAAGTCCCACTGCATGTTGTTGTCGCGCAGACCGGAGTCGGGCATGCGCTTCTGGCTACGGATGAAGTCCTGGAACTTGATCGGGTCCTTGACGAAGAAGATCGGGGTGTTGTTGCCGACCAGGTCCCAGTTGCCTTCCTCGGTGTAGAACTTCAGCGAGAATCCGCGCGGGTCACGCCAGGTATCGGGGCTACCCTGCTCGCCGGCGACGGTGGAGAAGCGCGCCAACATCTCGGTCTTGGCACCGGGCTGCAACGCCTTCGCCTTGGTGTACTTGCTGATGTCCCCGGTGATCTCGAGTTCACCGAACGCGCCTGCGCCCTTGGCGTGCACGACGCGCTCCGGGACCCGCTCGCGGTTGAACTGCGCCATCTTCTCGATGAGGTAGTGGTCGTGGAGAAGGATCGGTCCCTGCGTCCCGGCGGTCAGCGACTGATCGTCGCTGGGGACGGGGATTCCCGAGTTGCTGGTGGTCGGCTTGTTGCTGATCGGCTTGGTCATACGAAGCCTCCTGAAGGGCTGAATAGAGTCCGAAGAGGGCTGCTCTTCGAAAAAGCTGTGAAACCGAGCGGCCGTACGCTGGACCGCAATGTCAGACGGAATGCCTCGTGCAGTCGCCGCACAAACCCCAGAGCACGATTTCGGCCTCGTCGACGACGAATCCGTGCGTGTCCCCGGGTACGAGGCACGACGACGCTCCGACGGCGCAGTCGACATCGGCCACCACGCGGCACTCTCGGCACACGAGGTGGTGGTGATTGTCCGCCGTACGGCTCTCGTACAGCGCGGCCGAGCCGGCGGGTTCGATGCGACGGAGCAAACCTGCATCGACGCAGGCCCTGAGCACGTCGTAGACGGCTTGAGTCGACACCGAACCACCGTCCTCACGGACGGCGGCAGCGATGTCGTCGGCGTCCGAATGCGGTCGGGCTGTGACCGCATTCAGAACTGCAACTCGGGGTCCGGTGACGCGGAGACCGACCGAGCGCAACTGCGCTACGGGGTCGACGCGTTCGGTGAGCTGCATGTACTCCAGTATGCCCCTAATCTGGACTAAGTCAAGAAAAGGGGATCACGGCTGGCCGACCAGGTGCGCTTCACCCGTCCGCATCGAACCCGACACGATCTGCAAGCCGAAATACGTGCCCGACGGCATCCAGCGACTCAGCGTCGGGCCCTTCGCGTCCACCTCGACGCGCGCCAACCTGGCTTTGCCCTTCAAGCTTGCGGTGGCGATGGCCGAGCCGCCGGACACCGGCTGTGCGAAACCGAGGGATCCGAGCATCGGGAACTGCGGTCCCACGGCGCGGGACGTCGTCCGCACCGACCATTCGTCGCCGCTCACCCCGGCCTCGCCCAGCACGTCACCCTCGAACTCGGCCAGCACCTTGGGCAGGTGCCAGTTGGTCCGGCCGCCGTGGACCGAAGTCGCGGAATCGACGGCGATGAACGGCACCGACATCCGCGGAACGCGTCCGACATCGCGGCGCAGCACCGGGCTCGCCAGGATCTCGCGGTACGGGCCGACCGGTGAGGTGACGTAGTCGACGACCATCGCCATCGTGATCGGCAACGTCTTGGCACCGACAGGTGCGAAGTCCGACGAACGGGCCCGATGCCACCAGATCGTGGCCCGCACGTTCGCCGGCCACGGCGCTGCCGGACTGACCGGCCAGTCGGTGCGATCGGTATCGGATTCGGTGACACTCCACATCAGGAATCCCTCCCCACGACGGTCAGGGGAAGCCGCAGGGCACCCGGTGCCGATACCGGTACCACCGGCTGCACGGGCTGAGTGGGTGCGACCTCCTGATAGCCCGAGCCCACCGCGGGTCGCCGATCGGGCTCACCCTTGTTGGGCCACAACGCCATTGCTCGCTCGGCCTGGGCGGTGATCGTCAGGGACGGATTGACGCCGAGGTTGGCGCTGACGGCAGAACCGTCGAGCACGTGCAATCCCTCGTAGCCGTAGACCCGCTGGTAACCGTCGATCACGCCGGTCTGCGGCGAGTCGCCGATCGCGCAGCCACCGAGGAAGTGCGCGGTCATCGGAATGTTGACGATCTCGGCGATCGATCCGCCCGGGTCACCGCCGATCTTGTCCGCGAGCAGGCGAATCGCCTCGTGCCCCTGCGGAATCCACTGCGGCGGCGGATCACCCGCGCCGGGCCTGCTGGTGAGGCGACGCCCGAACGGCCCCTTCTTCGATCCGAGCTCGAGGGAGTTGTCGTCGGTCTGCATCACCAACGCGATGACGGTTCGCTCCGACCAACGATGCACCGACAGGCTCCGAACGGCAGCGCCGGGGTGACGCAGCGCGACGCCGAGTGTCTTGAGCACGCGCGGCATCTTCCCGCCACCGTCGCTGAGCACGGTCTGCAGCAGGCCGATTGCGTTGCTGCCCTTGCCGTATCGCACCGGCTCGATGTGCGTGTGATCGTCCGGGTGGAACGAGGACGTGATGGCCACGCCCTCGTGGTAGTCGACCTCACGGCCGCGAGCGGTCGCGGCGAGCACGGCCTCGGAGTTGGTGCGCACCAACGAGCCGATCTTGTCCGACAGTCTCGGCAGCGAGCCCTTCTCCTTGGCCGCGAGCATCAGCTTCTGAGTGCCGTAGGTGCCGGCCGAGAAGATCACCTGATCGGCGGTGATCGTCTTCTCCTTGCGACGCAGCTTGCCACCGGTCCGACGCGTCACCACGTCGTAGCCCGCGCCGTTCGGCCGCACGTCCACGACGGTGGTCAACGGAAGAACATGCGCGCCTGCGTGTTCGGCGAGGTACAGGTAATTCTTGACGAGGGTGTTCTTCGCGCCGACGCGGCAGCCGGTCATGCACGCTCCGCATTCGGTGCAGCCGGTGCGCTCGGGCCCGGCACCGCCGAAGAACGGGTCGGGCGCGGTGCGGCCGCGATCTCCGAAGTACACGCCCACCGGGGTCGAGGTGAACGTGTCCCCCACCCCCATGTCCTCGGCCACCTCTTTCATCACCTTGTCCGAGGCGGTGATGGTCGGGTTGGTCTCGACGCCGAGCATCCGGCGGGCCTGGTCGTAGTACGGATTCAGCTCGCGCTGCCAATCGGTGATCGAACCCCACTGCGGGTCCTCGAAGAACTTCGCCGGCGGCTGATACAGCGTGTTCGCGTAGTTCAGCGAACCGCCGCCCACACCCGCACCGGCCATCACCAGCACATCGGGCAGCAGGTGGATACGTTGCACCCCATAGCAACCCAACGCCGGAGCCCACAGATACTTGCGCAACCGCCAGCTGGTCTTCGGCAGCTCGTCGTCCTCGAACCGTCGACCGGACTCGAGAACCGCCACGCGGTACCCCTTCTCGACGGCCCGCAACGCAGCAACGCTGCCGCCGAAACCGGAGCCGATGATCAATACGTCGTAGTCGCTCATGCGGATACCACCTCGTTGTCTGAGTCGAGAGCGTCGGAGACGAGCCGATAATTCGGCACGTCGAACTCGCGCGTCTTGTTGCGGAACCGGAATGTGTAGGTGGGCCACATCGTGGAGTTGCGGCCGTTGGCGTCGAGGTACCAGCTCGAGCACCCGCCGGCATTCCACACGGTGCCGTCGAGCGCGGAATCGACCCACGAATTGTGTTGCCGCTGAGCGGATTCGTTGACCTCCACGGCCGCGATCCTGCGATCCTTCATCGCGTGCAGCGCGGACACCACGTAGTTGGCCTGCGACTCGAGCATGTAGACGATGGAACTGTGCCCGAGATTGGTGTTGGGGCCGTACATCAGGAACAGGTTCGGGAAGCCGGCGACGGTGGTGCCGAGATGCGCCTGCGGGCTACCGCCCCAGTGCTCCGCGAGCGTCCGACCGTCGTTGCCGCGCAGCAGATGCGACACCGGCGGCTCGGTGGGGGTGAACCCCGTCGCGAAGATGATGGTGTCCACCTCGTGGTTGCGGCCCGAGGCGTCGACGACGCCGTTCTCGGTCACCGACGTCAGCCCCGACGTGACGAGGTCGACGTCCGGCCGGTCCAGTGTCGGCAGCCAATCGTTGGACAGCAGAAGCCTTTTGCAGCCGGGCGCGTAGTCGGGCGTCAGCGCCGCACGTTTCACCGGGTTCTTGACCTGACGCTTCAGATTCGATTTCGCGAACACCTTCACCGCGGGCAGCAGCCACGGGTTGTCCGCCAGCACGGTCACGTAGGCCTCGCGGTAGCCGTAGATGACACCGCGAACCGCGCGGTGCGCCAGAGGGATTCGCTCGTACAGCGTGCGCTCGAGCCGGCCGATGGTGCGGTCCAGGCGCGGAATCACCCACGCGGGGGTGCGCTGAAAGACGGTGAGCCGCTCGGCCCGGTCGACGATCTCGGGGACGAACTGCACCGCAGACGCACCGGTGCCGATCACGGCGACCCGCTCGCCGGTGAGGTCGTGCTCGTGATTCCAGGTCGCGGAATGGAACACGGTGCCCGAGAACGTGTCGATGCCGGGGACGTCCGGGATCTTCGGAGTGGACAACGCCCCGGTGGCAGCAATCAGAACACGCGCGCTCGCCGAACCCTGCGACGTCTGCACCGACCAACGCTTGTTCACCTCGTCCCAGGTCGCGGACTGCAATTCACAGTTCGTGACGATGCGATCGTTCAGGTCCAGACGATCCACCACCGAACGCAGGTAGTCGAACAATTCGGGCTGACGCGCGAAGGTGTGACTCCACTTGGGGCTCGGGGCGAACGAGAACGAGTACAGCGAGGTCGGCACGTCGCATGCACACCCCGGGTAGGTGTTGTCTCGCCACGTGCCACCCACGTCGGACGCGCGCTCGATGACGGTCACGTCGGCGGTCGGGTCGGCGGCGAGGATCTTCGCCACCGCGGCCAGGCCTGCGAAGCCGGCTCCGACCACCAGCACGTCGAGCTGTTCGGGGAGAGTTGCGTTCACGAATCCATCACCTTTTCGGACCAGACGGGAAGGAGCCGCCCGCGCAGCTGCGCGTCGGCTTCGGGAGTGCGGAACAGCGCCGAGACGGCCAGCCCGCGGGCGAGTTCGACACTGAGCTCGATGGATTCGGGGGACATCCGGCTACCCATGACGATCTGGGCACCGCCCTGAATGGCCTCGGCGACGCGCCGCTCCAAGGGGATCATCGCCTCGTGCAGCGCCGGGTCGGTACGGGCAGCCACCCAGAGCTCGAGCGCGGCGTAAAACAGGGGCCCGGAGAATGCGTCGGCGAGGATCTCGGGTCCCCGCTCGGGGTCCGGTTCGGCTTCGAGGATCTCCGAGAGACGACGATCGACGAGATGCTCGACGGCCGCGATCAGCAAGGATTCCTTGGTCGGGAAGTGGTGCAGCTGCGCTCCCCGCGAGACACGGGCACGCCGCGCGATCTCCTGGGTGCTGGTCTTGGCGAAGCCCAGTTCGACCAGGCAATCGATCGCGGCGTCGAGCAGCTTCGCCCGAGTGCCCGCGGTGCGTTCGGCCTGCGTCCGGCGCTCGGTGGGCGCTGAGTCGTCGAGCCCTGTGTCGGTAGTCACACTTCGCACAGTAGCGCTAAATCAACAAACAGTCCAGCCTGACTTTAAGTTCGCCTCGGGAAGCAGTCGGTCTGGATCTCACCGGTTGTCCGGAAAGTCGACTGGACTGTGCGCACCACTTTCCAAGCCATTTCCACTGTCTCGGTTCTACGATCCGGTCGGTTCGACCTGCTTTAGCCGCACGAATGGTGCATCGAAGCAGACGAAAGAGGGCCGATGACAATCTCTACCGTCGCTGTTCGTGGGGCCGCATGCGCAGTCGTGGTGATCCACGCGTTCACCTCGGCCGGCTGCAGCAGTGGCTCCGACTCGGCGACCGCAGACAAGCTGGCACCACAGTTTGCGCTGATCGACCATGGGCAATTCTGTCGCCATGCCCCTCGCTTCTCATGGCCGCTTCGACTACTCCCCCATCGGCGATCGCCCACAGTTCGAGTGGCCGGGTGGGGCGCGCCTCGCGGTGTACGTGGCAGTCAACTGCGAGCACTTTCCGTACGACGACGGAGGGCCAGGGCTGGGCTACACACCCGGGATGGATCAGCCGAACACCTACAACTGGGGTTGGCGCGAGTACGGCAACCGCGTCGGCGGCTTCCGGATCGCAGAGACGTTGCACCGGAGTGGAGTTCGCCCGACTTTGCTGGTCAACACCGAGGTGTACGACCATGCGCCGCAGCTGGTCGACGCCTTCCGCGCCCTCGATGCGGAGGTCGTCGCGCACGGACGAACGAACGCCGTGCAACCGAACGATCAAGACGAGGAAGCCGAACGACGCTTGATCGACGAGGTGACGACCGCCATCGAGCGCCACGAGGGAGAACCTCCTCGGGGTTGGATGAGCCCCGGTGCCAACCCCAGCCGAGTGACCGAGGACCTGCTGGCCGAACGTGGCTACGAATACACCTTGGACTGGCCCATCGATGATCAGCCGGTCTGGCTGAGGACCCGTGGTGGCCCCTTGCTCAGCGTTCCGTACCCGCACGAGGTGAACGACCTTCCGGTGTTCGTTCACCATCACCAGACCGCAGCGACGTTCGAGCGCAACATAATCGACAGTTTCGACGAACTGAAGGAGAACTCGGAACACCAACCCGTTGTGCTCGCGATCTCTCTGCACACGTTTCTTACCGGACAGCCCTACCGACTTCGCCGGTTCCGGTCCGCCCTGCAACACATGCTCGACAACAGCGACGGCGTCTGGTTCACCACACCGGGCGAGATCGCCACGCACTACCGCGGTCTCGTAGCTCCCTCGGACACCGGCCGTCGACCGCTGCGCGACCGATAGGCGACGGACAGTCCACCGCTGGTGCCGCCAGCGACCTGGTCCACATGGATGCCTACCGACTGTTGAAAGCCAGCCGGTCGTCGGTGAAAGCTCGGGCGGGCAGGAGAACTGCTGATGCGTGAGGTGCCTGGCCCGTCAGCGCTGATCGACAGCACCGTGCGCGTAGGGGGCCAGCCCGCCGAAGCCGCGCGGCTGGCGCACGGCTTCGAGAGAGGGAATGGCTTGGGCGGCCGAGTGGCGCGACTGATGTGTTGTCAGGCTGCGCGACGTTTTCGGCGGTGGTAGCTGGGGATGGGTTGTCGTGTGGGGTCGATGGATTCGGGTGGGATGGCGTAGGGGTGTCCGTCGTCGCCCATGAGCAGTTGCCAGTCGCCGTGGTGGACCAGGCGATGGCATTCCCCGCAGACCAGCGCGAGGTTGTTCAGGTCGGTGCGGCCGCCGTGTTCCCAGAATTTCACGTGGTGGGCTTGGCACCACTGTGCGGGGCGGCCGCACATCACGCAGCACCGATCGCGGATGGTCAGGGCGATGCGTTGGTCGTCGCTGGCGAGTCTGGTGCTGCGGCCGAGGGCGAGCGGGACGCCGTGGTGGTCGACGATGACCGGGGTGAGGTCGGCGTCGCAGGTGAGGAGTTCGGCGAAGGCGCGGCTCATCGGCCCGGTCCAGTCGAAGTGGAACGGCCAGTCGGCATCACCGGGGTCGGGTGCAGAATTCTGTCCGCGATGGTCACCGGCACCAGTGCTGGGACCGACACGATCGCCGCGGGTATCACCGTTCCATGAACCGTCGCCGGCACCGGCACTCTCACTCACCTGGTGACCGCCATCAGCGCCAGCCGCGGGAGGCGTTTCGGTATCGCCGGTCCGTGAGACGTCGCCGGCACCCGCGCCGCTCCCGCTGACGCGACGACCGTTGCCACGATCGGGACCGACGTCGGTATCGCGGGCTCGTGAACTGCCGCCGGCACCAGCATTGCTCCCGCTGACCCGACGACCAGTGCCACGATCGGGACCGGCCTCGGTATCGCGGGCTCGTGAACTGTCGCCGGCACCGCACCCGACGTAGTGACCGCCGTCAGCGCCCGCAACGGGACCCGCGTCGACATCACCGGTCCGCAAACTGTCGCCGGCTTCGGGACTCTCACTGACGTGGTGCCCGCCGTCAGCGCCGGCAACGGGACCCGTATCGGTATCGCCGGCCCGTGAGTCGCCACCGGAACCGTCTGTCGTCGAACCCGTTGTTGCGCTGTTCGATTGCGTGTGTCCGCGGTCGGCGAGCAGGTCCCGCAGCGGGACGATCAAGTGCACCGATGCCCGCGACCCGCCCGCCGATCCGCGGCCACCACCGCTCAGGTGCCGGTCGAGGATCCGATCGAGTGCATCCGCCCGCCGCTTCGACGGACCACGTAGATCGCGTTCACCTCCAGGGCCGGGCTGCGGCGCGGTCAACGCCGACAGCGCGGTGAGCAGCTTCTCGGCCAGGAGCCGGTCGACGTTGCCACCCATCTGGAAGCGGCCACTGGCAAGCGGGTGAACATCGAAACGGTTCAACTCCGGGTTCTCCGACACCGGTATCGGCGGCGGTCCAGCTGGAACAGGTTCGGGCCCAGCAGGTTCGGGCTCGCCCGCGCCACCTGCATCACCCGCGCCACCCGCGTCAGCTCGGCTCGCAGGGTCTCGCTCCCGTTCCCGCTCCTGTGTCCGCTCCCGTTCTTGTCGTTGCTTCTCGGCCTGCTCGTGGCGGGCTCTGGCGTCCTCGGCCGCGGAATGCGCCAGTGCCTGCGCGCGGGAGGCGACCTGCCCGGCGGTGCTGCGCATGGCGGTTTCGAGCAGTTCGGCGACGACAGCGTCGCGGCGTCGTTCGTCGAGGGTGGGGTCGGCGACCACCACGGTGGCGTAACCGTCGGCGATCGCCGAGGCGTGCGCGGCGTGGATATCGCCACCTGCGAGGGCACCCAACACGCTGGGCCGGTCGGTGAGCCACTGCCCCAGCTCCACCTGACGGGCCGCGGACCCGTCGGTGATACGCACCGATCGCGCGTACCACCGGGTGACCGACGAGTACCCGAGTTTCATGGCAAGACCGCGTCGGTCCATCTCCGCCAGCAGCGTCAATCTCGTTGCAGCGAGCTCACTTTCGAGGGAGGACACGCCAGCGAGCTCGGAGACCAAATCCTGGTCACCGAGCCCGAACACATCCCCCCATGTCTTCACACCACGAAAGCTATACCCACCCACCGACAAGCTTTGTCACGGAGCGACGGTGCGGTACCTGAGCATCATTTCGTGGTCCTCGTGATCGAGCATGTGGCAGTGCCACATGTACCCCTGCAGTTCGCCGCCCCCACCCATGTCGTGTCCACCGTGCTCGCCGCCGTGGTGCGCGGCCGGACCGGCGAAGGTGGCGTCGGGGTCGAAGCCGAGCTCGTCGGCCGTCGGGAATCTAACGAGGATCTGCGTGACGGTGCCCGGGTAGGTGTTGACGGTGTCCTTCCACCCGGCTTCCCACGCCGCAGGCGGCACCGACGGACCGGTGAGGAACTTCTCCACCGGCGGAGCCCATCTGGTACCGAATGTTGGCCTGGGGAAATCACGTTGGTAGGCGGCGAGGTCGATCGGGATGCGTCCCAGCGTCCGGAAGTGGGCCAGGTGCAGGTGAATCGGGTGCGGCTCCACCGTCGTGTTGACGATGTTCCACAT
The DNA here is from genome assembly GCF_040702585.1 of Rhodococcus sp. NPDC079359. NCBI lineage: Bacteria > Bacillati > Actinomycetota > Actinomycetes > Mycobacteriales > Nocardiaceae > Rhodococcus > Rhodococcus sp. NPDC079359. The sequence continues at coordinate 535,858 of NZ_JBFBLH010000003.1, forward strand.
CTCCACGGTCCCCTGCTTGGGCATCTCGATGTCCGGGTCCGAGTACCTCAGGTTGTTCAGGTTCATCAGAGTCATGTCCAGGTTGAGCCCGCCGGACGGCTGGTTGACGGTGACCGTTCGCGTGAATGTCGCGGTCGGCAACGGCGGCAACACATCCGGCTGTCCCTTGCCGCCGCGCAGCAACGTCGGCATACCGCCCCGGAACCCGGCCGCGGACGCGACGCGGAACTGGCAGAACATCGGCATCGGGACGGCTCCGAGGGACGCGGCCTGCGCCGGCGGCGGCTCGTCGTTGAGTAGTTCAACGAGAGCACCTGCCTCGACGGCACCGAAGTCGACGAGGATGTCGGCGCGCTCGGCCGGGGCGAGTCGGATGCTGGTGGCTTCCACAGGAGCGTCGAGCAATCCCCCGTCGTTCCCGATGACCCAGAAGCGAAGCCTGTTGGTGAAGAACAGGTTCCACACGCTGTACGACCCGGCGTTGACGACGCGCAGCCGGTACATTCCCCGGGCGACTTCCATCGTCGGCCAGATCTTGCCGTTGACGACGCCCACGTCTCCGGTGCCGCCGCCTTCCCATTTACCCTGCGGCACGGTGATATTGGAACGGATGCTCATGCTGCCGTCGGGGTTCATGATCTTTTCCTGCAGCACCAACGGCAGCTCGAACTCACCCGACGGCAGACCCAGCGCATTGTCGGACGTACCGGTGTCCCAACGGTCCCGCACGAGGTTCATGCCGAGCAGGCCCGCGTACACGTTGATGCGCGTCATCGACATGGCGTGATCGTGGTACCAGAGTCCCGCGGCGTCGTTGAGCCCCGAGAAGTTGTGCGTCATCGACTCCCCCGGGCGCACCAGCATTTCGGAGTGCCCGTCGCTCGCCGGTTCGGTGACGGCCCCGTGCAGGTGCAGCGCCGTCGGTGTCATCGTGCGGTCCATCTCGCTCATGCCGTGCAGCGAGGTGTCGATGTCGGCGGCGAGCGGGTTGCCCGCGGTGGTGTTGGAGTACTTGAGCGTCCAGGGCTGGCCGGTCTGCGACTCGATGGTGGGTCCGAGGTAGTCGCACTGGCCGTATCCGAAGGTGGGTGCCGGCCGTAGATCGGCGTGGAACACGTGGGTGGAGCTGTGCGCGTCCAACGTCACCTCGGTACCGCTGATCAGCGGCAACCTGGGCAGCTCGTCCCGGAAGGGCGTGAGGGGCGGTGAGTGGAACAGCAGGGGGCTCTGGCCACGAAGGAAGTCGTCGGCCATCGCGCGGCGCGTCGTCGACGCCACCGGGAGTGCAGCGGCACCAGCGGCTACTGCGGCGACGGCGAGCCCACGAAGGGCGGTTCGCCTGGACACAGATCCGCTCACCGAGCCTCCTCTCTCCTTGTTGTGATTGGGGCCATACTATGTGCCCGTCGGCTCCCGCCGTCACCCCACACTCGGATCGTCCGGCACGTTCCTGCCGGTGGAGGGATCTATCTGTCATGGCAACGATAACTTTCGAGCGCACCACCAGGCTGTTTCCGGGCTCCGACGCCCCCGCGGTGGACGAGCTCGACCTGCACATCGAGGACGGTGAATTCCTCGTTCTGGTCGGCCCGTCGGGTTGCGGAAAGTCGACGTCGCTGCGGATGCTCGCGGGGCTCGAAGAGGTCAATTCCGGTCGCATCCTCATCGGCGGCAAGGACGTCACCCACTCCGAACCCAAGGATCGCGACATCGCGATGGTGTTCCAGAACTACGCGCTGTATCCGCACATGACCGTCGCGGAGAACATGGGCTTCGCTCTCAAGCTGGCGAAGGCGAACAAGGACGACATTCGCACTCGCGTCGAGGAGGCCGCGAAGCTACTCGACCTCGAGCCGTATCTCGACCGCAAGCCCAAGGCGCTCTCGGGCGGCCAGCGTCAGCGAGTTGCCATGGGCCGCGCCATCGTTCGTCAACCCCAGGTGTTCCTGATGGACGAGCCCCTGAGCAATCTCGACGCCAAACTGCGGGTCCAGACGCGCACCCAGATCGCGCAGTTGCAGCGCCGGCTCGGGACGACGACGGTGTACGTCACCCACGATCAGGTCGAGGCCATGACGATGGGCGATCGCGTCGCCGTCCTGAAAGGTGGTGTGCTGCAGCAGTGCGCCACTCCGCGTGAGCTGTACCGGAAGCCGGTCAATGCGTTCGTCGCCGGGTTCATGGGCTCACCGTCGATGAATCTGTTCCGCGTCCCGGTCACCGACGGCGGCGTTCGCCTGGCCGATCAGGTGATACCGGTGCCGCGGCAAACTCTCGGCTCGGCCACCGAGGTGATGTTCGGCATCAGGCCCGAGCACATCGAGATCGCGAGCAGCGGAATCGCATTGGAGATCGACGTGGTCGAGGAACTCGGCTCCGAGGCGTTCGTGTTCGGCCGTGCAGACATCAACGGCCGCACCGAGACCATCGTCGCCCGGGCCGATTGGCGCAGCCCACCCGAGAAGGGAGACCGCGTTCACGTCCGGATCGACGACGCGCACGCGCACATCTTCGACGCCTCCGCCGAGGGTCACCGCCTGAACTGACCGTCGTGCGCGTTGTGCGTACCCCTGGGGACGCACAACGCGCACGACCTCAGACCAGCAGCTCGGCGATCTGAATCGTGTTGAGCGCGGCACCTTTACGCAGGTTGTCGCCCGAGACGAACAGGGCCAGTCCGCGTCCTTCGGGGACGCCCGGATCCTGGCGGATGCGGCCGACGAGGGAATCGTCCGCGCCTGCGGCCTGCAACGGCGTCGGCACGTCGACCAGCGAGACGCCCGGGGCGGAGGCGAGCAGCTCACGAGCGCGTTCCACCGAGAGCGGGTTGGCGAACTCGGCGTTGATCGACAGCGAATGTCCGGTGAACACGGGCACGCGGACGCAGGTGCCGCTGACCAGCAGGTCCGGCAGGCCGAGGATCTTGCGCGATTCGTTGCGCAGTTTCTGGTCCTCGTCGGTTTCGCCGGATCCGTCGTCCACCAACGCACCGGCCAGCGGCAGGACGTTGAAGGCGATGGGCGCGACGTACTTGTTCGGGGCCGGGAAATCCACCGACGAACCGTCGTGCACCAGCTTTTCGACGTCGCCGATGACGGCGCGCGCCTGGGTGGCGAGTTCTTCCACACCGGCGAGTCCGCTGCCGGACACGGCCTGGTAGCTCGAGACGATCAGGCGCTGCAGGCCTGCTTCGTCGTGCAGCACCTTGAGCACCGGCATTGCGGCCATGGTGGTGCAGTTGGGGTTGGCGATGATGCCGCGGGGCGGGTTCTTCGCATCCTCGGGGTTGACCTCGCTGACCACCAGCGGCACGTCCGAGTCCTTGCGGAACGCCGAGGAGTTGTCGATGACGGTGGCGCCTGCCGCGGCGAAGCGCGGTGCCTGCTCACGCGAGAGCGTGGCACCCGCGGAGAACAGTGCGATGTCGATTCCGGCGAGGTCTGCGGTGGAGGCGTCCTCGACGACGATCTCCTCGCCGCGGAACGGCAGCTTCTTGCCCGCGGACCTGGCGGAGGCGAAGAATCGAACGGTGTCGGCGGGGAAGTTACGCTCCTCCAACAGGGTTCGCATGACGGCACCGACCTGACCGGTGGCTCCTACGACTGCAACTGTGGTCATCGTCTATCGTCCTGTTCCTGCGTGTACGACGGCTTCTTCGTCGCCGCCCAGATCGAAGGCGGCGTGCAGCGCGCGCACTGCTTCGTCGAGCTGAGTGTCACTGCACAGCACCGAGATACGGATCTCCGAGGTGCTGATCAGGTCGATGTTGATGCCGGCGTCGGCGAGTGCCTCACAGAACGTCGCGGTGACGCCGGGGTGGCTCTTCATGCCTGCACCGACGAGGGAGACCTTGCCGATGTGGTCGTCGTAGAGCACCTGAGCGAAGCCGATCTCGGCCTGGAGCTTGGTGAGCTTCTCCACTGCCGTCGGGCCGTCGGCCTTGGGGCAGGTGAAGGTGATGTCGGTCTTGCCGGTGTCGATCTTGGACACGTTCTGCAACACCATGTCGATGTTGATCTCGGAATCCGCCACGGCGCGAAACACTTTGGCGGCGTAGCCGGGGGTGTCGGGCAGACCGACGACGGTGACCTTCGCCTCGCTGCGATCGTGTGCGACGCCGGTGAGAATTGCTTCTTCCACTGGAATGTCCTCCATAGATCCGGAGACGATCGTTCCGGGTTTCGTGGTGTACGACGAGCGCACGTGAACGGGAACGTTGTAGCGACGGGCATATTCGACGCAGCGCAGCATCAGCACCTTTGCGCCGCAGGCCGCCATTTCGAGCATTTCCTCGAACGAGACGGTCTCGAGGTGCCGCGCGTTGGGGACGATGCGCGGGTCAGCGGTGAAGATGCCGTCGACGTCGGTGTAGATCTCGCAGACGTCGGCGTTCAAAGCCGCGGCGAGTGCGACGGCGGTCGTGTCCGATCCACCGCGACCGAGCGTCGTGACGTCCTTGCTGTCCTGGCTGACGCCCTGGAAGCCGGCGACGAGAACGATCGAGCCCTCGTCGAGTGCGCTGCGCACGCGGCCGGGGGTGACGTCGATGATTTTGGCGTTGCCGTGCACGCTGGTGGTGACGACGCCTGCCTGAGAGCCGGTGAACGAGCGCGCCTCGGCACCGAGCGAGTGGATGGCCATCGCGACCAGAGCATTGGAGATGCGCTCTCCCGAGGTGAGCAGCATGTCCATCTCGCGGGCCGGCGGGGCCGGGCACACCTGCTGGGCCAGGTCGAGCAGTTCGTCGGTGGTATCGCCCATGGCCGACACGACCACGACGACGTCGTGGCCGGCCTTCTTGGTCTCGACGATTCGTTCAGCGACGCGTCGGATACGTTCGGCGGTCCCCACCGACGATCCACCGTACTTCTGGACGATGAGAGCCACGCGTGTTTACCTCCGCTGGATAGCCGACGATCACGAGAATGTCGGGGAAATGTTCCGGGGTCACCTTACCGATCCGGCACCCCGAGCAGTGTGCCGGGTAGCTCCGAGCTGGGACTTTAGGGCGGTTCGCCTGCGGATACGCCTGACCTAACATGTTCGGGTGACCCTTCCCGAGCACCGCCCACCCCCACCCCCGCGAGGTCTGCGGGTGCTCTTCGGGCTCCCTGCCGTCGGCCGCCGCTGGCCGGGTGGACTGCGCTCGGCTCTGGCATTCGGCATCCCCGCGATCGCGGCGTGGGTTCTCGGGTTCCACACCGAGGCCCTGCTGGTGGTCTCGGGAAGTTTCGCCGTCATCTACGGCGAGGGGCGTCCCTATCGTTCGCGTTGGTGGGTCGTCCTGACCGCGGGCGGCGCACTGGTGGCATCGGTGTGGCTCGGGGCGACGGCCGGGCAGGTGGCGCTCGATCTCGGAAGCACCGGGTGGGCGCAGATGATCCCGGTGACCCTGCTCTCGCTCCTCGCTCTCGTGGCGGTCTACGTCATCGCTGCGCTGCGACTGGGACCGCCGGGTGCGTTCTTCTTCGTGCTGGTGTGCGCGGTGTCGTCGTACATCCCCGGGGCCGGCATCGGCGCCGTTCACGGAGCGGTCTGCGCGGCGATCGGCGTGGCGTCGGCGCTACTGGTGTCGATGTCCGGGGTGCTGTGGGATCCGCGAGGACCCGAGCGCGAGGCCGTCGGAGCAGCGGTGGGCGCGATCGAGAAATACACGACTTCGCCGACGCCGTCTGCTGCGGATCGTCACGTCGCGGCCGCGCGTCTGCACGCAGCCTGGGCCGCCGTGTACGACGCAGGTGCCGCACGGTTGTCGTCGAGGCCGGTGCTGGTGCAGAGGCTGTTCGACGCCCATCGGGCGTTTGCGGCCACTACCTCTCGAACCATGGATGCAGACCAGGCAGTCGACTCGGTGCCGGATCAGCTGCCGCTCGCGAGGCCGAGCATCGCCTACCGGTTGCGGCGCTCGCTGCACCGGGATTCACACGCATCGTCCACGGCGATCAGGGTCTTCTGCGCGGCAGCGGCGGCAGGCGGGATCAGCGTCGCGCTGGATCTGAGCCGTCCGGACTGGGCGATCCTCGGTGCCGTCCTGGTACTGCAACAGGGTCCCGACCGGGTGCACGGCACGTATCGGGGCCTGCAGCGGCTCGGCGGAACCCTCGCGGGGGTGGCCCTGTTCTCCGCCATCTTCCTCTCGCCGCTGACCGGTCTGGCCGTCATCGTGGTGTTGATGGTGTTGCAGTTCGCGATCGAGGTCTCGGTGGCGCGCAACTACGGGTTGGCCGTCACGTTCATCACGCCGCTCGCCCTGCTGATGGGGACACTGACGCATCCGGGAGCTGTTCTGGAGGACATCGTCGCGGACCGGATCGTGGAAACCACGGTGGGCGTCGCTCTGGCCTTCGCTGCGCTGTGGTTGCTGCTTCCCGGGGCGTTCAGGCGCGCATTGCAGTGGTCCGACGGCCGAGTCCTGACGCTCAGCGCGGATCTGCTGACGGTCTTGCGCACCGAGGACGTGGCCGGATCGAGCGCTCTCACCGCCCGGCGCGACGTCCAGTTCGAGCTGGTCGGGTCCGCGTTGGCCGGTGCCGAGGCCGCACACAACGATCGGCGGTGGGCTCATCGGGTGTGGTCGCAGCATGCCGAGGTCGATCGCCTCGGGTACGAACTCCTCGCGCACTGCTGGACGATCACCGACGTCGGACGAATGAATGACATCGGGCACTGGCAGCGCAGAGTCGATGCAGCAACTGCAGAATTCCACTCGTCAACCCTGGGGTAGGCGGTCGGCGCGCGGTAGTACACTCAGCCCATGCTGCGAGCTCTCCTTCTTAACAGCCGCGACGGGGTCTGAGACCAGACTGGCTTCCCGTCGCGGGGTTCGTTGCGCCGGTCGAACACATTGCTCTGATCTGTACGGAGAGACGAAGACCATGTCACCAGCCGACGCATTCACCTCGGGAACTCGCACCATCACCCCGCCCTCGCGGCCCGCACCCAGCGACCAGCCCGCCTGGAACACCCAGAAGAACTCCTCGATGCCGACCTACCGTTACCGGCCGTTCGCCGAGGAGGTCGAGCACGTCACCCTTCCCGACCGCACGTGGCCGGACAAGATCATCGATCGCACCCCGCAGTGGTGCGCCGTCGATCTGCGCGACGGCAACCAGGCGCTGATCGATCCGATGAGCCCGGCCCGCAAGCGTCGCATGTTCGACCTGCTGGTTCGCATGGGCTACAAGCAGATCGAGGTCGGCTTCCCGTCGGCCAGCCAGACCGACTTCGACTTCGTCCGCGAGATCATCGAAGACGGTGCGATCCCCGACGACGTCACCATCCAGGTGCTGACGCAGTGCCGTCCCGAGTTGATCGAGCGCACCTTCGTCGCGTGCGAGGGTGCCCGCAGCGTCATCGTGCACTTCTACAACTCGACGTCCATCCTGCAGCGCCGGGTGGTGTTCCGGGCCGAGCGTGACGTCATCAAGAAGATCGCCACCGACGGTGCCCGCAAGGTCCTCGAAGAAGCAGCCAAGTTCCCCGATACCGACTGGCGCTACGAGTACTCCCCCGAGTCCTACACCGGCACCGAACTGTCCTACGCCAAAGAGGTGTGCGACGCGGTCACCGCGATCATCGATCCCACGCCCGCCAAGCCGCTGATCCTGAATCTGCCTGCCACCGTCGAGATGGCGACACCCAACGTCTACGCCGACTCGATCGAGTGGATGAGCCGCAACCTCGATCGCCGCGACAGCATCGTGCTGTCGCTGCACCCGCACAACGACCGCGGAACCGGTGTTGCCGCAGCAGAACTCGGATACCAGGCCGGTGCGGATCGCATCGAGGGCTGCCTGTTCGGCAACGGCGAGCGCACCGGCAACGTCTGCCTGGTCACGCTCGGGCTGAACCTGTTCACCCGCGGCGTCGATCCGCAGATCGACTTCTCCAACATCGACGAGGTCCGTCGAACCGTGGAGTACTGCAACCAACTTCCCGTCGCCGAGCGTCACCCCTACGGCGGCGACCTGGTCTACACCGCCTTCTCCGGCAGCCACCAGGACGCCATCAACAAGGGCCTGGACGCGATGAAAGTCACTGCGGACGAACAGGGCTCGGACATCGGGGACGTGACCTGGCAGGTTCCGTATCTGCCCGTCGACCCGAAGGACGTCGGTCGCACCTACGAGGCCGTCATTCGCGTCAACTCGCAGTCCGGCAAGGGCGGCGTCGCGTACATCATGAAGTCCGATCATGGACTGAACCTGCCGCGTCGCCTGCAGATCGAGTTCTCCCAGGCCGTCCAGCGCATCACCGACGGTGAGGGCGGCGAGGTCTCGCCCAAGGAGATGTGGGACGTCTTCGCCGAGGAGTACCTGACCCCGATCCGCCCCCTCGAGCGCATCAAGCAGTCGGTCATCGCGGCCGAGCACGACGGTGGCACCGACACGATCACCGCGACGGTCAAGGTCGACGGCGTGGAGCAGGAGATCTCCGGATCCGGCAACGGCCCCCTCGCCTCGTTCGTCGACGCACTGTCCACCATCGGATACGACGTCAGCGTCCTCGACTACTCCGAGCACGCCATGTCCGCCGGCGACGACGCCCAGGCCGCGGCCTACGTCGAGGCCTCGGTCACCTCACCCGCCGGTGTCGCCACCACCGTCTGGGGCGTCGGCATCGCGACCTCGATCACCACCGCATCACTGCGCGCGGTGGTCTCGGCCGTGAACCGTGCACTGAAATAGGTTCTCTGCTCGACGGCACGCCGCCCACTCGCTTCGAGTGGGCGGCGTGTCACTTGTCCGGAGCGACCTGTCCGGAACAGTCCACGATGTCACCGCTGCTCGGCCGTTCTGGAGTGTCTGGCTGCGATGGAGACGACCACCGTGAGGGACGCGATGACGATCATCGCGCCGAGGGTGCGGCCGTATCCGGTGAGTAGCTGATCCACCGCGGCTTCCGACACGTCACTGACGGTTCCAGCGAACACGAATTTGCGCAGTTCGAGGGGCATGGCGCTGGTCACCACCGACAGGATCACCGCTGTCCCGACCACGAACCCACTGGTCTGCAGCAGTAGCCGCATGGCGTTGGCGATGCCGAGTCGTTCGTCGGGTAGATCACGCATCAGGGCCGTCGCGTTCGAGGGCATGAACAACCCGGATCCGAATCCTGCGAGTGCGAGCCCGGTCAGGACGACTGCCGAGTGCATCCGACCCGTCGTCGAAACCAGAAGTATCAGCAGTGCCAGCACCGTCAGGATGTTTCCGGCGACGGACAGTGACGACGCAGAGATCTTCCGCTGCAGCGGCCCCGAGCCGAGTGACGCGACCAGGGCCGCGACGGCCACGGGCAGCACCATCAGTCCGGCTTCGAGGGGGCTGGCTCCCGATACGGCTTGAAAGTACAGCGCGAACAGCAGCACTATCCCGCTCTGGGAAATCGAGTTCATGAAGGAGGCAAGGAGTCCGAATCCGAAGGGCCAGTGCTTGAACAGCGCGACGTCGATGAGCGGGTCGGGAACACGTCGCTCGAACCACAGAAACAGCGGCACCACCACGACGGCCACCGCCAGACCGCCCACCACCAGCGGGTGCGACCAACCCAGTGACGTGGCTTGGGACAGTGCGGCCAGACCACTGGTCAACGCCACGAGAATCATGGCGTTGCCTCGCAGGTCGAGCGAATAGCCCTTCGCACCATCGCGCGGGGGAGATTTCAGCGCGATGGCACCCCAGACGAGGCACAGAATCCCGATCGGAACGTTGAACCAGAATACCCAGCGCCAACCCGCTTGCTGCGCAATCAATCCACCCAACGTCGGGCCGCACAACTGCGCGATGGAGAACGACGCGAGGTAGATACCCATCCCTTCCCCGAGTCTGTGACGAGGGAAGGCCGCGGTCACCAGCGCTGCACTGTTGGTGAGCAACATGGCACCTCCTGCGGCCTGCAACACGCGAAAAGCCACGAGCCACCAGGCATTCGGAGCCAGACCGCACAGAATGCTGCCGGTGGTGTACAAGCCGAGACCGGTGAGATACATGGTTCGACGGCCGAACATGTCGGCCATTCGTCCGAACGCAACCAGCAACACGGTATTGGTCAACAGGTACGCGAGCAGGATCCAACTGGCGGCCACACTGCTGGCGTCGAAATGGCGAACGACCGTCGGTAACGCAACGTTGAGTGCACTGCCCGACATCCCGGACACCATGCTGGCGAACGCAACCACCGACAGCGTTCGCCACGCATCGCGCATCGCCTGGCGCTCGGACCGCGGATCCGACTCCGTCTGCGCCCCGGCGCATTCCGTATCGGAGCGAGCCGTCATCGCCTGCGACCCGAATCCGTCACGGACGAGCCGAAGCCCGAGTCGAGGAATACGACCATGGACTCGACGGACGAGTGTGCAGCTTTCAACACGTCCGGGTGCTCGATGTGCCGGTACATGGCGGTGACCAAATCCTCGATCTCCGTCGTACCCGAATCACGCAGGGCGGCAACCTGTTCGATACGGCGCCGTCGCGCGGCAAGTCGATACAGTGCCGCGGCCTCCAGATCCTCGATCACCGGACCGTGCCCCGGGAGTCCGACCACCGATCCACCGTGACCGATGTCGGCCAACATGCGCAGACTCTCGATCATGTCCGACAGCAACGCCGGATGAACGACCGGCGACCCGGCACCGAGCAGGGTGTCGCCGGTCAGCACCACGTCGTCGTCCGGCAAACTCAGACACACCGAATCCCTGGTGTGACCGGGCGTGCCCAGGACACGGGCCGTCACGCTCCCTGCCAACACAATTCGTTGCAGGTGCTCGATCGGAGTTCGCCCGAACACCGCCCGCTGCGCCAGCACCCTTGCCTTCGTCCGCTCGGCGAGCGCGTGCGCCCCGTCCGCGTGATCGTTGTGTCCATGCGTCAGCACGATGTCCGTCACCGTCCGATGACCCGCCGCGGCGACGATCGAATCCAGGTGTTCGGCATCCGCCGGGCCAGGATCGATCACCGCGCACTCCATGGCATCGCGCGAACCGATCAACCACGTATTGGTGCCCTCGAACGTCCACGCCCCGGCGTTGGGAGCCAGCAGTCGCTCGACACGGGGTGCAACCCGAACGGCGACACCAGGCAGCGGTATCGCCCCACTCGATTCAGACATACGCGCCCTCTCTAGAAGCAACTTCTAGAATCGTACTCTCTAATTGGACCGCGGAACGACCGAAACGGCAGGATACTGAAGCTACGAAGCCCAAAAAGCCCGGTGCGCAACGAAACTGCGCACCGGGCCGGCAGGTTGAACTCTACTCGGAGGCGATCTTTCGGATCAGGCCACACATGATGTCGGCGACGACGCCCGCTTGCTTCTTCGTCCGACAGTTCAGAATGACCTCGCGGGACGATTCGACGATGATGTCGGTCAAGACCCCGACGGTAATACGCTGCGCACTGTCGTCACCGGGGCCGAGCAGCGCAGAGTTCTGCCTGATCCACTCGATACGGTTGTCCCTCCGTAGCTTCTCGAACCCGGGCGGACCGTCGTTGTCCACGAAGACCAACGCAACCTCGCGACGCTGCCAACTCCCATTGAGGAACGCGCGTGCGCCGACACAGAACAGGTCGAGAGGATCCGTGGTTCCGCCCCTACGCTCGGCGATGACCGACGCCCTGACCTGTTCGAGGTGTGCCGTGTTGTGGCGGTCCCACAACGCGGTGAACAGCTCGGATTTGCCGCCGAAGTGGTGGTAGAGACTGCCCGTACTCGATCCGGCCCGTTCGACGATGTCGGAGATGCTGGCATTGACGAAACCCGCCTCGGCGAAGACCTCCTGTGCCGCATCGAGAAGCTTGCGCTGGGTCTCGCCGGTCTTGCTCCACTGCCACGTCGTCGAACCGGCCCGTTCGCTCATGATCCCCACCAATCCTCTTCTACTTCACCCACCCGAAGGTAAAGCGTAATTCTAGAATTGGAGCCGGGTCAAGCCGAACCTGCGCGCCGCCGTCAGGCCGCCGCGCCGAGGATGAGCGTGGAGCCGGCCGCGAACATTCCACCGTTGCCCTGAACCAAGCTGGTCTGTACGCCTTTCACCTGCGCCGGAGCCGTTCCTCGTAGTTGACGAACCGACTCCATGATGGCGAACATGCCGTACATCCCGGTGTGTGTATAGGACAGTCCGCCGCCGTTGGTGTTCATCGGCAGTGCGCCACCCGGCGATGTGTGCCCCGCCCGGACGAACTCGCCTGCCTCTCCCCTCCCGACGAAACCCAAGTCCTCCAGGCCGTACAACGGCAGGTGCGCGAACGCGTCGTAGATCATCAGATGGTCGATGTCGGCGGGCGTCATCTGTGCCGCACGGAACGCATCGGCACCCGAATTCTTGAATCCCTTGAAGGTGGTGAAATCCTCCATCATCGAAATCCCTGAGGCTTCGTACCCCTCGCCGGTGCCGAGAACACGAACCGCCGCAACGTCGAGATCCTTCGCCCGTTCCTCGGTGGTCAGCACCAGAGCGCCACCACCGTCGGTGACCAAGCAGCACTCGAGGAGGTGGAACGGCCACGCGATGACCGGAGAGTTCTGCACATCGTCGACCGTTATCGGGTCGCGAAACTTGGCCCGTGGATTCATCGCGGCCCACGTCCGTTGCGCCACGGCCACATCGGCGAGATGCCGCGCCTGCGTTCCGGTCTCCTTCATGAAGCGGAGGAACGGGACGGTGAATCTACTCGGTGGCCCGGTCACGCCGTAGGGAGCCTCGAACTGTCCGACGACCGAGGCCGGATCGGGGGTGTAGCGAGGCGCACCGACCTGTGATCGACCGGACTCACCGTGTGTGATCAGCACGACGGAGCAGTGCCCGGCTTCGAGTGCCGCCACTGCGTGCCGAACATGAGTGAGGAACGATGTTCCTCCGACGCTGGTGGTATCCACCCAACGTGGTTCGATCCCCAGACTGTGCGCGACCGAAATCGGTCCCGGCATCGACACGCCCGCGACACCGTCTACCTCACTCTTGTCGATTCCGCAGTCCTGCAAAGCATTACGAGCAGATTCGGTGTGCAGTCTCATCGTCGAATGATTCGGCAGAGTTCCGATCTCGTCGGTTTCCGCCGCTCCGACGATGACCACCCCGCCGCTCATGCCGATTCTCCCGCGGGCGCGAACACGGGAACCCACATCTCACCGCGCGGATCGAACTGCACGGTCAACTCCATATCCAGCGGCAGATTCTCCGGAAGCGGTTCGACGCCCACGATATTGGTCATCATGCGCGGGCCCTCCTCGAGCTGAACGACCGCTACGACATACGGACCGTCGTTCTCGAATCCAGGCCCCGGTCGATGTTCGATCACGTAGGAGTACAAGGTGGCACGGCCCGAGCAGTCGATCCACTCGACGACGTCCGAGCTGCATGCCGGGCAGAAGCCCCGGGGGTAGAAGTACACGTGGGAGCACGCCCGGCAGCGCTGGACGGACAGACGCCCGTCCGCGGCCGCGTCCCAGTAGGGTCTCGTTTCCGGGGTGGGTGCCGGTGCCATCTTCGCGCGTGGTCGCTTGACCCTCTCGGCCTTGCCTCGGATTTCTTCGATCGTTCCGGTCATGATCGGTCGCTCGATTCTGTCGTCGAATTCTTGTGTCGTGCAGAAGTTGTGCTCAATAGGGAGGTGCAGCGGATGCCGCCGACCCGATGCGTCCGGCAGTGTCGTGCAGGGCGCACACCGAGACCGCCACACCGCCGCTCTGAACGTGGTCGAGGTTCTCGAAGCCGACCCACGGGCCCACCGGCAGTCGACTGCAGTAGAGGGTCACGTCCGCGTTGATGTACGCCAATCGGTCCTTGCCCATGTTCGTGAAGGGACTGACCCAGTCCGCTGCAGCGGCCAACGTCCCGAACGGGGTGTCTCGGTGGCCCTCGAGTAGCTCGCACGTCTCGCGGAACCACGAGAAGCGACGACCACCGACCGACTGTTCGACGCGTCGGACCTCTCCGAAGTGCTTCGGTGCCACCCGAGGCGGTGGGCCGGTCACCTCAGGGGACGGAGCAGCGTAGTACTCGGGTACCCACGCGACGTCAGGGCCCGGCGCGCCGGACCTCAGGATCTGTACGGTCGCCAGCGCGACCGGCACATCACCCGACCGCACGGTCACCTCCACCACGATCAACCGCTTACCCTCTCGGCGGACCACGGTGTCGATCGTCAACGGCGACATGGGTATCGGCCTGAACAGATCGGTGGTCATCCGTGCGGGATGCAGATCGGCCCCCAGATGCCGTCGTTCGACCTCGCGTGCCATCAAGCCCGACACCAGTCGGCCGTGAACGAGATTCTCGGACCACGGACTGCGCGCATGAATCCGGGGGACGAATGCAACGCCGTCGGATTCGAAGAAGGCCTCGCCCGCCGAGAACGATTCGGATTCTCTCGACACGGTCTCGTCGGCCCGCACCGATGCCTCGATCATCGGATTGCCACGGTTCCGCGGTCGATCACCGTCGTGCCGTCCTCGAGCGAGGTTCGAAAACGGATTCCGTCCGCGGTGTCCCACAGCGAGACCGTCACGTCCTGACCGGGGTAGACGGGACGGGTGAACCGGCCCGCCATCGACCGAAGCCGCGTGGGGTCCGATCCGCACAGTTCGTGCAACAGCGCCCGTCCGGTGACACCGTAGGTGCAGAGTCCGTGCAGGATCGGGCGTGCAAAGCCCGCCCTTGCAGCAAACTTCGGGTCGGAGTGCAACGGGTTTCTGTCGCCTGACAGTCGATACAGCAGAGCCTGTTCCGGACGGGTGGAATACGTCACCTGCGAGTCGGGGGCCGTATCGGGCATCGGTGCCGCCGATGTCGACGACCCTCGACGGCCACTGCCTCCCTCCCCGGTGATGAACACCGAGGAGCGCGATGTCGCGAGGACTCCGCCGGTTTGCGCGTCGAGAGCCTCGGCGTCGCTGACCACCAGGGCCCCCGAACCCTTGTCCTCGATTGCGGTCACAGTGGACGTGACGTCGACACAACCCTCCACCGGGAGGGTTCCGAAGAGCTCGAAGGCCTGTTCGGCGTGAACCAGCTTGGCCGGATCGAAGTCACCGAGCCTGCGACCCGACGGGGCCTGGGTGGCCAGCACGGCGAAGGTCGGAAGCACCAACTGCTCGATGTCGGCCGAATTCTCGGTCGTGAATGCCAGTTCGTCCAACGCCGAGTCCTGACCTGCTCCTACACCTATCGCATACAGGAGTGCGTCTTTCGACGTCCAGGCCTTGCGACTCGGCGGGCTCGGTACGCCGATGACGCCGTGATCGAGTGTCATCAGGGCACCTGCTCCGGGACGCGCCCGTTCATGGCGGCATTTCCCGCCGCCTCGGACACCAGGCGAGGAATCACCTCGCCGAGCTCACCCGGTGCCCACTTGGCACCTTTGTCCATCTCGGGCCCGGACTTCCAGCCCTCGGCGACACTGATCCATCCCCCTCGCACATTGAACACCCGTCCGGTGACGCTCCGTGACTCGTCACTGCCCAGCCAGACCACGAGGGGTGAGATGTTCTCCGGCGCAGCCGCATCGAACTCACCCTGCGCGGGAACCGAACGCGAAAGGTTGCCGTTCAAGTTCTCGGTCATTCGGGTCAGTGCGGCCGGTGCGACGGCGTTGACCGTCACGCCGTACCGGGCCAACTCCATTGATGCGATGATCGACAGGCTGGCGATGCCCGCCTTCGCGGCACCGTAGTTTCCCTGTCCGATATTGCCGTAGATCCCCGACGACGACGTCGTGTTGATCACCCGTGCGTCCACTACGGATCCGGACTTATGTTGTGTCTTCCAATGATTCGAGGCGTGATGCAGCGTCAGGAACGTGCCTCGTAGGTGCACTCTGATGACGTCGTCCCATTCTGCGACAGTCATGTTCGTGATCATGCGATCGCGCAAAATGCCGGCGTTGTTCACCAGTACGTGCAGGTCCCCGTAATGCTCGATGGTGCTCTCGATCAGCCGTCGTGCGCCGTCGTCGTCGGAGACATCGGACCCGTCCACGCGAGCCTGTCCACCGGCGGCACGAATCGTTTCCACGACCTCGCCGGCCGGCCCCTCGGCGCTACCGGATCCATCGACCTCCGCACCGATGTCGTTCACGACGACCGACGCGCCTTCCCTCGCGAATTCGATCGCGTGAGCGCGGCCTATTCCGCGGCCGGCTCCGGTTACCACGACCACGCGGCCGTCGCACAATCCCGTCATGACACTTCCTCCGTCTCGCTACTCGTCTCCGACCACGTGATCAGCGCATCGAGCGCCTCGCACTCGCCGCCGCGAACCATCAGTGGATTGATCTCCAACGCCTGCAGTCGATCTCCGAGTCGGTAGGCGAAGTCGCCGATCTCGGCCACGCACGTCGCGAGCGCGTCGATATCCACCGGTTCGGAACCCCGGGTCCCGCGCAGAAGGGCGATTCCGCGCAGGCTTTCTATCGCATCTCGAACGTCTGCCACGCTGACCGGCAACACCCGAATCGCTGCGTCCGCCAACACCTCGACCCACACACCGCCCAGACCCACGGCCAGGGTCAGGCCCCACACCGGATCGCGGACCACGCCGACCAGCACCTCCAGGCCGTTCGACGGCCGCTGCGGCTGTATCAGCGCCGCAGCCCCGGTGGCACCTACATCGGCGAGCGTGGCGAGCACCGAGTCGTAGGCCTCTGCCACATCGTCCGCCGATCGTAGATCGAGGCGAACACCGCCGATGTCGCTCTTGTGACCGAGTCCGTCGGCCACCGCCTTGAGGACCACCGGATACCCGTACGCGGCTGCGCGCTCCTGCGCCTCTTCCATGGAGCCGACCAGACTCGAAGGGACCACCGGTATTCCGTTGCGGGAGAGCAATTCCGAGGATCGATGCTCGGTCCAGATCCCGGTCGGCTCGGTCTCGAAGTCCACCGGTGCCACAAAAGGATCGAGCTCTTCCGGCGTCGCAGACGCGGCGGCGCGAAGCGCAGACCACCGAACCGCGTTGCCCAGCGCGGTCAAGCCGTGTTCGATCCCACCGACAACGTGCGGGAACTCGACGGCGTCGGCGACCGAGCGTCCATACTCCGTCACGTCGGTCAGTACTGTGCTCAGCACCACGGTAGGTACGTCGGTCTCGCGGATGTTACGAGCGGACTCCCCGTAGGCAGTCATCGTCAGCGACGGATCGGCGGCCGGTACCCGAGGCAGTTCCGAGAGCAGAACTGCGAAGTCCACATTGGGGTCCTGAGCCACCACGGCGAGCGAGCGGCGCATCAACGTGCGATCGATGACAACGTAACCGGTCACGTCGAGTGGGTTCTGCACCGTCGCGAATGCAGGGACGATCTCACCGAGCTTGACGATGGTCTCCTCCGAGAACCCGGGCAGCACCAGTCCTTCGTCCTCCGCGCGATCGGCGATGATCTCGGAGGCACCTCCGGACGGCGTCACCACTCCGATTCGTGGGCCCGGCAGACCACCTCCGAGGCTCGCCATGAGACCGGCGGTGGTGATCAGGTCCTCGAGCGAACGGACCCGGATGACGCCCATCTGCTCGAAAGCAGCGTCGATGACGGCGTTGTCACCCACCAACGCTCCCGTATGAGCGAGAGCGGCGCGGGCACCGAGAACACTGCGCCCGATCTTCAACGCGACGATCGGCTTTCCGGCATGCAACGCACGCAGTGCGATTCGCCGGAATTCGACCGGGTCGCGAACGGACTCCAGGAACAAGGCGATGACCGCGGTGTTCGGATCGTCGACCAGGTAGTTCATGACGTCGGTGACCGACATCAGCGATTCGTTTCCCATCGCTGTCAGGAAACTCACCCCGATGTTCCGTGACTGCGCGAACTGCAGCACCGAACTCGCCAACGCACCGCTCTGCAGCACGAAGCCGACTGTTCCTTCGATCAGCGGTCGACCGATCGGCAGACCGTACGGAGTGATGTTCTCGGCCGCATTGATGAAGCCGTTCCCGTTCGGGCCGAGTACGGTCAATCCACTCGATCGAGCGAAATCGATGATCTCGTCTTCCATCTGCTGCCCGACAGGACCGGTCTCGCCGAATCCGGCAGTGAGGATGACCGCGGCCCGCACGCCGATCTCCACGGCCGCACGCAGGGTCGGCAACACCACGGTGGTGGGAACCATCACGAAGATCAGGTCCACCACCTCGGGCAGGCCGGAGATCGCGTCGAACGTCCTCTCTCCGTGCACGATCGGGCTGGTCGGATTGACGAGATAGACGCTTCCCCCGAAACCGGAGTCCTTGATGTTCTGATAAGTGTTGAGCGACCACGGTGACTTGTCCGTGGCTCCGATCAGCGCGATGGACCGGGGTTCGAACAGTGCGCGTAGGTCCATGCCCTGAACTGTCGCTTTGGTCATGAAGAATCCTGTCTTCGAGTGACTACGAGTTGTGAGCCAGCATGTCTGTGGTCAGTGTCCGAAGCCGTCGGAATTGACATATCCCTTGATCAGATTTCGAGCGATGGTTCGACGCTGGATCTCGTCGGTGCCCTCGAAGATTCGGAGCAGGCGCAATTCGCGGTACCAGCGCTCGATCGGGAGTTCCTTCGTGTAGCCCATTCCGCCGTGGATCTGCAGTACTCGGTCGACGACGTTGTTGGCCATGATGCTGCCGTGCAACTTCGCGACCGAGGAGACGTGACGGGCGTCGACGCCCTGCGAGACCGCCCAGGCCGCCCGTAGCGTCAGCAACTTGGTCGACTCGATCTCCACATGGGAGTCCGCGATCTGCCACTGAATGGCTTGGTATTCGGCGATGGGATGGCCCATGGACACTCGGTTCTTGGAATGTTCGATCGCCATGTCCAACAGCCGCTCGGCAGAGCCGATCGCACGGGCGGGGATCATGTACCGCCCCTGACCGATCCAACTCATAGCGAGATCGAAGCCCTTTCCCACCTCGCCGAGAACATTGCTCTCGGGTACCCGTACGTCCACGAAGGACAGCGCAGCAGGACCCCACTGACCCATGGTGGGGATGGGAGTCGATGTCCACCCCATGTCGCGGTCGACGATGAAGCACGTGACGCCGCCGTTGGCCCCCTTCTCCTTGTCTGTCACCGCGAAGACCATGACGAAATCGGCTTCGTTGCCGCCGGTGATGAAAATCTTCTCACCGTTGATGACCCAGTCCGATCCGTTCTTGACCGCACGAGTCTTGATGCTGCGGGCATCGGATCCGGCACCGGGCTCGGTGATGGCGAAGCAGGATCGGCGCTCACCGGCGATCGTCGGGATCAGGTATCTCTGCTTCTGCTCTTCGTTGGCACCGTAGAGAATGTTGTCGGCCGAGCCACCGAAGGAGAACGGTACGAAGGTGCGGCCGGCCTCCGCAGCGATGATTGCGCTCATGACGGGGCCGAGATTGGCGCCACCATATTCCTCCGGGGTGTTGATTCCCCAGAATCCCGACTTCTTGGCCTTCTCCCGCAGTGCTTTGACCTCACCGTCGGGCAAACCGGGTCGGCCCTCTCGTTCGTTCCTGAGTACCTCGTTCTCCAAGGGGAAAACTTCCTTCTCCAGGAATGCACGCACGGACTTGCGCATCAATTCTTCTTCTTCGTTCAGGGCGAAATCGACCATGTCCTGACTTCCTTTCGATCGGTGGTGAAGACGCGTGCAGCGCATCCAGAATGTGATTCTAGAACTGAAATCTAGCAAATCGTGACCGACGTGCACCGCGATTGTCAAGACCCCCGTGTCCGGTTCATACCAATTCGGCCGAACCCTTGACAGTCCTGATGTTTTAGAACATCCTTCTAGAAATCGCCTGTCACACAGGCACCGACCACCAGTGAAGTCTCGACGGCCCACCCTCCCAGTCGATCTGGGAACGCTGCGGCTTCGCCACCCGACCGGGACGTGGTCCGCTGCATCGAATTGGAGGGCCAATGCCGGCCAGGCCGCTGTTCACCGTCGCAGTCTCGATTCTCACCGTCTGCCTACTCGGCACCGGCTGCGCGGGAATCGACCAACGAACGTTCGATCCGAATGCCTTGGATCGCGAGGCCGAAGTCGTCTACGGACAGATCGTGGTGCCCAGCAGCCTGGACCCGCATCGTGGAGTCACCGAAAACGACCTACCACTGCTCGCGGTCATCTACGATCGAATCACCGACGTGGACACCGACGGCAACCCGATTCCGATGCTCGCCGAGAGCTGGTCGCTCGACGAGTCAGGTAAGACGTTCACGCTCGTAATGCGCTCGGATGCAACATTTTCCGATGGGACCCCTGTCGACGCACCGGCGGTCAAGGCCAACTTCGATCGGATCCTGACCGACCCGCAATCGACGATCAGGGGACAGATCGCCACGACGATCGGTTCGGTGGACGTACTCGACTCACGCACCGTTCGACTCAATCTGGTCGGACCGGGTGGAGCGCTCCCCACGCTGCTCGCCTCTCGTCCGGGAATGCTCGTGTCGCCGGCCGCACTGGCCAACCCGGACCTCGATCAAAATCCCGTCGGTGCCGGAGCATTCACAATGACCCGCTCCATCCCGGGAACTGCGTACTACTTCGAGCGCCGACCGGACTATTGGGACGACGACGCGTACCGATTCAGCAATCTGACCTTTCTCATCCAACTCGATACCGCTACTCGGATGAACTCGCTGCAGGCAGGCGAGTCCACGATGACCGGTGTAGTGGGTCCGCAGAAGGACGAAGCCGCGGCCGGCGGACTTCAAGTGTTCACCTCCTCCGGCGCGAGTACCAGCATGGCTCGAATTTCTCTGAATACCGAACGGAGCGAATTCGCCAAGAAACAAGTACGTCAGGCGATGAACCTCGCGATCGATCGTGAAGCGATATCGAGGGTGCTGTATTCGGGCGATTGCATCCCCGGGGCTCAGCCGTATCCCGAGGGGTACTTTGCGCACAGCGACGAATTGGACGATTCCGGTTGGTCGTCGTACGACCCCGACCGCGCCCGAGAGCTACTCGCCGAGGCCGGACTGCCGAACGGGTTCACCTTCACCGCAGCCGTTCCCAGCCTGTCGATCTACCAGAACAATGCGCAGGTCGTCCAGCAGAACCTCGCCGATGTCGGCATCGATATGCGTATCGAAGTAATGGATGCGACACAGGCGAGGGCGCGCTTCGTCACCGGCGACGCAGACGCTTTGGTCGGTCAGTACGGCGGCGGCACCGACCCCGGCCTCTACGTACAGTCCGCCTACATGCAGGGGGGTGGCGACAACCCCGGCAACCTCTCGACACCCGAGATGGCCGAGTTGTTCGCCGAAACAGCCCGCTCCACGGAGGTCGACGAACGCTCTGAAGCGTATGCAGACCTCCTCGCCGAGGCATTTGACATGGGGCCCGCCCAGATCGTTCTGTGCCACTCCGTCGCGTCGGTTGCTACACAGGGAAATCTCGCCAACTACGAGTTCTACAAAACAGGTGGAACCGGCCTACGAACACTCGACATCAGCAAGTAGCTGTGCCGCGTACGAAGAAGAGGTGATCGAATTGTGTTGATTTTCATGGTCAAACGAATTCTTGCGGCCATTCCCGTCCTGTTCATCGTCACGATCCTGAGCTTTTCGATGATTCATCTGATCCCCGGCGATGCGGCGGTGGTCGCGGCGGGCGATGCAGCCACCGCCGAACAGATAGCAGCCACCAGGAGCCAACTCGGTCTCGACGAGAACATCGTCGTGCAGTACTTCGGCTGGATCGGCAACCTGATGACCGGCGATCTGGGCACCTCGTTGCTGAGCAGCCACCGAAATATCGATGCAATTCTGGAAGCACTTCCGGTCACATTGTCGCTGGCCTTCGTTGCGTTGTCCTGGTCGCTCGTCGTCGGCGTCCTCGCAGGCGTGTTTGCTGGACTACGCAGAGGCACCTGGATCGATCGAACGCTGACCGGCCTGACGACACTCGGCATTTCGATGCCGAGCTTCTGGCTCGGCCTGTTGTTCGTGACCTTCTTCTCGCTGCAGCTCCGACTCTTCCCCGCCACCGGGTACTCCCCGCTGAGCGAGGGTTTCGTCGCCTGGTTCGCGCATCTCGCCCTGCCCGCCTTCGCTCTGGGAACCGTCACCGCCGCTGAGATCGCCCGCCAGGCTCGCGCCGGGGTGATAGACGTCCTCGAGCGGGACTACATCCGAACGGCGACGGCCAAGGGACTACCGCGGTGGAAAGTGGTCGTCAAACACACCTCCAAGAACGCCGCCATACCGGTCGTCACCGTCTTCGGGCTGCAGGCCGCCGCACTCGTCGGCGGTGCCGTCATCATCGAGCAGGTCTTCGGAATGCCTGGATTGGGTTCCGTAGCGCTCAAGGCGATTCTGGAACGAGATTTCCCGGTTATCCAAGCATTCGTCGTGGTCATCACGTTGTTCGTGCTGTTGATAAATCTAGCCGTGGACATCTCCTACGCGTACTTCAACCCGAAAGTCAGGCAGGCATGACCATCAGTCGTTCGGTACCGCGCGTTGCACCGGGTGTCCGTAGAACAGTCGGCGCACCGATCGGCGCAGTGCGCTCCAATCCTGCGCCACCGTCTCCCGGACGGGTGTTCATCCGTCGAATCCTCAAGTCCCGCACCAACGTGGTCTGCCTGGTATTTCTCGGACTACTGGCGGTTGTGGCCGTAGCTGCACCGTGGATCGCACCCTACGATCCTGCCTACCAAAAGTTGGCCTCGGCATTTCTGCCGTTGTTCTCGGACAATCACCTACTCGGAACGGATCAGCTCGGCCGAGACACCCTCAGTCGACTCGTCTACGCGACACAGATTTCACTGGTTGCTCCGCTGATCGCGGTCGGATTCGCAGCGCTCACCGGTTTGCCTCTCGGCCTACTGGCCGGATACCTCGGCGGTAAATTCGACTGGATCGCCGGACGGGTGGCCGACGCCCTCATTGCGCTACCGGCTCTGGTTCTCGCTCTCGCGATCATCGCGATCTTCGGACCCGGTCTGACCAACGCAATGCTGGCGGTGGGAGCGGCCACCGCGCCTCGCCTGTTTCGCGTAGTACGCGGTGCTGCGATGAACGTCCGGGAAGAGACCTACATCGAGGCGAGCAAGGTGGTCGGATGTTCTACTTCGAGAACGGTTCTGGTCCACGTACTGCCCAACGTCCGGTCTCCCCTCCTGGTGCAACTCACCCTGATGTTGTCCTTGGCATTGCTCGCCGAGGCAGGGCTGAGTTTCCTCGGACTCGGCGTGCAACCACCTACCGCCAGTTGGGGCTCGATGCTGCGCGGTGCGTTCGACAACAGATTTCAGAGTCCATGGATGGTGGTGCCGCCCGGGCTTGCCATCATGCTGACGATTCTGTCCCTCAACATGCTCGGTGACGGAATTCGCGACGCCGTCGGACAGGAACGGAGAAAGGCATGACCGCACTCGATATCGAGCATGAACGACCAGAGACCGACAGCCTGCTCTCGATCCAGGGTCTTCAGGTCGAGTTTCGCACCGAGAACGGCTGGACCCCCGTTGTTCTCGGTGGCCAGCTAGATCTCGGGCGCGGCGGAACACGGGCCTTGGTCGGCGAATCCGGTTCGGGGAAGACTGTCACCGCCCTGTCGATCCTCGGACTGCTACCAGCGCACAACAGTCGAATAACGCACGGCCACATCGACTTCTGCGGCGAGGACCTTCTGACCAAGTCCGAACGACAGATGCGCGCAATCCGCGGCCGCGAGATCGCCATGATCTTTCAAGAACCGATGACGAGTCTGAACCCGGTGTTCACCGTCGGCGAGCAGATCGCCGAGACCGTACGTACCCACTTCGGCAAGTCCAGAAAGCAAGCCTGGAATCGGGCGGTGGAAGTGCTGGACCTCGTGGGAATACCCGCAGCGGCCAAAAGGGCGAAGGACTACCCACACAGCTTCAGCGGCGGCATGCGCCAGCGAGCGATGATCGCGATGTCGATCGCATGCGACCCGAAGCTTCTCATTGCCGACGAACCGACCACCGCCCTCGACGTCACGGTCCAGGCCGGCATCCTGCAATTGCTCCGCAGGCTGCAGGAAGATCTGGGAACCGCAGTACTGCTCGTTACGCATGACCTCGGCGTCGTCGCCGACTTCTGCGATGAGGTCACCGTTATGTACGCGGGCGAGCCGGTCGAAATCGCACACGCTGGCGACCTATTCTCTCGACCTCTACACCCCTATACGGCCGCACTGCTCGAATCACTGCCCCAACGCATCGAGCCCGGAAACGACCTCGTTGCGATCCCCGGAATGGTACCCAGGCCCGAGAACATGCCACCCGGTTGCCGGTTCAGCCCACGGTGCACCTATTCCGTTCCAGGACTCTGCGATGCGGACCACCCAGCACTCGTGACAGGGGACGACGAGCGGAGCACCCGGTGCATCCGTGTCGTCGACGGCACCGTGACGACACTGGTGCCCGAGATTCCTAGCACCCAGGCAGACACGTCCGCGGCGAGAACCACCATGGTCGAGGCGGAGAGAAAGGGTCGGATATGACCATCACCGAAAAGCCGATACTGTTGGATGTCGTCGGGTTGTCGAAGTCGTTCGTTCGCTCCCGCGATCTCCTCGGTAGGCCCCGCGAGACGGTCCAGGCAGTTCGCGACATCAGTCTCACTGTAAGGCAGGGAGAAACGCTGGGAATAGTCGGCGAGTCGGGATCGGGAAAATCCACGCTGGGCCGATCCATCCTGAGGCTGGAGAAGCCCGAACGCGGCAAGATCATCTATGGCGGCGACGACCTCCTGACTCTCGGTCGAAGTGCGATGCGGAAGAAGCGCCGAGATCTACAGATGATCTTTCAGGATCCGTTCGCCTCACTCGACCCCAGTAAGACGGTGGGTACCTCCATTTCCGAACCGCTTCGGATATACGATCACGTCGATCGATCCACATGCGAAGCGAAAGTTGCCGACCTGTTGTCGAAGGTGGGCCTGCGCAGCGATTTCGCTGCCAGATACCCCGCTGAAATGTCCGGCGGCCAGCGCCAAAGGGTGGCCATAGCCCGAGCCCTGGCACTGGATCCCAAGATGATCATCGCCGACGAGGCGGTCTCGGCTCTCGACGTGTCGACCCAGTCCGAAGTGATCAATCTTCTGGTGCACCTGACCGAGGAATTCGATCTGACGTGCATATTCATCTCCCACAACCTCAGCGTAGTTCGACACATCAGCGATCGAATTGCCGTGATGTACCTGGGGCGTGTAGTCGAAATAGGTTCCGCTGCAAAGGTGTACGAGCGTCCATCACACCCGTACACGAAAGCGCTACTGTCAGCCATCCCGGTCCCCGACCCCTCGATCCAACGGGCACGCCCCAGAACCATCCTCGAGGGTGACTCCCCCGATCCGGCGCACCCACCCACTGGATGCGCCTTCGTCTCGAGATGTCCCTACGCGGTGGAGCTGTGCCGAGAAGTGGAGCCGCTGCTCGAGGAACACGCCGACGGTTCCATGGCTGCCTGCCACCTCGTCGATTCCATCGAATCGCTACCGGAAACGACCGCGTCGAATCGACACTGATCGGCCGAACGTCCGCCCATTCATCACGAATGGGCGGCTTTTCGCTGCTGATCCGCGGCCGGATGCTACGCCCCGTGCGACAATGATTTCGCTGTCGGGGCACACAAGGAATGGAAGTTCGCCATGGATTCTTTCTGGGATTTTCTCTGGCTTCTCATCGTCGGTTTCGCATTCGTGGCTTACCTCATGGTGATGCTGTCGATCATCGGAGACCTCTTCCGAAACCACAAAGCATCCGGGCTCGTGAAAGCCGCGTGGGTGCTCTTCCTCATCATCGCGCCGTTCTTCACCGCGCTGATCTACCTCATCGTGAACGGCGGCAACATGGCCGAGCGCCAGGTTGCCGCCCTGCAGCACGCCAAGGACCAGCAGGAGAACTACATCAAAGAAGTGGCCGGTCGGTCCGCATCGGAGGAGATCGCACACGCAAAGACGTTGCTGGACAACGGAACCATCGATCAGGACGAATTCAGGACGCTGAAGGCCAAAGCTCTGTCCTGAGGTCTGCCTCCGCCCGGAACGCATCGAGCACGGCAGCGATCGCCGGTAGGCGTCGAGCGTCGGGCCTGGTCGCAAGTTCGTAGATGCGCCCGGCCCGAACGCCCGACAGTTCTCGACGCACCAGACCGGGATGCACCACGGCGTATCGCGGCATCAGTGCCACGCCGTGACCGGCCGCCACCAACACCTCGGTGACGCGAAAATCGTTCACCCGCTGAACCACTCGGGGCTCGACGCCAGTGGCAGCGGCTACCGAGAGCAGCACGTCGTCGACCGGGAATCCGCCGCGAACACTGATCCACCGTTCGTCGACCAGGTCCCTGAGGTCTATCGATTCGTGTTGCGCCAGGCCATGACCGGGCGGGAGCACCAGATCGATCGGCTCACGCATCAGTGTCGTCACTTCGATGCGCGGGCCTGCGGTCGACGGGGCCCGCTCGTCGCGGTGGGTGAGCACCACGTCGTAGTCGGCCAACAGTTCCGGCACCGAGGATGCAGGCAGGTCCTCGTCGCGTGCCTCGATGTCGACGTCCGAGTTCCCCAATCGCGTCAGCACCCCGGGCAGCAGCAGGGCAGCACCGGACGGGAACAGCGCGACTCGGACGCGTCCCCGCGGGGACGCACGGTACCGATCCATCTCGGCTGTAGCGCGGGCGACCGCAGCGAGCACCTCGTCGGTGCGCAGCACCAGAGCGCGTCCCGCATCGGTCAGCCGGAGCCGACGACCGTCCGGTTCGAGGAGCGTCACACCCGCTTCTCTGGCCAGCAGCTTGAGTTGCTGGGATACCGCCGAGGCGGTCGTCGACATCGCGTCGGCCACCGCTGCGACAGTTCCACGGTCGGCGAGTTCCGCGAGGATCCGCAACCGCTCGACATTCATGCAGTAAATCTTAACTGTTGATGCGGATATATTCGATTGTGCTGATCATTTGCAGCGGACACGATGGACGCCATGACCACTCGCGACCGCCTCCTCGGATTGACCGTCGCCGTGCTGTGGGGACTGAACTTCCTCGCCATTCGCGTCGGACTCGATCATTTTCCGCCGTTCTTCTTCGGCGCGTTGCGCTTCCTGGTGATCGCCATCCCGGTCGTCCTGTTCGTCCCCAGACCGAAAGTGCCGCTGAAGTGGTTGCTGCTCTACGGCTTCGGGTTCGGATTTCTGCAGTTCGCATTTCTGTTCGCGGCGATGGCAGCAGGCATGCCCACCGGATTGGCGTCACTCGTGCTGCAGTCGTCCGCCCCGTTCACCGTTGTTCTCGGCGCTGTTCTGCTGCGCGAACACGTCTCTCGCAGACAGGCGATCGGCATCGCGGTCGCCGTCCTCGGAATGGTCCTGATCGGATGGGACCGCGCCCAGAACGCCTCCCTGCTCCCGGTGATCCTCACCCTCCTCGCCGGCCTCGGGTGGGCGTTCGGCAATCTGGGAAACCGACTCGCCAAGTCCGATTCGCCGATGACGCTGATGCTGTGGATGACCGTCGTTCCGCCGCTGCCGATGCTGGCGCTGTCCGCGATCTTCGAGGGCCCGAGCACCGGCTGGCATGCGCTGGCGGACTCGTTCGGTCCTCAGGGCTGGCCCGGGTTGGTCGCGTTGGCCTACATCGTGATTCCCGCCACCATCGTCGGCAGCGGTCTCTGGAGCATCCTGATGAGCCGCAACCCTGCCGGACTGGTCGCGCCGTTCTCGCTGCTGGTTCCCGTTGTCGGAATCGCCGGTGCCTGGATATTCCTGGGCGAGAACCCGTCCGTGCTCGCACTGATCGGTGGCGTCGTCGTGATCGGCGGATGCCTCGGCGGCATGGCCGTGCGACGGTCGGTCGAAGTTCGGGAGAAAGCACCGGTGTGAGAGGCGGGAGTGGAGCCTGCGGAACGACCCGGGGGTAGCGGGAGTGGAGCCTGCGGAACGACCCGGGGGTAGCGGGAGTGGAGCCTGCGGAATGACCGAGGGGTAGAAACCGCCGACGTGAAACTGCACGCTCTTCTGTGCCAGACTCGGCGGATGGTTGAAGTGGGTGAGCGCAGACGTATCGGTGCACGTGGCCGTGTGGCACTGCGCGCGGCGGAGCTGGCGACCTGGGCGTCTCGCAAAGCGGGTCGAGGTAAGGGCTCGATGATCGGCGGACTCGTCGCCCTGAAGATCGATCCGAACATCCTCGGTGGGCTCGGGCGCGGACGACGCACCGTCATCGTCACCGGCACCAACGGCAAGTCCACCACCACGCGTATGACGGCCGCTGCCCTGGCCACCCTGGGCGATGTCGCCACCCAGGCCGACGGCGCGAACATGGACGCCGGCATCGTCGCGGCCCTGCACGCACACTTCGATGCCGAACTGGCGGCTCTCGAGGTCGACGAACTGCACGTCCCCCATGTGTCCGACGAGGTGGAACCGGCGGCCATCGTGTTGCTCAACCTCAGTCGCGATCAGCTCGACCGCGTGGGCGAGATCAACATGATCGAACGCAAACTGCGCGCCGGACTGGCCCGGCATCCCGAGACCGTCGTCATCGCCAACTGCGACGACGTCCTCGTCACCTCGGCAGCATTCGACGCACCGAACGTCGTCTGGGTCGCAGCCGGCGGTGGATGGGCTGGTGATTCGGTCAGCTGCCCGCGCACGGGCGAACCCATCCTGTGGGAGGGCGAGCACTGGTACAGCACCGGCAGCGACTTCAAGCGCCCGACGCCTGATTGGTGGCTCGACGACGAGAATCTCTACGGGCCCGAAGGACTCGTCCTGCCGATGACGTTGTCGCTGCCAGGAAAAGCCAACCGCGGCAACGCAGCTCAGGCCGTAGCCGCCGCAGTGACCCTCGGCGCGAGCGCGGAAGATGCCGTCGCCGCCGCGTCGAGCGTCGACGAAGTCGCCGGACGCTACTCCACCATCCAGTACGGATCCCATTCCGTCCGAATGCTTCTCGCGAAGAACCCTGCCGGCTGGCAGGAGGCGCTGTCGATGATCGACCCCACCTGCGATGGCCTCGTCATCGCCGTCAACGGGCAGGTACCCGACGGTGAAGACCTGTCGTGGCTGTGGGATGTCCGCTTCGAGCATTTCGAGAACGTCGCCGTCGTCGCCGCCGGTGAGCGCGCGACCGACCTCGGAGTTCGCCTGCTGTACGCGGGCTCGCAGCACACCACCATCGCAGATCCGTTGCAGGCCATCGCGTCCTGTCCGCCGGGGCGCGTCGAAGTGCTTGCCAATTACACTGCGTTCCGCGACCTCGGGCGCGCGCTGGCACGTGAGGTGAAGAATGTCTGAGTCCACCGTCCGCATCGGTCTGGTCCTGCCCGATGTGATGGGCACCTACGGCGACAACGGCAACGCGCTCATTCTTCGTCAGCGGCTTCGGATGCGAGACATCGACGCCGAGGTCGTGCAGATCACCCTCAGCGATCCGGTCCCCGATTCACTCGACGTGTACACCCTTGGTGGAGCCGAGGATTCGGCTCAACGCCTGGCGACGCGTCACCTCACCCGATACCCCGGACTACAGAACGCCGCTGCCCGCGGAGCGCCCGTGCTCGCCATCTGCGCCGCGATCCAGGTCCTCGGCCACTGGTACGAAACCTCTGCCGGCGAACGCGTCGACGGCATCTCGCTCTTCGACGTCACCACCGCACCGCAGGCGACGCGTTCGATCGGTGAAGTCGTCACCGAACCCGCGCTCGAAGGACTCACTCAGAAGCTCACCGGTTTCGAGAACCACCGCGGCGGAACGACTCTCGGCCTGGATGCGTCCCCGTTGGCCAAGGTCACCCACGGTGTCGGCAACGGTGTCGGCGACGGACGCGAAGGCGTCGTGCAGGGTTCGGTGATCGGCACGTACATGCACGGCCCGGTACTCGCCCGGAACCCGGAATTGGCGGACTATCTACTGGAGCGGGCATTGGGCACCACTCTCGCTCCCCTCGAGCTTGCCGAGGTTGCGCAGCTTCGCAAGGAGCGGCTGCGCCGCACGTGAACGAAAACTCGTAGCCCACTACGAATTTCCACTCACAAGGCGCAACGTTCGCACGGATACGACGCGTCGGTCCAACCCTCTCTGACCAGCACCTCACGGACCTCTCGGTACACACCGCACGGGTCGTCCGTCACTTCGTGCCAGCCGTACATCAACCGCGGCAGGTTCCTCAGCTCCGCAGCATTGTCACGTCTGCGATCGCGAAATCGCCGCTGCTTGGCAGAGTGGAAGGCCTGGCCGTCCAGCCTGACGATGAGGTCGCAGATCTGGTAGCGAATGTCCTCGAAAAGCTTTCGGCCGTCAACGAATACCGGGCCTGCCGCTGCCCGACCGGCAGACCGTGTACCTGCTCGACGTCGAGTACGTAACGGTGTTCGAGTGCAGAATGGACTCCGTCGCGCATGAGAGCCAGCGTGTGCAGAATCGGTTTGAGGTAGCGCATCGGTCGCCGGACTTCGACCTTGCTCGTCATGGCCGCGACGTTCACGCCACCCGAAGACATCGCCGAGACCAATGTGATCGTCGCTTGCCTCGACGTCGGCTCTGCGACAACGAGATCGAGGACCGTATCGACGGTGCTCGTTCGCGCCGGATTCGTCTCGGCACCGATGTGTCCCATGGCTCGGGAACGGTGGACCACTACCCCGGGATGGATTTGTTCGTTGCTTTCCGAGGTGAAGTTCTGCTTGGCGTGCCTCATCGTCGGCGGCTTGCTGGTGGCCGAGCATCCGTACGGAACGGTGACGTGAACCGGGCCTGCCCCAGGCCGAACCCACCCCCATTCCTCCGCGGCGGTGGTGTGACTGAGCAACGCTCCCCGCCCTGAGTACAGCAGCACTGCAGACAATTGCATCTCACGAGTCAGCGGCCCATTGGTCACCGAGACGACTCCACGAAACACTCTCAGCCACTGCCCGGTTTCCACGTAGTGGTTGATCGAATCCTTGTTGACGCCGAAAGCATGCATCTGTTTCGTCGTGATGATTCCGTGCTGCTCGTCCAATAATCGCTGCCAGGTACCCGCTGGTCTTGTCCTCATGGACCTCAGGATGGCCGGTTTCCGGCGCCCACGTCAGAATCTATCCACAGGCTGTGCACAACTCCGGGTCGTGAGTGGAAACTCGACCCCTGCTACGAGGTTTCGTGCACGTGCGGCGAAGCCGCTCTACATACGCCGGCGCCCGGTCAGAGCGCGGCCCAGCGTCAGTTCGTCGGCAAATTCGAGGTCTCCGCCCATGGGCAGGCCGGAGGCGAGGCGGGTAATGGCCAGGCCGGGGAAGTCGCGCATCATGCGCACCAGATACGTGGCAGTGGCTTCGCCCTCGGTGTTGGGGTCGGTGGCGATGATGACTTCGGTGACGTCCACTCCGTCGTCCTGGGTTCCGACGCGAGTCAACAACTCTCGGATGCGGAGCTGATCCGGCCCCACTCCGTTCAGTGGATCGAGTGCCCCACCGAGCACGTGGTAGCGGCCCTTGAACTCTCGCGTACGTTCCACTGCCTGAACATCTTTGGGTTCTTCGACGACGCAGATCATGGATCTGTCACGACGTGAGTCCGCGCAGATTCGACACAGTTCCTTGTCCGAGACCGTGCCGCAGACGATGCAGAACTGAACGCCGTCGCGAATGCGCTGCAGCGCGCGCATGAGCCGATCCACCTCGGGAGGTTCGACGCCCAGGAGGTGAAAAGCTATGCGCTGAGCGCTCTTCGGACCGACCCCGGGAAACTTGCCGAGTTCGTCGATCAGATCCTGAACCGGACCTTCGTACACCGCCTAGAACCCGGGCAGGCCGGGCATGCCACCGAGACCACCAGCGAGGGGGCCCATCTTCTCGCTCGCGACGGCCTGAGCCGCGCGAGACGCATCGGCGATCGCGCCGATCACCAGGTCCTGCAACGTCTCGACGTCGCTCGGGTCGACGACCTTGGGGTCGATGGTCAGTCCGACCACCTCACCGGTTCCCTTGACGGTGGCGACCACGAGGCCACCGCCCGCCTGGCCGGTCACTTCGGTCTCCGCGATCTCCGCCTGCGCCGCCATCAGCTGCTGCTGCATCTGCTGGGCCTGCTGCAGGATCGATGCCATGTCGGGCTGTTCACCGGGTTGCACTGTGTCGTCCTCTCGCGTGGGTCGAAGCGATCCCCAGCGTAGTCGCACGAAGGTCCGCGGACGCCGCGCCACACAGCTGAGGATGCGTCACAACTGAGGCGCGTACCATCCTCGAATGCACGAACCGACGAACCCCGAGGGTCGCTCCCCTCGCAAGCGTCGGGTGACGCCCCAGACCATGGCCGAGGCGGGTATTGCGCTGACGCTGCCGAAGGTGTCGGTGAAGTCGGTGGCCGAAAGCCTGGGCGTGTCGATCGTCGCCATCTACAACAACATCGACGATCTCTGCTCCCTCAAGGCGCTCGTGGCGGAGGAGATTCTGCGGAGGTGGTCGCCGCCGCTTCCCGGTGACGACGAATCCATGCACGACGCGTTGCTGACCCTCGCTTCCGCGATGCGCGAGCTGGTTCACTCCAACCCGGGCATCGCGGAGTATCTGATCGGCCTGACTCCCAGCTCGATCGACGCCATCCGTATGGCCGACTCGGTGCAGACGCGCTATCGAACTCGATACGACCTCACTCCGAAGCAGGCGACGTGGGCTGTCATCACCGTCTGCGAGCATGCGCTGGCCTTGGCCGAGATGGTCTACAACTCTGCTCGACGCGATCGTGAGTACGACGACGCGATCGCGGCGCGCACCGACCTCGATACATTGCCGGGGGCCTACGACACGGTCGACCGTGGACCCGACGGGATGTTCCTGTGGTCGATGCGCACCGTGGTCGTCGGAACACTCGAGCTCATCGAGGCCCCCGACTTCGAGCAGGCTTAGATCAACTCGCGGCGCAGGTTCTCCAGCGTCGCGGCCTGGATCTTCTTCAGTCCCAGCGGTGCGAAGGTCTTCTCGAAGAATCCGCCGATGCCGCCTGCACCCTTCCACTCCGTCGTCGTGGTGACCGTGGTGCCCGCGCCGTCCGGGGCGACCGACCAGGTGGTGACCATGGAGGAATTGGCGTCGCGTTCGGTGATGGTCGATCCGGCGACGGTGACGGTCGCGGCGACGTTGCGCACTCGCTTCTCGGTGGCCTGCAGGGTCCATGTGGCCACGGTTCCGTCTCCTTGCCCGCCCTGGACCACCTCGTAGTCGCGGTACTGCTCGGGGAGGATGCGTGGGCGCACCGTCTCGTAGTCGGCGAGCGCAGCGAGCACTCGATCCGGTGTGGTGGCGATGGTGGCGGAACTGGATGCACTGACCTGAGCCACGGAAACGTTCTCCTTCGATAGCGAACGGGATGTGCGTCCATACTGCCTCGCCGCGCACGCGCGGCAGGCATCCCGCCGGACCGTGTGTGATGTGCTTCACACACATATTTCTCATCCCGCAAAACACATGCATGACGCAACCATTTGTCCGATTTACTCCGATTCTCCGCGGAGATTCGGCAACAGTTGCGTGAAGTTTCACCGGTCGGACGCCGATGCCGGTGGATACCACGCGGTACGAGATATAGCGTCTGAGTGTGGCTTCAGTGAATGCTCTTCTCGGACGACGGCCAGAACCGAGGGAGAGCGGTTACGCAGCGCACCGGTCGGGTGTCGAGCAGCTGCTTCGCAGCTATCGCGCAATTCCCGCCGATGCGACGGTGCGTCTGGCGAAGAAGACGTCCAACCTGTTCCGGGCCAGGACGACCACCACCACACCGGGGCTCGACGTGTCGGGCCTGAGCAAGGTCATCACCGTCGATCCCGCCTCGCGCACAGCAGATGTCGCCGGAATGTGCACCTACGAGGACCTGGTCGACGCGACGCTTCCCTACGGCCTGGCACCCCTCGTCGTCCCGCAGCTCAAGACGATCACCCTCGGCGGAGCCGTCACCGGACTCGGCATCGAGTCCACGTCCTTTCGTAGTGGACTCCCACACGAATCGGTGCTCGAGATCGATGTCCTCACCGGCAGCGGCGAGATCGTCACCGCAACACCGGAGGGCGAACACGCAGATCTCTACTGGGGCTTTCCCAACTCGTACGGAACCCTCGGCTACTCCACTCGGCTGAAGATCCAGCTCGAACCCGTGTTGCCGTATGTCGCGTTGCGCCACCTGCGATTTCACGATCTCGATACCCTGCAGTCCACGATGGACCGCATCGTCGAGCAGCGCGAGTACGACGGCATCGAGGTCCAGTACCTCGACGGTGTGGTCTTCAGCGCCGACGAAAGCTACCTCACCCTCGGCGTCCAGACCGACGAACCGGGACCGGTCAGCGACTACACCGGTGCCGACATCTTCTACCGCTCGATCCAGCACGCGTCGGACACACCGAAGACCGACCGCCTCACCATTCACGACTACCTGTGGCGCTGGGACACCGATTGGTTCTGGTGCTCCCGAGCGTTCGGAACACAGAACCCGAGAATCCGACGCTTCTGGCCGCGCAAGTACCGGCGCAGTAGTTTCTACTGGAAACTGATCGGCCTCGATCGTAAGTACGACATCGGCGATCGACTAGAGAAACGCAAAGGAAATCCGCCGCGCGAACGCGTCGTGCAGGATGTCGAGGTTCCGATCGAGCACACCGCAGGCTTCGTCGCGTGGTTCCTCGACAACATCCCGATCGAGCCGTTGTGGTTGTGCCCGTTGCGTCTTCGTGAGCCCGCAGCACCGGGCGCAAATCCGGCCAGGCCGTGGCCGCTGTACCCACTCGAACCCAAACGCACCTACGTCAACATCGGCTTCTGGTCTTCGGTCCCGATCGTTGCAGGCGAACCAGAGGGTGCCGCGAACCGCGCCATCGAGAAGAAGGTCACCGAGTTCGACGGGCATAAATCGCTGTACTCGGACGCTTATTACACCGAACATGAATTCGCCGTTCTGTACGGCGGCGATCGATACGAAGTGTTGAAGAAGAAATACGATCCCGAATCCCGATTGTTGGATTTGTACTCGAAGGCGGTGCAACGCAGATGACGACGTTCAAGGACTCCGGCAATCGCACGGTGAACGGTGCCCAGAAGCTCAAGATCTCCGAGATTCTCGAACTGATCTCCGACGGCAACATCCCACTGCGCTTCACCGCCTACGACGGCAGCACCGCAGGACCCGAGGACGCGAGAATCGGCCTCAACCTCAAGAGCCCCCGCGGAACCACCTATCTCGCAACCGCTCCCGGCGATCTCGGCATGGCGCGCGCGTACGTCTCGGGCGATCTCGAAGCAACGGGAGTCCATCCGGGCGACCCCTACGAGCTGCTGGCGCTGATGGGCGACGAGCTGCACTTCCGTCGCCCCTCGGCGATGACGCTGACATCGATCGCCCGTTCGCTCGGCTGGGATGTGTTGCGGCCCATCGCTCCCCCACCCCAGGAAGCGATTCCGCGGTGGCGTCGCATCGCAGAAGGTCTGCGCCACTCCAAGACTCGCGATGCCGAAGCGATCCACCATCACTACGACGTGTCCAATGCCTTCTACGAGAAGGTGCTCGGCCCCTCCATGACGTACACCTGCGCGGCGTTCGAGAGCGCCGATCAGTCGCTGGAAGCCGCACAGGAGAACAAGTATCGCTTGGTGTTCGACAAGCTCGGCCTGCAACCGGGTGATCGCCTGCTCGACATCGGCTGCGGTTGGGGCTCGATGGTGCGCTACGCCGCCCGCCGCGGAGTGAAGGTGATCGGTGTGACGCTCTCCCAGGAGCAGGCGTCGTGGGCACAGCAGGCCATCGCCGACGAGGGCCTGTCAGAGTTGGCCGAGGTGCGCTTCTCGGACTATCGCGACGTGCCCGAGACCAACTTCGACGCCATCTCCTCCATCGGGCTGACCGAGCACATCGGCGTGCACAACTACCCGTCGTACTTCACGTTCATCCAGTCCAAGCTGCGCGACGGCGGCCGGCTCCTCAACCACTCGATCACCCGGCCGGACAATCGCGCACACGCCAAGGCCGGCAGCTTCATCGACCGGTACGTCTTTCCCGACGGCGAACTCACCGGCTCGGGCCGCATCATCACCGAGATCCAGGACGTCGGACTCGAGGTTCGTCACGAGGAGAACCTGCGCGAGCACTACGCCTTGACGCTGGCCGGATGGTGCCGGAACCTCGTCGAGAACTGGGATGCCTGCGTCGCCGAAGCCGGTGAGGGAACAGCCCGCGTCTGGGGCCTGTACATGGCCGGGTCCCGGCTCGGCTTCGAGCGCAATGTGGTTCAGCTGCACCAGGTTCTGGCCGTCAAGCTCGGACCGAAGGGACAGGCCGACGTTCCTCTGCGGCCCTGGTGGAACGGCTGACCCTTGTGAGCGGAAACTCGACCCCTGCTACGAGGTTCCGCGCACATGGGAGCGTCAGCGACCCGTTCCCCGCAGGATGACCCGCGCGGTCTCGGTCGGCTGATCCCAGTGCGGGAAGTGTCCGCATTTGTCGAACCAGTGCAGGGTGGCGTCGGGGAATCGCTCCAACGCCACTGTGGCCTGGCTGGGTGTGGTGACCTTGTCCTGACGGCCCCAACCGATGAGCAGCGAGCCCTGCAGGGAACCTTTCGGGGAACCCTGTTGCTTCGGCCCGTGGATCAGCGCCTTGCGTGCGGCGTCGAGCGAAGGTGATGTCGTGGAGGAGAAACCCTTGAGCTCCTGCTCGACCAGCCCACTCGGAAGTTTCCAGGGCGCAGCCGAGAACTGCGCCAGTGCAGCAGTTCTGGTGACCGGGTTGCCGGCCAGAAACGGTACCAGCGGCTGCACGTTCTTCATCAGCGCCAACGATGCGGTGATCGTGGCCCCGAAGATCTTGACCTGCCGGTCGTTCCAGAACCCGCCGGGATCGAGCGCCACCATGGATCCGCGGTGACCGCGGCGGGCCAGCTCGACGACCATTCGCGCACCCATCGAACTGCCGACGAGATCGGCGTCGGACAGCCCCTCGCTGTCGAGAAATTCCCGCAACGCGTCGGTCAACGTCGCGATGGAGACCTCGGCCAGAGGCGGAGTCTGCCCGAACCCGGGTAGGTCGAGGGCGATGACCTCTCGGTGCTTGACGAGGGCGGGCACGATGGGGTCCCAGTTGCGGTGCGAGGAACCGAGACCGTGGACGAGGACCAGGGGCTTTCCGGTGCCGGTTCTGACGTTGTACATACCCCGCGTTGTACCCCGAGCGCGCCGATCTACACCTTCGGGCTGTAGTGCGACGGGTCCGTGCGGCGTTCCACCGGCGGCAGATTGCGGGCCGGCGTATGGACCAGCGGTGACGTCGGGTCGATCCGGCCCCGAACACGATCCCATCCGGCGCGGCCTCGCGGGTGCAGTCGCCGTCGCGGCGGAACCAACCCGAACACCAGGTTCACTGCCTTGCCGAACAACGCCAGGCGCTTCTCGTCCTGGGCAGACCAGCTGTAGCCCAGGAGTCGGCGTACCGGCTCGTCGTAGAGCCCGACGGTGATCCAGACGAACAGCCTCGCCACCGGACGCCGGAACACGGCCCAGATCGGCTCGGGCAGCCAGGCCGCATACGGCGGTGGTCCCAGCTTCGACAGGTCCAACACCCCGCGGGCGGCTATGTTGTCCTCCAACACGTGTCGGCACATGTGATCCCAGTACTGCTGGAACTCCGGCCAGGTGGCAGGCACCGACCGCATGCTCATGCCGTAGAGGCGATACCACTGCACGTGCTCGTCGAACAGCTGCACCTTCTGAGCCTCGGTCAGCCCGCCCATGAAGTGGTCTGCAGTGAGCACCGTGCCCATGAAGAAGGTGGCGTGCGCCCAGTAGAACGTGTCGGGATCGAGCGCGTGGTACTTGCGGCCCTTGGAGTCGATTCCCTTGATGTTCGTGTGATAGCCGCGGACCTGCAGTGCGGTCTCCTCGGCCCGATCGCCGTCGAACACGACCCCACCGATGGGGTACAGGGACCGGTACAGACGCTGCCAGCGCTCGTCGAAGAACGTGGAGTGTTGCTCCACCCCGGCTCCGAGCCCTGGGTGCATGTTCTGCATCGACCCTGCCCAGACGCCCTGCAACATCCCTCGCCAGTCGCCGAAGTACTTCCAGGTGAGCGAATCCGGACCGAGCGGGACGGGTCGATCGGGCTGACTACGCATGTTGTCAGACTAGGGTTGACAACATGCGTAGTCAACAGTTGGAGGAACGCAGATCCAAGCGCTACGACGCGTTGCTCGCGGCCGGGGTCGAGCTCCTCGGCTCGCCGGACGGTCCGGCCGTCAACGTGCGGGCCGTCTGCCGTACCGCCGGCCTGACCGAGCGGTACTTCTACGAGAGCTTCGCCGACCGCGACGCCTTCGTCCGCGCGGTGTACGCGTGGGTGGGCACCAGAGCACAGGGCGCCTTGCTCGACGCCGTGATGCAGGCGAGCACTGCCGAGGACACCATCGCCGCGCCGGTACGCGCATTCGTCGAACTCATCATCGACGAGCCGCGAACCGGACGGGTGCTGCTCATCGCGCCGTTGGCCGAACCGGCGCTGAGCCGACGCGGCCTCGATCTCCTGCCCGGCTTCGTCGAACTGGTGCACTCCCAACTGCCCGACAGCGAAGATCGACAGCTGATCGCCGTCGGAACCGTCGGGGCGTTGACGGCCCTGTTCATCGGCTATCTCGACGGCACGCTCACCGTCACCCGCGAAGCCCTCGTGGCGCACTGCATTCGGCTGATTTCCGAGGCCTCCGTGCGAGGATGACACCACCTCTAACCGAAGGAGTTCTTCATGTCCGATCTCGACCAGTCGTTCGCCGACGCGCAGGTAGACGTCAAGAAGCTCACGTCCAAGCCGAGCAACGACGACCTACTGAGCCTGTACTCGCTCTACAAGCAGGGTTCGATCGGTGACGCCTCGGGTAAGCGGCCCGGACGACTGGACATGGTGAACCGAGCGAAGTTCGATGCCTGGGCGAAGCTCGAAGGTACGAGCCAGGATTCGGCGAAGCAGCAGTACGTGGATCTGGTGACCAAGCTCCTCGCCGGCTGAGCCAACGGCTATGGTCGAGTGCGGGGGTAACGCAACGAAGGGACCCGCATGAGACGCACCGACAGCGACGTCGACGAGGCCGAGCTCGACATCGAAAAGCCGAAGACCCACGCGGCAGGCCCCGTCGCCGTCGCAGTGTCGATGAAGCGAGCGCTCGGGCACATGGGCCCGAAGCGCACCGCGCAGACGCTGCTCAAGCTCAACCAGGCCGAGGGTTTCGACTGCATGAGCTGCGCGTGGCCCGACCCCGATCCGGGCCACCGGCACGCAGCGGAGTTCTGCGAGAACGGCGCGAAGGCCGTTGCCGAGGAAGCGACGACGACGCGGGCGACGCCGGAGTTCTTCGCGCAGCACAGCATTGCCGAACTCGACAGCCACACCGAACACTGGCTGGGCCAGCAGGGCCGGATCACGCACCCGATGATCAAGCTGCCCGGCGGCAGCCATTACGAGCCCATCGAGTGGGACGACGCGTTCCGCCTGATCGGCGATGAGCTGAAGTCCCTCGCGAGTCCCGATGAGGCCATCTTCTACACCTCGGGTCGCGCCTCGAACGAGTCCGCATTCACCTATCAGCTCTTCGCCCGGGCGTTCGGCACGAACAACATGCCCGACTGTTCCAACATGTGTCACGAGTCGACGTCCATCGCGCTGCAGGAATCGATCGGCATCGGCAAGGCCAGCGTCACGCTCGACGACGTCCACAATGCCGAACTGATCATCCTCGCCGGTCAGAATCCCGGAACCAATCACCCCCGCATGCTCTCGGCCCTCGAGATGGCCAAGCAGAACGGCGCAAAGATTCTGTCCATCAACCCACTTCGCGAAGCGGGTCTGCTGAACTTCAAGAACCCGCAGACCCCGCGGGGCATGGTGGGCCCGGGAACGGACCTGTCGGATCTGCACCTGTCGATCAAGATCAACGGCGACCTTGCACTCTTCCAGGCCATCGGCTCGTTGCTGGTGAAGTGGGATGCACTCGATCACGAGTTCCTCGACAACTACACCGTCGGCTTCGACGCATGGAAGGCGCACGTCGCCGAGGTCGACTGGGATCTCGTCACCGAGGTGACCGGACTGTCGGTAGCGCAGATCACCGAGGCAGCCGAGATGTTGCGCGACTCCAAGGCAACGGTCTTCTGCTGGGCCATGGGTCTGACGCAGCACCGCAATGCCGTCGCGACCATCAAGGAAGTCACCAATCTCGCGTTCGCACAGGGCAACATCGGCCGGGCAGGTGCCGGGCTGCTCCCCGTGCGCGGCCACTCGAACGTGCAGGGCGACCGGACGATGGGCATCTGGGAACGCCCGCCGGTGGCCTTCCTCGACGCCATGGCTGCGGAATTCGACTTCGAGCCGCCGCGCGAGCACGGCTTGGACACCGTCGATTCCATCCGGGCCATGCGCGACGGTAAGGCGCACTTCTTCCTCGGCCTCGGCGGCAACTTCGTCCAGGCGACTCCGGACAGTGACGTCACCTTCGAGGCACTGCGCAAGATGCGGATGACGGTGCAGATCTCCACCAAGATCAACCGCTCGCACCTCGTCTGCGGCGAGACGTCGATCATCCTGCCGACTCTGGGCCGCACCGAGAAGGACGTGCAAGCCAGTGGTGAGCAATGGATCTCGGTCGAGGACTCCACGTGCTCGGTGCATTCCTCGCGCGGACCGTTGAAGCCCGCGAGCGAGTTCCTTCGTTCCGAGGTCGCGATCGTCAGCGGCATCGCCGAGTCGACACTCGGCAACCGATACGGTCTCGACTGGAAGGGTTTCCGCGACGACTACCGCAACATCCGCAAGCACATCTCCCGCGTCGTCGCCGGTTGCGAGGGTTACGAGGTCAATGTTCGACGCCCCGGCGGCTTCGTGCTTCCGCATCCGCCGCGCGACAGCCGGACGTTCGAAACCAAGAGCGGCCTGGGCGAATTCGCGGTCTCACCGATCGATGTGCTGCAGGTTCCGCCGGGCCATCTGATCCTGCAGACGCTGCGCAGCCACGATCAGTTCAACACCACCATCTACGGACTCAGCGACCGTTACCGCGGCATCGAGAACGGCCGACGCGTCGTCTTCGTGCACCGCGAGGACATTTCGGCGCTCGGCTTCCGCGACGGCGACATGGTCGACCTCGTCACCAAGTGGGACGACGACGACGTGGATCGGTGCGCGCCGTCGTTCCGCATCGTCGAGTACGACACCCCGCGTGGGTCGGCCGCTGCGTACTATCCCGAGACCAATCCTTTGATCCCGCTGGATTCGACTGCGCTGCACAGCAACACCCCCACCTCGAAGTCGGTCATCATCGCGATGGTTCCGGCGGGAACAGGCGTGCAGGGTACGGCGAACGGTCATCAGGACAACGAGGGATCGGACGAGGGGCACAAGTCGCACCCGCAGCCGCATCATCTGAGCTGAGGCTCGTACTAGACCAGTGCTCGCCCCGAGCGAATCCGACGCTCGACATCGCGGAGCAGGATGTTGAACGGAAATGCGCGCACGACGGGCGGCGACACCCGGTTGAGCAGGGACGCGCTGCGCAGCAACAGCGCAAACCGTCTCTGCTTGACCGGGTCCCAGGCCAATTCCATCTCGTCCCGAAATCGCTGGGGTAAGAATCCGGTCGTCACGAAGCGGAAGAACGGCCCGATCAGCGGATGTAGTACCGCCGGCTTGGTGAACGTCGCCGAGGCGATGCCGTGCAGGTAGCGCCGGATCGTCGGGTCGATATGAATGTCGTCGAGCGCTGCGTCCCAGTACTTCTCGAACGCTGCTCGATCTGCGGGCCACATCTCGGGTGGCATCTGAAGCGTCGAGCCCAGTACGTGGCATGCCTGGTACATCTCGTCCACGGTGTCCGGATCGGGTGGCCCGTACAAGGCGGCGTACACATCCTCGAGACCGCGGTAGAGGCACGCCGCCACCCACAGCTGCAGGGTGGGATCGAAGGCGCTGTACTTCACCGGACTGTCCGGCGTCGACTTCACGGCTGCATGAGATCGGTTGGTCGCCTTGCGGTATGCGGCCTTGGTCTCGTCGTCACCCATACCCGCGACGGCGAGATAGGACAACGTGGTTCGGGTGCGCTTGATCGGGTGCCGGTTGATCTGTCCGGATTCGACACGGCTCTCGAACACCCCATACCCGACGGCCGGGTGCCCCAGTTGCATGATGACGTTCGCCGAGCCGGCGAGCAGCCCCAGTCCGGTCATGGACTTGCGCAGAAAATCCGGATCGCCGGTCACGACGGCGTCGATTCCGCACC
Organism: Rhodococcus sp. NPDC079359; assembly: GCF_040702585.1. NCBI lineage: Bacteria > Bacillati > Actinomycetota > Actinomycetes > Mycobacteriales > Nocardiaceae > Rhodococcus > Rhodococcus sp. NPDC079359. The sequence goes on from NZ_JBFBLH010000003.1 coordinate 578,073, forward strand.
GATGTCCCACTGCCGGAACTGTCGACGCATCACGTCGTCGGCGGCCTCGACATCGCGTCGCGCAAAGGCGTCGATCAGTTCTTCGTGACTGCGCACTGCATCTTCACCCCATCGCTTGTCGGTCGCGTACAACCGCGGCGTGTATCTGACCGCACCGAGGAGGAACCACGCCAACTTGGTTCCGCCTGCGATCTTGTTCACGAATCGGTGGAACTCGAACTCGTAGTACTCCACCGATTCGGTATCCGAGCGGGCCACGGCGTCACGGAGACCGTCGTTGAGTGCTGTCAGCCGATCCAGGTGCTCGGGTGTGATGCTGCGAGCGGCCCGACCGGCGAGTGTGCCGGCGATTGTCCCCTGCAGCCAGAAGATGTCGTCCACATCCTGGCGCGACAGCTCACCGACGCGGTAGCCGCGTCGAGGCACCTGCTCGACGAGCCCTTCCCCGCGCAGCGAAACGAGTGCTTCGCGCACCGGAGTGGCACTGACGCCCAACTCCGCCGCCGTCTCGTCGATTCGCACGAATGCCCCTGGCTCGAGCGCACCCGTGACGATCTGCTGGCGAATACTGGCGGCGACATCCTCCGCGAGCTGTGGTCGACGACGCAACACGATGACCTACAGCCCGTACGTCTTGCCGATGATGTCGCGCTGAATCTCGTTGGTACCGCCGTAGATCGAGGACACGAGAGTCGTCCGGACATGCTTTTCCATGTCGAACTCGGTGGCGTAGCCGTAGCCACCCATCATCTGCATGCCTTCGAGCGCCACCTTCTTGGCGGTCTCGGTGAGCTTGAGCTTGGCCATCGATGCCTCGCGCGGGAAGAGTTTCGTCGGGTTCTCGTCGACCAACCGAGCCACGTGGTAGACCAGCAGCCGTCCGCACTCGATCTCGGTGGCCAGATCGGCGATGCGATGCCGCAGTGCCTGGAACGTTCCGACGGGCCGTCCGAATTGCTTGCGCTGGGTGATGAAGTCGAGTGTGTCTTCGAATGCTCGTTGCGCCGTACCGAGCATCATCGCCGCGAGAATGAGGCGCTCGATGTTCAGACCGGTCATCAGCTGAGACCACCCCTGCCCTTCCACCCCGACCACCGCGTCCTCGGGCAGCGCGCAGTCGGTGAAGTACAAATCGTTGACTTCCTTGCCGCCCATCGTGTCGATGCCGACGATGTTCAGGCCCTCGACATCGGCCGGAACGTCGAACATCGTCAGGCCTTCGTGCTTCCCACCCGCTCTGCCTCCCTGGGTCGCTCCGCCGGCTCCGCTCCTGCCGGTGCGTGCGACGAGCAGGATCCGATCGGCGAAGTGCGCATTGGAACACCAGGTCTTCTGGCCGTTGATCAGCCAGCCGGTGTCGGTCTTCTCGGCGCGGCAGCTGAGGTTGCCGACGTCCGAGCCTGCCTCCGGCTCGGACATCGAGATCGAATAGCTCCGCCCGGCGACGATGCCGCCGAGAACGGTCTCCTTCTGTGTGGGTGTGCCGAATTTCTCGTAGGCCGCACCGGTGATCAGGGTGGGTCCGATGCCGCCGATGGGAGCCATGGCCTTGGCAGATTCTTCGAGCAGAATGCACAGGTCGACGGTGCTGCCGCCCGCCCCGCCATGCTCCTCGGAGATGATCGCACCCAGCCAGCCCAGCTCGGCCATCTTGTCGTAGAGCGCCTGGTTGTGGGTGTGCTTGCCGTGCTCGGTGAGCGCGTCCCTCTGGGCGCGGGTACCGGCTTCCTTGGCGCAGAAGGACGCGACAGCCTGGGCGAACGCGGTCTGTTCCCGGGTGAGATCGATACTCATGAATCGGCTCCTGCACATCGAGGCGGCGGGGGTTGTAGCAACCGAATCGGACGCATAGTGTGTCCTGGACAACATTCAATCACATCAAATATATGTGATGCGATCTGCTGGAGGATAGAGCCCGTGACGGACCAGATCGAACGAACGAACGAGAGCACCTTCGAAAGCCTCGACCCCAGAACAGGTGTCGCACTCGCCACGTATCCGATCGCGGGCACCGCAGAAGTCGACGTCGCCGTCGCTCGCGCCCGGTCGGCCGCGCGCTGGTGGGACGTACAGGGCTTCGTCGGACGCAAAAGGTGGTTGCTCGAATTCAAGTCCGCCATCGCCAAGGACGCCGCAAGCCTCGCTACCGTCATCGCCGCCGAAACCGGCAAGCCGGACGAGGACTCTCTGCTCGAGGTCATGCTCGGCGTCGAACACCTCGACTGGGCGGCCCGCAACGCCGAGAAGATCCTGCGGCAGCGCAAGGTCGGATCGGGCCTGCTCGCCGTGAACCAGAAGGCCTACGTCGGGTACCGCCCGTTCGGTGTCGTCGGAGTGATCGGCCCCTGGAACTACCCGCTCTACACACCGATGGGGTCGATCGCGTACGCCCTCGCGGCAGGCAACACCGTCGTGTTCAAACCGAGCGAACTGACGCCTGGCGTCGGGACCTGGTTGGCCGAGAAGTGGCAGTCGCTTGCCGCTCCACACCCGGTGTTCCAGACGATCACCGGCGACGGATCCACCGGCACCGCCCTCGTCGAATCCGGTGTCGACAAGATCGCGTTCACCGGATCCACCGCCACGGCCAAGAAGGTCATGGCCACCTGCGCGAAGTCGCTGACCCCACTCGTCGCCGAGTGCGGCGGCAAGGACGCGATGCTCGTCGATGCAGACGCGGACATCACTGCCGCAGTGGAATTCGCGACGTTCGGTGCGATGGGCAACGCCGGCCAGACCTGCGCGGGCGTCGAACGCATCTACGTCGCGGCGCCGGTGTACGACCGCTTCGTCGGCGAGTTCACCGCCGCGGTGAAGGCGCTGAAGCCCGGCGGAACGAAGACCTCGTCCTACGGTCCGATGACGCTGGGTAAGCAGAGCGACATCGTGCGCGGCCAGATCGAGGACGCTCTGGCCAAGGGCGGCAAGGCGGTCGTCGGCGGACTCGACTCGTTGCACGGTCCGTACATCGACCCGGTGGTTCTCACCGACGTACCCGAGGATTCGACGGCGATCACCGAGGAGACCTTCGGTCCGACCGTGGTGGTCAACAAGGTTCGCGATCTGGACGAGGCCATCGAACGCGCCAACGCGTCCAAGTACGGACTCGGCGCATCGGTGTTCACCCAGGACGGAGCGGTGGGCAGACGCGCCGCCGAGAAGCTCGATTGTGGTGTCGTGACGGTCAATTCGGTGCTCGGCTTCGCCGGTGTTCCGGCGCTGCCCTTCGGCGGCACGGGCGACTCGGGATTCGGCCGCATCCACGGTGCCGACGGCCTCCGTGAATTCAGCACCGTGAAATCGTTGACCGTGCAGAGTTTCGCAGCTCCGGTCAATCTGCTGACGATGAAGCGCAAAGCGCGAAACATGAAGCTGTCCGTGCTGGCGCTGAAGCTTCGTCACGGACGGGGCTGAACATGGACATCAAGCCGAAGAAGGGGCGCTTCGGCTGGCTCCGCCGCATCGAGGAACTCGACCCGGTGCGGGATTGCCACACGATCCACCGCATCACCGCCGGCTACGAGTTTCCGTGGGACTACCAGCGTGCACTCGAATTCGCGTTGTTCCGTACCTACTGTGTGCCGACCATCTCGGCACTGTTGGTCAGGACCGGCGAATTCGAGAACAGGCCGCAGAAGCGCTACGACGACACCGCGCTGCTGATGGCCGAATTGCTCGAGCACGGATACGACTCCGAGCGGGGCCGCGAATCGCTTCGGATGGTCAACCGGATGCACGGGCAGTTCGACATCTCGAACGACGACATACTCTACGTGTTGACGACGTTCATCTACGAGCCGATCGAGTGGATCGACACCTACGGATGGCGTCGCCTGCATCCGAAGGAACGACTCGCAACGTTCCACTTCTACTGCGAAGTGGGAAAGCGGATGGGAATCAAGAACATTCCCTCCTCGTACACGGAGCTCGCGCAGTTCAAGCTCGATTACGAGGAGCGCACGTTCCGCTTCAGCGAGGACAACCGACGGATCGGCACGTACACCCTCGAGCTGTACTGCTCGTGGTACCCCGCCGCGTTCACCCCCGCCGTGAAGCAGGCAGTCTTCGCATTGCTGGACGACCGGATGGCGGGTGCCTTCGGCTTCCCGTCCGGCTCGGCGACGATCGAGCGGGCCGCCGTGCGGGCTCTGCGTGCCCGAGCCCGCGTGGAGCGGTTCCTCCCCAAGCGGACGCGATCGCGGGCCACCGCCGACGCGTCGAACAAGACCTACCCCGGTTATCCCGTCGGCTACCGCCCTCGGGATCTGGGAGCTGGTACGTGCCCGTACACCGCCGTGGCCACGCCTGCCTGAGTCCGGCGGCGATCACCCCAGCAGTACCGCCGTCATCGTCTGCTGCACCCGGGCCATGGTTCGGTCGGAGCGCTCGAACCGCACCGTGCGACCGACGTCGAAGACCAACCCGAGAGCGGCGTGGATCAGAAATTTCGAGACCACCACGCTCGTGTTCGGCCGTGCTTCCCGCAGTAGTTGCGCCCAGCCGTCTATGTTGTGGCGCTGAATTCTGCGCAGCGTCGTCCGCCGATCGGCCGGTAGATTTCCGATCTCGGCGAAGTACACGGCCACGAGTTCGCCCTGCCGGAAGGTCAATTCGGTGTACAGCCTGGCGAACGTCCGCACCGCGTCGACCGGGGAGCTCGAGTGCTCGAGCGCACCGGCCAGGGTGTCGGTGAGCTGGTCGTTGGCACGGTGCAACGCAGCCTCGAGCAGTTCGGCCTTGCTGGGGAAATAGCGGTACACACTGGAGGCAGTGATCGACGCCGCTGCGCCGATGTCGTCCAGGCCCACCTCGTGGTAGCCGTGCAGGTAGAACAGCCTGATCGAATGATGCAGCAGCTCTTCGTGTTTCGATGCATGCTCGAGCACGGATTCGCGGTGAGGAGATGCGCTGCCCTGCTGCGGAAGTTCGGTCCACAGAACCGACCGTGCGGCCGCGAGCATCGACTCCTCGATCTGCTTGGCCGACAACGCCGATCGATGCGCGGTGATGCTGGCGACCACACTGATTGCCGCGGTGGCCAGCAGCGCTGCATCGGATTCGGACAGATCGGGGCGAAGCTGTCGCAGCGGGACCGTCATCCGCTCGTGCACCGTTCGCAGCGCTCGGCGTAAGTACTCACGGTCCGAACCGACGAGATAGCGCCCCTCCCATCGATACAACCCACCGGTGCGCCGATTGTCGAGGGTGGTGGCGATGATGGCACCGATGACCGCGTCGATGCGAGCCTGCGGATCCTCCACATCGATAACGGCCGGATCGGTTGCCGCGGTCAACGAGTCGGTCATCCGCATGACGGTGTGGACGAACAGGGAGTACTTGGTGGGAAAGTGCCGGTACAGCGCGGGCCCGGAAATGCCGACGGTGGCGGCGATGTCCTCGATTCCGACGGGGTGATAGCCGCGCTCGCTGAAGGCCTCGGCCGCGGCCACCAGAATCTGCGCCTTTCGATTCCGTGGCCGACGCCGCTGCGCCGTCGTACCTGTCTCGTTCATCGCCTGCCCTTGCACCGCCGGTCGTCTCGATTCCCCATAGTAGCGGCATCGATGCGAATGATCACAAACTTATTGCAGCGCTGAGCTGCAGGAATGCAGTCGACGAAGCTCCGGACAAAGCGGTGGCCGGTCTGTAGGCTGCATCACATTCGATCCCCTGCCCTTACCGCTGACGAGAGGAACCGGCGATGGCCGCTCACCCGAACGAACCCGGGTTGTCCAACCGAAACAACTGGAACAACCACGTTCGACGGCACGCCCTCATGCAGCCCGACGCCGTGGCGCTCCGGTTCCAGGGGCGATCGATCACGTGGCGCGAACTCGACGACCGCGTGTCGAGATGCGCAGGCGTTCTGCAGAGCCGCGGAATCGGATTCGGCGACCGGGTGTTGATCGTGATGCTCAACCGACCCGAGTACCTCGAGGCGGTGCTGGCAATCAATGCGCTCGGGGCTCTGGCAGTGCCGGTGAACTTCCGGATGACTCCGCCCGAGGTGGCCTTTCTGGCGCAGAACAGTGGCTCTACCCTGGTGATCACCGATGACACTCTCGCTCCGCTGGCCGAAGCAGTTGTGGCGCAGAGTGATTCACTGAACGGGATCATCACCGTCGGGGACGACTACGAGGCGCTGCTGTCCGCGGCTGAGCCGGCGGACACCGTCGACGTTCCGGACGACGCCCCGGCCTTGATCATGTACACCTCGGGTACCACCGGAAGACCCAAGGGCGCGGTCCTCACGCACGCGAACATGCAGGCCCAGGCCTTCACCTGCATCCGGGCACTACAAATGAGCGCCACCGACGAGGTCGGTTTCTGCGCCTCACCGATGTTCCACATCGCCGCACTCGGCAGTCTCGCACCCAGCCTTCTGCTCGGCATTCCCACCGTCGTCCACCCGGTCGGTGCCTTCGATCCGGGCACCCTGCTCGACGTACTCGCCGCCGAGGGCGTCACCAATCTCTTCCTCGTCCCCGTGCAATGGCAGGCGATGTGCGCCGAGCAGGCCGCCAACCCGAGAGAACTTGCCCTGCGGGTCATTTCCTGGGGTGCCGCCCCGGCCTCCGACACCGTCCTTCGCGCGATGTCGACAACGTTCCCGGGAGCGCTGAACGTCGCGGTCTTCGGACAGACGGAGATGTCGCCCATCACCTGCGTGCTCGACGGCGTCGACGCACTGCGCAAACTCGGCTCCGTCGGACGCGTCATCCCGACCATCGCCGCGCGCGTCGTCGACGACGAGATGAACGACGTGGAGCAGGGCGAGATCGGCGAAATCGTCTATCGAGGGCCCACATTGATGCAGGGCTACTGGGAGAACCCGGACGCGACGGCGGACGCATTCCACGGCGGCTGGTTCCACTCCGGCGACCTCGTACGCCAGGACGAGGAAGGCTTCGTGTTCGTCGTCGACCGCAAGAAGGACATGATCATCTCCGGCGGCGAGAACATCTACTGCGCCGAAGTCGAGAACGTCCTGTTCTCCCACCCCCGAATCCTCGAGGCCGCGGTGATCGGCCGCCCCGACGACAGATGGGGTGAGGTGCCCGTCGCGGTGGTCGCACTGCACGATTCGCCCGGCACCCCGGACCTGACACTCGACGAGCTTCTCGTGTGGCTCGGCGACCATCTCGCGCGGTTCAAACACCCCAAGGATCTGGTCGTCGTCGACGCCCTCCCACGCAACGCGAGCGGCAAGGTGGTCAAGGTCGCACTCCGGAAGACCTACTCGCCGGCACCTGCCTGAAAGGCGGGCAGGGAGGCGTCGGACATGCCCGGTACACGACGCCCTTCGAGAGCCGACACGGGGCCGAAGTGCTGGTCGGGGCACACCCCGAATCGGATAGGACGTAGCCTGGCTGGGAAGGTTCGGTGGCTCGACCGGAATGACAGTCGTGTTGTTCGGTTAGATTGGGAGAGCCACCAGGCACGATGCAAGAGGGTCGAGACCTGTCAACGAGCGACGGGTCACCACAATCGAGGAGAACAGGCCATGGCTTTACCAGTATTGACACCGGAACAGCGCACCGCGGCGCTGGCCAAGGCGGCCGAGGCACGCACTGCGCGGTCGAAGCTGCTCGCATCCGTCAAGTCCGGCGAACTCAGCGTCGCTGACGTTCTCGCCAAGGCGGAGAACGACGAGATCGTCAAGAAGACCAAGGTGTCCGCCCTGATCAAGGCCCTGCCGGGTGTTGGTTCCGTGCGCGCCGCACAGCTGCTCGAGCAGCTGTCCATCGCCGATACCCGCCGTATCGGTGGCCTCGGTGCAAACCAGCGCGAAGCCCTCCTGGCTGCCGTCGCATCCTGATCGACATGGGTCGGGCTCACACCCGATCCTGCGATAATGCGTTGCCTGCAGGGCTAGCATTTCGACCATGAACGTCGAAGTGACCCTGCTGCCGGGAATCGGGGTGCGGAAGGATTTCGCCCTCGCTTCCGGGCGTCGCATAGGCGTCATCACCCGCAAGGACGGCGCGAACGAGTTGATCGTCTCGCGCAAGGACGACCCCGATGCGACGCAGGAATCCATCACGTTGAGCAATGAGGAAGCGGCGGCTCTGGGCAATCTGCTCGGGTCGCCGCAACTCATCGCTCAGCTCGGGGAACAGCATCGCGACCTCCCCGGAATCCACACCCGCCAGCTCCCCGTCAGGAAGGGCTCGCGTTTCGACGGTCGCCCCCTCGGCGATACCGGGATGCGCACCAAGACCGGCGTCTCGATCGTCGCAGTGATGCGCGCGGGCCAAGTACAACCGTCACCCACTCCTGGCTTCACCCTCGTCTCCGGCGACCTGCTGGTCGCCGTCGGAACCGCCGACGGTTTGGACGCAGCTGCCAAGATCCTCGGCAATGCCTGACAATCGTCGGGTCTGACCCGGTGGCCGAGACTGCACTCGCTCTGACCGAACTGGGAGCGGTGTTCTTCGTCCTCGGCCTACTCGCCCGCGTGGCAGGCAAGTTCGGGGTCTCCCCCATTCCCTTCTATCTTCTCGCCGGTCTCGCCTTCGGAAACGGCGGAATCGTCAGCCTCGGCGGCATCGACGAATTCAGTGAGATCGCCAGCGAAATCGGCGTCATCCTGCTGCTGCTCCTGCTCGGACTCGAGTACACCGCCACCGAACTCGTCACCGGACTGCGCCGATCCTGGCTGGCGGGCCTGGTCGACATCGCTCTGAACTTCACTCCAGGCGCAGTGGTGGCATTGATACTCGGCTGGGGCGGCGTCGGAGCACTGGTGATGGGCGGTGTCACCTACATCTCGTCCTCGGGCATCATCGCCAAGGTCCTCACCGACCTTGGCCGGCTCGGCAACCGAGAAACCCCCATCGTGCTCTCCATCCTGGTGTTCGAGGACCTCGCGATGGCCGTCTACCTGCCGATCCTCACCACCGTTCTGATGGGTGCCAGTTTCCTCGGCGGGCTCGAAGCTCTCGGAATCTCGTTGCTGGTGGTCACGATCGTCCTGGTCATCGCTCTGCGCTACGGCAGCTCGGTCTCCGCGCTGCTCGACAGCAAGGACCGTGAGGTCATGCTCCTCAACGTCCTCGGCGCTGCCCTGCTGGTGGCCGGAATCGCGTCGGAACTGCAGGTCTCGGCAGCCGTCGGCGCATTCCTGCTCGGTATCGCGATCTCCGGCTCGACGGCCGCCAACGCCACCCGCGTTCTCGAACCCCTCCGAGATCTGTTCGCGGCGATGTTCTTCGTGGTGTTCGGGCTCGCCACCGATCCGGCAACCATCCCGCCGGTGCTCGGCTGGGCTATCGTCCTGGCGGTCGCCACCGCGGCGACCAAGATCGCGACGGGCTGGTGGGCGGCCAGGCGTCAAGGAATAGGGCGACCGGGCCGACTGCGCGCCGGTGCGGCCCTGGTGGCCCGCGGCGAGTTCTCCATCGTCATCGCCGGGCTGGCCGTGGCCGCGGGTGCCGTCGAGGGCGAGCTGGCTGCTCTGGCCACGGCATACGTGCTGCTGATGGCCATCCTGGGGCCCATCGCGGCCCGAGTCGTCGAACCGGTCGCGAAGGTCCTCCTTCGCACGAAGCCCGCCGTGTGATTGGCTTTCGGAATGGTGGACAAGCGTCGAGCATCGGTTCTGCGCCGACGGCCGCAGCTGTCGGAGGAGGTGGCCAACCACGTCCGGCATCTCGTCATGTCCGGCGAAGTGAGCCCAGGCGACTTCATCCGACTCGACGAGACCGCCGCCGAACTCGGCGTGAGCGTCACTCCGGTCCGCGAGGCACTGCTGACGCTGCGTGGTGAGGGCATAGTCGAACTCGTCCCGCATCGCGGATACAAGGTCTCGCCACTGACGCCGAGCGACATCGTCGACATCTTCTGGCTGCAGGGGCACATCGCCGCCGAGCTGGTTCGCCGCGCCGCGCCGAAGATCACCGAGGCCGAGCTCGACCGGCTCGCCGAGCTCACCGCCGCGCTGTCGGTCGCCGTCGAGAACGGTCGGCCGGAGGACGTCGAGAACTGCGAGTTCGAGTTCCACCGAGTCCTCAACCGACTCGCCGAATCCGCGAAACTGGCGTGGTTTCTCAACAACGCCACCCGCTACACACCCACCCGCCTCTACGCCACCGACCGCGACTGGGGCCGAGCGACAGTGCGCAACCACGAGGCCCTCATCGAGGCACTCCTTCGAAACGACATCGACGCCGCCTGCGAATTGATGAAGCAACAATTCACAGACGGCGCCGAGAGGTTGATCGCGCACCGCGGTTGAGTGCGCTACGCGCAGTGGTGCGGTTAGGTGCCACGGGCGGCACATAACCACACCACTGCCTTGGCACTAGCGCAGCGAGGCGGGAACCTGGAAGCGATCGCCGTACTTCTTCGCCAATTCGTCTGCACGAGTGACGAATCCGGCCTGACCACCCGGGTAGCCGACGACGTACTGGTGCACGCCTCCGGTCCAGGCGGGGAATCCGATGCCGAAGATCGAGCCGATGTTGGCGTCGGCGGTGGTGTTCAGGACACCCTCGTCGAAGCACTTCTGCGTCTCGATGGCCTCGATGAACAGCATGCGCTCCTTGAGGTCCTCGAACGGGATGTCCGCCGAGCCCGACTTGAACGCATCACGCAGTCCGGGCCACAGTCCGGCGCGCTTGCCGTCCTCGTACTCGTAGAAGCCCGCACCCTTGGCCTTCGACGGACGCTCGAACTCGTCGACCATCTTGTCGATGACGGCACCGGCCGGATCCTCGGGAGGACTCTGACCCGCGGCGATGAGCGCGTCGTAGGTCTCCTTGCGGATCTTCTGCATCAGGTTGAGCGTGAGCTCGTCCGAGAGCTGCAGCGGCGCAGCCGGGTAACCGGCCTGCAGACCGGCCTGCTCGATGGTCGACGGCTCGACGCCCTCGCCCAACATCGCGATGGCCTCGTTGATGAACGTGCCGATGACACGCGAGGTGAAGAAGCCGCGACTGTCGTTGACGACGATCGGGGTCTTCTTGATGAGCTGCACCAGGTCGAATGCCTTGGCCAAGGCTGCATCCGACGTCTTCTCGCCGCGAATGATCTCCACCAGCGGCATCTTGTCCACGGGTGAGAAGAAGTGGATTCCGATGAAGTCTTCCTGACGCTTGATGCCCTGAGCGAGGCTCGTGATGGGCAGCGTCGAGGTGTTGGAACCGAGCAGCGCCGTCGGATCGACGAGGTCCTCGATCTCCTGGAACACCTTCTGCTTCAACTCCTCCGACTCGAAGACGGCCTCGATGACGAGGTCTGCGCCTTCGACGTCCTTGGCGTCGGCCGTCGGGTGGATACGGGCCAGCAGAGCGTCGGACTTCTCCTGGGTGGTCTTGCCACGGGAGAGCGCCTTGGCTTCGATCGCCTCGGAATAGGCCTTGCCCTTCTGAGCCGATTCGAGGGCAACGTCCTTGAGCACCACATCGATTCCGGCCTTGGCACACACGTACGCGATACCCGCGCCCATCATGCCTGCGCCGAGAACCGCGACCTTGGTGAACGTGGTCTTCTCGATGCCGTCCGGGCGGGACTTACCGGCGTTGATCGCCTGCAGGTCGAAGAAGAACGCCTGAATCATGTTCTTGGACACCAGTCCGGTGACCAACTCGGTGAAGTACCGCGACTCGATGGTGCACGCATTGTCGAAGTCGACCTGCGCACCCTCCACTGCCGCAGCGAGAATCGCGCGCGGAGCCGGCATCGGTGCGCCCTTGATCTGCTTGCGCAGGTTGGACGGGAATGCAGGCAGGATCTGCGCGAGCTTCGGGTTGGACGGCGTACCGCCGGGGATCTTGTAGCCCTTGACGTCCCACGGTGCGACGCCACCCTCGGGGTTGGCCTTGATCCACGCCTTGGCGGCGGGCACCAATTCGTCGATGCTGCCGACCAATTCGTGAATCAGACCGATCTCGAGAGCCTTCGCCGGACGGAACCGGGTGCCCTGGGCGAGGACGGTCATGAAGCCGGTCTGGATGCCGAGCAGTCGCGTGACGCGAGCAACGCCGCCGCCGCCGGGAAGCAGTCCGAGCGAGACCTCGGGCAGACCGATCTGGACGCCGGAAACATCGGCCGCGATGCGGTGATGCGTCGCGAGGGCGATCTCGAGTCCGCCGCCGAGTGCTGCGCCGTTGATGGCGGCCACGACTGGCTTACCGAGCTTCTCGATGCGACGCAGCTGCCCCTTGACTTCCTGAACCTCGTCGAACACCTGCTGGGCGTCCTCGGGCTTGGCTGCGATGAGGGTGTGCAGATCGCCGCCGGCGAAGAACGTCTTCTTGGCGGACGTGATCACGACACCGGTGATGGAGTCGACCTCGGCCTCGAGGCGTTCGACGGTGGCACCCATCGAGTCCTTGTACAGCTGGTTCATCGTGTTGGCGCCCTGGTTGGGGTCGTCCATTGTCAGCGTGACGATGCCGTCGGCGTCCTGGTCCCACTGAATCATGTTGTTGCTCATGCCTTTACCTCAGACTCGCTCGATGATGGTGGCAACGCCCATGCCGCCGCCGATGCACAGGGTGATCAACGCGTAGCGACCGCCGCGGCGCTCGAGCTCGTCGAGCACGGTGCCGGTGATCATCGCGCCGGTAGCTCCCAAGGGGTGGCCCATGGCGATGGCTCCGCCGTTGACGTTGAGCTTCTCGTTCGGGATCTTCAGATCCTTCTGGAACCGCAGCACGACGGACGCGAACGCCTCGTTGAGCTCGAAGAGATCGATGTCGTCGACGGTCAGCCCCGCGGTGGCGAGAACCTTCTTCGACGCCGGGGTCGGCCCGGTCAGCATGATGGTCGTGTCGGCACCGCTGGTGGCCGTGGCGACGATGCGCGCCCGCGGAACCATGTTCAGATCCTTGCCGGCCTGCTCGCTGCCGACGAGGACGAGTGCTGCGCCGTCGACGATGCCGGAGCTGTTACCGCCGGTGTGGACGTGTTCGATCTTCTCGATCCAGTGGTACTTCTGCAGTGCGACGTCATCGAATCCGCCCATGGCAGCGATACCGGTGAAGGCCGGGTTCAGCTTGCCGAGCGATTCGACGGTACTGCCCGGACGCATGTGCTCGTCCTGATCGAGGATCAGCAGACCGTTCTGGTCGGTGACCGGTACGACGGACTTGGCGAAGTATCCACCCGACCACGCTGCTGCGGCACGCTCCTGCGACTGCGCGGCGTAGGCGTCGACGTCTTCACGGGTGAAGCCCTCGATGGTGGCGATGAGGTCGGCACCGATGCCCTGCGGGGCGAAGTAGGTGTCGTAGTTGGTGGCGGGGTCCATGGCCCACGCGCCGCCGTCACTGCCCATCGGCACACGCGACATCGATTCGACGCCACCGGCGACGACGAGCTCGTCCCAACCCGAACGCACCTTCTGCGCGGCCAGGTTGACGGCCTCGAGGCCGGACGCGCAGAAACGGTTGAGCTGGAAGCCGCCGACGGTGTCGGGCATCTTCGCAGCGAGCACGGCAGTGCGGGCAATGTCGGCACCCTGGTCTCCGACGGGCGAGACCACTCCGAGGATGAGGTCGGAGATCCGGTTCTCGTCCATGTCGGGGAAACGTCGACGAAGCTCGTCGATCAGGCCGGTCACCAGGGAAATCGGCTTCACCGAGTGCAGGGAGCCGTTCTTTCCTTTGCCTCGGGGAGTCCTGATGGCTTCATAAATGAATGCCTCTGTAGTCACAGCGCGCAGTTCCTTCCACATTCTCGATCGGCGTCGCCGTCGCCGTGCTGGCCGACCGCGTCGATGCGAGGCCACAACAGACCTCAGCTCACTTCACAGTAGGGCCGCGGGTCGATCCGACATAAGGACCGAAACGAGCGTTCTCCATGACCGGCGCGGAAGTTCAGGTTTGAACGAAGTCGGCATGGGACACTCGGATAGATCAGATCTACCGAGCGCGGAAGAAGACCCTCCATGGAAACCGACAACGAACTGACCGTGGGCGCCCGCGTCAAAGTACGCATTCACACCACCGGCACCGACGACGAGTCCGGTCAGGACGCCTACGAGACCGGAGCCATCGTCGAGGACTTCGGCGTGCAGACCCCCGACACCACGTCGAGGGAATGGGCGGTGGCACGGCGTTGGGCCGTGGCACTCGACAGTGGCCGCCTGGTGTTCGCCGACAACGAGGATCTCACCGTCGGCTGAGTCACCCGTCGATCAGATCTCTTTGAGCGGTACCGCTCCCAGTTCGCTCACCAGCAGCTCCATCGCGACTGTCTCCGGGTCCCGGCGAACCGTGGGATCGGCAGGCTCGGCGGCAGCCTTGAGCAACTCTTCCTCGTCCTCCGGGGTCTCCGGCGGCGGTGGCCCTACCGGCTCGGGCTCGTCCGGATAGTCCGGGGCTTCGGGCATCGGAATGTCGTCCGCCCCGATGCCGGCCGAGGATCCGTCGCCCGCTGATCCGAACCCGTCCGACGTGGGACGGGGAGCCCCTGCCTGGCTCGGCCTCGAGAACTTCGGCAGCGACGCGGGTTTCGCTGCCGGTTCATCTTTTTTTGCTGATGACTGTTCCGGTGGTGCCGCGGCACCGACCAGACATACCACCGACCATTCGACGCCGAACACGTCACGCAGAGCGTCGCGAATGACGTCGGCGTTGCGGGGTTCCTCCAGCCGCTTGGCCAACGGTGCCGAGTCGTGGCCGAGCGTGATGGTGCCGTTCTCGACGGCACGCACCGAGGCTCCGGAGAGCATCACCTCGACGGTCCGGCTCCGCTCCCGTACTTTCGTACGCACCTCGGACCACACCGCGCGAACCGCAGCTGCGTCGGGTTCGTTCGACGCGGGGGCAGGGGCCGCCACGGGCTCCGGTTCCGACTCGAACACGGGATCCGGTTCGGGACCGTAATCGTCTTCGGGCTCCGGCGGAAAGTCCTCATGTGACGTCGAGGCAGTTGGTGCAGCCGGGGCGACCGGGGCAGCCGGGGCAGCCGGGGCCGCCGGGGCCGCCGGGGCCGAATCCTGTTGCACGGCAATGGGTTCCGGGACGGACTCAGGCTCGGGTGTCGGTGCCGGCTCGGGTGTTGGTGTGGGCTCGGGCGTCGGTGTGGGCTCGGGTGCCGGAGCTGGCTCAGGTGTGGGCTCGGGTGCCGGAGCTGGCTCAGGTGTGGGCTCGGGCTCCGGTGTTGGTGCGGGTGTCGGAACCGGTTCAGGTTCAGATGTCGGCTCGGGCGTGGGTGCCGGTGTGGGAACTGAGACTGCGGGAGCGGCTGCCACCGGAGCTGGTGCCGGTGCCGGTGTCGGCGCTGTCGGCTCTGCGGCCGGTGGGCGCTGTGACGGTCGCTGGAATTTGCTCACCGGTGCCGGACCCGAGGGTGCGGGCTCCTCGGTGGGTTGCAGTTGCGGTCGCGTCGGATCCGCAACTGCCTGGGCGACGGCTGCCTGCTCCCCCGCCGGAAGGGTGACGTCCAAGCGACGTTCGACGCGTTCGAGTCGTTGCAGCACCGCCGATTCCGCGTCGGAGGCCGAGGGCAGCAGCATGCGGGCGCACATCACTTCGAGCAGCAGACGCGGGGCGGTGGCACCACGCATCTCGCCGAGTCCCGAGTGCACGATCTCGGCGTAGCGAGTCAGCGTCGCCGAGCCGAGCAGATCGGCCTCGTCACGCAGTCGCTCGAGTACGTCGCCCGGCACGTCGACCAGACCGCGTTCTCCGGCGTCGGGCACGGCCTTCATCAGGATCAGGTCTCGCATGCGATCGAGGAGGTCGATGGCGAACCGGCGTGGGTCGTGGCCGGCGTCCATCACCTTGTCGACGGTGCCGAACAGTGCGCCGCCGTCGCCCGCAGCCAATGCGTCCACGGCCTCGTCGATCAGCGCGACGTCGGTGACGCCGAGCAGCGACAGTGCTCGCGGGTACGTGACGCCTTCCGGACCGGCTCCGGCCAGGAGCTGATCCATGACGCTGAGCGAGTCACGGGGCGAGCCGCCGCCGGCGCGGATGACCAACGGGTAGACCGCGTCTTCGACCGGGACCTGTTCCTGGCCGCAGATCTTTTCCAGCAGAACGCGCATCGTCGACGGCGCGAGCAGCCGGAACGGGTAGTGGTGGGTACGCGAGCGGATGGTGGGGAGAACCTTCTCGGGTTCGGTGGTCGCGAAGATGAAGACGAGGTGCTCGGGCGGTTCCTCGACGACCTTGAGCAACGCGTTGAAGCCCGCCGGGGTCACCATGTGTGCCTCGTCGATGATGAAGATGACGTAGCGCGATTCGGCCGGGGCGTACACGGCCTTGTCTCGCAGATCACGGGCATCGTCGACGCCACCGTGGCTGGCCGCGTCCATCTCGACGACGTCGAAGTTGCCGGGTCCACCGGGGGCGAGGGCGACACAGGAGTTGCACACGCCGCAGGGCGTCGACGTGGGACCTTCGGCGCAGTTCAGCGATCGGGCGAGGATCCGCGCCGAGGAGGTCTTTCCGCAGCCGCGCGGCCCGGAGAAGAGGTAGGCATGGTTGATTCTGTTGCTGTCCAACGCCACGCTGATCGGCTCGGTGACGTGCTCCTGACCGACGACCTCGGCGAACGTCGCAGGACGGTACTTCCGGTAGAGGGCCACGCCCGAAAGGGTACCGGCGACCACGGACACAGTTGCATCGCCGGTCATTGTGCGGCGGTGGATACCGCTCTGATGTTCATGACGGCGAAGCTCTCGCGGCTTCCGGTCGATTCCGACAGCGCGTACAGCCAATGGCCGTCCTGCAACGCATCCGAGATCGCGTGCCGCACGATGGCTCCCCTGGAGTTCTGATAGTCGATCGTGACGGGCGTGCCGCGCGCTGCGGCGTCGGTCAACAGATCCAGCTCACGCGGCAACAGCCGGCTGTGGGAATCCAGCGCAGACCGAACTCGTGCCTCGTCGACGGTTCCGCCGCTGCCGGCCAGCAGGAGCCGCGCGAGCTCGCGTGGTTCGCGTCGGTGCCGTGCCGGGTGGACGGCACGATGCGTCGGCCGGGATTCCCCCGCGCGAATGCGAGGTGCGCTGTCGAGTTGGAGTTGCCCGGTGTCGGAGTGCCGCACCGGGGAGTATCCGTGCCTGCGGAGCACTGCGATGGTGTCGATCGGCGTGGCCGAACTGACCAGGACGGTGGGAGCGAGGCGCTGGAACTGCAGCACGGCCAGGGACTCGTCGGTCTCGATGTTCGTCAGCAGCACGACGTCCTCGGACACGATGGCGCAGGGAATTCTGCGCACGGCCAGTGCGCCGTAGGTACGCCAGCAGTCCCGGATCGTGTAGCTCAGAGCCTGGGGTACGTCGGTGTCGGCCATCGCGGTCAACGCATCGATCAGCTCGTCGCCGGTGCCGCCGGTGTCGAAGAACCCCCGGATGGTCGCAGGGGTGAACCGCCAGACCGATGCGACGTCCCTCGACTCGGGCTGCGCGGCCGCGCCGAGAATCGACGCCACCTCGGTACTGGGTGGTCCGGTCACCACCGCGGTGGAATCGGGCAACAGCCGAACGGAGAACGGAACCCACTCGGCCATGTCCTGCAACTGTGCGGCCAGAGCCGCACGGATTTCGCGCGGGTCACCGTCTCGACCCGCGGGGAACTCGGTGAGGGTGCGGCACAGATCGGTCGGTGCACCGTCGGCCAGTATCCCGAGTCGACTCGCCTCCAACCACAGCGCGTGCACGTGGCCGGGCCCGGCGCTCGTCGAGACGACCGGGATGTGCCAGTCCAGGTACCGGGCGAACTCCTCGGCATCCTGCAGAACCGTCACCGGCGAGGCGACGTCCTCGTATCGGAGCAGAGCTGTCAGCGCCGTCGCGCGCAGGTCCGCTGCCGCGGGGTCGTCGAGCATCTTCTTGAGCACGGGAACGGTCTTCTGGGATGCGCGGGGAACTCGGTGGGTGGGAGTGAAGGGCGAACTCCACCACGCGGTCACCAGCGTCGCCGCCTGTTCGGCTCGGGCGCTCGTCGACCATGTCTCGTAGGCCGAGGTCAACGCGACGCCGGTCTTTCCGCGTTCGGCCAGCAGCCCGGCTTCGCGTGCCAGCATCAACATCAACGCGGTGTCGTGTTCGTCGGCGAATCCCAACCTGCTCGTCAGCGACCGAAGTTCCTTGGCACTGACGCCGCCGGTCTTCATCGTCGTCAGGCCGTCGGCGTCGATGGCCGTCAGCAATGCCTGCGTGTGTTCGCAGAACTGCAGCAGTGCGATGGAACGAGTGCGCCGCACCTCGTCGTGCGAGAGCACGCGGGTGTCGAAAGTCGGCGGCGTGAGTTCGATGGGCAGACGCCACCCCTCCCCGCGCAGGGCGATGCTCACCTCCAGCGGCATCTCGACGCGGTGCCCGTCGAGTCGGTACAACAATCCCCGCTCGAAGGCAGGGGTCCCCGCGCTCGATGGAATGTCGAAGATAAGTGACACCGGTTTGCCATCGACGAAGCGAGACAACATCGCTCGCATCTCCTCCGACCCACCGTCGAACAGTTCACGGATGCGTTCGGGCGTCATCGCGGCTGCAACGGCGTCTGCGCGCGCCCCTCGCTCGAGCGCCGGGTCGATTCCGAGGATCGACAGCACAGCCAGCCGGTCCTGCTCGACGGCGCAGTGCAGGAACAGTTTTCGCTGCCTGCGGGCAAGTCCGAACGGATGCGAGAACACCCCGGACAGATCGATGGGTGAGTATTCGACGGTGCCTGCACCGGGCGAGGAGTGCGGCCAGATCAACCCGTAGGCCGTCAGTGTGGCGATAGCGGCATCGATGTGCGGCGTCTGGTTGATGGAGCCCTCACTCGCCCAGTGCCCGATCTCGGCTCGGCTCAGATCGCCCATGAGCGCGAACAATTCGAGGAGAGCGAGCGCGCCGCTGTCGAGTCGACGCGGCAGCATCGACACCCGAGACGGTGCACCGAGCAACTGCGCGAGCAAGCCGAACGAGCGCGGTGGCGGATCGGTGGCCACGTCCGGCCGACGATGCAGCAGATCGGTCAGTGCGTCCTCGTCGAGAGTCGCCAGCCAGCCCTCGTAGGTCTCGATACTGTCGGTCATTTCGCCCCCCGGTGAAAGTTCTGGCCACTGTATCGACGGGCACCGACAAACTTATTTGTTCTTGGCTGCGGCTTTCGCTGCCTTCTTGAATTCGCGCACCTCGAGCAGCGATTTCTCGTCCACCACGTCGGCGATGGATCGACGCGCACCGTCGTCGCCGTACGCTCCGGCGGCCTTGCGCCAACCGTCTGGCGTGACCCCCATCTGCTTGCCGAGCAGCGCGAGAAAGATGCGGGCCTTCTGATCGCCGTAGCCGGGGAGGGCCTTGAGACGCTTCAGTACTTCGGCACCGTTTGGATCGTCCCGAGTCCAGATCTCCTGCGGCTTGCCGTCGTAGTTCTCGACCAGGAACGCCGCGAGCCCCTGGATGCGCTTGGCCATCGAACCCGGGAACCGGTGGACGGCCGGGGTCTGCGCGCACAGGGCAGCGAACTCGTCGGGATCGGCGTCGGCGACGGTATCGACGTTCAGATCGCCGAGACGGTCGACGAGCTTCTTCGGTCCTGCGAACGCCGATTCCATCGGTACCTGCTGATCGAGCAGCATGCCGATCAGCAGCGCGAACGGATCCTCGGCGAGCAGTGCATCGGCCTCAGGATCGCCGACGAGGTGCAGTGTGCGGGACATGGCATCGATCTTGCCATGCACCTCCACCGTGGATGACGATCTGGACTCGGGAGATGGTGCAGTGGGACGGACACTGTTCGACGCATTCGGTGCCGACTTCACTCCGTGCCAGACGGGGAGAAAGAACGCGTAGCAACAACCGCAGTCTTTCGAATGAATACTTCGCTTCCATCAACGCATGTAGTCTTCAGAACACGGTGACCCGACGCCCGCCACGCCTCGTCGTGCGGCCTCCCCTACTGCGTCGGGAAATGCATGAACGCTTCGTCTCCACGCACCCTTCGAGTGTTTGTTGCAGGGTGGGTCATTCAGGATGGATCTTTTCCCCGCGCATCGGTCGGTGATCTCGCGGACGTCGCCCTCGAGCACTACTCGCTAGCGGATGCACCTAGCCCGTGCGACGAAACACGCACTGCCATAGCCAGACCCGCCTACGGCCGAGCACCCAGCATGCACCGCGATGGGCGTCTACTCTGGCTTCATCTCGTCTACGGCGACGGCTGGAGCGCCCAGTGGTGGACCGACGAGCCCACCACTGGCGAGGTCACTCTGACCGGAACGTTCAACGCGATGCTCACCGACTTCGGCGTGGACGCGCCACCCCGCGTCCACGGTCGCATCCGCTCGATGCATCTCGTCGACCAACAAGTTCGACCGACAGAAAACGGCTGGACCACCATTGATGGAACCAACCAGCTCACTGAGATCGATGCCATTCCCGTCGCACACGAATGGTGGCCGTCCAAGGACACCGAAGACGGCGGCTTCGTCGCGTCGGGTGTACTGATCGACATCGATCTCGACGACAACCCCTCTTCGCTCAGACCGTTCGTAGCTGGAGCTGTGACGATCAGGGGAAATTCGATCTGGGTCATGCACTCGTCGGACCCGGTTCTTCTGCAGGTCGATACGGCGGGCGCAGTTCCGGTCGTCACTCGCTACCTGCTGCCGCTGACCATCGAACCTTCGGTCGACCGCTGGTCGCGTCGGATACACGCGATCGACGACGGCTTCTGGATCACCTCCGAGCACGATATCCACCTGTGCACCATTTCTCCCGAGGGTGAGCTGAACATCGAGCGATACACCACGGAAGGCAGCTGGACCACAACAGTCCACGAGGGACAGCTGTATCTCCTGGTGAGGACACGGTCGTCGATGAACAGCAACCGACGCCATGGAGTGATCAGAACTTACCCGGACGAGCAGCGAGTTCGATTGTTGAACAGAGTTACCCGACGCCTCACTCCCGTCGACGGACCCGACGACATCCGGTTTATTCGAGCAGACCGCGCTACGGCGGTCGACGGCACGCGGTGGTGCGTCGACGGCACAACTATGTTGCGCCGCATCGACTCCGACGGTACGGCGTCGAAGATCGACCTGACAGCCGAGTCAGCGACGGTCACCGTGCGATCGACAACACCGGATGCTTTTGCCGACCCTGCCAATGCCGACGTCGTCGCCACTATCACGGTCGACTCCTCGCATTTCGTTCCAAAAAGACCACCGAACCCGTAACCAACGAGTCGATCGTTGATAGTAGATTTCGGGCGACCCGCAGAGAGGTACAACATGGCGCAGTACTGGGGCGACTTTCCGTCGTCCGCCGCTGAGGACGAGATTCCTGACGTGCTGCCGGCGGGTCGGTACGTCAGCGTGATACCCAACGGGCACGGTGCACTTACGGCATGGATCGCAGGACCTCAAAGATGTTATCGAACAGCGCATCCCGCAACCGCGCACGGGCCGGTAAGAGTGACACGCGGCCACCCTGGCAAGGTGCCCGAGGAAGTCTGGTACGAACCCTTCACCGAAGCCGATTTACAGCAAGAAAACGACGACATCAATTCGTATCTCGCGGAGGCCGGCATCCGCCCGCGCCCACGCGGATACAAGTGGCACGTCCTGGTGCCCGACAACATTTCCGATGGCAAGGCGCTCGAGGACGCGTTGAAAGAGAAAAACCTCTACATCGATCCTGCCGAAGTACGCGAGGCGATAGTGCGGCTGTACAACGCCTTGCTCCACTCACATCCGCCGAAATAGAGGGTGTCGGTTCGACGCCTCACGTAGACGACCCCGAAAAGAGCATCGATTCGTTCGTTGGGCGCGTGCGAATCTGCCCGTTACACCACACCAGCCACGTGCCCACGCCGACGAGCGTTGCTCAAACCGATTCGTTCTCGCAGCCCGGAGCCCCGCCGCCCCGCCCTATTCACTCGACTTCCCTTTCGCGAATCGCGCTGCCTCCGTGCGGTTCTGGGCTCCGAGTTTGGTCAGCACATTCGACACGTGCACGCTGACGGTCTTGACGCTGATCACGAGTCGCTCGGCGATCTGCTTGTTGGTGCATCCCTCGCCGAGCAGTTCCAGAACGTCCCACTCGCGTCGAGTCAGCAGGTGCGCGCCTGCGGGTCGACGTGTATCGCCGAGTCGCACGGTGACCCCGAGTCGGTCGTAGATCGCGATGGCCTCGTCGGCCGCGTGTGCGGATGCCGACCGGTCACCCGCCGCCTCGAGGGCTTCGGAGAGCGACTGCAGCGCCCGGGCGCGCTCGAACGGCTGAATTGCGAACGCGTCCACGGCCGCACGCCATGCCGCCACTACGGAGGCGGCGTCCCCGTATCCGCAATTGAGCCGCAGGTGACCCAACTCGGCCTCGCCTCGCCGTATCCAGGCGGTCGACTCCCAGCCGTAGGACGGGCTGGAACTCGCTGTGCGTTCGATCTCGGAGTGCAGGCGTGATCCGATGTCCAATGCGGCCTGCGCACCGATGACGGCAGACCCGCGGCGCGCCGCTTCCATCCCCAGTACCGACAGTCTGATGCGCCCGCCGAACCATGGGTTGTGCCATTGCGCACCCACGGTGGCGACAGCGTCTTCTATGCAGGTGATCACTTCGCTGAACCGCCCGTTGCACAACGCGGTATAGGCAACAGCTGCGCTCCTCAGAATCGTGATGAAGCCATCCTGAGACTCGTAGGGGCGCACGCGTTCGATGTCGGCCGCGAGCTCCTCGTCCCCGATCGCGGCTCGAATCTGAAATCCTGCGCACAGCTGCTCGGCCGAACCCAAAGGTGGTGCGGCCGATTCGATCCGAGCCAAGTCGGCAAGGGCCAGTGTCCAATCACCCGAGTAGTACCGCGCGTTCGCAAGCTGGACCCGTGCCCCGACTCCGTAAGGCGTCCATTGGCGGCCCGTGGAACGAGCGATCTCGACTGCCTCCTCGAACGATTCCTGGGCCGACAGGAAATTGCCGTCGTCGAATTCGACCATTCCGAGATTGAACTTGCTGCGCAGTAGATCCCCGATGTCACCGCTTTCTCGCGCGAGTGCGGCGGTACGAACGAGGAGCGTGCGCGACGCCGCGGGGTCATTATGGCGTCCGTGCAAGCGTGCCAGCGTAATTCGCGCATCTGCCGACCGCCCCGGATCGCCGAGGGACTCTGCAATACGCACAGACTCCTCAGCCCAGGCGAGCGACTGATCTTCCCTGCCCAACGAATCGGTTATCCGGGCACCGAGAGCGGTCAATTGCACCCTCCATGGGGCGAATTCCTCCGCTTCCGCGATGATCAACGCTTGCTCGACGGCCACCAGGGCCGAATCCTCACGTTCGATCGCCAGAGCCGAAGTCGCCTCTGGGTGCAACAAGTCGAGTCGATCGGGGATCGACAACGCATCCCCACCCCGTTCCAGTTCGGCACGGACCACAGAGAGCGCCCGCAGGTCTTGCCCTGCTGTCGTCGACGCCACCGCGTACTCCAACACCAGTGCCGTTTCCGTCGGCTCCCATTGCGACTGTCGCAGTTCCAGTGCGGCGGCGAGGTGAGCCATGGCTTCAGCAGGTGCCGCCAGCGTCATCGCCTCGCGGCCCGCATCGACGTGGGCTCTGAACGCCTTCGGCAGATCGTGGGCCAATCCTGCGTGTCGAGCCAGGTCCGCGGCAGCGCCACGATGCCGGTGTTCGGTGAGCGTGTCGACGAAAGAAGCGTGCAACCTCGCACGACGGCCGGGCAGGACGTCGTCGTAGATGGCTTCGGCCAGAAGCGCGTGCCGAAAGACGTAGTAGAAGTCGGTGGTCTCCACGAGCCGGGCGTCGACGATCTCGCGGATCACGTGTTCGAGTCGGTCCTCGTCCAGACCGGTCACCTCTGCCAAAACCTCGTGCGCGACGCGGGGGCCACCCACCGCCATCGTTTCGGCTACCGACTTCGCCGTGGGCGACAAGGCGTCGAGCCGGACCAGCAGTAGCTCGGCAAGGCCGGGCGGAATCGACGATCCCGGACGCTGGCCGGCAGATACGAGTTCCTCGATGAAAAACGGATTGCCACCCGATCGCTCCACGATGACGTCCCGGGATGCCACATCCGTTGCCGCGGGAAGCGAGTCGAGGAGGCGGTACGACGATTCGGCATCGAGAGCCGGCAGGTCGACTCGACGGACGTAGCTCAGACGTGCCCACTCGGAGAGCGACTGTCGGAGTGGGTGTTTGCGATGCAGATCATCACTACGATACGAGATCATCAGTGCAACACGAGTTTTCGCGAGTCTCGACAGCAGAAATGTCATGAGCTCACGGGTGGAGGTGTCCGCCCAGTGCGCATCCTCGACGATAAGGACCGCCGGGCGGTCGGCCCCGGCTGCAGTCAGCGCAACCAGGGCAGCATCGAACAGTTCGGTCCGTGTGGTGTGCGGGAGTGGACCGAACAATTCGGTGAACGCGAGATACGGAATGCCGACCTCACCGAGGTCCAAGCACCGCCCGACCAATACCCGAGTTGCGCGTGCTTCCGCATTGCGTCGCAATTCTGCCAGCAGTCGCGTTTTGCCCACACCGGCGTCGCCGGACACGACGGCCGCGGCAGGTACGCCTCTGGCAGCGTCCGCGACGACCTGTTCGAGCGCTGCAAGTTCGGCGTCCCGTCCGATCAGAGTGCGAGCCACGCCAACAAACTACGCCGCGCTCGTGGCCGGCCGTCGTCCTGTGCACGCCTGCGCACCCGGCGGTCGTACGCTCGCAGCGAATCCGCAACACGGCGTTCGTGATCGGCCAGAACTTCGTAGGTGGAGTACATGGACCCACTCTGGCTCCGCCGCACCGTCCACACATCGGGCGAGTTCCCTATCTTCGGGCGAACCCTCGTGCGAGGGAGCCCTAGGGAAACAGTTTCGCGCGGCCGCGGCCTGACGCGGCCCGACTCGACACGATCAGGTGCCAGGAGTGAAGCCCGCAGGAGCGACCCAGTTAGGTGATCGACACCAACTGCGTGATGTCGTCGAAGGGCAGCGGTCCGTCGACGACGGCTCCGACGACGGCGCTGTTGAGGATGATCGATCCGCCGTGGTTGTCGAGGAAGGCGGTGTCGGATGCGTCGCGTCCGGTGGCGATGCGCACCAGGGTCGATCGCGGGGCGAGGCAGGTCGCGTCCACCACTCGCCACTGGCCTTCGACGAATGCTTCGGCGACCGCATGGAAGTCCATGGGATCGCAGCCCGGCGCGTACACCGCGACCAGGCGAGCAGGGACGTTGACGGCACGCAGCAGCGCAACCACGAGGTGGGTGTAATCGCGGCAGACGCCGGCACCGGCAAGGAGGGTGTCGACTGCGCCGTCGATGGGGTCGCTGCTGCCCGGTACGTAGCTCAGCCGCGCGCCGACCCACGAGGACACCTCGGCGAGCAACTTCTCCGACGGCGGGTAAGAGCCGAATTCCGTTGCTGCGAAGCCGAAGAACTTGTCGGCTTCGGCGTAGCGGCTGGGCCGCAGGTACAGCGAGAGGTCGTAGTCGGAGACCGGAGCGGGCTCGGTGTTTCCGTAGATGGTCGCCGAGTACGACGCCTCGAGCTTGCCGACGCCGGCGTGAATCTTGTGGATGCGGGTGCCGTGAGCACCGCTGATCTCCTGCGCCTCGATCGGCTGACCGTCGAGTGTGAACGAGAGTGCTTCCCACACATCGGTTCCTGGATGCGGTGCAATTGCGATCTGGAACTCGAGGGTGCTGGCCTCGGTCACGTCGACATCGAGGTACGCAGAGACATCACGTTTCATCGTGCCGATCCTGCCATCTTCGAGCCGTTCGCGCAGACTATGACTCGTCGGTGGGGCGATCGCCGGTCACCAGGAAGATGACTCGTTTGGCGACCTCGACGGTGTGGTCGGAGTATCGCTCGTAGAAGCGCCCGAGCAGCGTGATGTCCACTGCGGCAGGAACGCCGTGCGGCCAGTCGGGCGCGGAGGTCAGCATGAACAGGCTGCGGTGCAGCGCGTCCATCTCCTGATCCTGAATTCGCAGGTCGGCGGCGAGTTCGGCGTCTCGGGTCTCCAGGACGCGTTGCGTGGACTCGGCCTGCGCGACGGCAACGCGACCCATCTGCTCGAACACGCCCTCGACCTCGGGCGGCAGTACGTGCGCGGGATGGCGACGGCGAACCAGTTCGGCGATGTGCACGGCCAGGCCCCCCATGCGCTGGAGATCGGCGACGATGTTGATGCCCGAGACGACGCGTCGTAGATCGTGGGCAACGGGTGCCTGCAGGGCCAGGAAGCCGAAGGCTCCGTGCTCCCATTCGACTGCGAGCATGTCGATTTCTTCGCGGTATTCGATGGTCTGCTCGGCGAGAACGATGTCTGCCGTCAACAACGATCGAGTCGCGTCCGCCATCGCCTTCTCAGCGATTCGCGACATTTCGGACAAATTCGACGCCAGCGAATCCAATGTCTCGGCGTAACTGTCCCGCATGAAGTACTCAACCCCTACCGTTCGGCCCTGTTGGGCCTGTAGGCCTTACCCCCGAACACTTGTTTCTACACCTCCCACGGCGCTGTGCGACGCTGAACGCCATGACTGTGTTGAAGTCGATAGTGCTGTTCGGCGTCGCCGCTCTGTTCGAGATCGGCGGAGCATGGTTGGTATGGCAAGGAATTCGAGAGCATCGCGGGTGGCTGTGGGCCGGAGCCGGGGTGATCGCTCTCGGCGCCTACGGCTTCGTGGCGACTCTGCAACCCGACGCGAACTTCGGCCGGATTCTGGCGGCGTACGGCGGGGTGTTCGTCGCGGGATCGTTGCTCTGGGCAATGGTGGTCGACGGTTTCCGACCCGACCGGTGGGACATCACCGGAGCGTCGATCGCACTCATCGGCGTCGCGGTGATCATGTACGGCCCGCGCTGACTCACGCGGGCCGTACCGAGAAGATCAGCAGTTGGACGGCGCGGGCACCCCGTAGAACCGGTCCTTGATCCAGTTCTGCGCCTCGCCGAGGCCGAGGATATCCGGAATCAGGTGTCCGGCACCCGAACCCGGCACGATGGCCGGAACCTGCGCGGCGCTCAGTTGCACGGTGGCACCCTTGCCGCACCAGTCACCGGCCAGTCCGACGGCCTGTCCGTGGGGAACGATGTCGTCGGACGTACCGGACTGAATCAGCACCGGGGCATTCGGCGTCCGCTCACCGATCTTGTTCTTGGCCAGGATCTCCTGAGCGACCGGCAGCCTGTCCAGCACCACCGAGAGCGGCTCGCCGGTCTTGGTGTACTCGTTGGTGCGGTGCAGCCCGACGTTCAGAATCGTTTCCCCCACACACTGATTCGCGACCAGATTCAGCATGGCCTTGCCTGCGTCGTTGATGTTCTCGTCGATGATGGGCTGGAGACCCGGATCGGAGTTGAGCAGACCGTTGAGGGTGTATCCGATGACTCCGGTGAGAATGGTGCCGTCGACCTGCTCGAGGGTCGCCTTCAGATCTGCGGGAGGTGCGCCGGCGTAGGTGCCGACGAGGTTCATCTCGGGTGCGTACTCATCGGCGAGTTCCGCTGCAGCAGCGGCTGCTCCGCCGCCCTGCGAGTAGCCGTACGCGGCCACCGGGCCGTCGGCGGAAATCTTGGTGCCCTGCAGGTTCTGTGCGGCGCGGGCCGCGTCGAGCACAGCGTGAGCTTCCGACGCGCGGTTGACGTACGTGTGCGCACCCGGCGTACCGAGGCCCTCGTAGTCGGTGATGACCACGCCGTAACCCTGCGAGAGCAGCGAGTATGCCGCGAGCACCTCGTACTCGACCATGAAGCCGAGCGGCGGAGTGTAGGTGATGACGTTGTTGAGCATCTTCGACGGCGCGCACTGATCGCCCTGTCCCTGGGTTCCCGGGGCGAGGACGACGAGCGGACGCGGGCCGGGCCCGGTCCACTCCGCGGCGGGATCGATGTAGGTTCCCGTGACAGCATTGGCTTCGCCGTTGGAATCGTTGCTGCGGTACATGATTCGGGTTGCCGCACCGGGCAGTGGGCCACCGATCCCGGGAACCGACAGCGCGAGATGCGAGGGCTCGGACCGGATCACGTCACCCGGGGAGCCTGCGGGGAGCGGGCTCGGTGGAATGTAGAAATCGGATTCGACGGTCGATCCCGTCGAGGGTGCCGCTGACACCGCGGGTGCCGTCACCCCCATGAATACTGCTGCTACCGCCACAGCCGACCCGAACACGCGCTTGCAACGCACCTGATAACCCCCAACGTCGATCACTTGACTTCAAGTGAGCGCTACCCCGTGTAGCACTTATCGTGACGCACCTTACGTGATGCGTCACACAACGCATAGGGCTAGTTCGGTGTCCTCACGATCAGCGTCGACGACGATGCATCGCCGTCTTGGCCGCATCGACCTCGTCGCTGGTGAAGGGCCGCCCCGGCAGCGTCGACCTTGGAACGCCGTCGCCGCGCAGACCGTCGAGCAACACGGTGAAATAGCGTCGCCAGTTCGACGCGTCGACGGTGCTGGAGAATTCGACGCTCGCGCCGATCATGCCGAGCACCGGATAGAAGTCGTTGACGGCGACGTCGGGCCGAAGCTGACCGGATGCCAGTGCTCGTTCGACGATCTTCTCGAAGAACGGATCGATGCGCGAGCGAACCTGAGCGATCCCTCGGCAGCCCTGATCGGACCCGAGTACGACGTCTCCGAGACCGCGATCGAGTGCCATTCCCGCGCACACATCGCCGAGGAACTGCACCAACCCGTCCCACGGATCCTCGGCTTCGAGCGCCCGTTCGGCGGTCGCGAGCATGTCTTCGAGACGCTGCTCGAACACGCCGTCGATCAGTTCTTCCTTGCACGAGAACCGCCGATAGACGGTGCCGACGCCCACCTTGGCGTGCGCCGCGACGTCGTCGAGCGTGATGTCGATGCCGTGTGACGCGAACAGTTCGCGGGCCGCGTCGACGATGCGACGTCGATTGCGTTCGGCATCAGCCCGAAGTGGCTTCGATGCCGCTGTGTCCGCTCTCACACTCATTCGATGTCCGTTTCACCCGATAAGCGGAGGACATTCCTCCACTTCGCTGCTACCTTGTTCTACAACCGGAGGGTACACCTCCGCATAGTCGAACCGAGGACACTATGACCGCCCTTTCATCGGAGAACGTGGGCGACGCCACGTCGAACACCACGCCGGTCGACGAACGTTCGCATCGGAATCGTTGGCTGATTCTCGCGACGCTCGGGCTGGCTCAGCTCATGGTCGTGCTCGACGCGACCATCGTGAACATCGCACTCCCCGCCGCCCAGCTCGACCTGGGCTTCGACAACGCCGACCGCTCCTGGGTCGTCACCTCGTACGCACTCGCGTTCGGCAGCCTGCTGCTGCTCGGTGGACGACTGAGCGACCTCTTCGGACGACGCAACACCTTCCTCATCGGGCTCGTCGGTTTCGCGCTGATGTCGGCTGTGGGCGGCGCGGCCGTCAACTTCGGCATGCTGGTCGCGGCTCGCGCCGGTCAGGGTGTCTTCGGCGCTCTGCTCGCCCCCGCGGCCCTGTCCCTGTTGGCCACCACCTTCACCGACACCAAGGAACGCGCCAAGGCATTCGGCATCTTCGGTGCCATCGCCGGCGGCGGCGGCGCTCTCGGCCTGCTGCTGGGCGGCATGCTCACCGAATGGGCCAACTGGCGCTGGAGCCTGTACGTCAACCTGATCTTCGCCGCACTCGCCTTCGTCGGCGGGTTCCTGTTCCTGGCCAAGCACAAGGTGGACGTCCGCCCCAAGCTCGACATCCCCGGCACCCTCGCCGTCTCGGCCGCACTGTTCTCCATCGTCTACGGCTTCGCTCACGCCGAGTCCGACGGCTGGGGCAACTCGGTCACCCTCGGATTCCTGGCCGCCGGTGTCGTACTGCTCGCAGTGTTCGTGACCATCCAGATGCGCGTCGAGCATCCGTTGTTGCCGTTGCGGATCGTGCTGAACCGCACTCGTGCGGGATCGTTCCTCGCTGTATTCGTCACCGGCGCAGGCATGTTCGCGGTGTTCCTGTTCCTGACGTACTACCTGCAGAACACGTTGAAGTACACGCCCATCACCACCGGGTTCGCCTTCATGCCGATGATCGCGTCGCTGATCCTCACGGCGACGCTGTCCACGGCGCTGATCCTGCCTCGCTTCGGACCCCGCATCCTGATGACGACCGGCCTGGTCGTGGCCTCGATCGGCATGGCACTGCTGACGCAGATCGACGTCGACAGCAGCTACGTCACGCACATCCTGCCCGGCCTGGTCATCATGGGCCTCGGGCTCGGAGCCACCATGGCCCCGGCCATGCAGGGCGCAATCTCGGGCGTCGACCCCGACGATTCCGGTGTCGCATCGGCAACGGTGAACACGATGCAGCAGGTGGGCGGCTCGATCGGCACGGCGCTGCTGAGCACCGTGGCAGCCAATGCGGCGACCAGCTACGTCAGCTCGAACATGGCGACGGCAACCGATGTGGCACTGCTACAGGCCAACGCGGAGATCGCCAGCTACACCACCACGTTCTGGTGGGCGTCGGGAATCTTCCTGCTCGGCGCGGTGCTGTCGGCAACGCTGCTCAAGAGTGGGCCACTGCCGTCGGCACCCGAAGGTGCGGTAGTCGTCGGGCACTGAGCGGCTTCGCCGCATGTGAGCGGAACCTCGTAGCCTGCTACGAAGTTCCGCTCACGTGCGTCAGCCTTCGAGCAGCTTCTCCGTCGCGGCCAGCAGAACGCAGGTCGCGACGCCGTCCATCGACTTCTCCAGCTCACCGAGTGACGGGAAGCTCGGGGCGAGGCGAATGTTCTTGTCTTCCGGATCTTTTCCGTACGGGAAGGCCGAGCCGGCGGCCGTCAGAGCGATTCCGGCTTCCTTGGCCAGCGCGATCGACCGCGCGGCCGTGCCCTCGAGCACGTCGAGGCTGATGAAGTAGCCGCCCTTGGGCTCGGTCCAGGATGCAATCTTCGACGCACCGAGCCGGTCCTCGAGGATCTGCTGCACCAGAGCGAACTTGGGGGCCAGGATCTCGCGATGCTTGGCCATGTGGGCCCGCACACCGGCGGCATCGCCGAAGAAGCGCAGGTGCCGCAGCTGGTTCAACTTGTCCGGGCCGATGCTCTTCTTGCCGAAATGCTTCTGGTACCAGGCGAGGTTCTCCTCGGAACTGCCGAGGAAGCTGACCCCGGCACCGGCGAACGTGATCTTCGAGGTCGACGCGAACACGAACGGGCGGTTGGGGAACCCGGCCTCGGCGGCCATGCCCAACACGTCGTACGACGGCGCGAATTCCTCGGTCAATGGATGCACCGCGTAGGCGTTGTCCCAGAACAGTCGGAAATCGGGTGCGGCCGCAGGCATGGTGGCCAGCGCGCGAACGACGTCCTCCGAGTAGACGGCACCGGTGGGGTTCGCGTAGTTCGGCACCACCCACATGCCCTTGATCTGCGGATCCGACGCCACCAGGTTGGCGATCTCGTGCACGTCCGGGCCGTCGGGTCCCATCGGAACCGGGATCATCTCGATGCCGAAGCTCTCGGTGATCGCGAAGTGCCGGTCGTAGCCGGGCGAAGGGCAGAGGAAGCGCACGTTCGGCTCGGCCGACCAGGCGCGAGGGGAATCGGGCAGCCCGTGCAGCAGCGCCCAGACCACCAGGTCCTGCATGATCTCGAGGCTGGCGTTGTTGCCGGCGAGCAAGTTCTTCACCGGGATGCCGAGAAGTTCACCGAAGATGGCACGCAGTTCCGGCAGGCCCGCGAGGCCGCCGTAGTTGCGGCAGTCGGTGCCGTTGCCGTCCTTGTAATCCGCACCCGGAAGCGTCAGCAGGTCAGCAGCGAGATCGAGCTGCTCGGGCGACGGCTTGCCGCGGGTGAGATCGAGAGTGAGCTTCTCGGCTTTGAGCTGCGTGTACTTCGCGCTCTGCCGCTCGTGCTCGGAGGCAAGCTCCTCATGGTTCATCAGACCCAACTGGGTTTGCGCTGGCATGCGGAGCGGCCTCTCGGTGACGGGTTCCCCGGACAGTGTCGATGTCACTGAAATAAAGGGGACCCCGCGCACCCGGCAGAGCCCATTGACCCTTGCTGCCTTCCGGCCCTGGGGGAGTTCACAGGATGCGCGCCGCGCGGGATCCGTTAGGAAGTGTAGCCGCCTCCCGTCCGACATCACATCACCACCCTTCGCGCCTCCCGATTTGGGAGATGGTGGGGGTAACCGGGTAAGCTCCCCCACGGAGGATTCGCCTAGTGGCCTATGGCGCTCGCCTGGAACGCGGGTTGGGTTAACGCCCTCAGGGGTTCAAATCCCCTATCCTCCGCCAGAGAAGCCCCCGTGACATGTCACGGGGGCTTCTTGCTGTTCGAGGCGAGATTGTTCACCCGCCCGCTCTGGTTCGCGCCCACCCCGTTCGCGTCAATGGACCACTGCACCGGTCAGACGTAGGCAGTGGTCCATCCACCCAGTTCACGTCTCCGCGTCGATGTCACATTGACGCGGCCAGACGTATGCAGTGGTCCATTGACGCGGGGCGGGGCCGAACTATCGAGCCGACCAACCACCGTCCATGGTGTATGACGCTCCGGTCACCATGCCGGCGTTTTCGGAGGTCAACCAGCCCACCAGTGAGGCGACTTCGGCCGGTTCGACGAGTCGCTTGATGGCCGCCTCGGTCAGCAGAACTTTCTCGAGTACCTCGTTCTCGGGGATGCCGTGTGCCTTGGCCTGGTCTGCGATCTGTGTTTCCACCAGCGGCGTTCGGACGTATCCCGGGTTGACGCAGTTGCTCGTCACACCGTGGGCGGCACCTTCGAGAGCCGTCACTTTCGACAGTCCTTCGAGTGCGTGTTTCGCGGTGACGTAGGCGACCTTGAATTCCGAGGCACGCAGTCCGTGCACCGAGGACAGGTTCACCACCCGACCGAAACCGCGAGAGTACATGTGCGGCAACGCAGCTCGGACCAAAAGGAACGGTGCCTCGACCATCAGCGTCTGGATTCTGCGGAATGCGCCCGGGTCGAAGTCGACGATCGGTGCGACGGTCTGGATACCCGCATTGTTGACGAGGATGTCGACGTCCAACCGAAGGTCGTCCAACGCGGTGGTGTCGAGCAGATCCACCGACCAGACGTCTCCACCGATCTCCGACGCCAATTCCTTTGCGGCAACGTCGTTCACATCGGCGACGGTGACGCGGGCACCGCGACCGGCGAGCTCGCGTGCACACGCGGCCCCGATGCCGGACGCTCCCCCGGTGACGAGGGCGGAGCGTCCGTTCAGGTCGGTCATCGCTGTGCAGTCTTGTCGAGCAGACCGGCCTTCGCCAGCTCGGCCTCGGTGGCCAGGTTCTTGGCGTCGGCGATGTCGATGCTTTCCAGCGCCAGTCCCTTGGTCTCCCGAGCGACGACGACGGCCACGACGGTGATCGCGCAGGCCACGGCCAGGTACACCGCGATCGGGACGGACGAGCCGTAGATGTCGAGCAGCTTGACCGCGATGATCGGGGCCAGCGAACCGGCGACGATCGAGGTGACCTGGTAGCCGAGGGACACACCGGAGTACCGCATCCGCGTCGGGAACATCTCGGCCATGATGGCCGGCTGCGTGGCGTACATGAAGGCGTGGAACATCAGACCGATGATGATGGCCAGCATGATGACGACGTTGTGGCCGCTGTTCATCATCGGGAAGGCGAAGAAGCCCCACGTTGCTGCGGTGACGGCTCCGGCGAAGTAGACCGGGCGACGTCCGACGCGGTCGGCGAGCTTGCCCACCAACGGAATCGTGCAGAAGTGAATCGCGTGGGCGATGAGCATCCACCACAGGATCGTGGAGGTGTCGGTACCCACCTCGACCGACAGGTACGTGATGGAGAAGGTGACGACGAGGTAGTACATGACGTTTTCACCGAAGCGCAGTCCCATCGCGGTGAACACGCCACGCGGGTAACGCTTGACGACCTCGAAGACGCCGTACGACGCGGCCTTGATGACCTCGGCCTGCTTGTGTGCCTCGAGGAAGATCGGGGCGTCGGAGACCTTGGTGCGGATGTAGTAGCCGACGAAGACGATGACGGCGGAGAGCCAGAACGCGACGCGCCAGCCCCAGCTGAGGAAGGCTTCGTCGGACAGTGTGGTCGTCAGGACGAGCAGCGCGACGGTGGCGAGCAGGTTGCCTGCGGGGACGCCGGCCTGCGGCCAGCTGGCCCAGAATCCGCGGGACTTGTTCGGGCTGTGTTCTGCGACGAGGAGAACCGCGCCGCCCCATTCGCCGCCGACGGCGAAGCCCTGGATGAATCGCAGGGTCACCAGCAGTCCCGGTGCCCAGTAGCCGATGGCCTCGAAGGTCGGTAGGCAGCCCATGAGGAACGTGGCTCCGCCGACGAGGACGAGGCTGAACTGCAGCAACTTCTTTCGGCCGTACTTGTCGCCGTAGTGGCCGAAGACGATGCCGCCCAACGGACGTGCGACGAACCCGACGGCGTAGGTGACGAAGGCCGCGAGGATCGCGTCGAGCTCACTGGTTCCGGCAGCGAAGAAGATCTTGCTGAACACCAGCGTTGCGGCGGTGCCGTAGAGGAAGAACTCGTACCACTCGACGATGGTGCCTGCCATCGACGCCCCGACGACCTTCTTCAGGCCTGTGGGCGTGGCATCGGGATCCGGTTCTGGTCGTTCTGTCAGCGGCTGATCGACGCTCATGTTTTCTCCTGTGTTACTCAGCACGTCACGTTCATGCATGTGATGGACCACACAACTGCGGGTTGCTCTGAGTATTGGTGCAGATGTTTGTGGGCGCAAGAGCCATGAACGCAGGTCGGATCTGCAAAACTGCACACATGACGCTCGGTGGCGCGAAGATCCCCAGTGCAGACGACCTGCTGGTGCTGCTCGCTGTCAGTCGTACCGGTCGCTACAGCTCCGCCGCCGACGACCTGGGCATCAACCACACGACCATTTCCCGACGCATCGCCGCACTCGAGGACACGCTCGGCGGCCGGGTTCTCACCCGTGGTGCCGGTGGCTGGGAACTGACACAGCTTGGCCGCGGCGCACTGGCCGCGGCGGAGGCCGTCGAGGATGCGCTGCGCACCCTCGTCTCGAGCGATGTCGGCGCGTTGGAAGGCGTCGTACGAATTTCGGCGACCGACGGATTCAGCGCCTACATCGCGGCTCCGGCCGCGGCGCGGGTGCAGCGCGCTCATCCGCGGGTGTCCGTGGAAATCGTGGCGGTCACCCGGCGCGCGTCGCAGCAACGATCGGGCCTGGACATCGAGATCGTCGTCGGCCAACCGCAAGTGCATCGCGCCGAGGCCATCCGGCTCGGGGACTATCTACTCGGCCTCTACGCATCCGAGGACTATCTGGAGGACCACGGAACTCCGCAGGTGCCGGCCGACCTCTCCGCACACCCGTTCATCTACTTCATCGATTCGATGCTGCACGTCGACGATCTCGATCTGGCCCCCAACTTCACCCCGACGATGCGCGAATCGGTCACCTCCACCAACGTCTTCGTCCACGTCGAGGCCACCCGCGCATCCGCGGGCATCGGGCTGTTGCCGTGCTTCATGGCCGACCGCCACCCCGACCTCCGACGAGTCCTGCCCGACGCCATCGCCGTGAAACTGACCTACTGGCTCGTCACCCGTACCGAAACACTGCGACGGCCGGAGGTGTCGGCGGTGGTCGACGCCATCCGGGCCGTCGTCACCGAACAGCGCTCGGCACTGCTGGGTGAACACTGAATACCTACGTCCCATAAGGAGAGTCCCCCCGATGACAGATATCGAGTTCTATTTCGATCCGGTGTGCCCGTTCGCCTGGATGACCAGCAAATGGGTTCGCAAGGTCCAGGCCCAGCGCGACTACACCGTCGACTGGCGGTTCATCTCGCTGCGACTGCTCAACTCGCACATCGACTACGACGCGCACTTTCCACCCGAGTACGAGGCCGGGCACACCGCGGGTCTGCGGCTGTTGCGGGCTGCTGCCGATATTCGTCGTGAGCACGGGTCGGCCGCGATCGGGCCACTGTACGAGGCCCTCGGCACCCACATCTTCGACACCGAGGTCGTGCCCGACGACGCTACGAGCCACGGCCATCGCGGCACCGCAGAATTCCTCGGGCCGATCCTCGAACAACTCGGACTGCCCACCCGTCACACTGCAGCACTGGATGATTCGTCCCTCGACGACGAGATCCAGGCCGAAACCGATCATGCTCTCTCACTGACCGGCAAGGACGTCGGCACCCCCATCATCGCCTTCGAGCCGCCGGACGGCGTCGCGTTCTTCGGGCCGGTGATCAGCCGTCTACCCAGCGACGAAGAGGCAGTGCCACTGTGGGACAACGTGATCGGACTCGCTCGCTTCCCCGGATTCGCCGAGATGAAGCGCAGTCTGCGTGAGCTCCCCCAGCTGAAGGCGCTGGGCGTTCAGGAGGACGAGGCGGGCGTGCAGCAGGACTGGCACGGTGGGAGCCGACGCCAGAAGAAGTGAGTTACCCGCAGAATTATTCGCCCAGAACATCGTCCATGTTGCCGACTTCCGGGGTTCCGGCATCGAGGCCGTAACACAGGTAGACAGTGCCTTTGTCACCGACAGCCGGTGGCACGAGCAACGTCAGGTTACTGGGCACGGTGCCGTCGGCGAAGACTCTCTTTCCCACTCCGAGCAGGATGGGATGCACCCACAGATCGAGTCGATCGAAGAGCTTCTCGCGCAACAGAGTCTGAACCAGATCGAGGCTTCCGACGACCTTGATGTGGTCGTGTCGATCTCGGATTTCGCGCACCGCGCCGACCAGGTCCGGTCCGAGTTGAGTCGAACCGTCCCACCGCAGATCGGGTGTGCCGCGCGAGGCCACGTATTTCGGTATGGCGTTGAACAACGTTGCGAACGAGCCTTTTTGGTTCGGCCAGTACGCGGCGAAGATGTCGTAGGTGTGCCTCCCGAGCAGGAGCGCGTCCGTGCCCTCGTATGCGGCGTCGACCTGCGCTCCGGAGACCTCGTCGAGCAGAGGAACCTGCCAGCCACCGTAGGGGAAATTCTCGGGATCTTCCTCGGGGCTTCCGGGTGATTGTGCGACGAGGTCGAGGGTGGCGAACAGCTCCAACGTGATGAGGCCCATGATTGCTCCTGGTTTTGTAGGACGGAATCTCTTTCAGATCAATACTTTTCGTAGTGTCTCGGCGAATTCGGTCGGCTTTCCCGTTTGGCCGAATTCGCCGCCGAGGAAGCCCGAGTGGCCGCCGGGAAAGACGATCGGCTCCGATCCGAGGAGCGCTGCAGTCGAATACGCTGCGCGAGCCGCGATGTGACCGTCCTCGGGACCGCCGGATTCTTCCCCTACGCCGATCACCACCGCGGTGGGAGCAGCGCGCAATGCATCGACATCCGGCGCGAAATCGACGCCTCCCCCGCGCATGTTGGACATCAGGGCATCGTCGCGGGTTCCGTCGTCCTCGGTCGGAAGGCCGAACTGCGCCGGGTCCGGTGCCGGGCGAGCGAAGAACGCATCGTCGATGGGGCCTACGTGCATCAGCAGCGACATGAATTCGGCCATGGCCGGGCCTCGGCCGTGAGCGTCGTACGTGGCCACCATGTGTGCGCACACCGCCGCAATGTTCTCGTGGTCCGGCAGAGTGCCTCCGGCGGGCGGTTCGTGGGCCACCAACGTCCGAACGTCGGACGGGTACTTGCTGACGAGAACCAGCGCATTGACCGCGCCCCCGCTGGAGGCGAAGACATCGACAGGACCGTGGCCGACGGCGGTGAGCACTGCATGCAGGTCGTCGGCATGTTCGCCGACGGTGACCGCCGCGGTCGCGTCGTCTCGTCGACTACGTCCGACATTTCTCGGGTCGTAGGTGACGACCACCCGGTCGCGGAAGTGCGATGCCAACGTACCGAACCCACTGGCATCCATCGGTGAGCCGATGAGCACCAAGGGCGTGGCCCCGGGCTCGAGCTCGCCGATCACGTCGTAGGTCAGGGTCGCACCGCGAACGGAAACGGTCTGTGTCGTCATGATCAGGTGGACCTCGGCGCGAGCAAAAACTCACCGGTCGTCACGCAGGCGAGCGTCGGTTACGAACTCGGCGCTGCTGGGCGAGATACAACAGTCCCGACGCGAACCTGGATGTGGCCGCCGCGAACGGAGCGAGTCGACAGATCATGCAGCCGTGGCGTCATCGTCGTCCACGGATGTGCCTCGATGTCTGACCCTCCGAGTCGGCAGGCAAGCTTCGCCAGCGGGGTCCACACCGCCGCCCGTCCGACGGGTCGCTGCATATCGACGACGGCCACGGCACCGCCCTCGCGAGTGTGCGCGATCATCGAGTCGAGAGCCGCCTGCCACGGCGTCATCAGCGAGAGCGCATACGTACTCAGCGCAGCATCGAACTCAGCCTCGCCCAGATCCGCGCTGGTGAGGGCCGTGGCGTCGGCGGCGACCAGCGTGACGTTGTCCCAGCCGGCTCGGTCGGCTCGCCGCCTGGCCTGTTCGAGCATCTGTGAGCTCGCGTCGACTCCGGTGATCGAGCCGGTCGGTCCGATCATCCGCTGCAAACCGGCGAAGTTCAGACCCGTACCGCAGCCGAGGTCCAGAACATGGCTTCCCGCAGGCAGATTCAGCAGCTCGAACGCCGACTCCCGACCGGCTCGATACACCGGCCATTCGAAGGAGATCACGTCGTACAGGCGGGCCGACATCGTGTATTTCGTCGGTCGTCTCATGTCGGGTCTCTCCAGGGCGCGGGCGTAGTGGGAAGTATGGGAATCCGTCGTTCGTCTTCGAGTGTGCCCGAGAACCGTGCCGACGTGGTCGTGGTGGGCGGCGGCACCGCCGGCATCGTGGCGGCGAAGACCGCAGCTGGCTTCGGCGTTCGCGTCGTGCTGATCGAGCGCGAACGCACCGGCGGCGATTGCCTCTGGACCGGATGCGTTCCGTCCAAAGCACTGCTCGCGGCGGCCTCGGCGGCACAGACGGTTCGATCCGCGTCCCGCTTCGGCATCGTCACCCAGCCACCGATTGTGGATTTCGCACGCGTTATGCAGCACGTACACGGCTCGATCGCCGAGATCGCGCCGATCGATTCGCCGGAGGCACTCACCGAAGCCGGGGTGGACGTGATCAGTGGCGACGCCGTTTTCACGGGTGCGAACACGGTGAAAGTCGGAACGCGGATACTGCATTTCGGTCAGGCAATCGTGACCACCGGCGCGCATCCCACGGTGCCGGCGATCGACGGCATCGACAACGTGGACTATCTGACCAGTGACACCCTGTGGGATCTGAAGGACTTGCCGCAGCGACTGCTCATAGTCGGTGCCGGTACGGTGGGTTGCGAAATGGCGCAGGCATTCTCGCGTCTCGGATCGGACGTCACCCTCGTCGGACGGTCGGCCACGATCCTTCCCCGCGAGCATCCTGAGGCCTCGTCGATCCTGACGCAGGCGTTGACCGACGAGGGCGTGCGCGTGCTGACCTGCACCACCGTCGTGCGCATCGCCGACGGCTCGGCCGTGACCGATACGGGTGTCGAGATCCCATTCGATCGAGTGCTCATCGCCACCGGACGGACTCCGAGAACCGCGTCGCTCGGCTTGGACGCGGCCGGTGTGAAACTGAACGACAACGGATTCGTGCAGGTCGACGAGCATCTGCGAACCACCAATCCTCGCATCTGGGCGGCCGGAGATCTCACCGGTCATCCTCAGTTCACGCACACTGCGGG
This sequence comes from Rhodococcus sp. NPDC079359, assembly GCF_040702585.1. Classification (NCBI taxonomy): domain Bacteria; kingdom Bacillati; phylum Actinomycetota; class Actinomycetes; order Mycobacteriales; family Nocardiaceae; genus Rhodococcus; species Rhodococcus sp. NPDC079359. The sequence goes on from NZ_JBFBLH010000003.1 coordinate 617,687, forward strand.
TGTGCACGGCAGTCTGGCTGCGAGCAATGCGGCACTCGGTCTGAACCGAAAAGTGAGTACGACGGGAACTCCGCGGGTGACGTTCACCGATCCCGAGATCGCCTCGGCGGGAATCGATGTGCGGACCGCTCGCAGTCGCGGACTACGGCTGCAAATTCTGGACCACCACCACGTCGATCGCGCCGTCACCGAGAAAGCTACGAACGGATCGACGACGCTGGTGCTCGATGCCAAGCGTCGCATCGTCGGGGCGTGTGTGGTGGGACCGCGAGCGGGCGAGACGATCGGCGAGCTGATCATCGCCATCGAGCAGGGGCTGCGTACCCGTGACCTAGCCGGAGCCACCCATCCGTATCCGACGTACAACGACGGACCGTGGAACGCGGCGATAGCAGACGTGAAGGCGCAGTTGGGTTCTCCGGTGATTTCCCGAGCAACGACCGCACTGGCGAAAGTGCGCGGCACGTGGATCAGGAGAGCGCGCGATACCCAGCGATGATTCGCTGGGTGGAGCTCACCGCGACCACCGCCGCCCAGACCACCGCGATCTGCCACGAGATACCGGGCAGCAGTAGCCAGAGACTGTGCACCGCAATGGTTTCGGCACCCTCGGCCAATCCGCCCAGGAACGACAGCGATCGACCGTCGTCGATGGTACGACCGGTGCGCTCGGCGATCGAGGAGAACGCCAGGAACGCGGTGCCGTTGATGTAGTACGCCAACAGCACCAGCAAGAACGGCCACCAGGGGGCGTCGTATCCGGCCGAGGCACCGACCGCGACGCCCACCACCGTGGTGCCGTACACCACGAAGTCGGCGGTGATGTCGAAGAATCCGCCCGCACCAGCCGTATTGGAACGCCTACGCGCAAGTGGCCCGTCCAGGCCGTCGGCGATGCGGGAGACGATCCACAACACCAAGGCGAGCAACCAGAACTGCAGCCCCGCGGCCAGTGCACTGCCGAGGCCGAGCACCAGTCCAGCGGCGGTGATGCGGTCGGGTGTGATCGCGGGGCGGTCGAGGGCCCGGGCACAGCGATCGAGCGGGCTTTCGAGGTGGCGACGCAGAAAGCTGTCGATCATTCGGCAGCGCCGGTGAGACCCAGGCGGCGTGCCAACAGCGCCGAACCGGCCGCGATAGCCAGTACTGCGAGCAATGCGATGGCGAACGGCCACGAGAATGGAGACGTTCCGTAGGCCCCGAGCGCGGTGTAGGCGACAGTCGCCGGCACGATGCCGACCATCGTGCCCACCACGTAGTCACGTTGCCCCACCGCGCTGACTCCGGCCGCGTAGTTGACCAAGGAGAACGGCAGCGGCACCAGACGCACGAGTAGAACCGAGAGCAATCCACGTCGTCCGAGCATGGCGTCGAGCCGGCGGAGCCTGTCCCATTCGGTGCGGGCCACCTGGCCGCGTCCCAGCGCCCGCGCTCCCCAGTACCCGAGATACGCCCCGATCGTGGCGGCGAACACCACGACGGTTGCGCCCACCGCCAATCCGAACAGCAGTCCCGACGCGATGGTCAACGTGCTGGCGGGGAACGGAGTGGCCGACAGGACGGCATAGAGCACCACGAACAGCGCGATGCCCCACGGCCCGGCCGATGCGACTCGGTCACGGATTAACGACGGATCGGGTAGGTCGACGGTGCCGAGCACGATCACCAGAGCGATGACGACCACGGCAGCCGCGAGCAATTTCAGGGTGGTGCCGCGGCGACTACGCGTCGGGCGGTCCTGCGTCACGGTGTGTGCCTCTCGTCCGGCGGTCAGGATCCATTGTGCACAAGACCCGTGTGCCCGCGTGTTCAGCGGTTGTCTCATTCGACCGATTACGGTGGTGAGGGCAGCGTCGACGATGGCTGCTTCGGTTGATCTGGAGGGCCCACGGTGATTCGTTCAGTACGGTGCGCAGTGACGATTGCGGCGAGCGCAGGGCTGCTGCTGACCTCCTGCGCTGCGCCGGATTCGGAAGCACCGATTGCCGAGGCGCAGTCGTGGAGCGAGATCGAACAGCAGGCGCAGGGGCAGACCGTCTCGCTCTGGATGTACGGCGGCGACGAGCAGGGCAATGCCTACGTCGACGACGTGCTCACCCCCGCGGCGGCCGCGGAAGGTGTCACGCTGCGGCGCGTGCCGGTGGAATCGACCACCGACGCCGTGAACCGCATCCTGTCCGAGCGACAGGCCGGGGTCACCGACGGCGAAGTGGATCTGGTGTGGGTCAACGGCGCGAACTTCGGCACCGGTAAGCAGGCCGGCGCATGGCTGTGCGGCTGGCCGCAGAATCTGCCGAACATGGAACTGACCGATCCCGAGGATCAGCTGTTGCTCGACGACTTCGGCACTCCGGTCGAGAACTGCGAATCACCCTGGCACAAAGCTCAATTCACCCTCGTCTACAACGCGGCAGCCATCCCCGATCCGCCGACGACATTCGACGGCGTGCTCGACTGGGCTCGCGCGAACCCGGGTCGCTTCACCTACCCCGCTCCCCCGGACTTCACCGGCTCGGTGTTCGTGCGTGAGGCGTTGATCAATGCCTCCGGCGGGGTCGACGAGGTTCCCGCTCAGTTCGATCAGGACTCCTACGACCGCTTGGCCCCGGCGTTGTTCGATCAATTGAACGAGCTCGCCCCGTCGCTGTGGCGCGAGGGAACGACGTACCCGCAGTCCTCCTCCGAGCTCGACGCCCTCTACGCCGGTGGCCAGGTCGACATGACGATGACGTACGGCCCCGCAACCCTCCCGAAGCTCGTCGCCGACGGCACCTTCCCACCGGAGACCCGCGTCCTGACTCTCGACGAGGGAACCGTCGGGAATGCGAGTTTCCTTGCCATTCCGTCGACGTCGGGGAAGTCGGCCGCGGCTCAGGTGGTTGCCAATCTTGCTTTGTCGCCCGAGCAACAACTCGAAAAGGCGACGCCGGACGTGTGGGGGCAGTTCACCGTGCTCGATATCGACCGATTGCCCGATGACGCCCGAGCCCGGTTCGAGGCGTTGCCGAGCTCGACTGTTCTGCCCTCCTACGAGGAGCTGTCGGAAAACGCGCATCCCGAACTCTCGGCCGATTGGGTCTCGCCGGTCGACGAGGGTTGGCGTCGAAGCGTGCTCGCCGGTCAGTGAGCGCGTCCACGAAGAGCTTTCGCGGCACGGCGGCGGTCTTGCCTGCCGTAGTGCTGGTAGTTCTGGTCGTCGGCGGCGGTCTCGGAACCGTGGTGCTGCAGAGCCTGGGTCTGATGCCGTTGGTCGGAACCCCCGAACTATCGGTCGACGCATACTCCGCTCTGGGCGATGACCTGTGGCGCTCGGTGGTGCTGACGCTGTCGATTGCCGTCGTGTCGACGGCGTTGGCCACGGTGATCGGGCTTGCCGCGGCGCTGACGGCGTTGTCGGGTGGACGCGCCGCGTTGGTCGCCGCCGGATTGGCCGTCACGGTGCCGCACTTGATCGGGGCGGCCGCGATGGCCCTGTTGCTGGCGGATTCGGGCATGCTGCCCCGCATTCTCGGACTCACCGACGGCGGTTGGCCGGAGTTGGTCGGCGGGCGGTGGTGGATCGCTGTCGTCGCCGAATATGCCTGGAAGGAATCGGCTTTCGTAGCCGTCGTCGTGGCCGGAACGCTCGCCACCCGAGTCGCCGCATTCGAAGAGACGGCGGCGACCTTGGGTGCCGGCCGGTGGGCTCGGCTCCGGTTGGTCACTCTGCCGTTGGCTCGTCCCGCGCTGATCGCGTCGGCGGCCATCGCGTTCGCCTATACCGTCGGCTCCTACGAGGTGGCCCGCATTCTGGGTCGACCGTATCCGGAGCCGTTGTCGGTGATGGCAATTCGCCTGTTCACCTCGATCGATCTTCAGACGCGTCCGCAGGCAGCAGCTGCCGCGACGATCGCTACCGCGCTGACGGTGGTCGTGGCCGCCGTGGCCCTGCACTATCTGCGCAGATCGGCAGCGTGGAGATGAAAAGGGTTCTTCCCGCCGTCGGCAGGTCCGCTCTGGTCCTGTGGTTCCTGCTGCCGCTGATTCCGGTTGTCTTGTGGGCCATCAGCAATCGCTGGTCGTTTCCCGGTTCGGTTCCCCAGGAATGGGGATTCGACGGCGTTAGGAGTGCTCTCGACACTGGTGGCGTCGATGCGTTCGTGCGATCGACCCTTCTCGCTCTCGTCGTCGCCGCCATCGCAACGCCATTGGGCGCGTTGGCCGCTCGCGCCCTGGTGAACGGTACTGTCCGCTTCCCCGCTTTCGTGGCCGGGATCCTCTTCGCGCCGCTTGCCCTTCCCCCGTTCGCCGTGGCATTGGGACTCGATGTTCTGGTGCTGCGCTCACGCATTCCGAGCACGGTGGCGGTGATCGCGTTGCTGACCGTTGCGGCCATTCCGTACACGACGTATCTGATGCGAGTGGCGTTCGGCGCGTACGACATCGGCTACGAGGAGGAGGCACGCACTCTCGGTGCGTCGAGTGCCATGGTGCTGCGGCGAATTCGCATTCCCCTGCTGGCTCCGGCGTTGGCGGGGGCGGCGTTGCTCGCGTTCCTCGTGGCGTGGAGCGACTACGTGATCACCTTGTTGATCGGTGGAGGCAGACTGGTCACCGTGCCCATTCTCGTCGCCTCGTTCGCTGCGGGAACCGGTAACGATTCGGTGGTGGCTGCGCTGTCGGTCGCCGCCGTGGTGCCGCCGCTGTTGCTGGTGCTCATGCTGGCCCGGCTGCGTCGTAGGAGTGCACGATGAGCGTCGAACTGTCCGTACACGGACTCACCAAAGTCCATACCGGTCAATCGGTTGCGGCACTGGATTCGTTGGATCTCACCGTGCCGCCGGGGTCGTGTACGGCGATTCTCGGGCCGTCGGGTTCGGGAAAGAGCACGGCGCTGCGGCTCATCGCGGGACTGGATTCGCCCACTGCCGGCACCGTGCACATCGACGGCCACGAGGTGACCGATACAGCGGCCGAGAAGCGCGGCGTCGGAATGGTGTTTCAGCGTCCGATGTTGTTCCCGCACATGTCGGTACTCGACAACATCGGCTTCGCCTACCGAGCTGCCGGGGAGAGTCGCAAGCGTTCGCGCGAACGTGCCCGGGAGTACCTCGACCTGGTGCATCTGGGTGACATCGGGGGACGGGCGGTCTCCGAGGTGTCGGGCGGGCAAGCGCAGCGGGTGGCGTTGGCGCGTTCACTCGCCGGGTCGCCGCGAGTGTTGTTGTTGGACGAACCATTCAGTGCGCTGGACCCGGTGTTGCGTACCGAGATGCACGATCTGGTGCGCGAATTGCGTTCGACGCTGGATCAGACCCTGCTACTCGTCACCCACGATCAGCAGGAAGCGGCGGTGCTGGCCGATTCGGTGGCGGTGCTCATCGACGGCCGATTGGAGCATCACTCCGATATCGCAACGGCCTACACGCGCCCGAGCACGTTGGCAGTCTCGCGACTGATGGGCGGGATGAACGAAATCGAGGGGCAGTGGGATGGGGTTGGGGTGCATAGCTCCGAGCTCGGGGAGCTGGAGGTCGACGGAGTTTATCTGCCGGCCGGGCCTGCCGTGCTGCTGTTGCGACATGAGCTGATTGCGCTGAATGACAACGGGATTCGTGGGGTTGTTTCGGGTCTAAGGCCAACCGGATTTCGCAGCATCGCCGACGTGACGGTGGGCTCGACGGTGTTGAAAGTGGAGTTGGCGGCGGGATCTACTGTGCGGGTCGCGGATGCAGTGGGATTGAAGATTCCGGGTGGGGCGCGGTTCGTTATCGGTCGGTAACTATGGATGGAAAGGCGAAGGGGCTTACGCCGTGAGCGTTTGGACGCCGTGGTTCTCGACCCCGCCCGTACGAAAACTGCAGTTAACACAACGTCAGGATACGGCCGCCCCACGTTAGCTGACCTATTGTCTAGATCGACCCCTCGACGCGGCGGCCTGAATCGCTCAACCTCGCGAACGTAATTCTTTATGTTACGAAACGAGAGAACGGTAATCTCGGGGCCAGACTAGTATCTGCACAGTGACCCTCATCCTGGCTGCGACGGTCGGCCACCACGTGTTTCACACAAGCGACCGACTGATCACCGTGCCGAGCCGGGTCAAGAACCGAAGCCAAGCGTGGGACATTGCCAGCAACAAGACGGTAATCGTCGTCGCTAGTGACTGCTGGCTTGTTATCGGCTACACCGGCCTCGCCTACTTGGACGGCATACCAACTGATCTGCCGCGAGGATTTCGGACAATGGAGATGACTATTTTCAGGCCGCGATCGCGGCCTGCTGGTAACTGTAGTGGACGTCGTTCGGGATTCGGTACCCGAGCGCTGAATGTCGACGACGCGGGTTGTAGAAGCCTTCGATGTACCTGATGATGTCCTCTCGCGCTTTGGCTTTGGTGGAATAGATCGTTCGATAGACACACTCGTTCTTCAGCGCCGCGAAGAAACTTTCGGCCATGCTGTTGTCCCAGCACACCCCGGTCCGTCCCATCGAGGACTGCATGCCCAGTGAGCTCACCAGAGCACGGTAGGCGCGTGAGGTGTAGACACTGCCGCGGTCGGAGTGAAAGATCGCTCCCGGCTCGATGAGGGTCGTTGTCGCGGCGTTCGTCAACGCAGCCGCGACGAGCTCGGTGCGCATGTGATCGGCGATCGACCAGCCCACCACTTTGCGAGAGAAGCAGTCGATGACCGTCGCGAGGTAGACGAACCCCTGCCAGGTGTGGATGTAGGTGATGTCGCCGACGAACTTGATCCCCGGCCGGTCCGCGGTGAAGTCCCGCTGCAACAGATCCGGCACGACCGGGTCGCTGTTGGGGTCCGAATCGGTGGTGGTGCGGAACGGACGCGGCTGGCAGGGAATCAGGTCGTGCTCGCGCATGATCGACCGAACCAGTTCTGGGGAACATTCGATGCCGGCATCAGCGAGATCTGCATGGATGCGGCGATACCCGTACGTTCCGTGCGATACACCGAAGAACACTCGGATCTGTTCTGCAAGAACATCTCTGCGGATCGAGGTGGCGGACTGCGGTCGGCTGCGCCAGTTGTAGAATCCTGAGGTCGAGACCTCGAGCCAGCGGCATCGGTCGGTGATCGGTGTTGCCGCGGAGTCGTCCGCGACATAGGAATCGATGAACTCGTACTTCGCCACTATCGTGGCTCCCGCGCGAAGTACGATGCTGCTTTTTTCAGGAAGGCTGCCTCGGCACGCAGTTCCCGGTTCTCGCGTTCGAGCTGCGCCAGACGCGCACGCTCGGTCAGCGTCAGTTCGCTCTCGGGGCCGCCGCCGTGAGTCTCACGATACTTGCTCAGCCACCGCCGCAGACTGTCGTCGCCCACCCCGTAGGCCTTGGCGACTTCACTGATGGGTTTGGACGAGTCGATCACTTCGCGGCACAGTTCGTCCTTGAACTCTGCCGAGAAAGATCGCCGTGATCTGCTCATGCTGGTCGGACTCATTTCAGTAGATCCCTATCCTAAGCGGGTCCAGTGTCCGAAATCCCTGGGCCGATCAAACAGACCAATTCATCGCCGAAGCAATATCAGGCCAGAAGAATCTTGCTGGAAGCGGAATTTCCGCTTGGGGACTCCCTGCAGACAAAATGCACTACCGGTCAATCACTAGCCGGCTCTCAGCAGCGATCGAAAACGCCTATACTCGGCTCCCCTCACACGTTCGGCGCTATCCAACCACCATCCTCGGTGCAGGCCTTCAACACGCCACACCCCGCCTCCGCCAGGTCATGTTCGAAACAGTGCACTGCGAGTCAGGAACAACACACACCGAACTAGCCAAACGACACGTGCCCAGTCAAACCTTTCATGTGAACGCCGTCGGCTCCTACAATCCACTCGTTCACGGAATGCTCCGCCAGGCACTGAAAAGACACGGGTCCACCTCGGCGCACAAGTTCCAATCCTTGATGACGGATGCGGTTCGCACTACAGGCCAGATGTCTGACGTCGTCGGTGAAGACGTACTCGCGGTCACGCTGCAGCCCACCGAGCGCAGAATCGAAGTCACTTTCAATCAGGCTGACACGTCCATACAGATACCGATGCCGGCGGGAGCCGGCGACGATCCCGACCAATGGGCGGACCATCCCCGCGTGTACACCCCATTCGCATTACTGCCGGGCATGATTTTTCATCCAGCCGTCGCATCGGTGGGAGGATGGAACACTACCATCGACAAGGGGCCGCCCCTCGAATACACGATCTCGGGTCGCGGGCTAAATCCCAGGCAAGGTCGTTTCTATTACGGATCTCACCCGCGTAAGCAGCCGCCCAGCTAAGCCTCGAATCAAGGCAGGAAATAAGGCTCGCTGCTAGCACCAGACTTCGGGCACACAAGTTCCGTTTGAGGATGTCCAGTTACCGCACGGTCAACGTGAGTTGACGGCGGGGCCCCGAGTCACTCTGTTGTATCCCAGACGACGGTTCAAGCAAGGCATCACGGTTGATCAACCGCGCTGTGGTGGGCAGTACCGGAGATCGACCAGCAAGTCATTGAAGAGTCATTGTCGACATTGTTCTTCCTTGATATTGAACCGTCCTGGATCTGATGGAGACCTGGTTCAAGCCACTTCGCGGTCGGAGGTGGCGGTCGAGCATTGATGACGGTACTCGTTTTCGTAGTCG